>NZ_JBIWAQ010000013.1:0-229895 GCF_044760155.1 Kitasatospora sp. NPDC098652
GCCCCCCACCCCCCCCCCAACGGCGGCGGCGCCCCAAAAACCCCCCCCCCCCCGGCCCCCCCCCCCCCGCACCCGCCCCCGGACCCACCCACCCTCCCGAAAGCCCACCCCCACACCCCAGCCCCGCGCAGCGGCCCCCTTTGCCCCACCCCCCAACAGGGCGCAGGCTGGTTCCGGAGGACCCCCCATGACCACCCTTGAGGAACAGATCGACATCGCCGCCCCCGTCCTCGCCGCCTGGGAGCAGCTGCACCGCGTCCACGAGTACCCCCGCTTCCTCGACGGAGTCCGCACCGCCCACCCCCACGGCCGCAACCTCGCCCACCTAGGAGTCCGGGTCGGCGACACCGAACGGTCCCTGGACACCGAGATCACCGACCGCGGCCGGGGCCGGGTGATGGCCTGGCGGACCCTGGACTCCGTCCACCTGAGAGGCGCCTTCGCCCTGCTGCCCCTGGACCCCCGGCACACCCGCCTGCAGATCCGGGTGGAGTACGACCCGGAGGCCGTGCACCAGGAGTTCGGCGGCCCCCGCGGCTTCGCCCAGGCCGGAGCGATCGAACGCACGGTACGCGGAGACCTCGAACACTTCCGAGACCTGCTCGAAGCCCGGGTGCACACCAACGACACCCACCCCGACGGCGCCCCCACCTCCCTCCCCAACGGCCACCCCCACACCCCGTAAGAACCACATAAGCCCAGCTCAGCAGGGCCGTTCCAGTTTCAACCTGTGGCAGACTCGGATGCCATGGACATCGGCCCGGTCACCAGGACGCTCCGCGCGGCGGTCTTCGCCGCGCTGGTCGTGCTGCTCGCCGGGCTCGGCCAGGTGCTGGTCACCGGCCGTACGCTGCCGCTCGGGACGATGGGCCTGGCCTCGGCCGCCGTCTTCGTCCTGGCCTTCGCCCTGGCCGGCCGCGAACGCGGCTACCCGGCGATCGCGGCGGCGTTCCTCCCCCTGCAGCTCGGCGTCAGCGCCCTGTTCGACCTGGCCCAGCGCTCCTGCCCGTCCCTGCCGCCCGACGCCGGACAGGGCCTGCGCCCACTGCTCTGCGGCGGCGGCTCGCTCGGCGGGTTCCTGCTCGGCCACGGCGTGTCCGAGCAGACGGGCGTCGTCCTGCTGCTCCTCCTGCACACCGTGATCGCCCTGGCCGGGGCCTTCTGGCTGCGCCGCGCGGACGCCGCGCTGAGCGGCCTCACCCGGGCCCTCCGGATGCTGGGCGAGTTCCTGCACCGGCACCTCCCCGCCGCCGCCCGCTGGCTGCGGCTGCTGGCCGCGCCCGTCCCGGCCCGTCCGGTGATCCGGGTGCCCTTCCCCCGGGCCAGCCGCGTGCTGGTCCCGGCCGAGGACGTGGTGGTGCGCCCGGCCGTCCGGCGCGGTCCGCCGGTGTTCGCCCTGACCGTCTGAGCACCCCTGCACCTCAGCGCCTCAACGCCTGAGCACCTCAGCGCCTCAACGCCCGAGCACCTCAGCACCTCAACGCCCGAGCACCTCAGCACCTCAACGCCCGAGCACCTCTGCACCTCAACGCCCGAGCACCTGAGCGCCTGAGCCCCCCTTCGCCCAGCGGTCCTCTCTCGCCCCGCGCCGACCCGATCTGCCCGGTCGCGCCGCCCTTCCGTACGCCCGAGAGCACAGGACGACACCCCATGAGCAACACCCGTAAGACCGCCCGAAAGACCAACGCCACCGAGCGCATGCGCGAGGCCCGCGCCCAGGCCCAGCGCGCCGACCGGATCCGCCGCCGGGTGGTGGTCGGCGGCGCCTCCGTCGCCGCGCTCGCCCTCGCGGCCGGCGTCGCCTTCGCCGTCGGCGGCTCCTCCGGCTCCTCCTCGACGGCCGGGGCCGACGGCCCGCTGGTCGTCCCCGCCAACGCGACCGGCACCGACGGCACCGTGATCACCTACGGCAAGGCCGACGCACCGCACACCCTGGAGATCTACGAGGACTTCCGCTGCCCGTTCTGCGAGCAGCTGGAGACGACCACCGGCAAGACCGTCCAGCAGCTCGCCGACAACGGCAGCTACAAGATCGAGTACCACCTCGCGACGTTCCTGGACAAGAACCTCGGCGGCAAGGGCTCACGCACCGCGCTGGCGGCGGCCGGCGCCGCGCTGAACGAGGGCGTGGACAAGTTCAAGGCCTTCCACGACGTGCTGTACGCCAACCAGCCCGACGAGCGCAGCGACGACTTCGGCGACGTCAACCACCTCCTGGACCTGGCCGGCCAGGTGCCCGGCCTCAAGACCGACGGCTTCGTGAAGGCCGTCCAGGAGGGCACCTACGCGCCGTGGGCGGCCAAGGTGAACGAGGAGTTCAACAAGAGCGACGTCACCGGCACCCCGACCGTCAAGCTCGACGGCAGGAAGCTGGACGTCCTGACCAACGGCAAGGCCGTCTCGCCCGAGCAGTTCACCGCCCTGGTCAAGCAGGTGACCGGGTGACGACGCCCACCCCAACCACCCCCGCCACCCGGACCTACGGCGCGAGCCGCCCCTTCGCCTGGCTGCTCCTGCTCGGCGGCGCGGTCGGCCTGTTCGCCTCGGCCGTCCTCACCCTGGACAAGATCCGGCTGCTCAAGGACCCGTCGTACGTCCCCAGCTGCAACATCAACCCGATCATCAGCTGCGGCTCGGTCATGCGCAGCGACCAGGCGGAGGCCTTCGGCTTCCCCAACTCGCTGATCGGCCTGGTCGCCTTCGGGGTGGTGATCGCGATCGGCGCCGGGCTGCTCGCGGGGGCGTCGTTCCGGCGCTGGTTCTGGCTCGGCCTCCAGGCCGGAACGGTCTTCGGGATCGGCTTCGTGACCTGGCTGATGTACCAGGCGCTGTACCGGATCAACGCGCTCTGCCCGTACTGCATGGTGGTCTGGGCCGCGATGATCCCGCTGTTCTGGTACACCACCCTGCACAACCTGCGGTCGGGGGTGATCCCGGTCGGGCCGCGGATGCGGACGGTGGTGCGGGAGGCCGTGCGCTACCACTGGGTCGTCCCGGCGCTCTGGTACGCGGTGGTCGCACTGCTGGTGCTCAACCGGTTCTGGTACTACTGGAGCACCCTGATCTGACGCCCGGGACCGCGAGGCTACTTGGGCACCCCCGTGAGCTGGGCGAACGCGGCGGTGCCCGAGTAGCCGACCAGGAAGCCCACCAGCACGCCGCCCCAGAAGTCCTCGACCGTGACGAAGGACGGCGCCTCCGACTTCCGCGCGGCGAACACGATCGCCGCTCCGCTGAGGATGACGGCCAGCACGAGGGAGCCGATCGCCGTCCCCAGGTGCTGCTCGACCAGCGCGCCGAGGCTCTGCGCCTCCTGGAGCGAGCGGGCGACGCTGCCGACCAGGCCGCCGGTGACCCCGCCGGTCATCACGTTCCAGAGGGCGGCCTTGAGCGGGACGGTCAGCGCGGTGGTGTTGGAGAGCACCCTGCGGCGCTCCGCCCCGGGCGGCGGTGCGGTGTCCTGGCGCGGGGTCAGCCCGTAGACGACGGTGAACTGCAGGCGGTAGCTGGCCGGGACGAAGAACGGGCTGCGGCCGGTGCCCAGGCGGATGGTCCACACATCGGTCGACCCGGGTTCCAGCGCCGCGCCCTGCGGGAGTGAGCCGATCAGTGGGACGCGCTCCTGCTCGGCCGGCCGGTTCAGGTACATGGTCAGGGTCGTCTGGTCGTAGGCGTGGACGTTGGTCTGCCCGGCCCGCCCGTGCAGGAACACCGTCGAGTTGCCGTAGGCGTGGAGGTTGAGCTGGTCATCGGCACCGTCGAGGCGTGCCTGGTGGCGCGCGATCGCCTCGTCCAGCGCCGCGATCTCGTCCTCGACCGCCAGCCGTTCCGCGGGCGGCAGCAGCGGCGACAGGCGCTGCACCGCTCGTCGCCTCCGGCTCCGGAGGTCCAGGAGGGTGGCCCTCAACCCTTCGAGCTCCTCCTCCGGGACCACCGGGGCCGCGGCCTCCGGCGGTTTCGCGGGAGGCTCCGGCGCCCGCCACTCCAGCTGGGTCGGCAGGCTCAGCTCGACCGCGTCGAGCCACACCGGCACCGAGAACGGGTTCTTGACGTGCAGGTAGACCGTGAAGTCCGTGCCCGAGTACACCTGCGGGACGGAGAGGTCGACGGCCAGGTCCAGCAGACCGAACTGGGCCGGGTGCTCCGGCGGCGGAGTGGTCACCCGGACAGGCTAGTGAGACCAGCCCGTCCGGATCAGGGGTTTGCCCGGATCGCCACTCAGCCGTCGATCGGGTCGAAGGTGAACCGCTCGACCTCGGCGAGGAGTTCGGCCCGGCGGCGGTCGTCGATGAAGGAGGCCCGGAAGGAGTTGGCGGCCAGTCGGCGCAGGGTCTCCTGGTCGAGGGCCAGGGCCTGCCGGACGGCGCGGAAGTTGTCCTCGACGTAGCCGCCGAAGTAGGCCGGGTCGTCGGAGTTGACGGTGACCAGCAGGCCGGCGTCCAGCATCTCCCGCAGCGGGTGGTCGGCGAGGGTGTCGATGCAGCGCAGCCGGACGTTGGAGAGCGGGCAGAGGGTGAGCGGGATCTGCTCGCGGACCAGTCGGGCGACGAGTTCGCCGTCCTCCAGGCAGCGCAGGCCGTGGTCGATCCGCTCCACGCCGAGGACGTCCAGCGCCTCGGTGATGTACGAGGCCGGGCCCTCCTCACCCGCGTGGGCGACCCGGCGCAGCCCGGCCTCGGCGGCCCGGCGGTAGACCTCGCGGAACTTCGCCGGCGGGTTGCCGACCTCGGCCGAGTCCAGGCCGATGCCGGCGATCCGGTCGAAGTACGGACGGGCGGCCTCGAAGGTCTCCAGGGCGGAGTCGGCGGACTCGTCGCGCAGGAAGCACATGATCAGCTGGGTGCTGATGCCGTACCGCTGCTCGCTGCGCGACAGCGCCCTGGTCAGCCCGTCCACGACCACGCCGAGCGGCACCCCGCGCGCGGTGTGCGCCTGGGGGTCGAAGAAGATCTCCGCGTGCCGCACGCCCTGTTCGGCGGCCCGGGCCAGGTAGGCGTCCGCGAGGTCGGCGAAGTCCTGCTCGGTGCGCAGCACGGCCATCAGCGCGTAGTAGAGGTCGAGGAAGGACTGGAGGTCGCTGAACGAGTACGCCTTCCGCAGTTCCGCCGTGTCGGCGTACGGCAGTTCGACGGAGTTGCGGGCGGCGAGGGCGAAGGCGAGCTCGGGTTCGAGGGTGCCTTCGATGTGCAGGTGGAGTTCGGCCTTGGGAAGCGGCATGTGCGATCTGTCCGAGCTGTCGGGGATTGGACGTGAAGATACAGAATTCATCCTATGATCTCCCCGATCTTCGAGGGTGCCGCGGGCAGCTCCCGGAGGGTGCGCAGCGGCGAGAACAGCGGCAGCGCACCGGCCACCACGAGCAGGCCGGTCATCACCCACATGGTGGGCCGCAGGCCGATCGCCTCGCCCAGCGCGCCGCCGGCCAGGGCGCCGAGCGGGATGGTGGCGTGGACGGCGAACATCGAACCGGCCGCCACCCGGGTGAGCAGCCCGGGCGGGGTGTAGGACTGCCGGAAGCTGCCGAGCACGACGTTGCAGAACACCACGGCCGCGACCACCCCGAGCGCGCCGAGGACGTACAGCGCCGTGCCGAGCCCCGGCCCGGCCAGCGGCATCAGCAGCCCGAGCGGGACGGCGCCGAGCAGTACGGTCCGCACCGCGCGGGCCGTACCCAGCCGACCGCACAGCGGACGGGCCGCCGCCGCGCCGAGCACCCCGCCGACCGCGGCGGCGGAGGCGAGCGCGCCGACCCAGCCGGGGGCGATCCCGGCCTCCCGGACCAGGAACAGCGCCAGGATCGCCTGGTAGCCCATGAGCGCGAAGTTCGCGGCCGCGCCGAAGCAGAGGAAGGCGCGCAGGTAGGGGTCGCGCAGCAGGAAGGACAGCCCCTCGCGGACCTGCCGGCGCAGGCCCGCCCGCTCCGCCTGCTCCGCCTGTTCCGTGCGCTCCGCCCGACTCTCCTGCTCCGGCCGGGCGCGGATCCGCAGCAGGGTGCCGGCCGCGACCAGGAAGCTCACCGCGTCGATGAGCAACCCGGCTGCGGCGCCGACGAGTTGGACGGCCAGACCGGCCAGCCCGCGACCCGCGACCTCGGCCGCCGAACCGCTGCCCTGGAGCTTGGCATTGCCCTCGATCAGGTTCGCCGGGGCCACCAGCTCGGGCAGGTATGCCTGGTCGGCGGCGTCGAAGAACACCGAGCAGACCCCGCCGAGGAAGGCCACGGCCAGCAGCTGCGCCAGGGTGAGGACGCCGAGCCACCCCGCCACCGGCACGCTGGCGAGGAGCACCGCGGAGCCGAGATTGCAGGCGATCATCACGATCCGCCGGGGCGCCCGGCCGACCCAGACCCCGGCCGGCAGGCCGAACAGCAGCCAGGGCAGCCAGATCGCGCTGGTCAGCAGGCCCGCGGCGAGCGGCCCGGTCCCCAGGGTGAGCACCGCGACCAGCGGCAGCGCGACGGTGGTGACGCTGCTGCCCAGCCGGCTGACGGTCTGCCCGGCCCACAGCAGCCGAAAGTCCCGTTGGGCGAACAGGCCCCAGCGCAAACGGAGTTCGGGGCCCGTGGCGGACCGGGCGAGGGTGGCGGTCACGGCCGCGCCGGGACGCTGTGGGCGAAGGCCAGGACGGTCTCGCGCTCCCGCCCGTCCTCGGGCACCGGCCGCCGCGCCCACTTCTGGATCACCTCGTGCAGGTCGGCAGCCAGCTCCCGGGCCTCCTCGGGAGTGAGCCGCAGCCAGGCCTGGGTGGCCACCGAGCAGCCGTCCCGCCAGTCGGGGCCGTACCCGCCGCGTCGCGCGGACCACTCGCGGACCAGCTCGACCTGGCGCTCCAGCAGGATCGATCCGGCCGCCTCGGCGACCGCCTCGGTGACCGGGTCACCGTCGAAGTCGGCCCTGGTCCAGCTGAGTTCGCGGTCGGCCAGCCGCCACCAGCGCTCCCGCCGATCCCGGGCGAGCTCGGCCGCCTCCTCGATCAGTCCGCTCTCGGCCAGCACCTTGAGGTGGTGGCTGACGTTGCCCACCGCCTGCCCGGTGTGCTCGGCCAGCCTCCCGACGGTGGCCGGGCCGTCGACCTTGAGCAGGTCGATCAGCCGGCGGCGCAGCGGGTGGGTGAGGGCGGCGAGCACCCGGGAGTCCTGGATCTCCCGGGCGCCGCGCGGTTCGTCCGTCGTCTCGTCCATGCCGGGAGGATATCCACAAGAGCTCTTGTACGACAGCCCTTTTACAATTCCCCTTCTACAATTCCCCTTGTCCATCCGGACCGCCCCGGACGATCGCGTGCACCGGCGGCGGTCGGCGGGCACCCTGGAGGAAGGGGACTTCCGCCGAGGAGGCACCGCGATGCAGCACGCCGACGACCCGCACATCCGACCCGCGGGCATCTCCCCGCACGCACTGGGCAACGACACCCTGCTGCACGAGCTGGAGCAACTGCACCGCACCCGCCACGAGACCTTCCTGTACGGCTCGGAGGAGGCGCTGAAACGGCACACCCTGCGGACCGGCCAGCTGGAGGCCGAGTACCTGCACCGCTTCCCGCTCCGCCAGGTGACCGCGGCCCGGACCAGGGCCGGAGCCCGGGCCCGGGAGGCGGCCGCCCGCGTGGAGTCGCTGCCCGAGTGACACCCGCCGGCACCCGGCGACACCCGGCGGGACACGCCGGGCGGCGGTGGCTCGCCCCGGGGCGGGGCGTCGGGGAGGGTGTGAGGGCAGAGCACCGGACCCGACCCCCCATTGGGAGCCCCGCATGCCCATCGCCAGCGTCAACCCCGCGACCGGGGAGATCATCCAGACCTTCGAACCGCTCGACGCGGCCGGGATCGAGCGGCGGCTGGCCCGCGCCGAAGCCGCCTTCCACAGCTACCGCAGCACCCCGTTCACCGTCCGCGCCGGGCTGATGCACCGGGCGGCCGACCTGCTGGACCAGGACCAGGACGCGCTCGCCCGCACCATGACCGAGGAGATGGGCAAGCCGCTCGCCGCCGCCCGGGCCGAGGCCGCCAAGTGCGCCAAGGCGATGCGCTGGTACGCCGACCACGCCGAGGCGCTGCTCGCCGACGAGCACCCGGACCCCACCGACGTGGCCGACAGCGGCGCCTCCCGGGCGTACGTCCGCTACCGCCCGCTCGGCCCGGTGCTCGCCGTGATGCCGTGGAACTTCCCCTTCTGGCAGGTGATCCGCTTCGCCGCGCCGGCCCTGATGGCGGGCAACGTCGGCCTGCTCAAGCACGCCTCCAACGTGCCGCGCACGGCGCTCGCGATCGAGGAGCTGTTCCGCCGGGCCGGCTTCCCCGAGGGCTGCTTCCAGACCCTGCTGATCGGCTCGGGCGCGGTCGAGGGCGTGGTCCGGGACCGCCGGGTCGCCGCCGTCACCCTCACCGGCAGCGAGCCGGCCGGGCGGGCGGTCGCGGCCGCCGCCGCGGACGAGGTGAAGAAGTCGGTACTGGAGCTGGGCGGCAGCGACCCGTACGTGGTCCTGCCGAGCGCCGACCTGGACGCCGCGGTCGCCACCGCGATCCGGGCCCGGGTGCAGAACAACGGCCAGTCCTGCATCGCCGCCAAGCGCTTCATCGTGCACACCGACGTCTACGACCGCTTCACCGCCGCCTTCACCGAGGCGATGCGCGCACTGCGGATCGGCGACCCGATGGACGAGGCCACCGACGTCGGCCCGCTGGCCAGCCGCCAGGGCCGGGACGACCTGGAGGAACTGGTCGAGGACGCCCGTACCCACGGCGCCCGGGTCGAGTGCGGCGGCAACCGCCCGATGGGCTGGGACACCGGCTGGTTCTACGAGCCGACCGTGCTGACCGGCATCACCCCGGCGATGCGGATCCACCAGGAGGAGACCTTCGGTCCGGTCGCCACCGTCTACCGGGTCGCCGACCTGGACGAGGCGGTGGCGCTCGCCAACGACACGCCCTTCGGGCTCAGTTCCAACGTCTGGACCACCGACCCGGGCGAGCAGGAGCGCTTCGTCCGCGACATCCAGGCCGGCGGGGTGTTCTTCAACGGCATGACCGCCTCCCACCCGGCGCTGCCCTTCGGCGGGGTCAAGCGCTCCGGCTTCGGGCGGGAACTGTCCGGGCACGGCATCCGGGAGTTCTGCAACGTCACCACGGTGTGGATCGGCTGATCCCTCCCGGAGCCGCGACGCCTCCGGTGCGGGTGCATGTCCGGGCGCGGGTGTGGGCTCGGGCCGGTCGGGTCAGGCCACCGTGCGGTGCCTGCCCCGGCCGGGCGTCGCCCAGCGGGCGACCATGCCGACCAGCGCGATGAAGGTCAGCAGCCAGAAGAAGGCCATCAGCCCGATCATCGGATCCCACTCCGTCTGGACCTCGACCATGAGCAGGCCGATCGAGAGCGCGACCATGAAGGTCACCACGGTGGGGCTGAGGCTGAGCAGCCAGCGCCAGGCCCGGTGGCCCAGGCTCGGGTTCTTCGGGGCCTCGGGCCCGGCTTCGAGTTCCTTGTAGGTGAGCAGGTCCATTCGGGATCGCCTCCGGTGCTGGGTGAGGGGGAGGGGCCGGCCCGCGCGGTCAGGAGGCCTTGCGCGGAGCCGCGGACTTGCGGGTGGTGGTCTTCTTCGCCGGGGCGGCCTTGCCGGTGCCCGCGGCCTTCCCGCCGGCGGCGGTCTTCTTCGCCGTGGCCGACTTCGTCGCGGTGGCGGACTTCGTCGCGGTGGTCGTCCTCTTCGCGGCGGCGCGCTTGCGGGGCGCCGGCTCCTCCTCGGCCGGTTCCTCCTCCGCCGATTCCTCCTCGGCCGTGGCCGCCGACGCCCGGCCGCCCTTGGCCCGCTTGAGGCTGCTGCGCAGCGCCTCCATCAGGTCGATCACGTTGTCCGGCGCCTCGCCGGGCTCCTCCTCGTGCGGGAGCTCGACGCCCTCCAGCCGGGCGGTGATCACCTGCTGGAGCGCCTGCTGGTAGTCGTCGTGGAGCTGGGAGAGGTCGAAGTCCTCGGAGAGGGTGTCCATCAGCGACCGCGCCATCTTGAGCTCCTGCGGCCGCACCGTGACGTCCTCCTCGGGCGCGATCCCGGCCGCCGGGCGGACCTCGTCGGGCCAGATGCAGGTCTGGAGCACCAGCGTCCCGTCGTGCACCCGCAGCACCGCGGGCGACTCCCGGGTGCGCAGCGCGATCTTGGTGACGGCGATCTGCCCGGACTCCACCAGCGCGTCGCGCAGCAGGGCGTACGGCTTGGCGGCGGCCTTGTCGGCGACGCCCACGTAGTAGGCCTTGGAGAACATCAGCGGGTCGATCTCGGTGGCATCCACGAAGGCCAGCACGTCGATGATCTTCTTGCTGGGCAGCGGCAGGTCGGCGAGGTCCTCGTCGCTGAGCGTGACCGTCCGGCCGTCGGGCGACTCGTACCCCTTGGCGATCTCCGCGTACGGGACCTCCTTCTCCTCCCGTTCGCAGTACCGCTTCATCCGCACCCGTCCGCCGTCCTTGGCGTGCACCTGGTGCAGCGGGACGTCGTGCTCCTGGGTCGCGGAGTAGAGGTGGACGGGGATGCTGACCAGTCCGAAGCTGATCGTCCCCTTCCAGGTGGTCTGCATGGTTCCCACTGTGCGCGCGATCGGCCGGATCGGCCACTTGCCCCGGCAGGGCCCTGGCGGGTTCCCGCCAGGGTGACGCTGCGTCAGATTTGAGCCTTTCCCGCCACTTCTCCACCCGCTCTGACCTGGCCTTTTGTGTCCGGTGAGCGAACAGTTATCTCTCGGCTGTTCCGATACCCGGGCGTAGAAGTTAGGTTGCACCGCAATGCGCGGGTCTGTCCCCCACCTTTCGGCACGACGAGCCGAGGGTCATGCCGCGCTGGAAAGGCAGAAGGCACCCTCCATGAGTGCGGACACCACCAAGCAGGCGGCGGACACCACCCAGGTCCCCCACCAGCTCGGCCCGGTCGGACACGGCGGCGACGGCCACCTGAAGGCCGGGCTCAAGAACCGACACCTGTCGATGATCGCGATCGGCGGCGTGATCGGCGCCGGCCTGTTCGTCGGCTCCGGCGCGGGCATCGCCTCCACCGGTCCCGGCATCCTGCTCTCCTACACCCTGGCCGGCGTGCTGGTGGTGCTGGTGATGCGGATGCTCGGCGAGATGGCGGCGGCCGACCCGCAGAGCGGTTCGTTCTCGGCGTACGCGGACCGCGCGCTGGGCCGCTGGGCCGGCTTCACCATCGGCTGGCTGTACTGGTTCTTCTGGGTCGTGGTGCTCGCCGTCGAGGCGACGGCCGGCGCCAAGATCCTCAACCACTGGGTGCCGGGCGTGCCGCAGTGGGGCTGGGCCCTGATCGTGATGGCGGTGCTGACCTCCACCAACCTGTTCTCGGTCGCCTCCTACGGCGAGTTCGAGTTCTGGTTCGCCGGGATCAAGGTGGTGGCGATCGCCGCGTTCCTGGTGATCGGCACCCTCGCCGTCTTCGGCGTGCTGCCGGACACCCACGCGGTCGGCGCCAGCAACCTGACCGGCCACGGCGGCTTCCTGCCGCACGGCGTGGGCGCGGTGTTCACCGGCATGCTCACGGTCGTCTTCGCCTTCATGGGCAGCGAGATCGTCACCCTGGCGGCCGGCGAGTCGGAGGACCCGGAGAAGGCGGTCAGCAAGGCCACCAACAGCGTGATCTGGCGGATCGGGATCTTCTACCTGGGCTCGATCCTGCTGGTGGTCACCCTGCTGCCGTGGGACTCCGCCGCGGTGAAGGACAGCCCGTACGTGGCCGTCCTCGACCACGTGGGCATCCCGCACGCGGGCCAGGTGATGGACGTGATCGTGCTGACGGCGGTGCTCTCCTGCCTCAACTCCGGGATGTACACCGCCTCCCGGATGGCCTTCTCGCTCGGCCAGCGCGGCGACGCCCCGAAGGTCTTCGCCACGGTGAACTCGCGCGGCGTGCCGATGGTGGCCATCCTCTCCTCGGTGGTCTTCGGCTTCATCGCGGTCTTCTTCAACTACACCTCGCCGAACACCGTGTTCGCCTTCCTGCTGAACTCCTCCGGCGCGGTCGCGCTGTTCGTCTGGCTGGTGATCTGCGCGACCCAGCTGCGGATGCGCAAGATCATCGAGCGCGAGATGCCCGAGCGGCACACCGTCCGGATGTGGCTGTACCCCTATCTCACCTGGGTGGCCATCGGCATGATCGGCTTCGTCGTGGCGTACATGTTCACCGACAGCGACGGACGCAAGCAGATGTACCTGTCGCTGGTGGCCGCGGCGATCGTGCTCGGCGCCTCGGCCGTGGTGGGCCGCCGGCGCCGACGGGCGGCGGTGGCGGCGGGGTCCTGAACCCGTCCGCCCCCGCGCGGGAACGCCGGGCCCGGGAGCCGTTGCGGAGGCTCCCGGGCCCGGTGCCGTTCCATGCCCGGACGAGTGCATGCGCGGACCGAGGCCGGGCGCGGACGAGGCCGGGCCGGCCGGGCGACCGCCGCCCGACCGGCGATCGGCAACCGGCCGGTCACACTGCGTCGATGTCGGCACCAGGAACGTGTGAGCCCGCCCACAGGGGGTTTCGCATCTACGGTCCTGGATAGTTGTCGCGCTCCGCCCGTACCGCCCCGGGCACCGACCGCCGCACCCCGGCCGCCCGCCCGGCCGCCGGGTCCACCCCGAAGAACCCAGGCCATGGAGCCTTCCGGCCCCGACTTCCGTCGGCACCCCCAGCCCTCGACCCCCGGACACCCAAACCGGACAAAGCGCCACAAACACACCGACACACCGGC
Source organism: Kitasatospora sp. NPDC098652 (assembly GCF_044760155.1). NCBI lineage: Bacteria > Bacillati > Actinomycetota > Actinomycetes > Kitasatosporales > Streptomycetaceae > Kitasatospora > Kitasatospora sp. NPDC098652. The sequence continues at coordinate 12,722 of NZ_JBIWAQ010000013.1, forward strand.
TGGCAACCGCCCGCCCGGCCACTACTCGTCGTAGTAGCGAGCCCCTTTGCCACCCGTCCCCGGCCCTGCCAAGAATGGCCCGTCGCCAGGCAGCGCCGGCCGGCCCCGTCCGCCGTGCGCAGCCCGCCCGCCCCGCCGCTCTCGGCCGGGGCGCCACGGCCGTCCCGGACGGCCGCGCGGGCCCCGCTCACCCGGAGCCCGTGCGATGCCCCGCGCCCAGTGCCCCGGCACGGCCCCCGACGGAAAAGGACCGCCCGCTCCATGCAGCTCAGCCATGCCCGCCGCAACTCCCTGATCACCGGCATCGCCACCCTCGTGGTCGCGAGCGCCGCCACCGCCGCGCTCGCCATCCCGCAGGCCGGGAACACCGCCGAGGCCGCCGCCCCCGCGGCCGCCGTCTCGGTGGACGGCAAGCCGGTGGCCGACCAGGCGCAGGCCGACACCGCTGCCGCTGCCCAGCAGGCCGCCCAGGACGCCCAGGCGGCCCAGGAGGCCCAGACGAAGGCCGAGGCGGACGCCAAGGCCCAGGCCGACGCCCAGGCGCAGGCCGCGGCCGACGCGAAGGCCCAGGCGGACGCCAAGGCCCAGGCCGACGCCGCCGCCTCCCGCTCGCAGCAGCGCCAGAGCCTCGCCGCCCCGACCGGCACCCCGCAGCAGATCGCCGCCCAGATCGTGCCCGCCGGCCAGCTGCAGTGCTTCAGCAACATCGTGGCCCGCGAGAGCAGCTGGAACCCGATGGCCGTCAACGCCTCCTCCGGCGCCTACGGCCTGGTCCAGGCGCTGCCGGGCAGCAAGATGGCCTCGGCCGGCTCGGACTGGAGGACCAACCCGGCCACCCAGATCAAGTGGGGCCTGGACTACATGAACTCCCGCTACGGCAGCCCGTGCGGCGCCTGGGCGTTCTGGCAGAGCCACCACTGGTACTAAAGCTTGTTGCGGAAGGTTCAGGCCGACCCGGCCCTGCCCTCCTCCGCACCCGCCCCGGGCCCGCGACGCACCCCGCGTCGCGGGCCCGGCGCGCGTCCTGCCCGGCCGGTCGCCATCTGGCGTGGACGCGTCCGGAAGGCGGCGTGAAGATATGGCGTACGCTCGTACGATTTGCCACTGATTGCTCGCAATTACGCACCGTCAGCCCTTTGCCACGGTTCGCGCGCCCTCTTACGCTCCGGCGTCATGCCCTCACCCCTGATCAGCGTCGTGCTCCCCGCCTACGACCAGCACGGACAGCTCGCCGACTGCCTGGACTCGCTGCTCGCCCAGACCCTGGCCGACGTCGAGGTGATCGTGGTCGCCGACCGCTCCCCCGAGACCGCGATCGGGCTGGCCGACGCCTACGCGGCCCGGCACCCCCGGGTGTCGGTGCTGCACCTGAACGCGGCCGTCGGGGTCGGGGTGAGCCGGAACGCGGGTGCGGCGCGGGCCACCGGCGAGCACCTGCTGTTCCTCGACGCCGACCACCTGCTGCCCCGGGACGCCCTCCAGGCGCTCGCCGACCGGCTCCGGCAGACCGGCCCGGTCGACGTCCTGCTGTTCGGCCACTCCCGCCGCCACAACGACCGCGACTGGCCGGGCGGCGCCGAGGCCCTGCTCGCCGAGGTCGGCCCCGAGCCCTTCGCCCCCTTCGACCGGCCCGAGCTGTTCGGCGCACCCCCGCTGGTCTGGGACCGGCTGATCCGCCGCGGCCACTGGGAGGAGCTCGGGCTCGCCTTCCCCGACGGCCGCTACGAGGAGATCCCGGTGGTGCACGCGGCGCTGCTCGGCGCCCGCAAGGCCGCCGTCCTGGCCCGCGAGTGCGTCCAGCTGCGGCGCCGGGAGACCGTCCACCCGGCCGGCGGGCCGGGCAGCAGCGTGTTCGACCTCTTCGAGCAGTACGAGCGCAGCTTCGCCCTGCTGGAGGACCAGCCCCACCTGTACGCGGTCCGCGACGCCCTGTTCATCCGGATGATCCGGCACTACCTGTTCGTCTTCGACCTCGCCGGCTGCGTCTCCCGCGCCGAACGCCCCCAGTTCTTCCACCGCGCCGCCGAGCACCACCGCCGTTTCCAGCCGCCCGGCCACCGCAAGCCGGCCGGCCGCGAGGGCATCAAGTTCTCCCTGCTGGCCGGCGGCGCCTACCCGGCCTTCGAGGTCGCCAAGCTCTCCCACATCGCCCGCGGCACCCTCACCGGCCGCAAGTAGCTCAGCGGGCGTGCGCGGTGCCGCCCCCGGCGGCCATCGCGGCGGCGATCCGACGGGCCCGCTCGGCCCACAGCTCGGCGGGCAGCGGCGGCAGCACGTCCATCCACAGCGGCAGAGTGGAGCCGCGCAGCTGCCGCATGCCCTCGGGCCGGGCGATCAGCCACAGGTGCAGGTGCGCGGCGCCGTCGCCCCAGCGGTTCACGTGGACCCGGCCGATGCCGCCGAGCGACAGCACGGCCCGCTCGACGCGCTGGAGCATCGGGCCGAGCCCGGCGGACAGCTCGACCGGCAGGTCCAGCAGGTCGTGGTGGGCCCGGGGCCACAGCAGCAGGGTGACGGGCAGGCCGCTCGGCACGTCGGCGCCGCCGAGGCGCCAGTGCTCGTCGGTCCAGAGGAAGTCGGAGTCCGGGCCGGCGCACTCCCGGCAGTCCTCCGGCCCCTCCTCGCCGTGGCGCGGCGGCTCGGGCAGTTCGGGCGCGCGCAGCTCCCGTACGGTCAGCTCGCCGTCGTACGGGAAGATCTCCCAGGACGGCGCGCCGTCGGCGGGGACGGCCTGGGGCGTGTCTGACAATTCCCGCCGGGCGCGCGACGCCGGGGCACGCCCTGGGGCTCGCCGATCGGCAGCCGGGCGAGGTAGGCGTCGGGGCCGGCGAGGTCCACGGAGTCGTCGATCACGGCTGCCGAGACTGCCACCTGACACCCCGTCGGCGGTACCCCCGTCGTGCCCGGTACCGGTGCGGCGGCCCGGCTGCGATCATCGGCGGAGTCCACTTCCTGGGAGGCCCTGGTGAGCCGTCCGTCCGCCGTCCCCGGGGCCGAACTGGCCCGTGAACTGGCCGCCGTGCTGCGCGGGGAGGTCCGCTTCGGCGCCGCCGAGCGCACGGTGTACAGCCACGACGCCTCCAACTACCGGCACCTGCCGCTCGGGGTGGTCAAGCCCGCCGACCTGGACGACGTGCGCACCGCGCTGGCGCTGTGCCGGCAGTACGGCGTGCCGGTGGTGGCCCGCGGGGCCGGGACGAGCATCGGCGGGCAGGCGATCGGCCCCGGCGCGGTGGTGCTGGACTTCCGCCGCCACCTCGGCGCGGTGCTGGAGATCGATCCGCAGGCCCGCACCGCCCGCGTCCAGCCCGGCACCGTACTGGACGACCTCCAGCGCGCCGCCCGGCCGTACGGGCTGCGCTTCGGCCCGGACCCGTCCACGCACAGCCGCTGCACCCTCGGCGGCATGATCGGCAACGACTCCTGCGGCTCCCACTCGCTCGCCTGGGGCCGCACCGCCGACAACGTGGAACGGCTGGAGCTGCTGCTCGCCGACGGCACCGAACTGACCGTCGGCGGGCGGCTCACCGCCGCCGAGCGCGCGGCGCTGCCGCAACTGCCCGGCCGGGCAGGCCAACTGCACCGCCAACTCCAGGAGTTCACCGACCGCAACCTGGCCGTCATCCGGCAGGGCATGCCGCAGCTGCCCCGCCGCACCTCCGGCTACCCGCTGGACGCCCTGCTGCCCGAACACGGCCACCACCTGGCCCGGGCGCTGACCGGCACCGAGGGCACCTGCGCCCTGCTGCTGGGCGCCACCGTCCGGCTGGTCGAGGACCCGCCGGCCCGCGCCCTGGTGGTGGCCGGCTACCCCGACGAGGGCGCCGCCGCCGACGCCGTCCCCGCGCTGCTGCCGTACGGTCCGCTCACCGCCGAGGGCATGGCCGCCGACCTGATCGCCGCACTGCTCGCCGCCGGCCCGCGCCCGCCCGCCCTGGACCGGCTGCCCGCCGGCGGGTGCTGGCTGTTCCTGGAGACCGGCGGCGCCACCGCGCTGGAGGCCTACCGGGCGGCCCGCCGACTGGCCGACGCGGTGCGCCGGGAGCCCGCGGCCACCGTCGCCCTGGTCACCGACCCGGTCGAGCAGCGCCAGCTGTGGGCCGTCCGGGAGGCCGGCGCCGGGATCGTCACCCGGCTGCCCGGCGGCGGCGAGGCCTGGCCCGGCTGGGAGGACTCCGCCGTCCCGCCCGAGCGGCTCGGCGACTACCTGCGCGGCCTGCGCGCCCTGCTGCGCCGGCACGGCCTGCACGGCGTGCCGTACGGGCACTTCGGCGACGGCTGCGTGCACCTGCGGATCGACTTCCCGCTGGACCGGCCGCAAGGGGCCCCGGTCTTCCGGGAGTTCCTGGAGCAGGCGGCCGATCTGGCGGTCTCGTACGGCGGTTCGCTCTCCGGCGAGCACGGCGACGGGCAGGCCCGGTCCGAGCTGCTACCGCGCATGTACCCGCCCGAAGTCATCGACCTGTTCGGCGAGTTCAAGCGGATCTGGGACCCGGAGAACCTGCTCAACCCGGGCGCCCTGGTCGACCCCCGCCCGCTCGACGCCGACCTGCGCTTCGTCACCGCCCCGCGCCGCCCGCTGCCACTGGCCCTGCCGTACGAGCAGGACGGCGGCAGCCTCACCAAGGCGGTGCACCGCTGCGTGGGCGTCGCCAAGTGCGTGGACCCGACCACCGGGGTGATGTGCCCGAGCTACATGGCCACCGGCGAGGAGCGGCACTCCACCCGGGGCCGGGCCCGGCTGCTCGCCGAGATGCTGCGCGGCGAGGCCATTGCGGACGGCTGGCGCTCGGCGGAGGTGCGGGAGGCCCTGGACCTCTGCCTGAGCTGCAAGGGCTGCGCGAGCGACTGCCCGGTGCACGTCGACATGGCGACCTACAAGACCGAGTTCCTGTACCAGCACTACCGGCACCGGCCCCGCCCGCTCTCCCACTACTCGATGGGCTGGCTGCCGCTGTGGCTGCGCGCGGCCGCGCTGGCACCCGCGGCCGCCAACACGCTGGCCCGCTCCCCGGCCGGCGCCCTGCTCAAACGGCTCGGCGGGATCGACCGGCGCCGGGTGCTGCCGGTCTTCCCGCCCGAGACCTTCACCCGCTGGTACCGGCGCCACCGCGCCGCCCACCCGGCCCCGGCGGGCGCCCGGCCGGTGCTGCTGTGGCCGGACACCTTCTCCGACCACCTCCAGCCGGACGTGCTGCGCTCGGCCGTCGAGGTGCTGGAACACCTGGGCTTCGACGTCCGACTGCCCGACGGGCCGGTGTGCTGCGGCCTCACCTGGTACTCCACCGGCCAACTCGGCACCGCCCGTCGGGTGTTGCGGCGCAGCCTGGCGACCCTGACGGCCACCGGACTCCCGGCCGACACCCCCGTGGTCGGCCTGGACCCCAGCTGCACCGCCACCCTGCGCGAGGACCTGCCCCGGCTGCTCGGCGCGGACGGCCGCCCACTCTCCCAACGGACGCACACCTTCGCCGAGTTCATCGACGAGTACGCCCCGCAGGCGCCGCTCCCCCTGGTCCGGCTGGAGGCCGTCACCCAGACCCACTGCCACCAGCACGCGGTGCTCGGCAGCGCGGCGGACCGCCGGGTCGAGGCCCGACTGGGCCTGGACAACCGGGTGTTGGACTCCGGCTGCTGCGGGCTGGCGGGCAACTTCGGCTTCGAACGGGGCCACTTCGAGGTGTCCCAGGCGATCGCCGAGCGGGTCCTGCTGCCCGAGGTCCGGGCCGCCGGGCCGGACACCGTGGTGCTCGCGGACGGGTTCAGCTGCCGTACCCAGATCGCCCAACTGGCCGACGGGCGAAGGGCCCTGCACCTGGCGGAGCTGATCGCCCGGGAGCTGCGGAGGCGGCCTTCGGAAACGGGCTAGCCATGCTCGGCGAGGAAGGCCCCGGCGTGGGCAGCGGCCTCGTCCCGGACCAACTCGGCGGTGCCACCGAACAGTTCCAGTGAGCCCGGACCGAGTCCCACTTCGACAACAAAAGTTACCGACCGAATCGGCGATCCGCCCCGAACGGCGAATCCGAGTCCCGCTTCTCGGGCGCGAACGGGGTCCCGGAGGTGAGCGCGCGACAGCCGACCACCAGCGCCTCTCCCAGGAAGCCCACGCCGATCGACAGCTGGACCGGCCGGGCGTCCGCCGCCAGGCCGCCGCGCTCGGCGAGCATCGCGAACCCCGCCATCGCAGCGAGCGAGACCACCGCCACCAGCAAGGTCCGCCCGGTGTAGCGCTGCCACAGCACACCCTCCCGCTCGTACACCCGAATGGTGGCGCCGCGCAGCGCCCCGAAGGCGACGCCGAGCGCCGCGCCGCCGCCGATCCAGGCGTAGTCGCCCACCCCGAGGCCGTGCCGCTGCGACACCGCCCACACCCCGAGCGCGGTGAGCACCACCGGTGGCGCGAAGAGGTCCCGCGCGTTGAGCGGTTCACCGCACAGCCGCCGGACCACCACCACGGCCACCACGGCCACCATCAGTGCCACGTGCACCCAGTTGCCCATCCCCTGCCCCACTCCCCGATTTTTATAGCTCGACCGTGCTAAATCAGCACGGCAGCAATTTAGCGCGCCCGTGCTATAACGGCAACATGCCGAAGATCGTCGACCCCGTCGAACGCCGTCAGGCCGTCGCCGACGCCGTCCTGCGCGTCGCCGCCCGGGAGGGCCTGGAGCACGCCTCACTGCGCAACGTCGCCGAGGAGGCCGGGCTCGCCATCGGCTCGGTCCGCCACTACTTCGCCGGCAGCTCCGAGCTGATGCTCTTCGCGATGCAGGAGCTGGCCCGCCGGATCGACGCCCGCATCCGCACTCACGCCCGCACCCTGCTCGACCCGGATCAGCCTCCCGACACCGACCGGCGCGAACAGACCGTGCTGCTGCTCGCCGAGACCCTCCCGCTGGACGCCGAGCGCCGGGAGGAGTCCGCGCTCTGGCTCTCCTTCGTCACAGCTGCCCGCACCCGGCCCGAACTACGGCCCCGCGCCGGCGAGTTGCAGACCGGCCTGGACGCGCTGGTCCGGCATGTCCTGGTCGAGATCGAACGCGCCGGTGGCCTGACCCCCGGCCTCGACCTCGACCTCGAGACCCGCCGGCTCTCCGCCCTGCTGGACGGCCTCACCCTGCAAGCCGTCCAGCACCCCGACCTCGTCGGCCCGGACGAACTGCGCGCGGTGCTGCGCCGCCACCTCGACACCCTGGCGAGCGGCTGACCACCCGCCGTCCGGATCAGCCCTGCAGCGCCTCCTTCTTCGGCGGCGCATCGGAACAGACCGCCGACACGAACTCCGCGAGCCGGGCCTGCGGCAGCCCGCGGGCGATGTCGGCCTCGCTGATCATGCCGACCAGCTTGTGCTCCGGGTGGTTGATCACCGGCAGGCGGCGCACCTGGTACTGCTCCATCACCCGCAGCACCTGCTCGCAGTCCTCGTCCGCCTCCACCGTCATCGGCCGGCCGAGCGCCAGTTCACCCGCCGTCACCTCGGACGGATCGCGCCCCTCCGCGACGCAGCGCAGCACGATGTCGCGGTCCGTCACGATGCCCAGCAGCCGGTCGTTCTCCCCGCAGATGGGCAGCGCGCCCACGTGTCGTTCCCGCATGATCCGGGCGGCGGCGGCGAGCGTCTCGTGCTCACGGATGCACTCCGCCCCCGGGTGCATGATGTCGCTGGCGATGGTCATGATCCGCCTCCTGGCCTGACTTCCGGCCCCTCGTCCATCCTGGTCCGACCGGGTGACCCACGCCACCGGACCCGGGCGGGTCGGGCAGTGCTCAGGACGTCGCCCCGCGCTCCGTCGAACCACCTGCCGAACCACCTGCGGACCCGGCGGCCGGGCCGGCGGCCTCCGGACCCGCTCCGTCCAGATCCACCCGATCCAGCGGCGACGTGCTCAACAGCTCCTCCAACGGCGGCAGCTCGTGCTTGGGCTGCTCGTGCGGGAGCTCCTCCTCCGGCACCTCCCCGCGCTCCACCGCCTGTTCCGCGGACTTCGCGGCGGCGGCGACCGCGGCGGCCGCCAGCAGGTCCCGCTGCTGGGACTCCGTCGCACTGTCCAGGAACCGCAGCAGCTCCACCGGGAACGGCAGCACCAGCGTCGAGTTCTTCTCCGCCGCCACCTCCACCACGGTCTGCAACAACCGCAGTTGGAGCGCCGCCGGGGTCGCGCTCATCACCGCCGCCGCCTCCGACAGCCGGGCCGAGGCCTGGAACTCACCGTCCGCCGTGATGATCCGCGCCCGCCGCTCCCGCTCGGCCTCCGCCTGGCGAGCGATCGAGCGCTTCATCGACTCCGGCAGGGCGACGTCCTTGATCTCCACCCGGTCGATCTGGATGCCCCAGCCCAGCGCCGGGCTGTCGATCATCAACTCCAGCCCCTGGTTGATCGGTTCGCGGTTGGCCAGCAGGTCGTCCAGTTCGCTCTTGCCGATGATCGACCGCAGCGAGGTCTGCGCGACCTGGGAAATCGCGAAGTTGTAGTCCTGCACGTTGACCGTCGCCTTGACCGGGTCCTCCACCCGGTAGTAGACGACCGCGTCCACCCGCACGGTCACGTTGTCCCGGGTGATGCCCTCCTGCGCCGGGATCGGCATCGTCACGATCTGCACGTTCACCCGGCGCAGCCGGTCCGCGATCGGCAGCAGCGCGACCAGCCCCGGATCCCGGACCTCCTCGCGCACCCGCCCGAAGCGGAACACCACGCCCCGCTGGAACTGCTGGACCACCCGGATGCTCAGCCCCGCCCAGATCGCCCCCAGCCCGGCCAGCCCCCCGAGAGCCCCCAACACCGCATCGACGATCATCGCGGCCTCCTCGCGGCCTCCGCGCACACCGGCGCGTCCGGCCGCCGCCGGCCGGACCGGGCCGGGGGCCACCGGAGCAACTGCTTCCACGCTACGCCTGCCCGGACACCGCCGGACCGAACGGGCTGCACCCCTGGGGAGGAGGGGCCCTGGTGTCCTGAGTCAGGACACTAGGATCGAGGACATGCAGCCGGCCCTCGCCGTTGACCCCGCCGATGACCCCGGCGACCCCCGCCACCCGGCCGCGGCCGCCGCCCGGGCCGGCGGACTCACCGTCCTCGACCGGGTCGTCACCGACTGCCGGGCCTGCCCCCGGCTGGTCGCCTGGCGCGAGGAGACCGCCCGCACCAAGCGCCGCGCCTACCAGGACTGGGACTACTGGGCCCGGCCGATCCCCGGTTTCGGCCCGCCCGACGCCCCGCTCGTCCTGGTCGGTCTCGCCCCCGCCGCCCACGGCGCCAACCGCACCGGCCGGATCTTCACCGGAGACCCCTCCGGCGACCTCCTCTACGCGGCCCTCCACGAACTCGGACTCGCCAACCGCGCGGAGTCCGTCCGGCACGGCGACGGACTGGAGCTGTACGGCGTCCGGATCACCGACCCGGTCCGCTGCGCCCCGCCCGACAACAAGCCCAGCACCGCCGAACGCGACACCTGCCGCCCCTGGATCACCCGCGAACTGCAACTGCTGCGCCCCACCGTACGGACGGTCGTCGCCCTCGGCGGCTTCGCCTGGCAGGCGATGCTGCCGGTGCTCGCCGACGCCGGTTGGACCGTCCCGCGCCCGCGCCCGGCCTTCGGCCACGCCGCCCTGGTCACCCTCCCCGCCCGGGACGGCGGCCCCGACCTGCGGCTGTACGGCTGCTACCACGTCAGCCCGCGCAACACGAACACCGGGCGGCTGACCACCGCGATGCTCCGCGACCTGCTCCGCGAGGCAGCCGTCTCGGCGGGGCTCAGCCCCCGTTAGGGCGCGGAACCCGAGCGAACCCGAGCGGCCCCGAGTCGAGTTCGAGGACGACCGCCGGCTCGCGCTGCCCAACGGCGACACACGCTAGGTCCCCAGGCCGCGCTTACCCAGGCCGCAGTTCCCCAGGCCGCTGTTCCCCAGGCCGCAGTTCCCCAGGCCGCAGTTCCCCGGGCCGCCTAACCGAACCGCGCCAGCTTCCGGCCCGACGCCCTCGCCCACACCTCCGGCAGCCTGGCCCGGGCGGCCTCCGCCGCCGCCAGCTGGCCCGCGTAGAGCACCCCGCAGGCGAAGGGCTCGCCGGCCGCCGCGGGCCGGGCCGCCAGGGCCGCGGCGGCGACCACCGCGTCCTGGTGCTCGCCCAGCACCTCCTGGACGGCCTTCATCCGCTCCGCGTAGCGCTCCGCCGCCGCGCCGACCGCGGGTGCCGCCGTCTCCCCGGCGTAGCGGGCGCGCTTGGCGGCCTTGCGGGCCTCGTGCAGGGCGACGTCGCGCTCCGCGGGGCCGGCCGCGAGGGCGGTGCGGATCCGGGCGGCGGTGCGGCGCTGTTCCCGGGCCGCGATCCGGGAGAGCTCGGGGCCGGCGGCCCGGGCGGCGCGCGGGCGCAGCGGCGGGTCGGCGAGCAGGGTGGTCAGGGCCTCGGCCAGCGCCCGGCGGCGGGGGCTGTCGAGGGCGGCGACCACCTCGGGCCAGGCCCGGCGGTACTCGGTCCGGCCCCACTCCCGCAGCGCCCCGGCGACCCGCTCCGGCCCGCAGGCCTCCGGCAGTTCGCCGGCCCGGGCGGCCAGCCGTTCGGCGAGCACCTCGCCGTCCCGGGCCCGGCCGAGGGCGGCGCCCAGCCAGCGCAGGTCGGCGACCAGGGTGTCGGTGCTGCCGGGGGCGAGCAGTCGGCGGAAGGTCCGCAGCGCGCTGCGCAGTCGTCGGCAGGCGACCCGCATCCGGTGCACGGCGTCGGGTTCGTCCGCCCTGACGGCGTCGTCCAGTCCGGCCAGCACCACCGCCTGGGCCTCGACGCGGTCGAGCAGCACCCGTCCGACCGTGGTCTCGGGCCTCGCCATGGACGCGCACCCCCTCGTCGGGGTCACCGGTGATGCCTTCCAGGGTAGGCACCGGGCGGCGGGTGTCGACCCGCACGGCCCGGGCGGGCACCGTCACGGCCCGGGCGGGCACCGTCACGGCCCGAGCGGGCACCGTCACGGCCCGGGCGGGCGCCGCCCTCGGCAGTCAAGGGCCGTACGCACCCTCGTGCCCGGCGCCAGGGGCATGGCATACTCCGGAGCGTGCTGACCTCCACCCATGCGACCAGGGCCCTGCGGGCCGCGGTGTTCACCGCGCTCGCCGTGCCGATGGCCGCGTTGGGCCAGGTGGTCATCACCGGTCGCCCGCTGTCGCTGTCGCTGGTGGCCACGGCGAGCGCCGTCGTCTTCCTGGTGGTGGCCGCGCTGGCCGGCGGGGAACGCCGGCTGCTGCACATCACCGCCGTGATGGTGCCGGTCGAGCTGCTGCTGAACACCACCTTCAACCTGGGCCAGACCGCCTGTGGGCCGGTGCTCTCCGAGCATGTGTCCGCGCGCGGGGTGAACCTGCTGGTCTGCGGCGGCGGTTCGGTGGACGGCTCGCTGCTGGGCGGCCCGCTGGGCCACACCGGGGAGCTGGCGCCCGCGGCGACCCAGCTGCTGCTCCTGGTGGTGCACCTGGCGATCGCGCTGGCCGCCTCGGCCTGGCTGCGGCTGGGTGACGCCGCGCTGTCCGGCCTGGCCCGGGCGCTGCGCGCGCTGCGCCAGTCCCTGGCCCGCCCGCTGCGGGCGCTGCTCCTGCTGCTGCTCCCCGTCCCGGTGCGCCCGGTGCTGCGGGTGCCGCTGCCGGTGTCCGACCACGAGCGGCCGCGCCGCGAGGACGTGGTCCTGAGCCCGGCTCCCCGGCGTGGTCCGCCGGTCCTCGCGCCTGCCTGCTGAGCGCGTACCCCCTTCCGTCACCTGAGCGTGCACGGTTCCGTACGCCCGCGGGCAGTGCGCTCGACTCCGCGTTCCTTGCCCCCGCCGCACCCGAGTGCGGCCACCCGCGCGCGCCCGCGCGCCGCGTACAGGAGTTGACTTCCCCATGGCTCAGGACAAGAACAAGAAGCGCGTCAGCGCCCGCGAGCGGATCCAGGAGGCGCAGCGCCGCGAGCAGCAGGCCGCCAAGCGCCGTCAGCTGATCGTCGTGTCGGTCTCCGCCGTCGTCGTGCTGGCCCTGGCCGGCGGTGTCGCGCTCGCGATCAACACCGGCTCGAAGAACGACGACAAGGCGGCCGCGGCCGCCTCCTCGGCCCCGCTGGTCGTTCCGGCCAACGCCACCGGCCCGGACGGCACGGTGATCACCTACGGCAAGGCCGACGCCCCGCACACCATGGAGGTCTACGAGGACTTCCGTTGCCCGGTCTGCAAGCACTTCGAGGCGGCGAACGGCCAGACCGTCAAGCAGCTCACCCAGGACGGCCAGATCAAGGTGGAGTTCCACCTGGCCGCCTTCCTGGACAAGAACCTCGGCGGCAAGGGCTCGCGCACCGCGCTGGCGGCGGCCGGCGCCGCGCTGAACGAGGGCGTGGAGAAGTTCAAGGCCTTCCACGACGTGCTGTACGCCAACCAGCCGGACGAGCGCAGCGACGACTTCGGCGACGTCAACCACCTGCTGGACCTGGCCGGCCAGGTGCCCGGGCTCAAGACGGACGCCTTCGTGAAGGCGGTCACCGACCGGACGTACGCGCCGTGGGCGGCGAAGGTGGCCGACGCGTTCAACAACAGCCAGGTGACCGGTACCCCGACGGTCAAGGTGGACGGCAAGACGATCAACCTGTTCGCGGGCAACACCACCGCCACGCCGGAGCAGTTCACCGCCCAGGTGAAGCAGGCCGCCGGCCTCCAGTAGGCCGCACCGAGCCCGCACCGAGCCCGCACCGAGCCCGTCCCGTCCCGCACCGCACGGCACCACCGGCCCGGCCGAACTCCCGGCCGGGCCGGCCCCTCCCAGCCAGCCACCGGAGTGTGCTGTCATGACCGCCCCGACCACCGTGCACCCCTCCCCGTCCGCCCCCGACACCGCCGGCCGCGGCCCGATCGGCGCGAGCCGGGCCCTCGCCCTCCTGCTGTTCCTCGGCGGACTGGTCGGGCTGGCCGCCTCGGCCGTCCTGACCTTCGACAAGCTCCGCATCCTGGAGAACCCGTCGTACGTCCCCAGCTGCAACATCAATCCGGTGATCAGCTGCGGTTCGGTGATGCGCACCGAGCAGGCGGAGGTCTTCGGCTTCCCGAACCCGCTGCTCGGCCTGGCCGCGTTCGGCGCGCTGGCGGCGATCGGGGCGGGGCTGCTGGCGGGCGCCGCGTACCGGCGCTGGTTCTGGCTGGGCCTGCACGCCGGGACGGCGCTGGGCGTGGTGTTCGTGCACTGGCTGATCGACCAGGCGCTGTACGAGATCGGCGCGCTGTGCCCGTACTGCATGGTGGTCTGGGCGACGGTGGTGGTGCTGTTCTGGTACACCACGCTGCACAACCTGCGCACCGGCGTGATCCCGGTCGGGCCCAGGACGCGGGCGGTGGTCCGGGAGGCGGCGCGCTACCACTGGGCGCTGCCGGTGCTGTGGGCGGCGGTGATCGCCCTGCTGGTCCTGAACCGGTTCTGGTACTACTGGAGCACCCTCGGCTGACCGGCCCGGTCAACCCACGTACCCCGCCGAGTGCAGCAGCACGGCGGCGCCGGTGCGCCGGGCTTCCAGGGCCCCGGTGAGCCGGCGCGCCGCGCAGGGGTGCAGCAGGGCGGCCGCCCGGGCGGGGGTGAAGTAGCCGTGGTCGGCGATCTCCTCCGGCTGCAGCCGGATCGCCGCGCCCGGCTCGACCGCGCCGCCGTCGAACATGAAGTGCACGGCCGGGTGGGCGTGCCGGCCCTGGTCGGGGATCGCCTCGCGCCACTCCACCACCAGCAGCCGCAGCTGGCCCGCCGACAGCCCGGTCTCCTCCCGCAGTTCGCGGGCCGCGCACTCGGCGGGGCGCTCCCCCGGGTCCATCCCGCCGCCGGGGAACTGCCACTGGTCGCGGTAAGTCGCTTTCAGCAGCAGGATCTTGCCGTCCTCGTCGGTCAGCAGCACGCTGCAGCCGATGTAGGCGCGCACTATCCCGGCGAGCCACTCCTCCTCCGTGAGTGCCCAGGTCTCCGTCATCGCGCCTCCTCCGCCGGCCGCTGTCCGTCCCGGCCACTCTGCCGCAACCGCCGCCCCGGCAAAGGTGGTTCGTACCTAATCCACCCGATCGGGTAGCCGTGGCGCGTCCCGGGACGCGTGTCAGCCGAAGACCGCCCGGCGGAAGGCGTTGCGCAGGTCGGTCAGCGGCTGGGTGTTCCGGTCGTGGTGCACCTTGTTGGTGAGCAGCAGGGCCCAGCGGCCCTGGCGGCGGGAGACCCAGCAGCCGGTGCCGGTGAAGCCGTAGTGGACGAAGGTGCCCTCGGCCGGGTCGGTGCCGGCCGAGAACAGCCAGGACAGGCCGCGCGCGGGGGCCAGGCCGCCGGTCTGCTCGCGCAGCGATTCGGTGATCCACCGCCCGCCCCACGGGAGTTCGGGCGGCGGGGCGAGCACGGCGGCGAGGAAGCGGGCCAGGTCGCGGGCGGTGGAGAAGACGCCGGCGTTGCCGGAGACGCCGCCGAGCAGCCGGGCGGAGGGGTCGTGGACGACGCCGCGCAGGTGGGCGCCGGTCGGCTCGTGCCACTCGGTGGGCGCGGTCCGGGCGGTCTCCGCGGCGCCGAGCGGCCCGTACCGGGTGTCGGTCATGCCGAGCGGCCGCCAGGTCCAGCGCTCGGCGAGGACGTCCAGCGGCGCGCCGCCGAGGTCCTCGACCAGGTAGCAGAGCAGCACGGCGGCGCGGTCGGTGTACTCCACGGCCGCCCCCGGCGCGCGGTGCAGCGGGGCGGCCAGCACCCCGGCCCGGATCGCCGCCGGCTCCCGCCCGTAGAGCTGCTCGAAGCGGGTGTACGGCAGCAACCCGGCGGTGTGGGCCAGGAGTTGACGGACCGTCACCGAGCCGACGGGCCGCCCGGCGGCGGACGGCCACCAGTGGCCGAGCGGTTCGTCCAGCGGCAGCCGGCCGGACTGCCACAGCACTCCGGCGGCGGGCCAGAGCGCCACCACCTTGGTGAGGCTGGCGAGGTCGTACAGGGTGTCCGGCCCCGGCACGAGCCGCGCGTACGGGCCCTGCCCGAGGGTGCCGTGGCTGCCGCCGCCGAGGGTGCCCCCGGCGTCGCCGACGGCCCAGACGGCGCCCGCGCCGACGGCCCGCAGGCCGGCCAGGACCAGCCGGTCCAGCTCCCCGCCGGGCGCGGCCAGGGCGGGGAGGCGTTCCGCTTCGGGGGCTCGGTGGTCCACCCCGGATGTCTACCCGGGGCGCCCTCCGCTCAGACCGCCGCGGGGAGTTCCTTGCCGAGGCAGATGCTCTGCGGGTGGTCCTTGTAGATACCGAACTTGCGGATCGCCGTGTAGCCCTCGGAGCCGTACAGCGCGATGGCCTCGGGCTGCTCGCTGCCGGTCTCCAGGATGACGCGGGTGTGCCCGGCCTCGGCGGCGGTCTCCTCCAGGCGGTGCAGCACCGCCCGGGCCAGGCCCCGGCCGCGGGCGGCGGGGACCACGAACATCCGCTTGAGCTCGACGTCGCCGTCGCGCAGCCCGTCCGGGCCGGCCTGCTTGGCCCGCCAGCCGCCGCAGGCGACCGGCCGGCCGTCCAGGTAGGCGATCATGAACAGGCCGGCCGGGGCCTCGAAGTCCTCCGGGTGCATCACGGTCTCGTCCGGGTCGCCGTAGCGGCGGACGTACTCCTGCTGCACCTCCGCCGACAGGGCCTGCGCGTCGGGGTGGGCGTACCCGGTGATGCGGAACTCGACGGTGCTGGTGGCCTGCTCGGCGGTGCTCTCCATGGTGGAAAAGCCTACGACTCGGCCTCAGCGACCCTCGAACCGGGCGAGCAGCTCGGTCTTGCCGAACATCGCGGCGGCGTCGACCGCGGACGGGACGCCGGCCCTCGGGTCGGCACCGCCGGCCAGCAGGGCCTCGACGACGTCCGTGCCGCCCTTGAAGACGGCCCCGGCGAGCGGGGTCTGGCCCTTGTCGTTGGCGCGGTTCGGGTCGGCGCCGCGCCGGAGCAGGGTTTCGACGGTGGCGGCGTGGCCGTGGTAGGCGGCCAGCATCACCAGGGTGTCGCCGCTGCCGTTGGTGAGGTCCGCGGAGACCCCGGCGTCGAGCGCGGTGGTCAGGGTGGCGGTGTCGCCGGCCCGGGCGGCGTCGAAGAGCTTCCCGGCGAGCGCGATCACCTCGGCGTCGGGGGCATCGGTCATGGCGGACTGCCTTTCCAGAGGGATGACGAGGGCTCGTGCGTACCGCACCGTAGCGGCCGGAGCCGCCGCCGAACCAGCGGGCGTCCGGATTCCGGACGACGGCCCCACCGGCCCGGGACGCGGTACGACGTGCGGCCGCGCGGGTCGCGCCGCCGTTCGAGCGAACTTTCGGGACCCCCCGGAAACTTCCCGCCCACCCCCCGGGAATGCCTCGCGGCACCGGCCCCACCCGGATCCGCCGCGATTCCGAGCCCCCACCCCGACCGGTTCGCACACCGCCGTCCGGCCCACCCGAAGGCCTTGAACGGCAGAACCACCCGTTTGCACCGTTCCATCATCTATTACTTTTTGTCACGATTAGGGCACTTTAAGTAACACTGTCCCCCGTCCCCCTCCCCGAGGAGCAGAAGTGATCCTCTCGATTTCCGGCATCGTCCTGTTCGGCACCATCGCCTTTCTGTTCTTCCGCAGGGACGGACTGAAGGTCTCGCACGCCATCGTCTGCGCCCTCTTCGGCTTCTACGTCGCCGGCTCCTCGATCGCCCCCAGCATCACCGCGGGCGGTGCCAGCCTGGCGAGCCTGCTCGGCGGCATTCGGTTCTAGGCGCCGCCTCTCCCCCACCGGCCCGGGCGCGGATCCCACCGCCCCGGGCCCCGTCGTACCACGAGCAGTCCCCCCTCACCCCACCCGTCCCACTCGTCCGGGGAGTCACGGAATGCCGCTCCACCGCCATCTCGGCAAGGGCCGCGAGTTCGCCCGAACCGCCGGGGACCACGCCACCGACATGTTCGCCCCGCTCACCGTGATCGGCCGCGGGCTGCGCCACCACGCCGGCTGGGCCAAGGGCCGCTGGCAGGCCACCCCGAAGGAGCGGCGCGGTCCGACGCTGTTCCTGTCGGCCGCCGTGCTGATCGGCATCTACCTGCTGCCGCACGGCCTGCTGTTCGCGCTGGTCGGCCTGATGGCCAGCGCCGCCTGGGCCGGACGGGCCCCCAAGGCGGCGCCCGCCCCGCCCGCGCCCGACGTCGCCGACGTCAAGCTCGCCGCCCTCTACTCGGCGCTCACGCCGTACCTGTGCGGCCCCGAGGACGCCAACCCGCTGTACCACTTCGAGGGCAGCTACAAGAACGCCTTCGGCTCCTGGGAGTTCGACGGCGAGGGCCGGCTCTCCCGGTTGGAGCTGAGCTACCCCGCGTACTTCACCGACACCGAGCCCGCCGCCCGGGCCCGGATCGAGCAGGTCGTCCAGGGCAAGGCCGGCCGGGCCCGGGAGTACCGCTTCGACTGGGACGAGGAGTCCAACCGGCTGCGGATCACCGCACTGGCCCCGCTGCCCACCGACATCACCGCCCAGCGCTTCGTCGCCGCCCCGGGCGAGATCGTGCTCGGCTTCACCGACGAGGACGGCACCGCCCGCACCATCCCGGTCCAGCAGGGCGGGGCCACCGCCCAGCAGCCGCCGGTGGTCTGGCGCACCGGCCCGCGCTCCTCCGAGCCGCACCTGCTGGCCCTCGGCGTCGCCGGCTACGGCACCTCCAGCCTGATCCGCTCGATCGCGCTCCAGGCGCTCCCGTACGCCGACCTGGTGGTGGTCGACGGCGCCGGCACCGGGGAGCACGCCTGCCTGGTCAACCGGCCCGGCGTGCACACCGTGGAGACCAGCCTGCACGGCGCACTGGCCGCCCTGGAGTGGGCCGCCCGGGAGACCGAGCGGCGGCTCGCCGCGCTGAACACCGCCCGGCACACCGGCGCCGCGCTGCCCGAGGACCTCACCCGGCCGCTCTGGCTGCTGCTGGACCACCCGACCGAGCTGGGCGAGCTCGCCCGCGCCGAGGGCCGCCCCGACCCGCAGGAGCTGCTGGAGCTGCCGCTGCGGCACGGCCGGGCCGCCCGGGTCACCGTGGTGATCGCCGACGACGTCGAGGCCCGGGACCGGATCACCCCGACCGTCCGGGCCACCACCCGGGCCAGGGTGCTGCTCGGCCCGGCCGGGCCCGAGGAGGGCCACGCCGCGCTCGGCGCACCGTTGGACATCGTGCCCGCCGCCCACGCCCCGGTCGGCCGCGGCTACGCCCGGATCGGCAACGGCGCCCCGGTCCGGCTCCAGGTGCCCGCCACCGTCGACCCGCTGGACGACGAGGCCCCGGCCCAGCTGCGCGACGCGGTGATCGCCCTGCTGCCGCACCGCGACAGCCGGACCGAGCCCGCCTCCGAGGCGCCGCCCCGCCCGGACCGCCCGCCGGTGGTCCCGGCGGACGCCGCCCCGCCCGTCCGCCCGGTCGACCTCGGCAAGACCGAGCCGATGATCCGTTCCCGACCGATCTCCTGACCGCCCGGGAAGCGGGGGCGACCGGCGCCGCGAAATCGCCGACCGGTACGCTCGTCACAGAAAGTCCGCACGATCACCAGATGTGAAATAGGTGACACCTGGGGTGATATCACCGGCCAGATGTGACAAATCGGGCGACGGTGGGTACAAACAGGGGCGGCACGACAGACGACGCATGTCCCGGGACGGGAATCTTCGTCGGAAGCCGAGCGTTGACCGAACGACGAAGAACAGCGACCAGAACAGCGACCACTAGTCCTGTGGGCCATAAGCCCGGGAGGCACGATTCATGAGCGAGCGAGCTCTCCGCGGCACGCGACTCGGGGCCACTAGCTACGAGACCGACCGTGGTATCGATCTGGCCCCGCGCCAGACCGTCGAGTACGCATGTCAGAACGGACACCGATTCGAGGTTCCTTTCTCGGTCGAGGCCGAGATCCCTCAGGCTTGGGAATGCCGCTTCTGCGGTCAGGAGGCGGTTCTCCTCGACGGTGACGAGCCCGAGGAGAAGAAGACCAAGCCCACGCGCACCCATTGGGACATGCTGATGGAGCGCCGGACGCGCGAGGAGCTGGAGGAGGTGCTGGCCGAGCGGCTGGCCGTGCTCCGCTCCGGCGGGATGAACCTCGCGGTGCACCCGCGTGACACCCGCAAGAGCGCCTGACACGACTCGCTCCCGCCGCGAGCGGGAGGACGCGAAAAGGGACCCTGGTCACCAGGGTCCCTTTCGCGTTGTCCGGAGCGGTGCCGTCCGGCCGGAGCCGCATTGACGCCGTTCGCCGGAGCCGCGTTCACCGGCCGGGTCAGCGGCGGCTCCGGACGGGTCAGCCCGCGATCGGCGGGCGGTAGGTGGTGTCGGGGCCCTGCGGCCCGGGCGGACCGGTCTCCGGGTCGACCACCTCGCCCTGGATGACCTTGCCGTCCGGGCGGTGGATGCGCATCTGCTCCTGCAGCCGTATCGCGTCCGCGAAGGCGTCGGAGCCGACGGTGGCGGTGCTGCGCATCGCCTTGTCCGCGATCCTGCGGCCGGCCGCCCGCCACAGCGCCCTGGTCGGCGGGAACAGCAGGGTCAGGGCGACCAGGTCGGACAGGAAGCCCGGCACGATCAGCAGCAGTCCGGCCCCCACCGTCATGCTGGTGCCGGTCTGCGGCTGCTCGGACTGCGGGTTCTTGCTCTGCTCGATCGCCGCCGACAGGGCCTTGAGCCCGGCCCGCTTGATCAGCGAGCCGCCGATCACCGCGCCGGCGATGAGCAGCAGCAGGACGGTGAGGCCGCCGAGCCAGGAGGCCACCTGCACCAGCAGCCAGATCTCCAGCACCAGCCAGGCGGTGAACAGCAGCGGCAGCACCCGGCGGAGCCTGCTACGCGGGGCCGGACGGGCGGGGGTAGCTTGCTGGGTCACGGTACGAATCCACTCCAAGCGGTGCTCTGCGCGCCGCACGGGAGGTCCGGGCCGGCTACGGCACCACCTGGTCCAACGATTCCGCGGCGGCCGGTGTTCCGTCCGCGGCCTTCCTGCAGCGGCCGACCAGCAGGGCGGCGGCGCAGGCCAGCAGGCCGCCGACGGCCAGCGTCCACTCCGGGACGGCGCCGACCCGGTCGGCCACCGTGGTGCCGTCGCGCAGCGGGACGGTGGCGGACAGCTCGGCCGGGGTCAGCTCCTGGGTGCGCTGCTCGACGGTGCCGTCCGGGGCGATCACGGCGCTGATGCCGCTGGTGGCGGCGATCAGCACGGCCCGGCCGTGCTCGACCGCGCGCAGCCGGCTCATCGCCAGCTGCTGCTCGGGTTGGCCGGTCTCGGCGTAGGTCGCGTTGTTGGTCTGCACGACCAGGACGCGGGCGCCGCTGTCCACGGTGTCCCGGACGATCTCGTCGTAGGCCACCTCGAAGCAGATCACGTCGCCGATCCTCGCCGGGCCGAGCTGCATCACGCCGTTGTGGTCGCCGGGGTAGAAGTCGCGGGCGACCCGCTGGAGGCGGGTGATCACCTTCATCAGCTGGGCCCGGAACGGCACGTACTCGCCGAACGGGACGGGGTGCTGCTTGGTGTAGGAGGCGCCGGGGCCGGTGACCGGGTCCCAGACGATGCCCTCGTTCTGGACGTGCTGCGCGTCCGGGCCGTCCACCAGGGTGCCGACCAGGGTGGGCACGCCGACGGCCTTGACCGCCTCGTCGATGCGCTGGCGGGCCAGCGGGTCGCTGAACGGGTCCAGGTCGGAGGAGTTCTCCGGCCAGATCACCACGTCGGGGCGCGGGACCTTGCCGGCCTGCACGTCGGCGGCGAGCCGCTCGGTGGCCGAGGCGTGGTTGTTGAGCACCATCATCGGGCGGCCGAGGAAGTCCATGCCCGGGTTGGGCACGTTGCCCTGGACGATGGCGACCTTCACCGTGTCGGCCGCGGCGGTGGGCACCGGCACGAGGAAGCCGGCCAGCAGCACGGCCACCGCGCCGAGCGCCGCCAGCGCAGCCGCCTTCGGGGCCCGGCCCGGCCCGCGCAGGCGCAGCGCCGCCCAGGCGAGCAGGGTGCCGGACAGGGCGACGGCGAAGGTGACCAGGGGCGCGCCGCCGAGGGCGGCCAGCGGGGTGTACGGCGTCGCGGTGTTGGCGAAGGCCAGCCGGCCCCAGGGGAAGCCGCCCAGCGGCAGCCGGTCGCGCGCCCACTCCTGGGTGACCCAGAGGGCGGCCGCCCAGAACGCCCAGCCGGGCAGCCGGGAGGTGAGCGCCAGCGCCCCGCCGAGCAGGGCCAGGAACAGCGCCTCGATCACCGACAGGCCGACGGTCGCGTCCCAGCCGACCACCCGCAGCCAGCTGAGCAGCATCAGGAAGAAGGGGAGGCCGAAGGCGAAGCCCGTCCAGGCGCCCTGGCGGAAGGTGCGGCCGCGGGTGAGCAGCGACAGCGCGGCCACGCCCAGCAGCGACAGCGGCCAGAGGTCGTACGGCGGGAAGGCGAGCGCGAGCAGCAGGCCGGACAGCGCGGCGAGGCCGGTGCGCGGCAGGCCGGCCCGGACCTTGGCGAGCGCGCGGGCCAGGCGGCCGGGGGCCGGGGCCGGTTCCTGCGGCTCGGGAGCGGTCCCGGACCGCTCCTGGGTGACGGGCATGGCCACCGGCGCACCATCTTCCTGAGGCTTGCTGTTAGGACGCTGTGCGAAGAAGGTACCCCGGAACGTCGCGGGCGCGTGAGGTCAGGGTGCTGGGCCGGTTCGGGGGGGTGGGGTCAGCGCTCCGAGTAGCGGAAGCGCCCCAGCGGCCAGTGGTCGGTGAGCCATGCGGAGACGGCGCGGTACAGCGGGGCGTCCAGCTCGGCGCGGTCGGCGCGGACCCAGGAGCTGACCGAGACCAGGGAGGCGTCCTCGCGGTCCGGGTAGATGTAGACGCAGCCGATCACCTCGTCCCGGTCCGGCTCCAGGACGGTGTAGGTGAAGCCCCGGCGGGCCTCGAAGTCGGCGGCGTGCCGGCGCAGGTCGGCGAGGTTGTCCGCCAGGGACATGCCGTCGGCGGGCGGCCAGCCGCGGCCGGCCCAGCCGGGGGTGGCGCGGATGTGCTCGATGCTGCCCGTCCAGGCGGCGTGGTCGGAGGCGTTGTGCTGCTCGCCCAGGGGCTCCAGGCGGAACTCCGGGGCGAGCAGCTCGCGCGGGACGGTGAAGTCGGCGGGGACGATCTCGGTCATGGTCGGCACCCTACGAGGGCGGCCGCCCGCCGATCACCCGATTTAGCGCTCGCACACCGGCCTACGGGTCGTACCCGGTCTTAGCCTTGCCGCTCGTACACCGTGCGGCCGCGGACCACCGTGCGCAGGCAGACCGGGAGTTCGTGGCCGGGGGTGAGGTCGGGCAGGCCGGGGGTACCGGAGCGCGGGTCGGTGGACCAGCCCGCCACCCGGGAGTCCGGGGCCTGGACGACCAGCTCGTCGGCGGCCCAGAGCGCGTAGTTGGCGACCGCGCCGGGCACCAGCACGCCGTCGTGGTCGCGGCCGATCGCGCGCCAGCCGCCGCGGGTGTGGGCGGTGAAGGCGGCCCGGACCGAGATCCGGTGCTCCAGGGTCCGGTGGAACGCCGCGGCACGGACGGTGCCCCAGGGGTCGAGCGGGGTGACCGGGGCGTCCGAGCCGAAGGCCAGCGGGACACCGGCGCGCAGCAGGGCCGCGTACGGGTTGAGACCGGCCGCCCGCTCCGCGCCCAGGCGCTGCGCGTACATGCCGTCCGGGCCGCCCCAGGCGGCGTCGAAGGCGGGCTGGACGGAGGCGGTGAGGCCGAGTTCGCCGAGGGCCGCGATCGCCTTGTCGTCCAGGGCCTCGGCGTGCTCGACGCGGTGGCGCAGGGCCTTGACCCGGTCGGCGCCGACCCGCTCGCCGGCCGTGCGCACGCCGTCGATCACGGCGGTGAGCGCCGCGTCGCCGATCGCGTGGAATCCTGCCTGCAGCCCGGCCTCGGTGCAGGCGGCGACGTGGTCGGCGACCTGTTCGGCGGTCAGGTAGGCGGTGCCGGTGTGCTCGGCGTCGGCGTACCGGGCGTGCAGGCAGGCGGTGTGCGAGCCGAGCGCGCCGTCCACGAAGAGGTCGCCGCCGGCGCCCACCGCGCCGAGCCGGCGGGCGGTCTCGATGCCGCCCAGCTCGCCCCAGTAGCCGAAGACCTCGGGGCCCTCGCCCTCGGCGGCCAGCTCCAGCAGGGCCGCCAGGTCGGCCTCGGAGGAGATCTCCGGGCCGGCGCACTCGTGCAGGGCGCCGATGCCGAGCTCGGCGGCGCGGGCCAGGGTGGCGCGCTGGGCGCGGCGGCGCTGCTCGGGGGTGAGGTGCGCCAGCGCGGTCTGCCGGACGGCGTGGTGGGCGTCCTTGGTGAGCGGGCCGTCGGCGTGGTGGCCGGGGCGCTCGGCGAGGCCCTCGGTGAGGGTGCGCAGCGCGGTGGTGGCGAGCGCGGAGTGGACGTCCGTCCTGGAGAGGTAGAGCGCCGCGCCGCGGGCGGCCGTGTCGAGTTCGGCGAGGGTGGGCGGGCGGCCCTCGGGCCAGCCGGTCTCGTCCCAGCCGTGGCCGATCAGCACCCCGCCGGGCTCCGGCTGCGCCTCGACGAAGGCGGTGACGGCGGCCAGTGCGGCGGCCAGCGAGGGGCTGCCGGTGAGGTCGAGTCCGGTGAGCGCCAGGCCGGTGGCGGTGGCGTGCACGTGGGCGTCCACGAAGGCGGGGGTGACCAGGGCGCCGTCCAGCTCGACGATCTCGTCAGCGGTCGCGGCGTACGCCTCGGCGGCGCCGTCACTGCCGACCCAGGCGATGTGCCCGCCCTCCACGAGCATCGCGGTGGCGAAGGGGTCGGCGGGGCTGTAGACGGCGCCGCCGCGCAGCAGGACGGTCCGGGGGCCCCTCCGGCCCGAGGGCGGGAAAGGAGGGCTGGTGCGTTCGGTCATGCGCCCAAGTCTGCACCCCGCCGGTTCGCGCTCAGATCTTCGGGGGTCGTGCCTCGTAGGGAGTGGAGAGCACCACGGTGGTGCGGGTGGACACTCCGGCGGCGCTGCGGATCCGGGCCAGCAGGTCCTCCAGGTCCCCGGGGGCGCCGACCCGGACCTTGAGGATGTAGTTCTCGTCGCCGGCGACGCTGTGGCAGGCCTCGATCTCGGGCAGGCCGGCCAGTCTCTCCGGGGTGTCGTCCGGGGCGCTGGGGTCGAAGGGCTTGACCGAGATGAACGCGGTCAGCGCCAGGTTGACGGCGTCGGGGTCGACGATCGCGGTGTAGCCGCGGATCACCCCGCGCTGTTCGAGGCGGCGCACCCGCTGGTGCACCGCCGAGGTGGACAGGCCGGTGGCCTTGCCCAGGTCCGTGTAGCTCATCCGGCCGTCCTCTAGGAGCAGCTGGACGATGCGTTGGTCGAGATCCTCCACGGTGCGCAAACCTACCCGCTCGGGGAGCACGGGGGGCGCACGGTGGTGGCACGGGGTTGGACCGCAGGTGTCGCACGGGCATGTGCCTGGTGAATGTGGCGGGCGGTGTGGCCAAGGACACACCCGGTGCATCACGGTGCGCAACTCCGCAGGGTTATGAGCCCGAATCGGCGGGAAGTGCTGGTTGTGGCCCCAGAGCGACCACGCCGGGCCCGATCCTAGGGGGATCTCCATGCCTGCTACCGACCAGCGCGCGCTGGCTCTCGACGAGACCGACGATCCGACCGGCCGCGACGACCTCGCGGTCGACCACGCGCCGGGCACCGACCCCGGCGACGCCGAGACCTGGGACATCTTCCGGGTCCACTGCCCCGAGTGCCGCCGCCCGATCGCCCTGGTGGCGGACGAGGAGCGGCTGCCGCAGCACGCCCTGCTGCCGACGGCCTGGAACCCCTTCGCCCCCGCGATCTGCCCCGGCTCGGGCACCCTGACCGACGACCTGGCCGAGGCGGAGATCCGGGAGGACGCCGAACCGACCCGGTTCGAGGCGCTGTTCAAGCTCCCGAGCGGACTCGACTGGCGCACCCAGCCGTTCTCGCACGCGCTGGTGCACCGCCCGGTGCGCGGCGCGGGGGCCGGTGCGGGGGCCGGCGCGGGGGCCGGTGTCGGCGCGGGCGTCGGTGCCCCGGCCAAGGCCGGGCGGCAGCTCGCCTCGACCGTCCCGCTCGCCACCATCCCGGAGCAGCGCCGGCGGCTCGCGCGGCGCTGATTCCTTTTGACTGCGGGCGAGTTGACGCCCGGTCAGAGAATCGCCCCCGGTCGTCACTCCGCACCCTGGAGTGACGACCGGGGGCCGTATCGGGGAGGCCGCGGCCGCGGGCCGGGCTTCGGGGCCGGGCCTGGGCCCCGCCGGACTTCGGGGCCCGGCCGGGCTTCGGCTCAGCCCTTGGTGAGGTGGCGGCCGATCACCAGGCGCTGGATCTGGTTGGTGCCCTCGACGATCTGCAGCACCTTGGCCTCGCGCATGTAGCGCTCGGCCGGGAAGTCCTGGGTGTAGCCGTAGCCGCCGAGCACCTGGACGGCGTCGGTGGTCACCCGCATCGCGGCGTCGGTGCAGAACAGCTTGGCCATCGCCGCCTCCTTGGAGAACGGCCGGCCCGCGTCCCGCAGCCGCGCGGCGGCGAGGTAGAGCGAACGCCCGGCCTCGATCTGGGTGGCCATGTCGGCGAGCATGAAGGACAGGCCCTGGAAGTCCGCGATCGGGCGGCCGAACTGGCGCCGGGTGCGGGCGTAGTCGACGGCGAGGTCGAGAGCGGCCTGGGCGACGCCGACGGCACAGGCGGCGATGCCGAGGCGGCCGGAGTCCAGTGCGGCGAGCGCGATCTGGAAGCCCTGGCCCTCCTCGCCGATCAGCCGCTCGCGGGCCACCCGGGCGCCGTCGAAGTGCAGCTGGGCGGTCGGCGAGGACCGCATGCCCATCTTGTGCTCCGGCGGCGCGGCCGACAGGCCCGGCTGGGCGCCGGGCACGAGCAGGCAGCTGATGCCCTTGGGGCCGTCCACCCCGGTGCGCACCAGGGCGCTGTAGAAGTCGGCCTGGCCGCCGTGGGTGATCCACGCCTTGGTGCCGTTGACGACGTACTCGTCCCCGTCGAGGTCGGCGCGGGTGCGCAGGGCCGCCGCGTCGGAGCCGGACTGCGGCTCGGAGAGGCAGTAGGCGCCGAGCTGCTCGCCGGAGAGCATGCCGGGCAGCCACTTCTCGCGCTGCTCGTCGCTGCCGAAGGTGGCCAGCGCGTGACAGGACAGGGTGTGCACGCTGACACCGAGGCCCACCGCCAGCCAGCCCGCGGCCAGCTCCTCCAGAACCTGGAGATACACCTCGTAGGGCTGCTCGCCGCCGCCGTACTTCTCGTCGTACGGGAGGGAGAGCAGGCCGGCCTCGCCGAGGGTGCGGAAGACCTCCCGGGGGAAGCGGTCCGCGGCCTCGTCCTCCGCCGCGCGCGGCTGGAGCTCGCGCTGGACCAGGTCCCGGGTGAGGCTCAGCAGCTCGCGGGCCTCCTCGCTGGGCAGCTGGCGCTCCACGGCTTTCACGGGGGACGGGGTCATGGCGAGGGTCGCCTCCTCGATCGGGCGCCGGCCCGGGGTGGCGGGTGGTCCGGCGCGGGTGTGGCAGGTCGGCCCGACCGGCACCGGGTTGCGGTGAACGGCCGTTCACAGGCGTGGCGAAGGCGAGTATGCCCGAAACCCGCGCTGCCGTCACGACCTGCACAGATGATCTGTCCGCAGTGGTGGGCTACGGCACCGTAGGGTTGACGTTGTGGCTGCATCCGGAACCGCTCACTCCCCCCGTCCGCCCGTTCCCGGCGACCCGCCGGCCGGGCTCGACGGGCTCCACGGGCCCGACGGGCAGGCCGGCGGGCTCGACGCGCCGGCCGACGGGCTCGACGCACCGGCCGACGGGACCGCTGCGCCGGCCGACGGGAGCGATGCGCTGGCCGGGCTGGCCCGGGAGCTGCGCGCGCTGCCACCCTCCTGCGGGCCGGTGCGGCTGGTCGCGGTGGACGGGCACGCGGGCTCCGGCAAGACGACCTTCGCCGGGCGGCTGGCGGTGGCACTCGGCGGCGCGCCGGTGGTCCACCTCGACGACCTGGCCACGCACACCGAGCTCTTCGGCTGGGCGGGACGGCTGCGCGAGCAGGTGCTGGAACCGCTGGCGGCCGGCCGGGACGCGGAGCACCGGGTGTACGACTGGACCCTGCGCCGCTTCGCCGGCACCGCCCGGGTGCCGCTCGCCCCGGTGGTGCTGGTGGAGGGGGTCGGCGCGGGGCGCCGCGAGGTGCGGCCCTGGCTGGCCCGGGTGATCTGGATGGAGCTGGAGGCCACTGCGGCCCGCCGGCGCGGCGAGGAGCGGGACGGGCCGGAACTCGCCGCGTTCTGGGCCGGTTGGGCCCGCGCGGAGGCGGCGCACTTCGCCGCCGACCCGAGCCGTCCGTACGCCGCCACCAGGGTCGACGGGGTGACCGGGCGGATCGCGTCGAGCACTGTCGGTGAAACTTCAACTAAGCCCTTGACCTGCGACATCGCCAGGACTTAGGTTCTCGTCAGTCGCCGGAACTCATCGTTCCGGCCGCTTCGGACCCGGCGCTCCCGACTTGTTCCCCCGTGAGCCGGGGGCGCCGTCCGGTCCCCTCCCGCAGCCCGCCGGTCAGCGGTTTTTCGGCCATCCGGCCGCCCAACCACCTTGTGCACGATCGCATTTGACCCTGTGCGGCACCCTTCCGGATCAGCCCCGCGCCGGTACGATTCCCGGTAGGCGCATATGCGCCCCGGGGGCTCGACGACCACCGGCCCGGCTGAGCACAGGCGATCCGCCGGCCGAGCCCCGGGCCACACCGCGGGGGGCGTGAGTGACGACGGTCGACAGTTCCGACAGCACGGCGGGCGGCCCGGACCGGCTCGCCGACCGGGCCTGGCTGCGGGCCATGGACGCCTACACGGCCGGCGCCTACGCCCGGGCCGAGGAGGAGTTCCGGGCCGCCGTCCGGCTGGACCCCGGCATGGCCGACGCCTGGCTCGGCCTGCACGCCCTGCGCAGCGACACCTCGGCCGCCCTGCTCGCGATGTACCGCAACCAGAACCGCTTCGGCGAGCAGCGGCGACTGCACCGCCGCCCGCTCAGCTCCTGGTACTGGCTGGGCTGGTGGGTGCAGCCGGTGCTGGAGGACGCCCGCGACCTCGCGCTGGCGCACGCCTCGCACTGGCTGGACGGCCGCCACCTGGCCGAGCTGGACCGGGCGTTGGAGCAGTGCCCGGCCCCCAGCGAGGACCCGTCCGCGCAGTTCCTGTACGCCTGCCGGTCCTACCTGCTCAAGGACTGGGAGCAGTTGATCCGGGACACCGACCGGCTGTTGGACGACCCGCTGCTGGGCATCGAGGCCGGGCTCTTCGCCGGGATGGCCCGGGTGCGGCTGGACATGTGCGCCCAGGCGCAGGCCCCGCTGGCCGCCTCGCTGGCCCGCTGCCGCTCCGAGCAGCCGCAGCGCAAGGAGCTGCGCTACTGGCTGGCCCGGGCGTACGAGGGGGCCGGACGCAGCGCCGCGGCGCTGCCGCTCTACCGGGCGGTGCACCGGGCGGACCCGGCGTTCATGGACACCTCGGCCCGGCTGGCAGCCATCTCGGCCGAGGACGCGCTCGCGGACGGGCTGCTCGCGGACGGGCGCTCGGGCGGGCTGGACGGGACCGGCCCGGACGGCGTCGGGCTGGACGGGACCGGTCTCGACGGTGCGGGGCTGGACGGCGCGGGGCCGGACGGAGCCGGGGTGGGCGGTGGGACGGGCTACCAGGACGACCCCGGCTACGCCGAAGGGCCGCTCTACGACGCCGAGTTCGGCACCGCCGCCAGCCCGGTCGGCGGCGGGCCCGCAGTGGACGCGACCCTCGTGGACGGCCCGCTCACCGCAGCGGAAGCGGACACCGCCCCGGCGGACGGCGCACCCCAGACGGCCGGTGAACGCTCGGGTTCGAGCGCCCCGGCCGGCCCCGCCGCGCCACCCCCGCCGCTGCCGGTGCGCGGCGAGGCCCAGCCCCGCACCGCCGCCGCGCCGCCGCCCCGAACCGCGGGCAACGAGCGGGAGTTGGACGCGGCCCTGGCCGAACTCTCGCTGATGGTCGGCCTGGAGCCGGTCAAGCGCCAAGTCAGGGCGCTGTCGGCACAGTTGAGAATGTCGCGGCTGCGCGCCGAGCAGGGGCTGCCGGTCCAGCCGCCGAAGCGGCACTTCGTCTTCTCCGGCCCCTCCGGCACCGGCAAGACCACCGTGGCACGGATCCTCGGCCGGGTCTTCCACGCCCTCGGACTGCTCTCCGGCGACCACCTGGTGGAGGCCCAACGCGCTGACCTGGTGGGCGAGTTCCTCGGCCAGACCGCCGTCAAGGCGAACGAACTGATCGACTCCGCGCTGGACGGCGTGCTGTTCATCGACGAGGCGTACAGCCTCTCCAACTCCGGCTACACCAAGGGCGACGCCTACGGCGACGAGGCGCTCCAGGTGCTGCTCAAGCGGGCCGAGGACAACCGGGACCGGCTGGTGGTGATCCTGGCCGGCTACCCGGAGGGGATGAACCGGCTGCTCGCCACCAACCCCGGCCTCAACTCCCGCTTCACCACCCGGGTCGACTTCCCGAGCTACCGGCCGAACGAGCTGACCGCGATCGGCGCGGCGCTGGCCGGCCGGGACGGCGACGGCTGGGACGAGGACGCGGCCGAGGAGCTGGCCAGCATCTGCACCCACGTGGTGCGCGAGGGCTGGATCGACGAGCTGGGCAACGGCCGGTTCATCCGCACCCTGTACGAGAAGTCCTGCGCCTACCGGGACCTGCGGCTCTCGCTGCTGCGCGAACCGCCGGGCCGGGAGGACCTGGCGACGCTTCGGCTACCGGACCTGGTGCAGGCGTACGGGGAGCTGATCGACGGCCGGAGCTGACGACCGGCTCCCCCACCGGGCCTCAACCGTCGAGCAGCTCCGCCTCGCGCTCCGGACCTCAGCCGTCGAGCAGCTCCGCCTCGCGCTCCGGGTCTCAGCCCTCGAGCAGCTCCGCCTCGCGCTCCGGGTCGAGCCCGACGCTCGGCCGGTCGGCGCGCTGCGGGGCCTCGCCGCCGATCGACCGCAGCCAGGCCCAGGTGTCCTCGACCGTCTCGGCGACCGGGCGGCAGCGCAGCCCGGCGGCGACGGCGCGGGCGACCGAGGCGCCGTGCAGGAAGTCGTAGAGCTCCCCGGGCGCCAGCCAGACCGGCAGCTCCGTCCACGGCTGCACACCGGCCGCCAGGATCCGCTCCGGGTCCGTCCAGCGCAGCTCGGCGTCCGAGCCGGTGGCCCCGACGCAGGCCTCCAGCAGCCCGCCCATGGTGGTGTGACCGGCCGGGCTGACCACGTTGTACGGTCCGCCCAGCCGGGCCGCCACCGCGTCCAGGGTCCAGGCGGCGAGGTCGCGGCCGTCGATGTACTGCAGCGGCAGCTCGCGCGGGCCCGGGGCGAGCACCGGGCCGCCCCGGGCGATCCGGTTCAGCCACCACGGCAGCCGGCCGATGTCCTCGTACGGGCCGAGGATCAGTCCGGCGCGGACCAGCAGGGCGCGTCCGCCGAACTCCGCCTCCAGGGCCAGTTCGGCGCCGCGCTTGGCCTCCGCGTAGCCCACCTCGCCGGTGAGGTCCGGGTCGGAGTCGACCACCGGCGCGGTCTCGTCGGCCCCGGCGCGCAGCGGGTGGTCGTACACCGAGCGGCTGGAGACGTACGCGTAGTGGCCGACCCGGCCGTTCAGCCGCCGGGCGCTGTCGCGCACCGCCGCCGGGGCCCAGGACCAGGTGTCCACCACCGCGTCCCACTCCCCCGTGCCGAGTGCGGCCAGGCCGTCCTCGGCGGTGCGGTCGCCGCGCAGCACCCGGACGCCCTCGGGCGCGGGCTGCGTGCCGCGGTTGAGGGCCGTCACCTCCCATCCCCTGGCCAGTGCCTCCTCGGCGACGGCCCGTCCGACGAACTTCGTTCCACCCAGCAGCAGGAGTCTCATGCCGACCACCCTCCCCCGGGGTGGCCGGCCTGGGAACCGTTGCCTGCTGTGGGCAGATTCGCCCTCGGCGGACACGCCGTCGGCGGAGGAGGGTCTTCCCGTGCTTCCGCCGGTTCCGGTGGTTAGGCGGTCGTCCGGTGGTCCGGGTCGTGCATCTCGCCGACCAGTTCCTCCAGGACGTCCTCCAGCATCACCACGCCGACCGTACGGCCGTCCTGGTCCAGCACGGCGGCCAGGTGGCAGGTGGCCCGGCGCATCGCGCCGAGGGCGTCGTCCAGCGGGAGGCTGCCGCGCAGCACCGTGATCGGCCGCCACAGCCGGGCCGGGACGGGCGCCGACGGGTCGTCCACGTCGAGGATGTCCTTGAGGTGGAGGTAGCCCAGGTAGCCGTGGCCGGCCGGGTCCCCGTCGGTGACCGGGAAGCGCGAGAAGCCGGTGCGCAGGGCGAGCTCCTCGACCTCGGCGGCGGTCGCCTTCGGGTCCACGGTGACCAGTTGCTCGGGCCGCAGCAGGACGTCGGTGACCGGGCGGCGGCCCAGCTCCAGGGCGTCCTCCAGGCGTTCCTGGCGGTCCTCGTCGAGCAGGCCGGCGTCCCGGGAGTCGACCAGCAGGTACATCAGCTGCTCGGTGGTGAACACCGACTCGACCTCGTCCTTGGCCTCCACCCGGAACAGCCGCAGCACGCCGTTGGCGAAGGCGTTGAGCGCCCGGATCACCGGGGTGAGCCAGCGGGCCAGCCGGTCCAGCGGCGGGCCGAGCAGCAGCGCGGCCCGCTCCGGGCCGGCCATCGCCATGTTCTTCGGCACCATCTCGCCCAGCACCATGTGCAGGAAGACCACGAGGGCCAGCGAGATCCCGTACGAGAGCGGGTGCATCAGGCCGGACGGGACGCCGATCGCGTGGAAGGGGTCCTCCAGCAGCGAGGCGATGGTCGGCTCGGCGAGCGCACCGAGGCCCAGCGAGCAGACGGTGATGCCGAGTTGGGCGGCGGCCAGCATCGCGGAGACGTTGGACAGCGCGTGCAGCACCGTCCGGGCGCGCTTGTGCCCGGCCTCGGCGAGCGGCTCGATCTGGCTGCGGCGCACCGAGACGACGGCGAACTCTGCGCCGACGAAGAAGGCGTTGCCGAGCAGGAGCAGGACGGCGACGGCGAGTTGGAGCACGGTCATCGGACGTTCTCCCCGTTCTCGCCGAACCGGCCGGGCGCGCTGGTGCGCTCCACCCGGACCTGGCTGGTGCGGTGCCGGTCGACGCCGGTCACGGTGAACCGCCAGCCGGGCAGCTCGGCCTGCTCACCCACCTCGGGGAGCTTGCCGAGCAGGTCGGAGACCAGACCGGCCAGGGTCTCGTACGGGCCGTCCGGGGCGTTCAGGCCGATCGCCTCCAGCTGGTCGAGCCGGGCGCGGCCGTCCGCCTCCCACGCCGGCAGGCCGTTGACGGCCGGCAGCGCGAGCAGGTCGGGGTGGTCCTCGGGGTCGTGCTCGTCCTGCACCTCGCCGACGATCTCCTCGACGATGTCCTCGACGGTGACGACCCCGGCGGTGCCGCCGTACTCGTCGACCACGATGGCCATCGGCTGGAGGCGGCGCAGCTGGTCCAGCAGCCGCTCGGCGGGCAGGGTCTCGGGCACCAGCAGCGGCGGCGAGGCCAGCTCGGCGACCCGGACCAGGCCGCGGCGGGCGGCCGGGACGGCGAGGGCGTCCTTGAGCGTCACGATGCCGGTGATCTCGTCCACGGTGTCGGTGTAGACCGGGAAGCGGGACAGGCCGGTGGCCCGGGTCAGGTTGATGACGTCGGAGGCGGTGGCGTCGCGCTGGAGGGCGGCGACGTCGATCCGCGGGGTCATCACCGACTCGGCGGTCAGCTCGCCGAGGCCGAGGGTACGGACGAACAGGGTCGCCGACTCCTCGTCTATCGCACCGGCCTTGGCCGAGTGCCGGGCCAGCGAGACCAGCTCGGCCGGGGTGCGGGCGTGCTCCAGCTCCTCCTGCGGCTCGATGCCGAAGGCGCGGACGGTGCGGTCCGCGGCGCCGTTCAGGAAGCTGATCAGCGGGCGGCAGGCGAAGGAGAAGGCCATGTGCGGGGCGGCGACCGCGCGGGCCACCTGGAGCGGGCGGGAGATCGCCCAGTTCTTCGGCACCAGCTCGCCGATCACCATCTGCACGAC
Organism: Kitasatospora sp. NPDC098652; assembly: GCF_044760155.1. Taxonomy (NCBI): domain Bacteria; kingdom Bacillati; phylum Actinomycetota; class Actinomycetes; order Kitasatosporales; family Streptomycetaceae; genus Kitasatospora; species Kitasatospora sp. NPDC098652. Next base: position 45,755 of record NZ_JBIWAQ010000013.1, read on the forward strand.
GGTCGCCACCACCATGCCGACCACCACGGCGACGCCGCGGGCGGCGGAGTCCGGCACCCCGATGCCCGACATCACGGGCGAGAGCAGGGTCGACAGGGCCGGCTCGGCGAGCATGCCGACCACCAGCGAGGTGACGGTGATGCCCAGTTGGGCGCCGGAGAGTTCGAAGGACAGGTGCCGCAGGGCCCGGGAGACCCGGCGGGACTTGACGTCGCCGGTTTCGGCGGAACGTTCCACCGCGCCCCGGTCGGCGGTCACGAAGGCGAACTCGGCGGCCACGAAGAGGCCGTTGGCGAGGATCAGGAGCACGGCCGCGAGCAACAGCAGCCAGGCGGTGATCACAGTGCCGCCTGCCTTCCGGGGGTCGGAAGCGAGGCGGCGCAGGTACTACCGGACGGATCGTCCATCGAGGGGGAGTGTCACTCCTCTGGTCGGTGCGGTACAGGTCGTGCTGGGGCGGGAACGAAGTTTTGCCCCGCTTTTACCAGCGTAGACCATACCGGCGTGACGGTAGGAAGCGTGTTCGGACCCGCCGGGGCCCCCGGTTGGGGGGTCCCGGCGGGTGCGCGTCAGACCTGGGCGTGGTGCTCGACCAGGTCGCGCAGCGCGCGGGCGTCCGCGATCGCCTGGTCCTTGCCGACGCCGGACTGGATGCCGACCGCGGCCAGCGAGGTGCCGTCGGCGAGGTCGAGGGTGGCCCACGGTTCGCCCTGGCGGAAGTTGACCCGGACGATCTCCGGCCAGGACAGCCGGCGGCTGCGGACGAAGTTGACCACCGTCACGCCCTCGGCGTCGGCGCTCACCCGGGGGCGGGCCAGCATCAGGCCGACGGCGGCGAACAGCACCCCGCTGGCGACCATCATGATCCGGTCGTTGAGCTGCCAGTTCGCCGGGAGCAGCACCGCCAGCACCACGAACAGCGCCACGAGCACGGCGCAGACCGGCAGCAGCACCGCGCGGGTGCGCCGGGGCGCCCAGGTGACGGGGAACTCGACGGGCGGGGTGGACACGTGGGGTCTCCGGTGGCTCTGGATCATGACGGGCGACAGCACAGGGGCGGGGACGCCGGTCAGCGTCCCCGCCCCTATTGAACCGTTCTTTACTCTCTGCCGTGCGAGCAGGTCAGAGACGGCAGGCGTGGATGTTGGTCACCAGGATCGCCCGGGCGCCGATGCCCCACAGGTCGTCCATGATCTGCTGGGCCTCCTTGCGGAGCACCATCGAGCGGACGGCCACCCAGCCCTCGGTGTGCAGCGGGGAGACGGTCGGCGACTCCAGGCCGGGGGTGAGCGCCACGGCGGCGCCGACCTTCTCGGCCCGGATGTCGTAGTCCATCAGCACGTAGCGGCGGGCCACCAGCACGCCCTGGAGACGACGCAGGAACTGCTCGACCCGGGCGTCCTCGCCCGCGCCCTTGGGGCGGATCACCACGGAGTCCGACACCAGGATCGGCTCGCCGAAGACCTCCAGGCCGGCGTTGCGCAGGCTGGTCCCGGTCTCCACCACGTCGGCGATCACGTCGGCGACACCCAGCTGCACCGCGGTCTCGACCGCGCCGTCCAGCTTGGTGACCGTCGCCGTCACGCCGTGGTCGGCCAGGTGCTGCTCGACCAGGCCGGTGTAGGAGGTCGCGATCCGCAGGCCCTCCAGGCCCTGCACGTCCTTGACGTCCAGGCCCTCGGGGCGGGCGAAGCGGAAGGTCGACCCGGCGAAGCCGAGGGCGAGCACCTCCTCCGCGTTGGAGTGCGAGTCCAGCAGCAGGTCGCGGCCGGTGATGCCGACGTCCAGGCGGCCGGAGCCGACGTAGACGGCGATGTCGCGCGGGCGGAGGAAGAAGAACTCGACCTCGTTGTTCGGGTCGACGAGGACGAGCTCCTTCGGGTCCTTCCGCTGGCGGTATCCGGCCTCATGGAGCATCTCCGCCGCGGGACCCGAGAGAGAACCCTTGTTGGGGACGGCGATGCGCAGCATGGGAAGTCGGTTCCTTACCTGTTCGGGGAGGGGGTGCTGTCGGGAGCGGTTCAGAGGTACTTGTAGACGTCGTCGAGCGTCAGCCCACGGGCGATCATCATCACCTGAACGTGGTAGAGGAGCTGGGAGATCTCCTCGGCCGTCTGCTCGTCCGACTGGAACTCGGCGGCCATCCAGACCTCGGCGGCCTCCTCGACGACCTTCTTGCCGATCGCATGGACGCCCTGCTGGACGAGCTGGGCGGTACGGGAGGACGAGGGGTCGCCGGTGGCGGCCTTCTGCTGGAGCTCGGCGAAGAGCTCCTCGAATGTCTTCGAAGCCATGATGGGACTCACCATACGGCGTGCGGGGAGGCGGACGGTAAACGGTCCCGGACCGTGGACAGTCCGGTGGACGTCCACGGTCCGGGACCGTACGGCCTGACGTCAGCGGGCGTCGCGCAGGACGGCGGCGGTGGCGACAGCGGCGGTGACGGCCTCGTGGCCCTTGTCCTCGGCCGAGCCCGGCAGACCGGCCCGGTCGAGCGCCTGCTCCTCGTTGTCGCAGGTCAGCACGCCGAAGCCGATCGGGACGCCGGTGTCCACGCTGACCTGGGTCAGGCCGGCGGTGGCCGCCTGGCAGACGTAGTCGAAGTGCGGGGTGCCGCCGCGGATCACCACGCCGAGGGCGATCACGGCGTCGTAGCCGCGGTCGGCGAGGCGCTTGGCCGCGACCGGCAGCTCGAAGGTGCCCGGGACGCGCAGCACGGTCGGCTCCGCGACGCCGAGCTCCTTGAGCGCCCGGTGGGCGCCGTCCAGGAGGCCGTTCATCACCTTGTCGTGCCACTGGGCGGCGATGACGGCGACCTTGAGGTCGGCGGCGCCGTCGATGGTCAGCTCGGGGGCTCCGTGGCCGCTCATGTCGCTACTTCCTGTCTTGGGGTGGGAGGTTCGGATGGTGTCAGGAGCCGAGGCCGGGCAGGTCGTGGCCCATCCGGTCGCGCTTGGTGCGCAGGTAGCGCAGGTTGTGCTCGCTGGGCGCGATCTCGACCGACTCGCGCCCCTTGACCTTGAGCCCGTGGTCGGTGAGCGCGGTCTGCTTCCGCGGGTTGTTGGTCAGCAGGGTGAGCGAGCGGACGCCGAGGTCCACCAGCATCTGCGCCGCGATGCTGTAGTCGCGGGCGTCCGCGGGCAGGCCCAGGTCCAGGTTGGCGTCGACGGTGTCGCGCCCCTGCTCCTGCAGCTCGTACGCACGCAGCTTGTGGGCCAGGCCGATCCCCCGGCCCTCGTGGCCGCGCAGGTAGAGCACCACGCCGCGGCCGGACTCGGCGACCCGCCGGAGCGAGGCCTCCAGCTGCGGACCGCAGTCGCAGCGCAGCGAGCCGAGGACGTCGCCGGTCAGGCACTCGGAGTGCACCCGCACCAGCACGTCCTCGCCGTCCGGCAGCCGGCCGTCCGCGCCGAGGCCGCCGGCCACCAGCGCGATGTGCTCGACGCCGTCGATGGTGCCGCGGTAGCCGACCGCGGTGAACTCGCCGTGCACGGTGGGCAGGGCGGTGGTGGCGGCCCGGTCGACGTGCAGCTCGGTGCGGCGGCGGTAGGCGATCAGGTCCTCGATGGAGATGATCGCCAGGCCGTGCTCACGGGCGAAGGCGACCAGCTCGGGCAGCCGGGCCATGGTGCCGTCGTCGTTGACCACCTCGGCGATCGCCCCGGCCGGCGCCAGCCCGGCCAGCCGGGCCAGGTCGACGGCGGCCTCGGTGTGCCCGGGGCGGACCAGCACCCCGCCCTCGACGGCGCGCAGCGGGAAGACGTGCCCGGGCCGGGTGAGGTCCCCGGGCTCGGTGCCGGGCGAGGAGAGCAGCCGTACCGTCCGGGCGCGGTCGGCGGCGGAGATGCCGGTGTCCACGCCCTCGCGGGCGTCCACCGAGACGGTGTAGGCGGTGCCCTTGCGGTCCTCGTTGACCTGGGTCATCGGCGGGAGCTTGAGGCGGTCCAGCTCCTCACCGGTCATCGGGGCGCAGATCACGCCGGAGCTGTAGCGGATGGTGAAGGCCATCAGCTCGGGGGTCGCGGCGGAGGCGGCGAAGACGATGTCGCCCTCGTTCTCGCGGTCCTCGTCGTCGACCACGATCACCGCGCGGCCGACCGCGATGTCGGCGATCGCCCGCTCGACCGGGTCGAGGACGAACTCGTCGCCGTCGCTGCCGGGGCGGGTGCCGGACTCGCTGCCGGGCCGGGCGCCGGGCTGGGTCTGGTTCTCGGTCATGCCGTGACTCCCTGCGGGACGTTGGCGGACGTGGCTCGCGGCTCACGGGTGCTCAGCCACCAGGAGCGCAGGCCGAGCAGCACCAGGACGAAGTAGACGGAGTAGGTGAGGCCCGAGAAGGTGTAGCCGCTGTTGAAGGCGAACGGGACGCCGACCGCGTCGACCGCGATCCAGGCGAACCAGAACTCCAGCCAGCCGCGCGCCTGGGCCACCATCGCGGCGAGCGTGCCGACGAAGATGTAGGCGTCCGACCAGGGACTCCAGGACAGCTCGGGGTAGGCGGTGAACAGCAGCGCCAGGGCGACCGTGCCGGCTGCGGTGCCGGCCACCAGGGCGGCCCGCTCGGGCCAACTGGCGAACCGCACCGAGATGGTGCCGGCGTCACGGCGCCCGCGCCGCCACTGCGCCCAACCCCAGGCGGCGGTGACGATGACGATCAGCTGCTTGCCGATCAGGCCGGGGACGTGGCCCCCGAAGTAGGCCGCGATCAGCACGACGCCGGACAGGAGTTGGACCGGCCAGCTCCACACCGAGCGGCGCCAGCCGAGCGCCAGGCCGCCGAAGCCGAACAGGTTGCCGATCATGTCGGCCCACTTCACGTGTTCACCGAGGACGGTGAACGCCTCTCCGCTGAGCCAGCTCATTCCTTGTCCCCCGTGCTGTGCGTGATGTGTGCGGTGTCTGCGGTGTGCGTGGCCTGTGCGGTGTGCGGCAGGTTCGGGAGGGTGCGCGATTCGAGCAGCCGCTCCACGTACTTGGCGAGCACGTCCACCTCGAGGTTGACGCTCTCGCCGAGGGCCTTGGCGCCGAGCGTGGTCAGCGCGAGGGTGGCCGGGATGAGGCTGACGGTGAAGCTGTCGCGGGCCGCCTCCACCACGGTGAGGCTGACGCCGTCGACCGTGATCGAGCCCTTCTCCACCAGGTACCGGGAGATGGACTCCGGCAGCGAGAAGCGCAGCACCTCCCAGCGCAGGTTTCCGGCCGCGTCGCGCTCGCCGGGCTCGCGGCTCAACAGCCGCCCGGTGGCGTCGACATGACCTTGGACCAGGTGCCCGCCGAGCCTGGCGCCGAGCGCCATCGCGCGCTCCAGGTTGACCGGGGAGCCGGGCTTCAACTCGCCCAGGCTGGAACGGTGCAGCGTCTCGGCCATCACGTCGGCGCTGAACTCGCCCGTCTCGGCGGCCAGTTCCTCGGCACTGTCGACCACGGTCAGACAGACGCCGTTGACCGCGATGGAGTCGCCGTGACGCGCGCCGACACGAACCACCGGGCCGCGCAGGCGGATTCGCGAGGAGTCGCCGATCTCCTCGATCGACACGACCTCGCCGAGCTCTTCGATGATGCCGGTGAACACCCGGGTCTCCTCGCGCTTGGGGCGCGGACTCCGGGGCGGCAGAGGGAGATGACACGGACGGGCACCGGTGCACAGGGCTGCCGACACGACCCGTCGCCGGGGTGCCGGAACCGCCGGGAGATCGCTCGCCCGACCCGGGAGACACCTCTCCCGCCGTTCACCTGACCGTGGTCCGGTCCGGTTCGTGATGGACCACGGGTACTGCTCTTCGTCCGCCCGCGCACGCCTCCCATCCGGACTTTAACCGTCGGTCCAGGAATTTCACCTGGTCAACCGGCCGCTGGCTGCGGACGGGTCGCGGACTGTAACCGCCGGTTCGGATTTTCACCGACCCCGGAGTGCGCTGAACGTCACTGCTGATGACGTCATTGTGCCACGCGGGGTGCGAGCCGAGGGAGAGGGTTCCGCTGTGGCCTGTTTCACGGCCGCGCGGGGAATGCGCGGTGGGTCCGGTACGGCACCGGTGCGTCCGGCACGGCGCCGGTGGCGCCGCCGTGCGCGCAGGGTGACCCTGGTGGTGGGGCCGGACGGCCGGCGGGGTTCACACGGTGCGCAGGGCCCGTGGGACTCGCAGCGTTCGGAAGGTTCGCGGGATTCGCAAGGTTTCGCAAGATACGGAGGCGAGCGCGATGAAGTTCATGGACGTCCACCACGGGATGGTCGGGATCACGCCGGAGCAGCTCAGGGCCGCCCACGCGGCCGACTTGGCGGTCGAGGGCGGGGAGGGCGTGCACTTCGAGCAGGCCTGGGCGGACCCCGAGACCGGCACGGTGTACTGCCTGTCCGAGGCGCCGTCCAGGGAAGCGGTGCAGCGGGTCCACGAACGGACCGGGCACCCGGCGGCCGAGATCCACTCGGTGCCGTTCTCGGTGTGACGGTCGGGCGCGACCGTCCCCGGTACCGCCGTCCCCGGTGCCGCCGTCCCCGGGGCATTGGGCCTCGGCCGGGCTCGGAGCGGACTCAGAGCGTGGCGGGTGCGGCGATCGGCGTGAAGTGGGTGACCTCCGGGGGGTGCGCGAGGTAGTGCAACTCGCCCTCCGACCAGACCGGCCGGATCCGCCACATCGGCCCGGCGTACCCCCGCAGGGCCTCTTCGTCACGCCAGCGGCTGACCACGAGCACCCGGTGTCCATCCTCGGTCACCGAGCGCAACAGTTCACCGCCGAGGCACCCGTCCGTCCGCCCCAACTGCGGGATCACCTGGCTGACCAGATGCGCGCAGAACTCCTCGATGCGATCGGCCGTGACCTGCCCGGCCCAAATTCTGACGATCACGGCCACCACCTCCGGCTGGCTGGAGTCCCTGGCCCCATTATCAGCGGAAAACCGCTGGTGGGGAGGGGTGGGGCGACTCTTTCACGGAGAGTTGAGGAAGCCGAGGGGAAGGGACACGAGCAGAGCCCTCCGCTAGATTCCCGGTATGACCCTCACACCGGAAGCTCCCGCTCCGTCAACCCCCGTCCCGGACGCGCCGAACAGCCTGTTCACCGCCCTCAGCGCGCGTGCCCTCACCGAGCCGGCCCAGTTGCGTGAGGTCTACGAGCAGCCCGGCGACCACGCGCGGCGCAAGCAGGTGGACCACCTCCACGAGGTCGCCCAGCGCCTCATCGCCTGCGCCTCGCTGGTCTTCGTGGCCAGCTCCGACGCGGCCGGCCGCTGCGACGTCTCCCCGCGCGGCGGCCCGGCCGGGGTCGTCTCGGTGCTCGACGAGTACACCCTGGCCATTCCGGACGCCACCGGCAACAAGCGTCTGGACACCCTGCACAACATCCTGGAGAACGGCCGGGTCGGGCTGCTCTTCGTCGTCCCGGGGCGGGACACCACGCTGCGGGTCAACGGGCGGGCCTGTGTCTCCACCGACCCGGAGCTGCTGCGGCAGCTGACGGCCGTCGGCAAGCCCCCGCGCAGCGCGATCGTGGTGGCCGTGGAGGAGGTTTACGTCCACTGCCCGAAGGCGCTCATGCGCGGCTCGGCCTGGAAGCCGGAGAACTGGCTGGCGACGGACGCCCAGCCGACGTCGGCGGAGGTCACGCTGTCGCACCTGCGGGACGACTCGCTGACCATCGACATGATCGAGCAGACGGAGCGGGAAGCGCTGCTGTACCGGTACGAGTAGGCGCGGCGCCGGTGCGCCGTTGGCGGTGCGCCGGTGTGCCGGTGTGCCGGTGTGCCGGTGTGCCGGTGTGCCGTCGGCGGGCGCCCGGTGCGCCGGTTGATCGGCGCCGGTGGGCCCCGCCGCCGGTCCGGGTGGGCCGGCCACGGGGCCTCGCTCGCCCCGGCCCGGGTCAGGCGGCCTTCGGGACGTCGATCACCGCCGCGCCGTCGGCGGCCCGCTGGACGGCCTCGACGCCCTTGTGGGCGGCGTCCTTGCTGACGTAGCCCTGGCCGGTTGCGACGATCTCGCCGTTGCCCGCCTTGAGCCGGAACCGGTACTTGCCGCCGGCGTCCTGGTAGACCTCGAACTTGCCCGACATCCGGGCCACCTCCTCGTGCGGCACGAGTGCGCCACGTCGATCCGTCCCCCTCCCCCTCTCAGTCACCGTGCGCCCGGCGCGGAGGCCCGCGCACGCGGTCGGCCGCCGGATGGGTGACGCCGGGCGGATCGGGGTTTGCGGGGGTGCCGGGGAGGCCGCCGGTGGTTTGAATGGACGGATGGACTGCGTGTTCTGTGCGGTGGTGGCGGGCGAGGAACCGGCGCACCGGGTGCTGGACGACGCGGCGGCGGTGGCCTTCCTGGACCGCCGGCCGCTGTTCCCCGGCCACGTGCTGGTCGTGCCGCGCACCCACCACCGGACCCTGGCGGACCTGCCCACCGAGGAGGTCGGGCCGTTCTTCCTGCGGGTGCAGCGGGTGGCGGCGGCGATGGAGCGGGGGCTGGGCGCGGCGGGCAGCTTCGTGGCGGCGAACAACCGGATCAGCCAGTCGGTGCCGCACCTGCACGTCCACGTGGTGCCGCGCAATCCCAGGGACGGGCTGCGCGGGTTCTTCTGGCCGCGGGGGAAGTACCCGGACGAGGCGGGGGCGGCGGAGGTGGCGGCGCGGCTGCGGGCGGTGCTCGAGGAGGGGTAGGCGCTGGGCGGGGTGGGGCGTACGACCGGGGGAGCATCCGGGCGGGGGTGAAATCATTTTCCGGGCGGACGACTTCGCAGGTCGCGGGCCCCTAGGGTCGGGGGCATGAACGAACTCGCGCGCCTCGTGCAGCAGACCTCCGACCGGCTCGCGGCGCGGCGCGTCGGCGTGGTGGTCGCCGGGGTGGCCGGTGGCGCCGTGGAGATCCACGGCGCCGGGCGGACGGGTCCGGGAGGCGAAGTGCCCGGGGCCCGGACGTTGTTCGACATCGGCTCCGTCACCAAGGTGTTCACCTCGCTCGCGCTCGCGCGGCTGGCGCTCGACGGCACCGTACGTCTCGACGAGCCGCTCACGGAGGTGCTGCCCCGTTCGGCGGCCGTCCCGGCCCGGGGCGGGGCGGCGATCACGCTCCGGCACCTCGCCACCCACACGTCGGGGCTCCCCCGGCTGCCCCGGGGCATGCTGCTGCGCGCGCTGCTGCGGCCCAACCAGCCCGACCCGTACGCCCGTTGCACCGCCGAGCGAATACTCTCCGGGCTCGGGCGGACGCGGCTGCACTCCGCCCCCGGGCGCAACTTCCGGTACTCCAACCTCGGCGCCGGGCTGCTCGGGCTGGCCCTCGCCCACCGGTCCGGCACGGCGTACGGGGAGTTGGTGGACCGCGAGGTCTGCGCACCGCTGGGGTTGACGGACACCTGCCTGCGGCCGGACGCCGACCAGTCCGCCCGGCTGGCGTCCGGCCATGCGCCGAGCGGGCGCCCGGTGCCGTCCTGGGAGTTCGCGGCGCTCCCCGGCTTGGCGGGCTCCGCTCGACGGCGGCCGACCTCGCGGCCTTCCTGCGGGCGCAGTTGGCGGCCGAGGGCGAGCCGGACGCACCGCTGGCGCCGGCGATGCTGCTCACCCGGGAGAGCAGGCACCGGGTCAACCCGTTCGCCTGGGCGCACCTCGGCTGGCTCGGCCACCGCTTGCACGCCCAGCAGGGCAGGCACCTGCAGTTGTGGCACAACGGGGGGACGGGCGGGTCCGCCTCCTTCCTCGCGTTCGACCCGGAGCAGCAGGTGGGGGTGGTGGTGCTGGCCAACTCCCGGCGGTCGGTGGACGAGGCGGGCACGGCGCTGCTGCGGCGCCTGCAGGTGGGACTCGGCGCGGCCGGGCGCTGACCGGCGGGGCCTGCCCCCGCGCCTCGGCTCCCCCGCTGACTGTCCTGTCGGTCGCCCCTGCCGAACGGCACCCCCGGCTGCCGGACACACTCCGGCCGTTTCGGTCCAAAGGGTGTCGATTGGCACTGTTCCGGAGGGTGGTGGGCGATCGATCCTGGTGGTCCGCCATCCGGCAGTCGCAGTTCCGGTTGGGGAGACCGTCGAGGCAAGGAGGGCGAAGTGGCGATGCTGTGGTCGCCCGGGTGGGCGTGGTCGTTCGTGGAGAACGGTCAGGGCCGTCGCGGGTCGGCCGGTCCGCTCGGGCCGGTGGTGCAGGTGCACCGGGCGTTCCGGCCGGTCCCGTGGCGGGCGCGGACGTGGCTGGACACCGTAGCGGTGGTCCTGGCGCTGGTGGTCTGCCTGGCGTTCGGCCAGTGGTGGCCCGCCCCGGTGGTGGCGGCCGCGGCGGTGGTGGTGGGCGCGAACGGGTACGGCGCCCTACGGCCCGCGCCCGGGCTGCGCTCCGTACGGGTCCATGAGGGCGGTCTGGCACTGGTCGGGGCGGGCGCCGACGAGCGGCTGCTGCCGTGGGCGGGCATCGAAGCCGTCGAGTACTCCCCCGGCGGGCGGCGCCGGGAGCCCGAGCGGATCCGAATATGGCCCGCCGGTGCGGACGAGCCCGTTGTGCTGGCCCGACTGCACGGGTTGGAGGCGCTGGCGCGGGAGGTGGACGAGCGCCTGTCCCCGTGCCTCCGAGCCGCGCTGCACGAGGCGCTGCGCAGCGAGGGGAGCGTCCGGTTCGCCCGGGGGCGGCTCACGGTGACGCCCGGCGGGCTGGTGCACCGGCCGCCGCACCCCCTGGGCGCGGCGACGGCGTACCGGTGGGCGGAGGTGCACTCGGCCCGGGCGACCGGTCTCGCTGAGCTGGAGCTTCGGACGGGGTCGGCGGGGCTGCCGCTCACCCTTCCGGTGCCCAACGCCCGTGCGGCGGCGGAGTTCCTGGAGGACGTCCGGGGCTCGGGCGCCTTGGCGAACACCTAGAGGGTTGGATTCCCAAACTCACCGACCTATAGTGAGTTTGCTTTTCCAATCCACCGCAGAGGAGAGGCGGCCCGCCATGCGCGATGCCGTGATCGTCGAAGCCGTCCGCACCCCGGTCGGAAAGGGCAAGCCGGGAGGCTCGCTCTCGGGCGTCCACCCGGTCGAACTGCTCGCCCACACCCTCCAGGCCCTGATCGGGCGCAGCGGCATCGACCCGGCCCTGGTCGACGACGTGATCGGCGGCTGCGTCGACCAGGTCGCGGAACAGGCGATGAACACCACCCGCTACGCCTGGCTGGCGGCCGGGTTCCCGGAGTCCGTTCCGGCGACCACCGTGGACCGGCAGTGCGGCTCCTCCCAGCAGGCGGTGCACTTCGCGGCTCAGGGGGTGATCTCCGGGGCGTACGACCTGGTGGTGGCCTGCGGGATCGAGTCGATGAGCCGGGTGCCGATGTGGTCGAACGTGCCGCCGGGGGCGGATCCGTTCGGCGCCGCCGTCGCGGCCCGCTACCCGGGCGGGCTGGTTCCGCAGGGGGTCGGCGCCGAGCTGATCGCCGCCAAGTGGTCGCTCACCCGGGAGGCCATGGACGAGTTCGCGGCCGGGTCGCACGCCAAGGCCGCCAGGGCGCACGCGGAGGGCCGGTTCGCGGACGAGCTGGTCCCCGTACCGACGCCCGAGGGCCTGGTCACGACGGACGAGTCGGTGCGCCCGGGCACCACGCCCGAGGTCCTGGCGGGGCTCCGTCCGGCCTTCGCCGACCCTGCCTACGCCGAGCGATTCCCGCAGATCGACTGGTCGGTCACGGCGGGCAACAGCAGTCCGATCAACGACGGCGCCTCCGCCGTCCTGATCACCAGCAGCGAGACCGCCGCCCGACTGGGGCTGCGCCCGCTGGCCCGGCTGCACTCCTTCGCCGTCACCGGGTCGGACCCACTGCTGATGCTCACCGGCGTGCTGCCCGCCACCGAGAAGGTGCTGCACCGCGCCGGGCTCTCGCTCGCCGACATCGACCTGTTCGAGGTCAACGAGGCCTTCGCCAGCGTCGTCCTGGCCTGGCTGCAGGAGACCGGCGCCGACCCGGCCCGGCTGAACGTCAACGGCGGCGCCATCGCCCTCGGCCACCCGCTGGGCGCCAGTGGCACCCGGCTGATGACGACGCTGGTGCACGAACTGCGCCGCAGTGGAGGGCGGTTCGCCTTGCAGACCATGTGCGAGGCGGGCGGCCTGGCCAACGCCACGATCCTGGAGGCGGTCGACTGAGGCCGACCGATCACCCCCTAAGGGCCGCAGGGGGCCCGCCCCGCAAGGGATCAGTACCTCTCTGAGTGGACGTCAGGCCGCCCGCCGGCGACCTACCGTCGCCCGTATGAGCCGACACACGAGCCGAGTTCGCACCACCGCCGCCTTCGCAGCCCTGCTGCTCGCCGTGCCCCTGTCCGTCGCAGCCGCGGCACCGGCCCTGGCCGCACCCGCCGCACCGGTCGCACCGGTCGCCGCCGCTGCCGGTGCGGCCGGCAGCTCCGCCGCGGCCGGCACGCCGAGCGCCGTCCACCTCGAACTCCCGCGCCCGACCGGGCCGTTTGCGGTCGGGCAGGAGGTCCTGCACCTGGTCGACGAGAACCGCCCGGACCCATGGGTGCCCTCCGCCGGGCCGCGCCAGCTGATGGTCACGATGTACTACCCCGCCCACGCCGGGACGGGCAGCCCGGCCCCGTACATGACCGCCGCGGCCGCCCGGCTGCTGCTGGACAGCAAGCTCCCGGGCAACAGCGTCCCGACCGAGGCCGTGACCGGCACCCGGACCTGGTCCAGGACGGACGCCCGCCCCCAGGGCGGCCACTACCCGCTGGTGGTCCTCTCCCCCGGCTTCACCATGCCGCGCGCCTCGCTCAGCAGCCTCGCCGAGGACCTGGGCAGCCGCGGCTACGTGGTGGCACTGGTCGACCACACCTACGAGAACACCGGGACCACCTTCCCGGACGGGCAGACACTGCCCTGCGTGGAGTGCGGCAAGCTCACCACCCGCGAGGCCTGGAAGGGCCTGGACGAGAGCCGGGCGAAGGACGCCTCCTTCGTCGTCGACCAGCTGACCGACCGCCCCCACCCGGCCTGGCGCTACGCCCGCATGATCGACCGCGACCGGATCGGCATGGCCGGGCACTCCGCCGGCGGCGCGGCCAGCGTCCCGGCGCTGGTGACCGACGACCGGATCCGGGCGGGGGTGGACCTGGACGGCAGCATGGACTACGAGGTGCCCGAGTCCGGGATCGGCGGCAAGCCGTACCTGATGATCGGCCACCCCCTGCCCGGCGCCGAGGACGCCAGCTGGACCGACAGCTGGCCCCGGCTCGACGGCTGGAAGCGGTGGCTGACCGTCGACGGCACCGACCACGGCAGCTTCACCGACTACCCGCTCTTCCTCAAGGCGCTCGGCGCGCCCCAGCCCCCGGAGACCACCATCACGGGGCAGCGTGCCGTCGAGCTCACCCGCCGGTACGTCGGGGCGTTCTTCGACCTCCAGTTGAAGGGCATCGACCAGCCGCTGCTCGACGGGCCGACCGCCGCCGACCCGGAGGTCCACTTCCACTCCTGACCAGCTGCACCCGCGGGGCCGTCGGCGCGCTGCCCGCGGCCCCGTCGGCCTTGGGCACGCCGCCCGGCGGCGCTCCGCTACGCGGCGGAGGCAGCGGCCGAGGCGATCGGTTCGAGCAGCAGGTGCGGGCGGACCAGGGCGCGGGAGACCGGGTCCTCGCGGTGGCCGCCGGCGTGGGCCGGGTTGGGGCGCATGGTGACCTCGGCCGGGGGGACGGGCCCGCCGCCGCAGCTGGGGCAGGCTCCGATGAGGTCGAGGTCGGTGCCGCAGGCGCGGTGCGCGAACAGGTGGTGCGGGCCGCCCGGGGTCGCGTGCCGACCGCCCCAGCGGCTCAACTGGTAGAGCGGGCCCCAGAGTTCGAGGCCGGTGTCGGTGAGCAGGTAGCCGTGGCGGAGCGGCGCCTGCTGGTACGGCTCCTTGCGCAGCACCCCCGCCGCGACCAGGGCGTTGAGGCGCGCGGTCAGGACGGCTCGCGGGATGCCCAGGTGGACGAGGAAGTCGTTGAAGCGCTGCACGCCGTAGAACGCGTCGCGGACGATCAGCAGGCTCCAGCGTTCGCCGACCACCTCCAGGGCGCGGGCCAGTGCGCAGTCCTGCAGTTCGTAGTCCGTTCCCAGCGCCATGCGGGCCAGCGTAGTCCACGGGCGACATGGGTTCAATGAACAGACTTTCAGTGGTAGCGTCCCACTCGAGACGAAGGTTCATTCACCAGACCCATTGGCCCGTCCTCCGGAGGGAACACCCATGTCCCCCGCACCACCTGCCGCGTCCGCACTGCCCGGCCTGCTCGTCCGGGCCCGCCGGTCCGTACGGCCGCTCCGGCCCGCCCGGCCCGCCCGGCCTGTTCGGCCTGTTCGGCCTGTTCGGCCTGGTGCCACCCTGGCCGTCACGGCGGCCGCCACCGCCCTGGGCACCGTCGCGTACACCGCCCCCACCGCCTCGCTCGCCGCCACCGCCCAGGCCGCTCACCTCGGCGCCACCGGCCGCACCTGGATCCTCACCGGCACCCTCGTCGGCATCTCGGCCCTCCTGCTCACGGCCGGGAGCGCCGCCGACGACCACGGCCGCAAACGGGTCTTCACCTCCGGCGTGCTGCTGTTCGCCGCCGCCGAGGCCCTGGCCGCACTCGCCCCCGACGGCACCGTCTACCTGGCCGCCCGGATCCTGCTCGGCGCCGCCTCCGCCGCCGTCCTCGCGCCCGCACTCGGCCTGATCAGCCACGCCCACCCGGCCGGGCCGCAGCGGATCCGGGCGCTCGGCGTCTGGGGCGCGGCCGTCGGGCTCGGCATCGCGGTCGGACCGGTCTACGGCGCGCTCGTCCAGCAGTGGGCGGGCTGGCGGGCGGTCGGCGGCGGACTCGCCGTCGTCTCGGCCGCCGTCGCCGTCTGCGCCGCTGTCCTCCTCACCGAGTCCCGGGCCGAACGGCCTCGCGCGCTGGACCCGTACGGCGTGCTCACCCTCGCCGCCGGAACCACCCTGCTCATCGCCGGACTCGCCGAGGGCCGTGACGGCTGGGGGCGGGCCTCGGTGGTGACGCTGCTGGTCGGCGGGGTGCTGCTGCTCGCCGCCTTCGCGGTGGTCGAGACGAAGGTCCGCGAGCCGATGCTCGACCCGGCCCTGTTCCGCAGCCCCGGCTTCCTCGCCGCGACCGGCGGCGCCCTGTTCACCGGGCTCTCACTGGTCGGCTTCATGAGCTACCTGCCCACCCTCCTCCAGGGCGTACTCGGCCTCTCGGGCCTGGCAGCGGGCGGCGTACTCGCACTGTGGTCCGGACTGTCCGTGGTCGCCGCCCTCCAGGCCCGCCGACTGGCCGCCCATCTGTCGGCCACCACCCAGGTCGCCCTCGGCCTGTTCGTCTGCGGCGTCGGCGAGGCCGGACTGTACGGCCTCGACCCCGACTCCTCGTGGCTGCGGCTGGCCCCCGGCCTGGCCGTGGCCGGCCTCGGCAGCGGCGTCCTCAATGCGGCCCTCGCCCGGCTGGCGGTCAGCAGCGTCCCCGCCCACCGCGCGGCCATGGGCTCGGGCGCCAACAACACCTCCCGCTACCTCGGTTCCGCCCTCGGCGTCGCCGCGACGGTCGCCCTCGCCTCCTCCGCCCACCCCCGCACCCCCGGCCCCGAGGCCGCCGCCCACGCCCTCGCCACCGGCACCGACCGCGCGGTCCTACTCGCCGCCACCCTCTGCCTCCTCGGCGCAGCCCTCGCCCTCACCGCCCGCCACGCCGAACGCCACACCCACCCCACGCCCCGCTGACCGGGCACGCGCCCAAGAAACCGCCCCACCCGACTCCCCACGCAAGCCAAACCAGCCACCTGGAGTCAAAAGGGCCGCTTGGCCCCCACCCAACCAACACAAGAAGTCGAACCCGCCGACTTCCTACTCAGGCCAACCGGCCACCTGGAGTCGGAAGGCCGTCTAACCCCCAACACGAGAAGTCGGACCCGCCGACTTTCCACGCACTGCTACCGCATATGCGCGCGGCTACTGCCCGCTCGGCAGGGACGCAGACCGCACAGGACGTCGGTCCGGCCGATGTTTCTTGCCGCGAAGTCGAGCCCACGATGCAGGAAGTCGGGGCCGCCGACTTTCTGTGCAGGGCCCGGCCCGCGGGTGTGGGCCGCGGCGGCGGGGTTGGTGAATCGTCGGGCATGGGGGGTCCACGGGTGGTTGGGGCGTGCGTGGGCGACGGGGCGTCGCGTAGCTGCCCCGGGCGGGGCCGGGGGGTGATGTCCGGTGCCGGATCGTGTGAAACCCACTCGCGCGCCTGGCCCGGCCGGGTGCGGGGCCACGAGGGGCGGGGCGCGGGGGCTGCGTGCGAGGATGGCAGGGCTGGTGGGAACGAGCTCCGGGCGGTTCTCTGGCCATGGTGGACGATGACGCGCAACGCCGGGGGGAGCCGCAGCAGGGCGCCCTGCTGATGGTGCCGATCGCCACGGCGCTGATCGAGGCCGACGGGCGGATCCTGCACTGGAGCGGCGACGCGGAGGCACTGCTCGGTTACCGTGCGGACGAGGCGGTGGGGGCGAAGGCCGCCCGGCTGCTGACCTCGGACGAACACCGGCCGGAGGTGCTGGAGCTGTTCCGGGAGATCCTGGCGGGCCGCGAGTGGTCCGGGGTGTTCCCGGTGCGGCACCGGGACGGGCACCTGGTGAACCTGGAGTTCCGGACCCATCCGGTCCGGGGGCCCGGCGGTGAGCCGCTGGTGCTGGCGGTGGCGTCGGAGGTGACGACGCTGCGCCGGATCCAGGCGGACCTGGCCGTGCTGGACGGGTTCTTCACCCAGTCCCCGGTCGGCATGGCGGTGTTCGACACCGGCTTGCGCTACGTCCGGCTGAACGAGGCCCTGGCGGTGTCGAACGGCCTGGCCGTGCCCGAGCATCTGGGCCGCCGGCTCACCGAGGTGCTGCCCGGGATCAACGGCGACGAGTCCGAGGCGGTGATGCGGCAGGTGCTGGCGACCGGCCGGCCGGTGGTGGACTTCCGCACCCATGGCCGTACGCCCGGGGATCCGCAGCGGGACCGGGCCTGGTCGGCCTCGTACTTCCGGCTGGCGGACCGGAGCGGGCGGGTGCTCGGGGTGAGCGCGACGATCATCGACGTCACCGAGCGCTACCGGGCCGACGCCCGGGCGGCGAAGGCGCAGGAGCGGCTGTCGCTGCTGGTCGACGCGACCGCCTCGATCGGCACCACGCTGGACCTACGGCAGACCGCCCGGGAGCTGGCGGACGCGATGGTGCCCCGGGTCGCCGACATCAGCGGGGTGTTCGCGCTGGAGGCGCTGATCGCCGGGCGCAACGTCGAGCCGCCGGCTCCGGACGAGGCCCAGCTGGTGCGCCGGCTGGCGCTGGCCACCACCGATCCGCTGTACCCGGCCGACGCGCTGCCGGTGGACTCGGTGTACGAGCTGCCCGCCGACTCCCCGTACGCCCGGGCGCTGATCACCGGGCGGACGGTGGTGGTGCCGTCCTGGGAGCTGTCGCCGCTGGCCGACGCGCTCAGCGAGAGCCGTCGCCGGGCGTTCCTGGGCGACCGGCCGCGCTCGGTGCGGATCACCCCGCTGGTGGCCCGGGGCACGACGCTCGGCATGGTGGTCTACTCGCGGCGCGGCGAGCGGGAGTCCTTCGCGGAGGCGGACATCACGCTCGGCGACGAGCTGGCCTCGCGCGCGGCCGTCGCGATCGACAACGCCCGGCTGTACCTGCGCCAGCACCAAACGGTACTGGCCCGGCAGCAGGCGCTGCGCGAGGCGAAGGCCGCGCAGGAGCGGCTGGCGCTGGTGAACACGGCCTCCGCCCGGATCGGCACCACCCTCGATCTCGACCGCACCGCCCACGAGTTGGCCGAGGTGGCGACGCCCCGGCTGGCGGACACGGTGGTGGTGGAGGTGTTGGAGGAGCTGGTGCGGGGCGAACGGGAGCCACGCGCCCCGGCGGACGGTTCGGCGCTGCTGCGACGGATGGCGTTCCACTCGGTGAGCGGTTCCACCCTGGCCCCGATCGCCCGGCTGGGCGGGGTGCACCGGTTCCTGCCCGGTTCGCCGTACGCGTGGAGCCTGGCGCACCGCAGGCCGGTGCTGGTGCCCCGGATGGACGAGGAGGGGCTGGCCTGGTTCGCCGACGATCCGGTCCGCACGGCCGCGGTACGGGAGCAGAACGTGCGCTCGTTCATGGTCGTCCCGCTGATCGCGCGCGGTAATCCGGTCGGTGTGGCGGGCTTCTACCGGACCCTGGTGGAGCGCCCGTACGAGGACGAGGACCTGGCGCTGGCCGGGGAGTTGGCCGTACGCGCGGCGGTGTCGATCGACAACGCGCTGCTGTTCACCCGGGAACGGGACGCGGCCGCCGCCCGGCAGCGGGCGCTGGACGAGGCCTGGGCCGCCCAGCAGCGGCTGGGCCTGCTGAACGAGGCCAGCAACCGGATCGGCACCACGCTCGATCTGCACCGCACCGCAAGGGAGTTGGTGGAGGTGGTGATCCCGCGCTTCGCCGACTTCGTGACGGTGGACCTGCGCGACGCGGTGCTCGGCGGCGAGGAGCCCGGGCCGGTGCCGAGGGACGGGCCGGTGCTGATGCGGGCGGTGGCGGTCGGCGAGTCGGCGCCGGACGGCAGCATGACGGCGGCTGCGGACCAGGTCGGCGCGACCTCGCAGTCGGCCGAGGTGTACGCGCAGAGCCTGCGCTCCCGGCGCTCGATCCTGGTCTCCGAGGTGACGGAGCAGGAACTGCGGCGGATCGTCGCCTCCCCCGACCGGGTGGAGCCGGGGCTGGCCGCCGGGGTGCACTCGTACCTGATGGTGCCGTTGGTGGCGCGCGGACTGGTGCTGGGCGGCGCGGAGTTCGTCCGCACCCACAATCCGGCGCCGTTCGGCCCGGCGGACCGTTCGCTGGCCGAGGAGCTGGCCGCCCGTACCGCGCTGGCGATCGACAACGGCCGGCTCTACCGGCGGGAGCGGGACACCGCACTGACCCTCCAGCGCAGCCTGCTGCCGCAGGAGATCCACCGCACCCTCGGCCTGGAGCTGGCCTACCGCTACCTGCCGAGCAGTGTGGTCAGCGAGGTCGGCGGCGACTGGTTCGACGTGGTGCCGCTGTCCTCCGGCCGGGTCGCCCTGATCGTCGGCGACGTGATGGGCCACGGCATCAGGGCCGCCGCCACCATGGGCCAACTACGGACGGTGGCACGGACGTTGATCACCCTGGAGCTCAACCCGGTGCGGGTCCTGCACCGGCTGGACGAGGCCACCGCGGCACTCGGCGAAGGACAGTTCGCGACCTGCGTCTGCGTGATCTACGATCCGGCGGACCGCAGTTGCACCGCCGCCTGCGCCGGTCACCTGCCGCCCGTCGTCGCCGACACCGAGGGCAACGCCCACCTGCTCGAACTGCCGCCGGGTGCACCGCTGGGCGTAGGTGGAGTGCCGTTCGAGAGCGTCGAGTTCACCCTCCCCGAGCAGGCCATCCTGGCCCTGTACACCGACGGACTGGTCGAGCGCCGGGGCCACGACCTGGACGAGGGGCTCGAGTTGCTCTGCCGCACGGTCGCCGACCGGCGCCGCTCGCTGGAGCAGACCTGCGACGTCGTCCTGACCCGGCTCACCGGCAGCACCCCGGAGGACGACATCGCCGTCATCATGGCGCAGGTCCGCCCGGCCGGCGCCGACCGGATCGCCGCCCTGCCGCTGACCGGCGACCACGCGATGGTCGCCCACTCCCGGCGCTTCACCCGCGAGACGCTCACCGCGTGGGGCCTGGCCTCCCTCGCCGACTGGGCCGAGCTGCTCACCAGCGAGCTGATCACCAACGCCCTGGTGCACGCCGGGTCGCCCGTCCAGCTGCGGATGTTCTGCGACCGGGTGCTCACCGTCGAGGTCGCCGACCGGGAGAGCGAGACGCCCCGGATCCGGCGCGCCCACAACGAGGACGAGGGGGGCCGCGGCATCCACCTGGTCAACGAGCTGGCGTACCGCTGGGGCAGTCGCCGGACCGGGGACGGCAAGGTGGTCTGGTTCGAGCTGGAACTGCCGCCGGACTTCCCCCCGCCTGCGTGAACAACCGTGGGTTGTCGGCCCGGGCCAGGGGTTGTTGGCCGCCGGGGTGGCCACGGGGCTTTGCTGGTGCCACGGCCGGGGAGCCCCGACCGGACGGACCACGACGAGCCCCAGGAGCCCAGCATGCCGCAGAACGATGCCCGCACCGTCGTCACCGAGTACGTCACCCGGCTCGCCGCAGGCGAACTCGACGCCGCCGTGGCCCTGTTCGCCGAGGACGCCACCTGGACCTACCCGGGCAACCTGGCGCTCTCCCGCACCTGGCGCGGCAAGCAGGAGATCTTCGGTGACTTCCTCGGCCAGGTCGGCACCCTCTTCGCCTCCGACGGCCTGCCGAGCCTCACCCTCACCGGCGTCCTCGCCGACGGCCCGCAGGCGGTGGCCGAGTGGACCGCCGTCGGGACGGCCGCCAACGGCGCCCGCTACGAGAACCACTGCCTGGGCGTGTTCACCGTCGAGAACGGGCTGATCACCGCCGTCCGCGAGTACCTGGACACCGACCACGTGGCGCGGACCCTGCTGGCCTGAACCGCTGCCGGCCTGAACCCCGGCTGGCCTGAACCCCGGCCGGCCCCCCGGCAGTCGGCCGCGGCACCGGCTCAGCCCGGCAGCAGCACGGCCTCAGTTCGGCAGCAGCAGGTTGACGTCCCCGAACTCGTGCCAGAGGTACCGCTGTTGCACGGCCTCGCGGTAGCAGGCCGCCAGCAGCGGGCGGCCCGCGACAGCCGCCAGCATCAGCAGGTGCGAGGCGAGCGGCTCGTGCCAGCCGGTGAGCAGGCCGTCCACCGCGTGCACCCCGCGCTCCGGGGTGATCACCAACTCCGTCCAGCCGTCCGCCTCCTGGAGCGTGCCGTCCGGCGCGACCGCTGACTCCAGCGCACGGACCACGGTGGTGCCGACGGCGATCACCCGGCCGCCCTCGGCCCGGACGTGGCCGACCAGCCGGGCGGTGGCCGCCGGAACGTGAAAGCGCTCCGCGTACGGGGCCTCGTGCGCCTCCGGGGAGGCCACCCCGGTGTGCAGGGTGACCGGCGCGACCAGCACGCCCCGACCGGCCAGCCGCGCCACCGTGTCCGGTGTGAACGGGCGGGCGGCGCTGGGCATTTCGCTGCTGCCGGGGACGGTCGCGAAGACCGTCCGGTAGGCCTCGATCGGCCAGTCACGGTCCACGTAGCCGTACCGGATCGCCCGGCCGTGCTGGTCCAGGTACGGCAACAGGGGTGCGGGCAGGGACAGTTCGGCGTACCAGAGCCGGGCGGTGAAGGGCTGCACCAGTACCGCCGCGCCGCCCGCCGGCAGGGCGACCCGCAGGCCGGGGCGGGCCGGGGACTCCGCCGGTGGGTAGTAGGCCGCGGCCGCGCCCGGCACCGACCGGCGCAACTCGACCAGATGGGAGCCCTGTCGGTCGGGCTGGGCGGAGGACAGGTGCAGCGCCACCGGGGTGCCGTCGGGCAGTCGGCCCGGCAGGGCGGCCGGGACGGTGGCCGAGTTGTTCACCACCAGGAGGTCGCCCGGGCGCAGCACCTCGGGCAGCTCGGTGAAGCGGTGGTGCTCGACGGCGCCGGTGTCGCCCCGGCCGACCAGCATCCGCACACCGTCCCGGGCCGTGCCGCGGGCCTCCGCCGGTGCGCGGGCGGAGAGTTCGGGCGGGACGGTCACGTCGAGGCCCAGCGCGGCCAGGCCGGTCATCGCCCGCCCCGACCGAGGGCAGGGGCGGAGGCGGGGGTGGGGGCAGGGGCGGGAAGGGCCGCCAGGTCCTCGGCGCGGTAGCGGCCGGACGGCGTGCGGTGGTGCAACAGGTCGAGCAGCAGCGGGGCGACCTGTTCGGGCAGCGGCTCGCCGGAGATGTCCTCCCCGGGGCTCGCCTCCTGCAGCATCTCGGTGCGCATGCTGCCCGGGTCGACCGCCCAGACCCGCAATTCCGGCTCCTCCCGGGCGAGTACGGCGGTGGCCTGGTCGAGCGCGGCCTTGCTGGCACCGTAGCCGCCCCAGCCGAGGTAGGGCTCCACGGCGGCGTCCGAGCTGATGTTCAGCAGGGCCCCGGCGTGGTCGCGCAGTTGCGGCAGGACCAGCTGGGTGAGGGCGATCGGGGCGAGCGCGTTGACCTCGAAGAGCTCCAGCAGGTCCGGCAGCGGGAAGTCGGCCAGCCGGGGCAGCGGTTCGCCGCCGGGCGCGGCGGCGCCGTTGAGTGAACCGGCGTTGTTGATCAGGAGGCTCGCGCCGCCGAGGCGGTCGGCGGCCGCGGCGAGGTGGGCCCGGTGCTCGTCGTCGACGATCGAACCCGGCAGGGCGACGACCTCGGTCAGGGCGGACAGTTCGGCCGCGGCCCCGGCGAGTGCGGTCGCGCCCCGGGCGGTGATCACCAGCCGCCAGCCCTCGGCGGCGAGGGCGCGGGCGAGGGCCAGTCCGAGGCCGCGGGAGGCACCGGTGACCAGGGCGACGGGAGCGGAATCGGTGTGCTGCGCTGCGTTCATGGCCCAACCATCGCGCCACCGGGCGGGCCGCGGATCGGCCCCCGGGACCGGGACCCGGCCCTCCGTTCGTCCTAGACCGCCAGCCGGACCTAGGACCGGGACCACAGGTGGCCCGCCCCCGGCGGAAGGTCGACCCGGGCGGCCCGCACCCCCGACGGCCGGTCAGCCCCCGGCCGCCCAGCCGGACGGGTCGTCCCACGCGGCGAGCGTGCGGCGGCTCTCGAAGCGCCGCTCCCGGCCCGTCAGCGGATCGGTGAACTCGACCGTCGAGGCCAGCAGTTGCAGCGGCCGGCGGAAGTCGTCCGGAGCCGGCTCGGGCAGCACCACCGGGTAGACCGGGTCACCGAGGATCGGCACGCCGAGGCCGCTCATGTGCAGCCGCAGCTGGTGGGTGCGCCCGCTGAGCGGCCGCAGCCGGTAGTGGCCGAGGCCGTCGCGCCGCTCCAGCAGCTCGATCCGGCTCTCGCTGTTCGGCGGCGCGTCGAGCTCCCGGGCGGCGATCACCCCGCGCTCCTTGACGATGTGGCTGCGCACCGTTCGCGGCAGCGCCAGGCCCGGGTCGTACGGGGCGACCGCCCGGTACTCCTTGCGCACCTGCCGGTCGCGGAAGAGCGTCTGGTAGGCGCCGCGGTCCTCGGGGCGGACCACGAACATGGCCAGGCCCGCGGTGAGCCGGTCGATCCGGTGGGCGGGGCTGAGCGCGGGCAGGTCGAGGGCGTGCCGCAAGCGGGAGAGCGCCGTCTCGATGACGTGCCGACCGCGCGGGGTGGTGGCCAGGAAGTGCGGCTTGTCGACCACCACCAGGTGCTCGTCCCGGTGCAGCACCACCAGTTCGAAGGGGACGGGCACCTCCGCCGGGAGGTCCCGGTAGAACCACAGGTGCGCGCCGGGGCGAAACGGTTCGTCGAGGGCGACCGGGCCCTGCTCGCCGACGATCTCGCCCGCGCGCAGCGCAACGTCGATCCGCGCCGCCGCCACTGCGGGCAGCCGCTCGACCAGGTGCTCCCGGACGGTCGGCCAGTCGCCCTCCAGGGGCAGCCGCAGGTGCACCGGGTCCACGCCGAGGCGCTGCGGGAGGGGGGAGGCCGGGCGGCGGTTCTTGCGTCTCATCTCCCGGCCCAGCCTAGTGCGCGCCCCGGCCGCCCCCGGGGTGAGGTGCCGGGAGGGTCCGAGCACCGGCACGCCGCCGGTGCGCCCCCGCGCCGAGGTGCTGACCCGGGGCGGGGCGGGGAAAGTGGTTCGAAGGCCCTCGGGCCCTGGAGCTTCCCGACCACTGGAGGAGAACGAGTGAGCGCCGACGGCCCGGACGGGCTTCCGCCGCTGCACCTGCCACGGCGGACCCGGCTGCTGCTGTACGGCGCCCTCGTCCTGCTGGTCGCCGCCGTGGTGGCTGCCCTGGCGATCGGCCCCGGAGCGACCCTGTCCCCGTTGCTCGCGGTGGCCCCGGTGCTGGCCGGGGCCACCACCCGCAAGGCCCGGGTGCCGCTGCTGGTCGGCGCGGCGGCGCTGCTGGCGGTCGGCGCGCTGGAGTCCGACAACACCCAGCTGCCGCTGTCGGTGCGGATCAGCGTGCCGGTCACGGTGCTGGCGGCGACCCTGGCCAGTGCCGCCAGTGTGGTGCTGGTGGCGGCCCGGGAGCGGCAGCTGTACCAGGTCCGGACGGTGGCCGAGGCGGCCCAGCGGGCCCTGCTGCGGCCGCCCGCCGAACGGATCGGGCCGCTGCGGCTGGCCGTGCGGTACGTCGCGGCGACCGCGGAGGCCCGGATCGGCGGGGACCTGTACGCCGTGGTGGAGACCCGCTTCGGGGTACGGATCCTGCTGGGCGACGTGCAGGGCCACGGGCTCCCGGCAGTGGAGACGGCCGCGGACGTGCTGGGGGTGTTCCGGGAGGCGGCCCGCACCGAGCCCGACCCCGGGCGGCTCGCCGAGCGGCTGGACGCGGCGCTCACCGCGCGGCCGGGCGACGGCCGGTTCGCCACCGCGCTGCTGCTGGACGTACCGGCCGGCCGGGAGCCGGTGCGGGTGGTGAACTGCGGCCACCCGCCGCCGCTGCTGCGCCGGGCGGGCCGGGTCGAGGAACTGGCGCCGGCCGTCCCCGCGCCGCCCCTGGGCCTGCGCGAGCTGACCGGCGAGGACTACTCGACCTGCCGCTTCGATCCGGGCCCGGGCGACCTGTTGCTGCTGCACACCGACGGGGTGTCCGAGGCCCGGGACGCCGAGGGCCGGTTCTACCCGCTGGCGGAGCGGCTGCCCGGGCTGCACGGCAGCAGCCCCGCCGACCTGCTGGACGCCGTGCTGGCGGACGTCCGGGGCTGGGTCGGGGACGCCGGGCTGGCGGACGACGCGGCGCTGCTGGCCCTGCGCTGGGACCACTGAGGCGGGGGCGCCGGGAGTGCGGAGACGGCTGCGGACGCGATTGTCAGTGCCGTGTGCAACGCTTCACGCACGGTCGCCGGAGTCGACCGTAGGGGTCGGAATGCGTGCCGGGCGGCGCGTGTCGACGGTGCCTGAGGACGGACGAGGGGAGCGTGTCATGGCCGAGGTCAGTGGGTCGTTCGAGGTGACGGCGTTCGAGCCGGTGGAGACGGAGCAGCGCGAGGGCGCGGCGTTCGGGCGGGTGCGGATCGCCAAGACCTTCACCGGTGGGCTGAGCGGTCGCAGTGAGGTGCGGATGCTGTCCGTCGGCGACGCTTCGGGCGGGCCGGCCTCGTACGTCGCGGTGGAGCACGTGACGGGCGAACTGGACGGGCGTAAGGGCTCGTTCGTGCTGCAGCACGCGGCCTGGGACACCACGGGTGTGACGATACGCGTGGTGCCGGGCACGGGGGCGGGTGAGCTGGCCGGGATCACCGGCGAGTTCCGGCTGTCCGTCGACGCGTCCGGCGCCCACACCTACGTGCTGGCGTACGAGCTGGGCTGACGGCCGGCGGGCCGGTGCGGGCCGAGCCGGACTGGTCCGGACCGGGCCGGTCCCGGCCGGTGCGGCCCGCCCCGTGTCCGCTGCTCAGAGGATGGGCTGGGTCGCCTCCAGGCGCTGGATCGCGGTCCGGACGGCCGTCGCGAAGCTCCAGAACAGGGGCAGCGTGTTGGCGGCGCGCTCGGCCCGGGTGTTCTTCCCGGGGGCGAACATCGCGGCCCGCAGCTCGGTGGTCAGCTCCAGCTGGGCACCTGCGCCGAGCATGCTGCGGTTGCAGATGTTCTCCGGCGAGACGCCGGCGATCTCCTCGTCCGCCGTGGCGGTGACGGCGCGGATGCCCGCTGCGCCGAACTCCTCCATCAGGTACTGGCGGAGGGTGGAGTTCAGTCCGCCGACCAGCACCGCCCGGGCGCCCGCCTCCAGACCGGCCTGGCCGGTGGTGCAGCCGTGCAGCGAGAGCACGTTGAGGCTGCCGGAGCACATCGCCCGGACCACGGTGTCGTCGCAGTGGGTCGAGGTGACGTGCAGCGCGCTGTTGTTGGAGGGGCGCAGGCCCTCGAACATCCAGAAGTCGTGCACCGGCCCGGCGGCCGGGGTCGGGGCGAGGTCGGCGGGGTGGTAGCCGGCGACGGCCAGGCACAGCTCGGAGGTGCCGGCCTCGATGCCGCCACCGTGCGGGGCGATGACGGTGGTCCGGATGAACGCCGCACGGCCCTGCGGGCTCTGGTCGTCGATCAGGTGCCGGCGGTAGCGGCGGCCGTAGTCGACGCCCTCGACCAGGCTCGGGTCGGAGTACAGCGCGGTGTTGGAGGGGTACTGGTCGGCGGCGCTCGCGGGGGTGCTGCCCACGACGGCGCCGAGGGTGCTGAGGGCCGGGGCCGCGGCGAGCGCGGCGATCAGGGTACGACGGTTGATCACGTTCGGGATCATGACAGGAGGTGGGGCATAGGTAAAGTCAGCACAAAGCAACGACCAAGTCTGCACCCCACTGCGGTGGGGACGGCCTGAACGTGTGACACCGGCTCCGCGGACGCGCGCCGCGACCACCGGGCCTGTCACCACGCTGCCACGATGATGCGATCAGTGCACGATCCGCATCGGAGGGTGGCACATGCCCAGCACAGCGACAGGCCCTGCCGCAACAGCCCCTGCAGCAACGGCCGCCACGCTTGCGGCCCGCACGCCGGCGTCGGTCGAGGAGGTGGTCGGACGGCTGCGGGAGATCGCGGCGGCCCTGCCCCTGGCGGACGGGGTGGCGGTGTTCAACCGCCTCTACCTCACCGTCACTGAGGCGGTCCGCGACCGGCTGGCGGACGGGTACTTCACCGATCCGCCGGCATTGGCCGAGCTGGACGCACTGTTCGCCGGGCGGTACCTGCTGGCCGTGGCCGCCGACGCGGCCGGTCAGGACCCGCCAGCCTGCTGGCGGCCGCTGTTCGCGCTGCGCGCCCACCCGGGCGTGCACCCGCTGCAGTTCGCGCTGGCCGGAATGAACGCCCACATCCAGCACGACCTGCCGCTCGCGGTGGTGGAGCTGTGCCACCGCCGGGGCTGCGGACCGGCCGGGGTCGAGCAGGACTACCACCGGATCAACGGGGTGCTGGCCGAGGTGGAGTCGGTGGTCCGGGAGCAGCTGCTGCCGGGGCCCGAGCTGCCCGGGTGCGCCGAGCCGCTCACCCACCTGCTCGGCGCCTGGTCGGTCGAGGCCGCCAGGGAGGGGGCCTGGTCCGCCGTCCAGGCGCTCTGGGAGCTGCGCGGGCTCTCGGCCGCCTCCCGGGCCTTCGCCACGATGCTGGACGGCTCCGTCGGGCTGCTCGGCCACGCGCTGCTGCTCCCACTGGTGCCGTACGACGACCGCGACGGCCGCACCGAGCACAGCGGCTGCACCGACCGCGACGACCGTACCGACCCCGACGGCCGTACCGAGCACAGCGGCCGCACCGACGGCCGCACCGACCGCGACGACCGTACCGACCCCGACGACCGGCACGGCGAGGGCGGGCCGGGCCCCGGAACGGCCGCGGCCGCCCGGCTCCCCGAAGCGAGGAACCGGACGGCCGACGGTACGGACGCGGGCGGGCTCGACCGGCTCGGCTAGCCCGCCGGGCCGATCAGGCCCAGCTGGAGTGCAGCGGCTTGCCCTCGGCGTAACCGGCCGCGCTCTGGACGCCCACGATCGCCTTCTCGTGGAACTCCTCCAGGGTGTTGGCGCCCGCGTAGGTGCAGGAGCTGCGCACGCCGGCCACGATCGAGTCGATCAGGTCCTCGACGCCCGGGCGGGCCGGGTCGAGGAACATCCGGGAGTGCGAGATGCCCTCCTCGAACAGCGCCTTGCGGGCCCGGTCGTAGGAGGAGTCCTGGGCGGTGCGGTTGCTGACGGCGCGGGCCGAGGCCATGCCGAAGCTCTCCTTGTACTGGCGGCCGTCGGCGGCGGTCTGGAGGTCGCCCGGGGACTCGTAGGTCCCGGCGAACCAGGAGCCGATCATCACGTTGGAGGCGCCGGCGGCCAGCGCCATGGCGACGTCGCGCGGGTGGCGCACGCCGCCGTCGGCCCAGACGTGCTTGCCGAGCCGGCGGGCCTCGGCGGCGCACTCCAGGACGGCGGAGAACTGCGGCCGGCCGACGCCGGTCATCATCCGGGTGGTGCACATCGCGCCAGGGCCGACACCGACCTTGAGGATGTCCGCGCCCGCCTCGACCAGGTCGCGGACACCGGCGGCGGAGACCACGTTGCCGGCCACGATCGGGATCTGCGGGTCCAGGCCGCGCACGGCGCGCAGCGCGCTGATCATGCTCTCCTGGTGGCCGTGCGCGGTGTCGACGACGAGCACGTCGGCGCCGGCGTCGATGAGCGCCTTGGCCTTGCCCGCGACGTCGCCGTTGATGCCGACGGTGGCGGCGATCCGCAGCTTGCCGTTCGCGTCCACGGCCGGGGTGTACAGGGTGGCGCGCAGCGCGTTCCTGCGGGTCAGCAGGCCGACCAGCTTGCCCTCGCCGTCGACGACGGGGGCGAGCTTGCGGTGCGCCTCGGTGAGCTTGTCGAAGGCGGTGCGCGGGTCGAGGCCCTCGTCGAGCAGCAGCAGGTCGCGGGACATCACGTCGGCGAGGCTCGTGAAGCGGTCGACGCCCTGGCAGTCGGATTCGGTGACCACGCCGACGGGCTTGTCGTCCTCGACCACCACGAGGGCGCCGTGGGCGCGCTTGGGCAGCAGCGAGAGGGCCTCGGCGACGGTGGCGCCGGGGGCGAGGGTGATCGCGGTGTCGACCACCAGGTGGCGCTGCTTGACCCAGGAGATGACCTCGGCGATGACCTCGGTGGGGATGTCCTGGGGGATGGCGACCAGGCCGCCGCGGCGGGCGACGGTCTCGGCCATCCGGCGGCCGGCGATGGCGGTCATGTTGGCGACGACCAGCGGGATGGTGGTGCCGGTGCCGTCGTTCGAGGAGAGGTCGACGGCCTGCCGGGAGCCCACGGAGGAACGGCTGGGGACCATGAAGACGTCGTCGTACGTCAGGTCGTACGAGGGCTTGAGGTCGTTCAGGAAGCGCATGAAGGGGGCTCTCCGGCTGGGGGAAGGTACACCTCGGGTGCGGTTGCGGCGATGCCGCCGGGGCGCACTCGGGCGCCCGGCACCCAGCATTCGATTGTCCGTGAGGGTGGGGGCAAATGCCAGTTCGAGCAGCATTGCTGGGTGTGCACACAAAGCGTGATCAATGCTCCGCGCGTAGACATGTGCGATCCTCCAAGACCCGGCTCCCAGCTCCGGCTTTCGCCCCGGCCTGGGCCGCTCCCGTAGCATTCAGGCGGTAACGGCGGGGCGATCGGGAAAGCAGCGGGCGTGAGCATCGAGCAGATGGACATCGAGCAGGGTCAAGGCGAGGAGGAGATCGACTACGGTCCGGGCCTCGACCCCGAGCGGCTGAAGCTCTGCCTGGAGGTGCTCGCCGAGCTCGACACGCTGCACGTCGACCACCCGGACGCGATCACCGTGCGCCAGGCCGTCGGCGGCATATTCCGGACGCTCAAGCAGCGCCGCCGCCAGGAGACCCGGGCCCGCAAGACCGCGAACGACCGCGAGGTCACCGCCCGCACCGCCACCGGCGCGCCGACCCGGATCGACGACGAGACGGCCGGCGCCTTCGGCCTGACCACCGTCACCACCACTGAGATCGCCGGCATCCTGGAGCGCCCGCGCTCCTGCTACACCTGCAAGACCCGGTACGTCGAGGTCGACGCCTTCTACCACAACCTGTGCCAGAAGTGCGCCGTGCTGAACCGGTCCCGCCGGGACGCCCGGACCGACCTCACCGGCAAGCGCGCGCTGCTCACCGGCGGCCGGGCCAAGATCGGGATGTACATCGCGCTGATGCTGCTGCGCGACGGCGCCCACACCACCATCACCACCCGCTTCCCCAACGACGCGATCCGCCGCTTCACGGCGATGCCGGACAGCGCCGACTGGATCCACCGACTCAAGATCATCGGCATCGACCTGCGCGACCCCGCCCAGGTGATGGCCCTGGCCGACGAGGTCGCCGCCGACGGCCCGCTGGACATCCTGATCAACAACGCGGCGCAGACCGTGCGCCGGCCGCCGGAGTCCTACCGCGAGCTGGTCAACGCCGAGTCCGCCCCGCTGCCCGCCGGCGAGCTGCCGCAGGCCACCACGATCGGCCGCTTCAACAGCGGCAGCGTCGACCTGCCCGCCCTCCCCCAGCAGGCGGGCGGCGGCGAGCAGCGGCTGGCCGCCGAGGACGTCACCTCGCTCGCGCTGGTCACCGGCTCCGCCACCCCGGCCCGGATCGAGGCCGGGACGGCGATCGACGCCGGCGGCCTGGTACCCGACCTCGCGCCCACCAACAGCTGGGTGCAGACCGTGAGCGAGGTGGGCCCGGTCGAGCTGCTGGAGGTCCAGCTCTGCAACTCCACCGCGCCGTTCATCCTGATCAGCCGACTGCGCCCGGCGATGGCCGCCTCGGCGTCCCGCCGCAAGTACGTGGTCAACGTCTCCGCCATGGAGGGCGTGTTCCAGCGCGGCTACAAGGGCGCCGGCCACCCGCACACCAACATGGCCAAGGCCGCGCTGAACATGCTGACCCGCACCAGCGCCCAGGAGATGTTCGAGTCCGACGGCATCCTGATGACCGCCGTCGACACCGGCTGGATCACCGACGAGCGGCCGCACCCGGACAAGATGCGCCTCGCCGACGAGGGCTTCCACGCTCCGCTCGACCTGGTCGACGGCGCGGCCCGGGTGTACGACCCGATCGTGCGCGGCGAGGCCGGCGAGGACCTGTACGGCTGCTTCCTCAAGGACTACGAGCGCGGCAACTGGTGACCACCCGAAGGAGCTGACGGCGAAGTGACGACCGCACCGGTGCTGGGCGCCGGGATCATCGTGCCCACCGGGGACGGCCGGGTGCTGGTCGGCCGCCGCACCACGGCCGGCGAACCGCCGACCTGGAGCCTGCCCGGCGGCAAGGTCGACCCGGGCGAGTCCTTCGAGCGGACCGCGGCCCGCGAACTGGCCGAGGAGACCGGGATCGTGCTGCCGGCCGAGCGGATGCGGGTGCTCGCCGTGCACCTGGACCACGAGCTCGGCCGGCCCCGGCTGACGGCCGCCGTGCTGGCGCCGCCCAGCCTGGCCGAGGCCCTGGTCACCGAGCCGCACGCGTGCGCCGGGTGGGAGCGCTTCCCGGTGGACGCGCTCCCGGCGCCGATGTTCTACCCGTCCGCGCTGGTGCTCGGCAGCTGGCTGCCGCAGTATGCCCCGGCGGTACGGCCCACGACGCACGGCTACCCCGTCGCCCGCTGAGCGCGGGCGACGGGGCAAGCGACGGAGGCACCCGGCGGGGGCAGGCGACGAGGCACCCGACAGGGCAAGCGACGGGCCACCCGACGGGGCACCGGGCGGAGCGGTCAACTCGACTACCTCGCTCAGCCGTTGCGGGCCGCCTCCGGCCCGGTGATCCGCCGCAGCAGCGGCAGGGTCGAGGCGATGATGCCCAGCGAGGCGACCAGACCGAAGCCGGTCAGTCCGTAGTACGTCAGGCCCGGCGAGGCCAGGGCGTAGTCCATCTGGGACTTGAGGAACATCGCCGCCGCGGCGAAGCCCGTCCCGATCGCGAGCGCCGAGACCACCAGCAGCGGCAGCGCGCTCTCCAGTCCGACCACCCGGCGCAGCAGCCGCAGCGGCGCACCGGTCAGCCGGAGCATCGCGAACGGCCTTCTGCGGTCGGACAGTCCGGCGACGACGCTCACCGCGAGGCTGCACCCGGCGACCGGCAGCGTGGTCAGCAGCACCACGTTGGCCAGCTGCCGCCAGCCCTGGAGCTTCCGCTGCCCCTCGGAGGAGTAGTCGTCGGCCATCCTGGTCACGTACGCCGGGAACGCCTCGGTGAACAGGGTCCGCAACTGCTCCTTGGCCGCCTGGGGGCCGTCGGTGGTCGCGTAGACGATGAACACCGGGAGGGCGGCGGACTCCTCGGCGGAGAGCGGCGCCGCCGGCCACTCCTTCTCCGGGTGCGCCTGGAGGTCCAGGACGCCGTTCCGGTCGACGGCCGCGACTTCGGCCCCGGGGGCGCAGTGGCCGACGGCAGGGATCTGCGCCAGTTCCGAGCAGCGGACCAGGACGGGCACGATCCGTTCCCGGCCGTACCGCGACGCACCGATCCCGGCCGGGTTGTCGTGCAGCAGCGCCATCCCCTCGAAGCCGGGGACGGCCCGGGCCCGCGCGATCACCCCGTCGGGCACCGAGGGGAGCACGGCGGACCGCTCCGGGCCGAGCAGCGGGGTGGCCACGACCGCCTTGCGGACCTCGGGGGCGCCGTCGAGCGAGCCCCGGTTCACGTTGATGGTGGTCATGATGCCCAGGGTCGCGGTGGTCACGAACAGGGCGAGCACCAGGCCGGCGACCGAGCGGAAGCCCGCCCGTGGATCGTCCGACAGGCGGCGCATCGCGATCAGCGAGGCCGGCCGACTGGTCCGCCGGGCCACCGCCCGGGCGGTGGCCCTGGTGAGCCAGGGACCGGCGATCACCAGACCGAGCATCACCAGGACGAAGCCGGTCAGGTACGCCAAGGACTGCCCGTCGGTGGTCCTCGGGTGGTCGCCGACGAAGTAGCCGAGCTCGGCGAGACCGGCCACCAGCGGCGCCAGCCGCCAGGGGCTCGGCGGCTTCGGGGTGACCCGGCGGGAGACCCCGAGCGGCGAGACGGTGACCCGGCGCAGCGCGAACCGGGCGGCGAGCGCGGCCGCCAGCGGCACGCCCAGCGCCGCACCGACGGCCTGCGGCAGGCTCAGCGAGAGATCGGTGGCGAAGAACCGGTCACCGGTGAACGGCACGTCGGCCGCCAGCGGCTTCAACGCGAAGTACAGGCCGAAGCCGAGGACCGTACCGGCCACCGCCGCCACCGCGGACTCCACCGCCGAGATCACCGACACCTGGCCCGGTGTGGCCCCCACCAGCCGCATCGCGGCGTAGCGCTGCTCGCGGGTGGCGGCGGACAGTCGGGTGGCGGTGCCGATGAAGATCAGCACCGGGAAGATCAGCGCGGCGGCCACCACGGTGAGCACCAGGACGAGCGCGTCCCCGTGCACGCCGGCGCCGTAGCAGCCGTACTCGCAGTCGGTGGGCAGCTTGGTGGCGATGCTGGTGACGGTGGTGGCCCGGGGCATCGCCCGGACCTCGTCGGCGGTGCGGCCGATGACCACCGCGAGGGTGTCCGGGGAGGGCAGCGCTTCCTCACCGAGGGTGCCGACCTGGCGGCCCGGGAAGCGGTCGCCCAGTTCGACGGCCGGGGTCTCGCGCAGCAGCTTCGCGAGCGCCGGGGAGGCGTAGTACTCGCCTGGCGCGGGAAGCCGGCTCAGGCCGGGCACCACCGGCGGGTGGGGACCGGTCGGGGCGAGTTCGGCCTGGAAGACGCTGTTCCCCTGGTAGTAGTCCATCCGCGCGTGCCACCAGAGCGGGTCCGCCGGGGCTGCCGCGGTCGCGCCCTTGGCACCCGTGTTCATCCAGGTCTGCCGGGCGTTGCTGCGGTCGATCGCGTTGATGCTGGAGAGCACCGACAGCAGCAGCCCGACCCCGATCGCCACCGCCGCAGCGATCATCAGCAACCGGGCCACGGCCTCCCGGCCGCCGCTGACGGCCAGTCGGAGCGAGAAGCGGATCACGGGGCCACCGATCCGGTGGAGAGCGTACGGGCCTGGCCGTCGCGGACGATCGCCTCGCGGTCGGCGTAGGCGGCGACCCGCGGTTCGTGGGTGACCAGGATGACGGTGGTGCCCTGCTCGCGGGCCGAGGCGACCATCAGCTCCATCACCTGCTCGCCGGTCAGCGAGTCCAGCGCGCCGGTCGGCTCGTCGGCGAACAGCACTCTCGGCCGGGCCACCAACCCCCTTGCCAGCGCCACGCGTTGGGCCTGGCCGCCGGAGAGCTCGCCGGAGCGGCGCTGCTCCAGGCCGTCCAGGCCGAGCCGGGCGAACCAGGGGCGGGCCTCGGCCAGCGCGGAGCCCCGGCGGACGCCGTTCAGCAGCAGCGGCAGGGCCACGTTCTCCTCGGCCGTCAACTCCGGTACCAGCTGGCCGAACTGGAAGACGAAGCCGAACTTGTCGCGGCGCAGGGCGCTGCGCTGGGCCTCGCTCATCCGGTCCAGGCGCTGCCCGTCGAACAGCACCTCGCCGGCGTCGGGCACCAGGATGCCGGCCAGGCAGTGGAGTAACGTCGACTTGCCCGAGCCGCTTGGGCCCATGACGGCGAGCACCTCGCCGGCCCGGACGGACAGGCTCGCCCCGCGCAGGGCGGGCGTCTCGCCGAAGGCGAGGGCGAGGTCGCGGGCCTCGATGACGGCGGTCATGCGCCCGCCTCGCTTCGCTCGGCGGGCGCTTCGCGCAACTCGCACCTCTTGATGATTCGCTCACTCCGTTCACTCATGCGCGCACCTCCGCGGCGAGCGCGTCCAGCCGGGCGGCGGTGAGGTCGATCCAGCGCAGGTCGGCCTCCAGGTGGAACAGGCCGTGGTCGGCCAGGAGGGCGTCCACCAGGGCGCCGGTGCGGCGCAGTTCGGTGAGTTCGCGCATCCGGCGCAGGTGGGCGGCGCGCTGGGTGTCCAGGTACAGCTCGGCGTCACGGCCGAGCAGCAGGGCCAGCACCACCTTGGTGAACAGCACGGACTGCAGGGTGGGTTCGGGGGCGACCGGCTCCTGGAGCCAGGTTTCGAACTCGGTCGCCCCGGTCTCGGTGATGACGTAGCGCTTGCGCTCGGGCCCGTCGCCCGGCTCGGCCTCACCGGCCATCACCTTGC
The DNA here is from genome assembly GCF_044760155.1 of Kitasatospora sp. NPDC098652. Lineage (NCBI taxonomy): Bacteria > Bacillati > Actinomycetota > Actinomycetes > Kitasatosporales > Streptomycetaceae > Kitasatospora > Kitasatospora sp. NPDC098652. Next base: position 80,411 of record NZ_JBIWAQ010000013.1, read on the forward strand.
CGTCGCGGGCCAGTCGGCCGAGGGTCGCGTAGACCTGGCCGTACGGGAGGGGCTTGCCCCGGCCGAAGAGTGAGTCGTAGTCGCGCTTGAGGTCGTAGCCGTGGCTCGGCTCCCGCTCCAGCAGCCCGAGGAGGGTCAAAGGAACACTCATGCGGAGGACCATACACCAGGGATATACACCGAGTGTATATCCGGCGAGAACAAGCCGCTGACCTGGTGGAACGTCAACTCCTCGACAGGGAGGAGCAGGAGGCGGCCCCCACGACCGCCCCCTGCTCCGCCGCGGCACGGCCCGGTACCCCCACGGTCGCCGGACCCGGGCCGCACCCAGGCACGGAGGGCGCGGCCGGAGTCCAGCCTGCCCGGCCCGGCGGCCGCTGCCGAGGGCCGAACGTCCCGGGTGGACCGGGCCCGGCGGGCCTGGTGGTCCGGGGCTCGGCCCGGGCTCGGTCAGGGCTCGGTCAGGGCTTGGCTTGGGCTCAGCCAGGGGCTCGGCCAGGGCGAATCGGGTCGAACCGGGTGGACCGGCACCGCCCGCACACCCCGGTCTTGTGCGAGGGGGGCGGTCGGGTGGAGATTGGGTAACGAAACCCCGTACGCGCCCGCGTCCTTGAGGAGACCTCAGCGTGTCCAGCACACCCCGCCCGGCCCGATCGGCGTCGCTCCCGCGGCGAACCGGCCGTCAGCTGCGGCGGGCCTTCGGTGCCCGGCACGAACCGTTGGCCCGCCCGCTCGACCGGTCCCGCGCCCGCGCCTGGCTGCTCACCGTCGTCGGCGGGCTGCTGGCCGCCGCCCTCTCCGTCGGCGGCGCGCTGCTGCTCTTCCGCGCCACCGCCCCGCAGGCCGACACCAACCGGACTCGGCTGCACCGGATCGACGCCGTGGTGACCGCCGGGCCCAACCGCGGTTCGGCCCCCACCAGCCGGTTCTCCGGCGGCTACGGCAACCAGGTGGAGGTCGAGGCCGCCTGGACCTACCCCGGGGCCACCCCGCACACCGGCACCGTCGAGGCCTCCGGCTCACCCACCGTCGGCGGCGTCGTCCAGGTCTGGGTCGACCCGGCCGGCAACCCCGCCAATCCCCCGCTCGACCGCGCCGCCCTCGCCGTCTCCGCGGCCTGCACCGGCGCCGGCGCGCTGCTCGCGCTGTCCGCCCTGATCGCCTTCGCGCTGCGGCTGCGCCTGAGCGCGCTCAACCGCCGGGCCGAGGCCGGCTGGACCGCCGAGTGGGCCCGGCTGGAGCCGCTCTGGAGCGGCCGCGCCGGGCACCGCCGGGAGGAGTGAACGAGGCCGGTCCGCTCACGCCACCGTCCGTTCAGGGGGGCCGAGCAAGGTCCGGAGCCGTCAGCGGCGCGCCGTCCAGGCCGGAGCCGGGACGGGCTTGGCGGCGTGATGGGTGAGGACGGCGACCGCGGCCAGCAGGGCGAGCGCCAGGCCCAGCGCAACCGGGACGGCGGCGTGCAGGACCAGTACGGCACCGAGGAGGGCCCCGGCGAACATCCACACCGTCGAGGCGAGCCGCCGCGGTCCGGTGCGGTCCGCGGCGAGGGCGGTGATGGTCATGGTGAGCACGGTGGTGGTGAGGTCGGGGACCTTGAGCGCGCGGACCACCGCGTTCTGGCCGCCCATGGCGAGGGCGAGCAGCCCGATCAGGGTGTAGCGGGCGGGGTCGGAGCCGTGGCCGAGCACGGCCGCGAGGACGGTGCTCACGGCGACGAGCACCGCCTGGGCGGCGACGGCGGCGGTCAGCAGGTGCCCCCGGTGGCCGGGCAGGTGCCGGGCCAGGTGGCCGCCGGCCAGGGCGCCGAGCACGAAGGCGGCCAGGGCGGCCAGCGAGGCGGTGGCGGACAGGCCGGGGGCACCGGCCAGGGCGAAGCCGAGGAAGACCACGTTGCCGGTCATGTTGGCGACGAAGACGTGTCCGAGCTCCAGGTAGCTGACCGCGTCCACCACCCCGGTGACCAGCGTCAGCACCAGCAGCATCGGCACCAACGGCCCGTGCTCGGGGTCGGCTTTCAGCATCGGACGGCCTCCCGGAGGGTACGTGTGACGGTCCGTCCGTTCTACTACCTCGGCGTGCTCAGGCGAGCGCAGGGCTGCCCGGGTCGTCCGACTCGTCGTCCAGGTGCCAGTGCAGGTCCCGGACGCCGGGCTCCAGCGAAAGCCGGCTGACGACCTGCTCCAGCGCGGGGGCCACCTGCCCGCCGATCGCCACGGTGGCCCGCAGGCTGGTGGCGTCGCCCTCCTCGGTGCGGCGGGCGCGCAGGCCGGTCGGGGCGAGGCCCGAGGCGGTCAGGGCCTGGAGCAGCAGGGCGCGGATGTGGGTCTCGGACTTGCGGTCGCACTCCACGTGGACGGTGGCCCGGACGGTGGAGTCCGGGTCGCTGCCGGACTGCGGGGAGCGGTCGAGCAGCCGGCCGGCCGGGCGCAGCACCAGGTGGACGGCGAGCACCGCGAAGGTGCCGAGGGCGGCGAGCTCCAGCTTGCCGGAGGCGGCCAGCACCCCGACCGCGGCCGAACACCACAGCGTGGCGGCGGTGTTGAGGCCGCGTACACCGGCCCCGTCGCGCAGGATCACGCCACCGCCGAGGAAGCCGATGCCGGAGACCACGTAGGAGGCGACCCGGGTGGGGCTGCCGGTGTCGCCGACCGCCTCGCTGTACAGGACGAACAGGGTGGCGCCGGCGGCGACCAGGGCGTTGGTCCGCAGGCCGGCCATCCGGGCCCGCCACTGGCGCTCGATGCCGATCAGCGCGCCGCAGGCGACGCCGGTGGCGAGCCGGACCAGGAACTCGACGGTGGTCAGGGTGTGCACGACGGCACCTCCTCCAAGGGATTGCAGCAGGGGAAGTAAGGGACCACAGGGATCACGGGAAGCACGGGCCGGGGGAACGGAGGCAGTAGGAACGCACGGGTGGCGAGCCGCTGCCCGCCACCCGTCCGTACGGGCTCCGCTCGGCGGCTCAGTGGTTGAGCGCGGTCTGGACGACCTTGATGATGACCATGACCATCGCGATCAGCAGGTAGGCGCGCAGGGCGCCCATGCCGACCTTGCGGGCGGTGGACATCACCGGCTGGCCCAGCGTCTCCAGCGGGGGCATCCGCCAGTCCTCCCGGCCGGTGCGGTCGATGGGGTCCTCCTTGGTGCCGGTACGGCCGGCGGTGAAGAAGTAGCCCGCGACCAGGACCCCGACCATGCCGCAGCTGCCCATGATCCACAGGATCGCGTCCGAGCTGATGTCCGGCCAGACCACCGAGGCGGTCAGGATCAGCGAGAGCATCACCAGGACGCCGACCACCGTGGAGGTGAAGGCGTTGGTCCGGGGCCCGTTGGCCCAGGGGCCGAGCACGGCCTTGTCGTTGCAGAGCAGCAGCAGGAAGACGGTGGCGGAGGGCAGCAGCACCCCGGCCAGCACCTGGACGAACTGGGTGATCAGGCCCTGGGTGTAGCCGTTGGACAGCAGGGTGATCGTCGCGGCGACGGCCACCAGTCCGGCGTAGACGGCGTAGAAGCCCTTGGCGCCCTTGACCCCGCGGTGCAGGGAGTGCTTGATGCCGAAGACGTCGCCGATGGCGTAAGCGGTGGAGAGCGAGACGGCGAAGGCGCCGATGATCGAGGCGTCCAGCAGGGCGATGGCGAACAGTACGCCCGCCAGGTGGCCGGCCTTGTCCTCGATGCCCTTGGCGACGGCGGCCGTGTCGGAGAACTGGCCGAAGCCGTCGGTGCCGGCGAAGGCCGCCGCCGTGAGGCCGATCAGCGCGGCGGCGCCGATGATCACGATCGCGATGCCGATCCACAGGTCGACCTTCTCGTACTTCATGAAACGCGGGGTGATCCGCTTGTCGATGACGTACGACTGCTGGAAGAACAGCTGCCAGGGGGCGACGGTGGTGCCGACGATCGAGATGATGACCATCATGACGGCCGCGAGCTGGCCGGCACCGCCGGGCATCTGCGGCGTCACGAAGTCGTGCGCCATCTGCGAGGTCTTGGGGTGGACCATGAAGTAGATCGGGACCAGCAGCAGCGAGCCGACGCAGAGCGTGATGGCGACCCGCTCGAAGCGCTGGAAGGAGCCGGTGAAGGCCGAGGCGATGATGATCGCCGCCGCCAGGACCACGGAGAGGACCTTGGGCAGGCCCAGGTACCCGGCCGCCATGGTGACGCCGATGAACTCGGTGACCAGCGTGAGGGCGTTGAGCAGGAAGAGGTCGATGACGCTGAACGCGCCCCAGAACCTGCCGAACCGCTCCAGGATCAGCCGGGCGTGGCCGACGCCGGTGACCGCGCCCAGCCGCAGCACCATCTCCTGGTTGACGTACAGCACCGGGACGAGCAGGAGCAGTGTCCACAGCAGCTGGGTGCCGTAGTTCTGGCCGGCCTGGCCGTAGGTGGAGAAGGCGCCGGCGTCGTTGTCGCCGACCATCACGATCAGGCCGGGGCCGACGATCGCCAGCAGGGTCTTGAGCCGGGCGGAGAGTCCGTGGCGGGGGGTGGTGTCGTCGAGCCGGATGGTGCCGAGCGCGCCCTTGATGTCGCCGACGTGGGCCTCGTCCAGCACGGCGGACTTGGCGGGCGCGACGGGCGCTGCGGGAGCGACGGGCGCCGCGGGGGCGGTGGCGGCGGTGGGGACCTTCGGGTCCAGCATCACGTTGGTCATGGCGGGGCCTCCCTCCCCCTACCTTGAGGGGGCGTCAGGGGGCACGCAGCGGCAAGCCTCCCTGCGGGCGCACGGCATCCACGGCCGTACGGCGACGCTGAGCGGCGGCGGCCGTGCGGGCACGATGATGCTGACGACGCGTCAGTCGACCTGCGTCCGGGCATGGTTGAGCGCAGGACGAAGCGTCGGGTGAACGCGCAGGGAAGGGTTGTTACCGCGTGCCGGAGGTGTTCGAGAGCATGCGGAGGTAGGGGCTACTGTGGCCCGGACTATCGCAGTCCATGTCTCTCGCCTCCTCCCGGTCGGGGGCGCACCGTCTGTGCGCCGCATCACGACACGGCAAGGAGCACACCGGTCTTCGACGACCGGTACACCCCAACTCGTCAGAGCTTTGGCACTCCACGGCGTGTCCAGCCGGATCGGCCGGAAGCCACTTGGGATCAACCCTTAACTCGGGAAGACCTGTCCTGAACCTGGGCGTCTCTCGACGTCGTCGGGTCAGTGGCCTGTGTCCGTGAAGACGCCTCACCGAACGAGGTGCCTTTTCAAACCTCCCAAAGCATAGACCCGGCACGGCGACCCCGAGTCACCTTTTCGGCTGATCTTCGACAGCTTTGTAGAACCTTGACCAAACCTGCGGCGACTTGCTCATCCCCCACCGGCATATATAGTTCACCGACATATGCAGCTGAACAGCTCACGAGGGGGAACCATGTCCCACATCGATCCGAGCCGACCCGCGCCCGTCCTGCAGCTGGCCGGGGTCTCCCGGGTGCACGGCCGCGGCGCCGCCGAGGTGCACGCCCTGCGCGAGGTCGACCTGACCGTCCACGCCGGCGAGTTCGTCGCCGTGATGGGGCCCTCCGGCTCAGGCAAGTCGACCCTGCTCACCCTGGCCGGCGGGCTGGACCTGCCCAGTGGCGGCGAGGTGCTGGTCGAGGGCGTGACCCTCGGCGGCCTCAGCCGGGGCAAGCTCGCCGACCTGCGGCGGCGCTCCGTCGGCTACGTCTTCCAGGACTACAACCTGATCCCGGCGCTCACCGCCGCCGAGAACATCGCGCTGCCGCGCGAACTCGACGGCGTCTCCGGACGCACCGCCCGCCGGGAGGCCCTCGCCGCCCTGGAGGAACTGGGCATCGGCGAGCTGGCCGACCGCTTCCCCGACGACATGTCCGGCGGCCAGCAGCAGCGCGTCGCCATCGCCCGCGCCCTGATCGGCGAACGCCGCCTCGTCCTCGCCGACGAACCCACGGGGGCGCTCGACTCCGCCACCGGCGACGCCGTGCTCGCCGTACTGCGCGCCCGCTGCGACGCCGGGGCAGCCGCCATGATGGTCACCCACGAGGCCTCGCACGCCAGTTGGGCCGACCGGGTGGTCCACCTGCGGGACGGCGCGGTCGCCTCGGAGAGCGTCGGACGCCGCTCCGGCAGCTGCCAGGCCGCCGTCCACCGCTCCCACTCCTTCGGCTCCTTCGGCGAGGTGGCCCGATGAGGTTCGGAGCGTGGAAGCTCGCGCTGCGGATCGCCCGGCGCGACGCCCTGCGGGCCAAGGGGCGCAGCGCCCTGATCGTGGCCATGATCGCGCTGCCCGTGCTCGGCGTCACCGGCGCCGACGTGGTCCACCGCAGCGGCCGGCTGTCCCCCGCCGAGCGGGTCGAGCGGGTGGTGGGCGGCGCGGACGCGCTGGTCACCGCGGTCAGCCCGGGCCAGGCCGTCGAACAGGCCCCGATCGCCGAGGACGGCGCGTTCGCCGTCCAGCCGCGGCCCGGGCAACAGCCCACGCCCGAGCAGCTCAAGGGCGCGAGCACCGACCCGACCGCCCTGGTCGGCTCGCTGCTGCCGCCCGGCAGCGCGCTCACCCCGGTCCGGACCGGTCCGGAGACCGGCGCGAGCTCACCCGAGGGCCTGGTCCGCACCCTCACCGCCGAGGCCGACCTGGGCGACCCGGTCTGGCGCGGCCGGGTCGACCTGGTCAAGGGCCGCGCACCCGGCGCACCGCACGAACTCGCCGTCACCCAGGCCTTCCTGGACCACTCCGGGCTCAGGCTCGGCAGCGACACCACCGTCCAGGGACTGGAGCGGACCACCTTCCGCATCACCGGCCTGGTGGAGTACCCGGACGACCTCAACCGGGTCGAACTCATCGCCCGGCCTGGCGAGTTGCTCGACCAACTGGCCGCCGCGGCGGAACCCGGACAGCCCGCCCCCGGGCAGGGCCGCACCAACCACAGCTCCTGGCTGGTGCACCTCCCGGGCGGGGCCACCCTGGACTGGGCCACCGTCCAGTCGTTCAACGCCCACGGCTACACCCTCACCGCGCGCACCGTCGCGCTCGACCCACCGCCGTACGGCGCCGTCCCCTACTACCGGGACTCCACCGTCTACCGCGACCCCGCCGGCGGCAACAGCACCAAGGTCGTGGTCGCCACCGTCACCGGCATGGGGCTGCTGGAGGTCGCCCTGCTCGCCGGACCGGCCTTCGCGGTCGGCGCCCGCCGCTCCCGCCGCCAGCTCGCGCTGCTCGGCGCCGCGGGCGGCCGGCGCACCCACATCGGCGCGGTGGTGCTCGGCGGCGGCCTGGTGCTCGGCCTGGCCGGGGCGGCCCTCGGTGTGGCGGTCGGCACCGGACTGGTCGCCGCGCTGCGGTCGGTGATCGAGGAGGTCGGCGGCGCCCGCTTCGGCCACTTCGCCCTCCCCCCGGCGGACCTACTGGCCATCGGCGGGATCGGCGTGGTCACCGCCCTGCTCGCGGCCGCACTGCCGGCCTGGCAGGCCGCCCGGCGCAGCGTCACCGCCGGCCTCACCGGGCGGGACACCGTCCGGTCGCCCAACCGCCTGGTCACCGTGCTCGGCGTGGCGCTGCTCCTCGGCGGCGGCGCGATCGCGATGTACGGCGCGGGCGCCGTCCAGCACGGCTCGCCCGTGGTCAGCACCTACGACGCCCGCACCCTCACCGTGCTGGTCGGCTCGGTCTGCGCCGAACTCGGACTGCTCGCCTGCACCCCCGTCCTGGTCGCCCTGTTCGGCCGGCTCGCGGGGCGGCTGCCGCTCGGCCCCCGGCTGGCGCTGCGCGACTCCGCCCGCAACCGCTCCCGCACCGCACCGGCCGTCGCCGCGGTGATGGCCGCCGTGGCCGGAGCCGTCGCCATCGGGGTGTACAGCACCAGCACGGACGCCGAGAACCGGCGCGACTACCGGCCGGAGGCCCCGTACGGCGCCGTCCAGCTGATCAGCCACCGGGAGGGCCCACAGTCCGCCCAGCTGCTGGCCGAGGTGGAGAAGCAGCTCTCCGGGCTCGGCCCGCGCGCCGAAGTCGGCCAGGCCCTCTACAAGTTCTGCGACAACTGCTCCAGCACCGTCACCCTCAAGGGCCCGGTGGAGCCGCGCCGGCTCGCGGCGATCCCGCACCTCGCCACCGGGGACGCCACCGTCCTGCACAACCTGTTCGACGTGCGGGACCAGGCGGCCGAACAGGCGCTGGCCGCCGGGAAGCTGCTGGTCTTCGACCGGTCGCTGATCGGCGCCGACGGCAAGGCCGTGCTGCTGCTGCGCGGGGGCGGCGGCGCCCCGCTGCAGCCCGGGCAGGTCCCCAAGCCCGACCTCCAGGAAGTCCCGGTGGACGCGGTGCTGGTCGACGACCCGGACGCCGCCCGCTACGCCCAGGGCCTGCTGCCGACCACGGCGCTGAGCAGGCTCGGCCTCGCCTCGGCACCCCAGGGCGCCGTCTGGCGACCGGCCACCCCGCCCGACCGCAAGGCCCAGCAGCGGGCCGCGGCCGCCGCCGCCCGGCTGGACCACTACGCCGAGCTGGACGTCGAGCGCGGCTACCAGCCCAAGAGCGACGCGCTCACCCTCGCGCTCAGCGGCTTCGCCGGACTGGTCGTGCTCGGCGCGGCCGGGATCGCCACCGGGCTCGCGGCCGCCGACTCCCGGCAGGACCAGGCCACCCTGGCCGCGGTCGGCGCACCGCCGCGGATCCGCCGGACCATGGCGGGCCTGCAGTGCGCACTGATCGCGCTGCTCGGGGCGCTGCTCGGGGCGGCGAACGGCTTCGTCCCGGCGGTGGGGCTGTTGAAGTCCCGGGCCAGCGGGTTCGGTTCGAAGCCGATGCTGCTCACCGCGCCCTGGGGGGAACTGCTGCTGGTGGTCCTGGTGCTGCCGGTGGTGGCCGGGCTGCTCGCGGCGCTGTTCACCCGCTCCAGGGTGCCGCTGGGGCGGCGGCTGTCCTGAGTCGTCCAGTCCGTGGGCGCCCGCTCCCCTCACCCGGGGGCGGGCGCCCGGTGCGTTACGTAGCATGGGCCGCGTTCCAGCGGGCGAAGGGCGCCGGCGATCGGTGCGGCGAGGGGGACGAGGGCGGTGCTACGGGGGTTCGGCGATCTCGAGGCCGAGATCATGGACCGGTTGTGGGCCTGGGGCCGTCCGGCCACGGTGCGCGAGGTGGTCGACGACCTCCAGCAGCAGCGCCCGGTCGCGTACACCACCGTGACCACCGTCGCCGACATCCTGCACACCAAGGGCTGGCTGCGCCGGGACAAGGTCGGCCGCGCCTGGGTGTACGAGCCGACCTGCACCCGGGAGGCGTACACCGCCCAGCTGATGCACCAGGCCCTGGAGACCACCACGGACCGGGCCGGCGCCCTGCTGCAGTTCGTCGACCGGATCAGCGGGGACGAGGCGTCCGCACTGCTCGCCGCCCTCGAACAGGTGAAGGCCCGGGACGCCGAGTGACGCTCGCCCTGCTCGGCCTCTACCTGGCCGCGACCGGCGTGCTGCTCCCCCGCCGACTGGCCGGCTCGGCCCGGCTCCAGGCCCGGCTCCAGACCCGCCCGCTGCTCGGCGTCGCGCTGTGGCTGTCGCTGATGGCCTCCTTCACCGTCGCCCTGGTGCTCGCGGCGCACCACGCGTTCGAGCCCGCCACGCACGAGCCGGCCGGGCTGATCGGCCTGTTCCCGCACCTCGAACCGACCGGGCCGGTCCTGCCGCACACCCACGACTGGTGGCTGCTCGCCGCCACCGGGGCCCTGCTGACCGGGCCGGCGGCCGCCGTCGGCGTCCGGACCGGGCGGGCCCGGCGGCGGCACCGGGCCGTGCTGGACGTGGTCGCCGTACGGGACCGGCGCTGGGGCGCCCTGGTGCTGGAGCACGCCCACCCGACGGTCTACTGCCTGCCCGGCCGGCGCTCCCGGGTGGTGCTGTCCCGCGGGGCGCTGCGGCTGCTGGACGAGCGGCAGCTGGCCGCGGCCGTCGCCCACGAGCACGGGCACATCCGCGGCCGCCACCACCTCCTCCGCCTGCCCGTCGACACCTTCGGGCTGCTGCTGGGCCCCCTGCCACTGGCCCGGCTGGGGCGCTCGGAGGTGGCGCTGCTGCTGGAGATGGCGGCCGACGACGCGGCGCTGGCCGAGGTGTCCCGGAGCGAACTGGCCTCGGCGCTCTGCGCGTTGGCGGCCTCCGGGACAACTCCCGGGACAACTCCCGGTACCGCTCTGGGAGTCGCCTCCACCGGAGTGCTGGCCAGGGTCCGCCGCCTGGCCCGCCCGGGCAGCGGCCGGCGACGCCAACTGGCCTGGCGGCTCGGGGTGTTGGCACTGCCGGCCCTGCCGTACCTGCTGGCCTGCGCACCGCACCCGTAGCAGGTGCGGCGCGTAGCCGCCGGGCTCAGGACTCCGGGCTCAGGGCTCCGTGACTCCGGGCTCCGTGACTACGGGCCCCGTGGCTCCGGACTCCGTGACTACGGCCGGACGGCGCCCATGTACGGCATCGCGGAGATCGGCAGGACCTCGACGTTCTTGCCGGTGCGCGGGGAGTGGATCATCTTGCCGTCGCCGATGTAGATCCCGACGTGGTGGATGTCCGGGTAGAAGAAGACCAGGTCACCGGGCTGGAGGTCGGAGCGGGCGACCCGCGGGCCGTCGTTCCACTGGTCCTGGGACATCCGGGAGAGCTTGACGTTCGCCGCGCGGTAGGCGGCGCCGGTGAGGCCGGAGCAGTCGAAGCTGTTGGGGCCGGTGGCGCTCCACTGGTACGGCTTGCCGAGCTGGGCGTAGGCGAACTGGACGATCGCCGCGGCCCGGCCGCTGGCGGCCGCCGGCGGGGCCGGGGTGTTCAGGTCCGGGCGCGCGTCCGAGCGGGAGGCCCGGTCGGCGGCGGCCGCCTGCTGGGCCTCGGCCTTGGCCTTGTCGGCGGCCTGCTGGGCGTTGACCTTGGCGCGGTCCTCGGCGCTCAGCTTGTTGAGGGTGGCCTGGGCCTGGGCGAGCTTGGTCTGGATCTGCTGCTTCTTCGCCGCCAGTTCGGTGCCGACCGAGTCGAGCTGGGCGAGGGTGGCGGTGGCCTCGGCGCGGTCCTGGTCGAGCTTGCGCTGCTCGCCCTGGGCCTGCTTGAGCAGGACCGTCTGGGTGCCGGCCGCCTGGTTCTGCGCCGAGGCGCGCTCCAGGTAGCCGGCCGGGTCGGAGTCGAACATCAACTGGACGGAGGGGTCGATGCCGCCGTTGCGGTACTGGTCGGCGGCGACCGCGCCGAGCCGGGTGCGCAGCTCGTTCATCGCCTCCTGGCCACGGGCGACCTTCTCCTGGATCCGGTTGGCCTCGCCCTGGAGCTTCTGCTGCTTCTCCTGGAAGCCGTTGTACTGCTCGACGGACTGCTCGGCCTCCTCGTTGAGCTTGTCCACCTGCTCCTTGACGGAGGCCAGGTTCGGGGCCGGCTCGGCGTGGGCGGTGCCGGCGGCGAGCACCGCACCGCCGGCCATCGCCGTGGTGAGGACCGCCATGCGGGCCCGGCTCGGGGGGCTGGGCTTACGGCGCTTTCCCATCGAGGTGGCACTCCTTCGGGGGACGGGCGGGGGAGGTGCGGGGAGGTGCGGGGAGGTGCGGGCAGGTGCGGTGACATGCGGTGACACTGGAGGAACGTCCGAGGGGCATTCGCACGTTCATCCGACCATCCGGGAATTCGGCCGAGGCCCCAGCGGCACGCCCGGGTAGGGGTGCGCAGACGCACAGGGGACGGCGAAGGACGGGCGGGGCCGTACGGGGGATGCCGCCCCCACCCGCCTTCTTCGAAGTAACTTAATAGATGAGGGGCGGGGTTCCGCAATCCCCTGATCCAGGGCACTTCCGGGCGGCCGACCGACCCTCCATCGGGCCCCGACCCCCGCCTCGTGACACTCCCCGCCGGACGGAGTGCTGGCCACGCGCCGAAAGCGCGCCAAATCGAGAACAAGGTCACACTTAACGACCCTCCTTCCGTTCCGCTGACGGGCGCTAACCTGCGGACATGAAGGTCCCGCCCGAAAGGCTCCCCCTCGCCGCCGAGTTCCCGGCCGCGCACCGTGAGCAGTGGCAGCAACTCGTCGAGGGCGTGCTGCGCAAGTCCGGTGCCCAGCCGGAGGACGGCGCCGCCGCCGAGCAGGCGCTCACCACCGCGCTCCAGGACGGGCTTCGCGCCCGCCCGCTGTACACCGCCGAGGACACCTCGGTCGAGCCCGGCTACCCCGGCTTCCCCCCGTTCGTCCGGGGCGGCCGGCCGCAGGGCTCCGCCGTCGCCGGGTGGGACGTACGCCAGCGGCACGCCGACCCGGACCGCCGGCGCGCCAACGAGGCCGTACTGGCCGACCTGGAGCACGGCGTCGGCTCACTCTGGCTGGAGCTCGGCGACGCGGGCCTGCCCGTCGCCGCCCTGCCCGAGGCGCTCGACGGGGTGTACCTGGACCTCGCCGCCGTCGCCCTCGACGCGGGACCGGACTTCACCGAGGCCGCCGAGCGGCTGTTCGCGCTGTACGAGGAGCGCGAGGTCTCCCCCGCCTCCGCCGCCGGCAACCTCGGCGCCGACCCGCTCGGCCTCCAGGCCCGCACCGGCTCCGCCGACCGCACCGAGGCCCTGCTCGCCGAGGCCGCCGCGCTCGCCGCCCGCTGCGCCGAGGGCTACCCGAATGTCCGGGCCCTGACCGTGGACGCCCTGCCGTACCACGAGGCCGGCGCCTCCCCCGCCCAGGAGCTGGGCTGCGCGCTCGCCACCGGCGTCGCCTACCTGCGCGCGCTGACCGCCGCCGGCCTGTCCGTCGACGCCGCGCTCGGCCAGCTGGAGTTCCGCTACGCCGCCGACGCCGACCAGTTCCTGACCATCGCCAAGTTCCGCGCCGCGCGCCGCCTCTGGGCCCGCGTCGCCGAGGTGTCCGGCGGCTCCGCCGACGCCTCGGCGCAGCGCCAGCACGCCGTCACCTCCCGGGTGATGATGACCGCCCGCGACCCGTGGGTGAACATGCTGCGCACCACCGTGGCCTGCCTGGCCGCCGGGGTCGGCGGCGCCGACGCCGTCACCGTGCTGCCCTTCGACAGCGCCCTCGGCCTCCCCGACGCCTTCGCCCGCCGGATCGCCCGCAACACCCAGTCGATCCTGCTGGAGGAGTCCCACCTGTCCCGGGTGATCGACCCGGCCGGCGGCTCCTGGTACGTCGAGCAGCTCGGCGAGGAGCTGGCCCGGGCCGCCTGGGCCTGGTTCCAGGAGATCGAGCGGGCCGGCGGCCAGCAGGCCGCGCTGGCGTCCGGGCTGGTCGGCGACCGGATCGCCGCGACCTGGGCGGAGCGGTCCGCGAAGCTCGCCAAGCGGCGCGAACCGGTCACCGGCGTCAGCGAGTTCCCGCACCTGGACGAGCAGCCGCTGGTCCGCGAGCCCGCCCCGGCCGGGCACACCGGCGGCCTGCCGCGGGTGCGCCGCGCCGAGGCGTACGAGGCGCTGCGGGACCGCTCGGACGCCCACCTGGCGGCCACCGGCGCCCGTCCGGCCCTCTTCCTGGCCTCGATCGGCACCGCCGCCGCGCACACCGGTCGCACCACCTTCGCCGCCAACCTGTTCCAGGCCGGCGGCATCGCGACCACCGCCACCGAGGGCGTCGACCCGGCCGCGTTCGCCGCGGCGTTCCGGGCGTCCGGTGCGACCGTCGCCTGCCTGTGCTCCAGCGACGCCCTGTACGGCGAGCACGCCGCGGCCGTCGCCGTAGCCTTGAAGGAGGCGGGCGCCCAGCGCGTGCTGCTGGCCGGCCGCCCGGCCGAAGTACCCGCCGGAGTGGACGAGTTCATCTACGCGGGCGGGGACGCGATCGCCGTCCTCACCTCCCTGCTGGACCTCATTGGAGTGGCGCGATGATCCCCGACTTCACCGGAATCGGGCTGGACGACTCCTCCACCGGCTCCTCTGCCGGTTCCTCCGCCGGAGACGTCACCGACGCCCAGTGGCAGGCCGCCTGGCGCCGGTCCACCGGCAAGGACGTCGACGAGCTGGTCTGGGACACCCCGGAGGGCATCGGCGTCAAGCCGCTGTACACCGCGGCCGACCTCGAGGGCCTGGACTTCCTGGAGACGTACCCCGGCATCGCCCCGTACCTGCGCGGGCCGTACCCGACCATGTACGTCAACCAGCCGTGGACCGTCCGCCAGTACGCGGGCTTCTCCACCGCCGAGGAGTCCAACGCCTTCTACCGCCGCAACCTCGCGGCCGGCCAGAAGGGCCTCTCGGTCGCCTTCGACCTGCCGACCCACCGCGGCTACGACAGCGACCACCCGCGCGTCACCGGCGACGTCGGCATGGCGGGCGTCGCCATCGACTCGATCTACGACATGCGCCAGCTGTTCGACGGCATCCCGCTCGACAAGATGTCGGTGTCGATGACCATGAACGGCGCGGTGCTCCCGGTGCTCGCGCTGTACATCGTCGCGGCCGAGGAGCAGGGGGTGCCGCCCGAGAAGCTCGCGGGGACCATCCAGAACGACATCCTCAAGGAGTTCATGGTCCGCAACACCTACATCTACCCGCCGCAGCCGTCGATGCGGATCATCTCGGACATCTTCGCGTACACCTCGCAGAAGATGCCCCGGTACAACTCGATCTCCATCTCCGGCTACCACATCCAGGAGGCCGGGGCCACCGCCGACCTGGAACTCGCCTACACCCTGGCCGACGGGGTCGAGTACCTGCGCGCGGGCCTGGACGTGGGCCTGGACGTGGACGCCTTCGCGCCGCGGCTGTCGTTCTTCTGGGCGATCGGCATGAACTTCTTCATGGAGGTCGCCAAGCTGCGCGCGGCCCGGCTGCTGTGGGCCAAGCTGGTCAAGCAGTTCGACCCGAAGAATCCCAAGTCCCTTTCGCTGCGCACCCATTCGCAGACCTCGGGCTGGTCGCTGACCGCCCAGGACGTGTTCAACAACGTGACGCGCACCTGCGTCGAGGCGATGGCCGCGACCCAGGGCCACACCCAGTCGCTGCACACCAACGCCCTCGACGAGGCGCTCGCGCTCCCGACGGACTTCTCCGCCCGGATCGCCCGCAACACCCAGCTGCTGCTCCAGCAGGAGTCGGGCACCTGCCGGGTCATCGACCCGTGGGGCGGCTCCGCGTACGTCGAGAAGCTGACCCAGGACCTCGCCGCCCGGGCCTGGCAGCACATCCAGGAGGTCGAGGCGGCCGGCGGCATGGCCAAGGCCATCGACGCGGGCATCCCCAAGATGCGCGTCGAGGAGGCCGCCGCCCGCACCCAGGCGCGGATCGACTCCGGCCGCCAGCCGGTGATCGGCGTCAACAAGTACCGGGTCGAGAACGACGAGCAGATCGAGGTGCTCAAGGTCGACAACTCGGCGGTGCGGGCCCGGCAGATCGAGAAGCTGCGCCGGCTGCGCGAGGAGCGCGACGAGGCGGTCTGCCAGGACGCCCTGCGCGCCCTGACGGCGGCCGCCGAGGCCGGTCCGCAGCGCGGCGGATCGCTGGACGGCAACCTGCTGCACCTGGCCGTCAACGCGGCCCGGGCCAAGGCCACGGTCGGCGAGATCTCGGACGCCCTGGAGAAGGTGTACGGCCGCCACTCCGGCCAGATCCGTACCATTTCCGGTGTGTACCGAGACGAAGCGGGCCCGTCGGCCTCCCTCCAGCGCACCCGCGACCTGGTCGAGCGGTTCGAGCAGGCCGAGGGCCGTCGCCCGCGCATCCTGGTCGCCAAGATGGGCCAGGACGGCCACGACCGCGGCCAGAAGGTGATCGCCACGGCCTTCGCCGACCTCGGCTTCACCGTCGACGTGGGCCCGCTGTTCCAGACCCCGGCCGAGGTCGCCCGCCAGGCCGTCGAGGCGGACGTCCACATCGTCGGCGTCTCGTCGCTGGCCGCCGGACACCTCACCCTGGTGCCCGCGCTGCGCGCCGAACTCGCCGCGGCCGGGCGGGAGGACATCACCATCGTGGTCGGCGGCGTCATCCCGCCGCAGGACTTCGAGGCCCTGTACCAGGCGGGCGCGGCGGCCGTGTTCGGCCCCGGCACGGTGATCCCGGACGCGGCCTTCGACCTGCTGACCGCCCTGGCCGCCGAGCTCGGCCACGAGCTGTGACGGTCTGATCGTCATGCCACCGAGGACGATCGACCTCGACAGCTACGTGACGGGCGTCCTGGACGGCTCGCGCGCCTGGATCGCGCGCGCCGTCACCCTCGTCGAGTCCACCCGGCCCGACCACCGCGCGCTCGCGCAGCAGCTGCTCCAGCGGCTGCTGCCGCACGCGGGCGGGGCGGTGCGGGTGGGCATCACCGGGGTGCCCGGGGTCGGCAAGTCGACCTTCATCGACTCCTTCGGGACGATGCTCACGGGCCTGGGCCACCGGGTCGCGGTGCTCGCCGTCGACCCGACGTCCACGCGGACCGGCGGCTCCATCCTGGGCGACAAGACCCGGATGGAGCGGCTGGCCGTCGACCCGAACGCCTTCGTCCGGCCGTCCCCGACCTCGGGGACGCTGGGGGGCGTCGCCAAGGCCACCCGGGAGTCGATGGTGGTGATGGAGGCGGCGGGCTACGACGTCGTCCTGATCGAGACCGTCGGCGTTGGCCAGTCCGAAACGACCGTCGCCGGGATGGTGGACACCTTCCTGCTGCTCAGCCTGGCCCGTACCGGCGACCAGCTCCAGGGCATCAAGAAGGGCGTGCTGGAGCTCGCCGATGTCATCGCCGTCAACAAGGCGGACGGCCCGCACGAGCGCGATGCCCGCGCCGCCGCCCGTGAACTCGCGGGCGCCCTGCGGCTGTTGCAGCCCCCGGACGCGGCGTGGACGCCGCCGGTGCTGACCTGCAGCGGGCTCGACGGGGCCGGGCTCGACGTGCTGTGGGAGCGGCTGCAGCAGCACCGGAAGGTGCTGGACGCCACGGGCGGGCTGGCGGCCAAGCGGCGGGAGCAGCAGGTCGAGTGGACCTGGTCGATGGTCCACGACCAGCTGTACGCCCGGCTGCACGAACACCCGGAGGTACGGCGGCTCACCCCGGAACTGGAGGCCCAGGTGCGGGCCGGTACGCTGCCGGCGGGGCTGGCCGCGCAACGGATCCTGGACAGCTTCTTCGGTACCACCTGAGGGAGTTGACGGGCATCGCCACCAGGGCGGTCATGAAGGAGCCCCTGGAAGCCGCCTGACGGTCACACCACCCCGGCAGCGTGAAGTTCGAGCGCCGTGCCCCACCCATGCGGGGGACACGGCGCTTCGGCATTCGCCAGGTACTCGAACCACACCAGCTTGCCCACCTCCCCCGGCCGCCACCCCCACGCATGCGCGAGCGCCTGAACGAGCAACAGGCCACGCCCGGTGGTCGCTTCGGGATCCCGCTCCCGATGCGGTAGCTCCGCACCCCGATCGGCCACCTCCACCCGCACCCGCCCACTACGCCAGCGGACGGACACGACACACCGCTCCCCGGTGTGCAGAAGCGCATTGGCGATGACCTCGCTCGCACACAACTCCACCTCCTGGAGCCCGTCCTCGGTCAGCGGCACCGACCACTCCCGCAGAATCGCCCCCACCAACCGCCGCGCCGCCGGCACCGCATCAGCCCCCGGCGGCACCCCCCACTCCAGAGGTACCGGAAATCGGGCGGTGTTGAGCGGACTGACGATCAGATCCGACGCCATTGCTCCTCCATCCCTGCAGGCGGACGGGTGGTCGAAGTCGAAGTCGACGCCCGGCTCAACCCGCAAGCAGTGACCGTCAGTCAGACGGCAGCGAAAGGGGATCCATGCATAGCTCTCCGCTACGTTGGCAACACTGAAAGTAGTCGCAGAGTTTCTGCGAGTCAAGGAGCTCTGCTACTCGCAGTTCTTCACCGAGTCATGCAAGACTCAACCAACCAGGAAGGGGAGAACCATGGGATTCGGTCTTGTCGTTCGCTTCGTCGCCCACGACGCAACTGCCGCTCAGGCGTTCGATGCTCTGGCAGAGGAAGCACTCAACGGCATCCGGGCGGAGGAGCCCGGCACCCTCGTCTACGTCAACCACGCGGTGGCGAACGACCCGCGTGTACGAGTCTTCTACGAGCTGTACACGGACCGCGAGGCATTCGAGGAGCACGAGCGCCAGCCCCACGTTCGCCGGTTCCTGGCCGAACGCGGCCAGTACCTCGAGTCGTTCGAGGTCACGTTCCTTGATGAGGTCTCCGGCAAGGGCGGCTCGGCCACCCAAACCGTCCGGTGAGCCCAGAGGAACGGCGGGCCTTCGGCGCTCGGGTCGCTCAGCTCCGAAAGAGCCGCGGCATGAGGCAGGATCAACTTGCTGCGGCCATCAACCGGACAGCCAGCTGGGTGTCGCAGGTCGAACGGGGCGTCCAACCGGTTGTCCGCCTTGATGTTCTCCAACTACTGGCGAACGGCCTCGGAGTTCCCCTTCAAACGCTTCGACCTGACGCCCCGTCTCTCGCTGTCACGACACCTGCGACCTCGGATCAGGCCAACGACCTCGACCTGGCCCGGCTGTCGCTCTCGGGGCACCCTGCTCTCGATGCGTTGCTCACCGATCAGAACCGGGGAGTCTACGATGATCCTGCCGAACTGGCCAACGCCGTCGAACGGCTGTGGCGACTGACCCACAGTGCTCAGTTCGCCGAACTGAGCACTGCCATCGCCGACATTCTGCCGAGGTTGGAGCGAGCCGCACGAACCGCCGGCAGGGACGAGCGCGCCGAGGTCCACCTGCTTCTCAGCCAGGCTTACCAGGCACTCGCAGCTGCTTTCGTTCGACAGGACGAGGCCGATGCCGCATGGGTCGCCGCCGATCGCTCCATTCGAGCCGCCGAGCAGTCCGGCCAACCGCTGCACGTGTTCGCCGGCATCTTCCGGATGGCTCATGCATTCGTCCGGCTACAGCGGCTGGACCAGGCGGAACACGTGGCGCAGAGTGCGGTCTCCGCCCTGCGAGCGCACGCCTCGACCGGCGACCGGTCGCCGGAAGCGCTGTCAGTCCTCGGATCGCTCCACCTGGTTCTCGCGTTGACCGCCGCTCGCGCCGGTCAACGCGAGCAGGCCCGGAAGGAGATCGGCTACGCCCGAGACCTCGCCGCACAGCTCGGAGAGGACCGAAACGACTTCAATCTTGAGTTCGGCCCAACGAACGTCGAGATTCAAGCGGTCTCCACCGCCGTCGAACTCGGCGATGCGGGCGAGGCCCTGGAGCTGGGCCAACGCATCGATGCCGCGCAACTCTCACCCGAACGAAGGTCCCGGATCCTCATCGACCTCGGACGAGCTCACGCTCAACGACGAAATCTCGGGGAAGCTCTCGATTGCCTTCTTCGCGCCGAGGAAGTGGCGCCGGAAAGCGTTCGAACCCACGTAGCGGCCCGGACGGCGATCCGTGAACTCATCCTCATCGCCGGCCGTGGCGCACCAACGGAACTGGTCAAACTCGCCAAGCGCGCAAATGCCACGGGGTGACGTCGCTACCGGTCCTGCGGACAGGATCGCCGCCGCCCTCTCGTGGAGGGCGGCGGCGCAGCGGTGAGCAGTGGGCACACCTCCGCACGGGGGGCGGCCCCGCTGACCCATCCGATCAGACTGGTCGCGCCGCCGCGACCGCATCGGTGTAGAGCTCTGTGGTCAAGTCACCTTCTCCGATGCCGAGTTCCGCCATCACGGCACGCACGAGAGCCAGTGCCGACGCGAGTTCGGCCTCCACCGCCGCCACCGTCTCGACCTCGATGAACGTGGCGTCGTCCAGCTCCGGAAGACGTACGAGCGTGGCCATCACCCGACGGCCATCACGTTCGAAGGCGTAGTTACGGCATCGCTTCTCGAACGCGATGCGCGGCGCGAAGCCCAGGCCGCGCACGATGTCGTGCGCGGCCTCGGCGTCCTCGACCCTCGTCTCGGCCTCCGGCTTCGAGCCGGAGGCCTCGTCCACCCGAGCACCCTTGTAGGTCAGTACGGTGCGCGTGTCATCCGAGCTGTGCACGGTGCGGATCCGCAGTTCACGATCGGCACCCATCAGGCTGCCGTCCGCCGCATCGTAGTAGGTGTCGCGGTAGACCTCCGCCCGGCCGACACCGTACCGACCCTCCAACTGCTTGAGCACGCCCTCCGGGTCGCGCACGACCGCCTTGAGCTCAGCCTCGATCGCCATCCTGTTCCCTCCGTCAGATCACACGCTCAGCGTCTTCCACCATCACATCGAACTGTCGACGCCAGCCCCGATAGAGGGGGCCGTGCGGGGTGGCCAGGACCTTATAGGTAGCAGACTCGTGCCCTTCCCAATCCGCGCCGAAGGACCCCGAGTCCACCACGGCCCTCGATCCCTGGGCGGTCGCGGACTCCTCCTTCGAGACCCAGTTCGCGCTCGGGCTCCGCCTCGGCGACCTCTGGTACGCCTGGCACCACGAGCCCGACGTCGAGGGCGTGGAGACCCGGCTCTGGGTGGCTACCACCGACGGCGGCTCCTGGGCGGCCGTCGACTGGGACGGCACCCGCGGCGCCGAGCGCTACACCGTGTGGCAGCACGGTCCCCGCCGCCTCTGGGAGGAGGTGGAGGGCGCGTACCGGTGGTGGCTGGAGAACGGGCGCCCCGGGCCGGAGCGGTTCGGGTTGACCGTGACGCCCGACGGGCAGTGGGTGTGGCTGGACAAGCCGCGTGCCGGGTCCGGATTCGCCGCTCAGCCGGCTCTCCAGGAGACTGATCGGTGTGACTGATGTGCGAGAGATCCTGGACTACCAGACCTTCGGCCGGGCCGTGCGCGAGCTGGCGCAGACGATCGCCGACGACGGGTTCGAGCCCGACCTCGTCCTGAGCATCGCCCGGGGTGGCGTGTTCGTGGCGGGTGGGCTGGCGTATGCGCTGGACTGCAAGAACATCCACCTGGTGAACGTGGAGTTCTACACCGGCGTGGGCACCACCCTCGACATGCCCGTGATGCTGGCGCCCGTACCCGCCGCGATCGACTTCACCGACAAGAAGGTGCTGATCGCCGACGACGTGGCCGACACCGGCAAGACCTTGAAGCTGGTGCACGACTTCTGCCTCGACCACGTCGCCGAGGTCCGCTCCGCCGTGATCTACGAGAAGTCGCACTCCCTGGTGAAGTGCGAGTACGTGTGGAAGCGGACCGACGACTGGATCGAGTTCCCGTGGTCGGCGCAGGACCCGGTGGTCAAGCGCCCCGGCCAGGTGCTCGACGCCTGATCCGCCGGCCCCCGGACGGCGCGGCCTCAGTGGGTCGCGCCCTCCGGGACGCGGAGGTCCACCGCGCGGGTGGCGGCCGCGGTGAGCAGGGCGCGCAGGGCGTGGGCGACCAGGCCGGCCGGCAGGGCGGGTGCGGAGCCGTCGAGGACCTGTTCGGGCAGGGCCGGGATGTGGACGAACCCGCCCCGGGCGGTGGGGTGTTCGGTGGCGAGCGTGTGCATCAGGGCGTAGAAGACGTGGTTGCAGACGAAGGTCCCCGCGGTGTGGGACAGCGACGCGGGCACGCCCGCCGCCCGGACCGCGGCCACGCAGGCCTTGACCGGCAGGGTGGCGAAGTAGGCCGCCGGGCCGCCGGGGACCACGGGCCGGTCGACCGGTTGCCGCCCGGCGTTGTCGGGGATGCGGGCGTCGTCGACGTTGACGGCGACCCGCTCGACGGTGACGTCCGGCCGGCCGGCCGCCTGGCCGAGGCAGACGACCAGGTCCGGGGAGCACTCCGCCATCGCTGCGCGCAGCTCCTCGGCCGCCCGGCCGAAGACGCAGCTCAGCCGGGTGGCGGTGACCAGGAGCCCCTCGGGCGGGTCGTCGGCGACGAGGCGGGCGACCTCCCAGGACGGGTTGACGTCGGCGCCGTCGAACGGTTCGAAGCCGGTGAGCAGGACCCTGGTCATGGGACGGCCTTTCTGGAAGCGGAGCGGGCGGAGCGGGCGGAGCGGGCGGAGCGGGCGGGGCGGGTCAGAACGCGAAGAGCGACATGATGGCGATGTTGCAGACCAACAGCGCCCCGGCGGTGGGGAGTTGGGCCTTGATCGGCCCGTACTGGTCCTTGAGTTCGAGCAGTGCCGCCGGGACGAGGTTGAAGTTGGCCGCCATCGGGGTGACGAGCGTGCCGCAGAAGCCGGCCAGCATGCCGACCGCCAGGACGACGCCCGGGCTGCCGTGCAGTTGGGTCACCAGGACCGGCCAGCCGATCGCGGCCGTCATCACCGGGAAGGCGGCGAAGGCGTTGCCCATGATGATCGTGAACAGGGCCATGCCCAGGCAGTAGACCGCCACTGCCGCGTACTTGCTGCCGTCCGGGAGGAAGTGGGTGGTGATCCTGCCCACCTGGGCGCCGACGCCGGCGCCCTGGAAGATCGAGCCCAGGACGGCGAGGAGTTGGGGCAGCAGCAGGGCCCAGCCCATGGCCTCCAGCAGCCCGCGGCCCGAGCGCAGGGCGACGGCGGGGTTGCGCTCGCGGGTGAGCAGCAGGGCGAGGCCCAGGGCGACGAGCGAGGCGATGCCGAGCCCGAGGAGCGTCTCGCTGCCGGTCTGCAGCAGCACCCCGCCGCCCAGGTGCACGCCCTTGAGGAGCGTGCCGCAGGCGAGCGCGACCAGCGGGAGCGCCAGCGCCGGGATGAACAGCCGGTTGCCCAGGCGCGCGGCGGAGGCGGCCCGCCGCTCGGGGGCGGCGGCCGTGGGGGTGCCTCGACCGGTGAAGCCGAAGCCGGCCAGGCAGATCATCGCCAGGACGGCGACGCCCAGCGGCGCGGCGGGGGCGGTCTTGTCGGCGACCCAGGAGCCGTAGACGAAGCTCGCGCCGAGCAGGCCCCAGAAGGCGGCGCTGCCGTACCGCTTGGGGTTGCCGCGGTCCGCGGCCATCTGCGCGGCCATCGCGAGGAAGACGGCTCCGACCAGCCAATACAGCCACTCGACCTTGATCACTTGGTGCTCTCCTCGGTGCGATCGACGGCGGTGGCGGTGGCGGCGGCGGCAGTGGCCGCAGCGGTGGCCGTGGTGGCGGCGGTGGCCGTGGTGGCGGCGGGCGCGGCGGACAGGTCCCGGGCGAGGGTGCGGTCCAGCCGCAGCAGGCGGGCGCCGTGGACGAGGAGGGCGCAGACCGCGGTGGGAATGGCCCACACCGCGAGCTGCACCGGCTCCAGGGCGGTGTGGTAGGTCGCGTTGACGAACCCCGTGATCAGGAGGATCGAGCCGACGGCGAGGAAGCAGTCCTCGCCGAAGAACAGGCCGACGTTGTCCGCGCTGGCGGCGAACGAGCGCAGGCGTTCGCGGGCCTTGTCGGTCAGGGTGCCGTGGCGGCGCTCGGCGGCGGCCTCGGCCATCGGCGCGACCATCGGGCGCACCGCCTGGGCCGGTCCGCCGAGACCGGTGAGGCCGAAGGCGGCGGTGAGCTGGCGGACCACCAGGTAGACCGCGAGGACGCGCCCGGCGCTCGCCTTGGCGAGCTTGTTCATCAGGGTGCGGGCCTGCTCCTGGAGGCCGTGGCGCTCCAGCAGGCCGATCACCGGCAGGGTGATCGCGAAGAGGGTCACCGAGCGACTGGAGGCGAAGCCGGTGCCGAAGGCCTCCAGGACCTTCAACGGGCTCATCCCGCCCAGCAGTCCGGTGAGGATGCCGGCGGCGCCGACGACGAGGAGCGGATTCCGCCGGGTGGCGAACCCGGCCACCACGACGAGAATGCCGACAAGAACGATCATGTTCCTGACCGCCTTTCAGAGGACCTCCGCCGTACGGGTGGCCGCCTGGGCGCCCCGGGGCGGAGGCGGTCGCGGCTGGGTGGACCGCGACCGTTCGGGGGTTGCCGAGAGGCTAGGGGATTGTGGAACAATCCGACAAGAGTTCAGGAGGTGGAACGTGACCGGAGTTTTCGACGCGCTCGCGGCCGACCGGGGTCGCATCGAACGCGCCAGCGCCGCCCAACGCGTGGCCGATCTGCTGCGCGAGCACATCACCGAGGGCCGGCTCTCCCCGGGCACCCGGCTCTCCGAGGAAGCGCTCGGCGAGGCGCTCACCGTCTCGCGCAACACGCTCCGCGAGGCGTTCCGACTGCTGGCCGACCAGCGGCTGGTCGTGCACGAGCTCAACCGCGGCGTGTTCGTCCGCGTCCTCGAACCGGCCGACGTCGCCGACATCTACACCCTGCGCCTCGCGCTGGAGACGGCCGGGGTACGGGCCCTGAGCAGCGCGACGCCCGAACGCCTGGCCGCGGTGCGGACCGCGCTGGCCCGCGCGGAGGCCGCCGAGGCATTCGGCGACTGGGTCACCGTCGGCACCGCCGACCTGCACTTCCACCAGGCCATCGCGGGGCTCGCCGGCAGCCGGCGGATCGACGAGTGCATGGCCCGTCTGATGGCCGAGCTGCGCCTGGCCTTCGCCGCCGTCCCGTCGGCCAGCGGGCTGCACGAGCCGTTCCTGCGCCGCAACCAGACGCTCGCCGGACTGCTGGAGTCGGGCGAGATCGACGACGCCGAGGTGGAACTGACCAGGTACCTGGACGACGCGCGCGCGGTGATCGTCCGCGCGATGACGGACGGCGCGGCGTGACACCGCCCGAAGGCGCTGAGGACACTGAAGGCACTGAGGGCACCGAAGGCACCGAAGGCGCCCCCACGACGGTCGTCGACCTCAACGCCGACCTCGGCGAGGGCTTCGGCCGCTGGACGCTCACCGACGACGACGCCCTGCTGTCCGTGGTCACCAGCGCCAACGTCGCCTGCGGCTTCCACGCCGGGGACCCGAGCACCATGCAGCGGGTGTGCGAGCTGGCCGCGGCCCGGGGCGTACGGATCGGCGCACAGGTCTCCTACCGGGACCTCGCCGGGTTCGGCCGCCGGGCGATGGACGTCCCGCCCGACGAACTGGCCCACGAAGTCGCGTACCAGATCGGGGCGTTGCAGGTGTTCGCCCGGGCGGCCGGAGCGGACGTGGCATACGTCAAACCGCACGGCGCGCTGTACAACCGGACGGTGCACGACGAGGAGCAGGCGGAGGCGGTGGTCCGGGGCATCCGCCTCGCCGGGCCGGCGTCGGCACTGCCGGTCCTCGGGCTGCCCGGTTCACGGCTGCACGAGGCGGCCGGGCGGGCCGGACTGCCGGCGGTCGCCGAGGCCTTCGCCGACCGCGCCTACACCCCACAGGGCACCCTCGTGCCGCGCCGTGAACCCGACGCCGTCGTCCACGATCCCGACGCGGTCGTCGCCCGCTCGGTCGCCATCGCCCGGGACGGCGAGGTCACCGCCCGCACCGGCGAGCGGATCCGGCTGCGGGCCCGCTCGCTGTGCGTGCACGGCGACACCCCGGGGGCCGGCGAGCTGGCCCAGCGGGTGCGGACCGCGCTGTGGCGGGCCGGGGTCCGCGTCGAGGCGTTCGCACACGTACCGGGTGGGGCGGGGAGAGGTACGGGATGAACCTGCGAGTCCTGCGGGTCGGCCCGGACGCGCTGCTGGTCGAACTCGCCGGGGCCGACGAGACGATCGCCTTCCACGCCGAACTCCAGCGCCGCCGTGCGGCCTCCGGGTTCCCGTCCGTCACGGAGGTCGTGCCGGCCGAACGCACCGTCCTGCTCGACGGCGTGGCCGATCCGGACGCCCTGGCCGCCGAACTGCCCGGCTGGCGCGTCCCGCCGCTGCGGACCAGCGCCGACGGGACCGTGACCGTCCCGGTGCGCTACGACGGCGCCGACGTGGCGGAGGTCGCCGCGCTGTGGGGCGTCACCGAGCGGGAGGTCGCGCGGATCCACTCCGCCACCGAGTTCCGGGTCGCGTTCAGCGGCTTCTCCCCCGGCTTCGGCTACCTGACCGGCCTGCCCGAGCGGTACCGGGTGCCGCGGCGGGCCGCGCCGCGTCCCGCCGTCCCGCCCGGGGCGATCGCCCTCGCCGGCCGCTACACCGGCGCCTACCCGCGCTCCTCCCCCGGCGGCTGGCAGCTGATCGGGCACACCGACGCCGTGCTGTGGGACCCCTCCCGCGAACCCGCCGCCCTGCTCAGCCCGGGTACCCGGGTCCGCTTCGTGATCGAGGAAGCATGAGCGAGGGAGCATGAGCAAGGAAGATGATCGAGGAAGATGAGCGAGGTCGGCGAGGAGAGCGAGGAGAGCGAGGAAGCATGAGCGTCACCGTCACCCGCTCCGGCCTGCTGACGACCGTCCAGGACCTGGGCCGCCCCGGGCACGCCCACCTGGGCGTACCGCGTTCCGGCGCGCTGGACCAGCCCGCCCACCGGCTGGCCAACCGGCTGGTCGGCAACCCCCCGACGGCGGCCACGCTGGAGACCACCCTGCTCGGCTGCGCGCTGCGCGTGGACCGCGCGGTGACGGTCGCCGTGACCGGAGCGCCGTGCGCCGTACGGGTCGACGGGCGGCCCGCCGCCTGGGGCGCCCCGGTGCGGCTGCCCGCCGGGGCGACGCTGGACGTGGGCCCGGCGACGCGGGGCGTGCGCAGCTACCTGGCCTTCGCGGGCGGGGTCGCCGCCGCCCCGGTCCTCGGCAGCCGCTCGACCGATCTGCTGTCGGGGCTGGGCCCCGCTCCGCTGGCGCCCGGGGACGTGCTGCCGCTCGGTGAGCCGGCCGGCCCGGCCGCCGCGGTGGACCTGGTGCCGATGCCCGCACCACCGGACCCGCTGCTCCTGCCGCTGCTGTTCGGCCCGCGCGACGACTGGTTCACCGCCGGCTCCCGCACCGCCCTGACCGCATCCGACTACCGCGTCTCCCCGACCAGCAACCGGATCGGCCTGCGCCTGGACGGCCCGCCCCTGGAGCGCGCCCGCGACGGCGAACTCCCCAGCGAGGGCATGGTCCTGGGCTCCGTCCAGGTCCCGCCGGACGGCCGACCGGTGGTCTTCCTCGCGGACCACCCCACCACCGGCGGCTACCCCGTCATCGGCGTCGTCCCCGCCGCCGAGCTGGCCGCCGCCGCCCAGGCCGCCCCGGGCACCCCGGTCCGCTTCACCCCGGCGCGACGCAGGGGCTGACCGCCCGAAACCCGGCCACGGACCAGCCACGGACCGGCCACGGACCGGGCCGCCCTGGTCACCCTGGTCCCCCGGCTGACGGCACCCGCCGAGGACCGAGCGCCCCTCCCGGTCAGCCCCGGCGCACCGCCTGGGCGGCCTGGCGGGCGCGCCGGACGGTGCGGTGGAGGCGCTGGACGGCGATGAAGCGGTTCATCGCATCGGCCTGGGTCAGGCGGTACTTGAGCCGCAGCTGGCCGTTGAGGTCGGCGATTCGCTCCGGGCCGATGGCGTTCAGGAGCCGGCCGACGTGCCGCTGGTAGACCTCCCAGTAGTTGCGGTCGCCGTCCGGGATGGACCAGAAGAACATCGGGATCTCCTCGACCAGGCAGTTCCGGTCGTAGGCGCGCAGGTACTGCTCGGCGAAGAGCGCCTCGGGCCGGGCGAGCAGCCACTCCCGGACGAGTTCCATCGAGCGGACCCGGTCGATCAGGCCGCGCGGGTCGGTCTTCTTCTGGGTGATGGAGAGGTTGCCGTCCTCGCGGACCCGCCAGTGGTAGATCGGCTCGGAGAGCACGTCGACCCGTTCGGCGAGGAAGTGGTGGGGGACGCTGACCGGGGCGTCCTCGTACAGGATGCCCTCGGGGTAGCGGATGCCCGCGGTGTCGAAGAAGGTGCGCCGGTAGACCTTGTTCCAGGCGGTGCGGTCGGTGACCAGGGCGGGCAGTTCGCTGACGTGGGTGCGCAGCCGGGTCTCGCGGAAGGGGCGGCGGTGGGCGTGCGAGGGGGTGAGGCCGGTGGTGCGCAGGCGCATCGCGTTGCCGGTGGCGAAGTCGGAGCCGGTCTGGTCGAGCGTACTGATCATCAGCTGGTAGGCGTGCGGCGGCAGGGTGTCGTCACTGTCGACGAAGGTCAGGTACTGGGTGCCGGGGGCCAGGTGGCGCCAGCCGGTGTTGCGGGCGGCGCCGAGGCCCTTGTTCTCCTGCTGGACGAGTCGGAAGCGCCGGTCGCGGGCGACGTACTCCTTGGCGATCACCGGACCGTCGTCGGTCGAGCCGTCGTCGACCAGCACGCACTCGAAGTCCGTGAAGGTCTGGGCCGCGATCGAGTCCAGGCACTCCGCGAGGTAGCGCTCGACGTTGTAGATCGGGACGACGACGGACAGACGAGGGGCCATCGGACGGCCTTTCGCTCGGGAGCGGACGGGCCGGTCGGCCGGTCGGCCGCCGACCGCCGGTGACCGGCGGTAACCCGAGCGTAGCGACCGCGCGCCGTTCACGGGCGAACTACGGGTGGCGGCGAGTCTTCGGTTCGGTGTGGCTGACGTGACGGGGATCAACGGCCGTGGCGGGAAACCACGGTGGGGACGCAGGGGGAAGGCCCCGGACCGCCCGACCGGTCCGGGGCCCTCCTGCTCGCTCGGTGCTCAGGCGCCCTTGACGGCGGCGAAGCGGGAGGAGACGTCCTGCCAGTTGACGACGTCCCACAGACGGGTGACGTAGTCCGGGCGGACGTTGCGGTACTGCAGGTAGTAGGCGTGCTCCCAGGCGTCGAAGGCCAGCAGCGGGGTGGTGTTCTGCCCGACGTTGCCGTGGTGGTCGTAGACCTGCTCGACGATCAGGCGCTGCCCGAGCGGCTCCCAGGACAGGATGCCCCAACCGGAGCCCTGGACGCCGGTGGTGGCGGTTGAGAGCTGCTTCTTGAAGGCCTCGAAGCTGCCGAAGTGCTCGGTGATGGCGTCGGCCAGCTCGCCCTCGGGGCGGTCGCCGCCCTCCGGGGACAGGTTCTGCCAGAACAGCGAGTGCAGCACGTGGCCGGAGAGGTGGAAGGCGAAGGTCTTCTGCAGGCCGACCAGGCCGCCGAACTGCTCCTTGTCGCGCGCCTCGGCGAGCTGCTCCAGGGTGTCGTTCGCCCCCTTCACGTAGGCGGCGTGGTGCTTGGAGTGGTGCAGCTCCAGGATCTCGGCGGACATGGCCCGCTCGAGCGCGGAGTAGTCGTACGGCAGGTCGGGAAGCGAGTAGGTGCCCATCAGGACACGGCCCCTTTCGGCGGGTTGAGCGATGACGATCGTGCCGGGACAACACTATTGCGTATGGGTTGCAGGAACGAAGTATGGGCTCCTGCTTATTCCGGCGTTCACATCGGGCACAATGGTCACCCGCACGTGTAATGAGTGAAGAGGGTGAGTGACTGTGACAGGGGCGCCGGTGGTCGTACTGGGCATCGAGTCCTCCTGCGACGAGACCGGTGCCGGTCTGGTCCGGGACGGCGTGCTGCTCGGGCAGGCGGTGGCCTCCTCGATGGACGAGCACGCCCGCTACGGCGGGGTGGTGCCGGAGATCGCCGCCCGGGCGCACGTCCACGCGATGGCCCCGGTGGTGCAGGAGGCCCTGGACCGGGCCGGACTGACGCTGCGGGACGTCGGGGCCGTCGCCGTCACCACCGGCCCCGGCCTGTCCGGCGCCCTCCAGGTCGGGGTCGCCGCCGCCAAGGGGTACGCCTTCTCGCTCGGCGTCCCGCTGTACGGGGTGCACCACCTCGCCGGGCACGTCGCCGCCGCGACCCTGGACGGCGGGCCGCTGCCCGACCCGTGCATCGTGCTGATCGTCTCCGGCGGGCACACCTCGCTGCTGCTGGTCCGCGACCTCGCCCGGGGCCGGATCGTCCACCTCGGCGACACCCTGGACGACGCGGCCGGCGAGTGCTTCGACAAGGTCGCCCGGATCCTGGGCCTGCCCTACCCCGGCGGACCGGCCGTCGACCGCGCCGCGCGCGACGGGGACCCGGCGGCGGTCCGGCTGCCGCGACCGCTGACCGGGCCGCGGGACGACCCGTACGCCTTCTCCTTCTCCGGCCTCAAGACCGCCGCCGCCCGCTGGGTCGAGGCGCGGCGCACGGCCGACGAGGAGCCGCACGTCCCGGACGCGGCGGCGGCCCTCCAGGAGGCGATCGCGGACGTGCTCACCCGCAAGGCGGTCCGAGCCTGCACCGACCACGGGATCGACACCCTGGTGGTGGTCGGCGGAGTCGCCGCCAACTCGCGGGTGCGGGCGCTCGCCGAACAGCGGTGCGCCGCGGCCGGGATCGCCCTGCGGGTGCCGCCGCTGCGGCTGTGCACGGACAACGGCGCGATGGTCGCGGCCGTCGGCGACCTCCTCGTCCGGGCCGGGGTCGAGCCGGCGCCGGCGGACGTGTCGGTGGACCCGTCGGCGCCGCTGGAGTTCGCGGCGCTCACGCCCCAGGCGCGGTCGGCGGCCTGACGGATCGTCAGGCCACGCACCGGGCGGCGCATCCGGCGGCGTGTCGGGCGGCATATCCGGCGGCGCGTCGGGCGGCGCGTCGGATGGCACGGGAGGGCACGGTTCGGTCTCGTCGACCGGAAGCCCGGCTCCCAGGTCTTCCCTTTACCTGAATGAGTGTGCCATTTTACATGTCACACATCAGGCTCCGTCCGTGCGCCCCCAACCGCACGGCCCCCTCACGGTCCCGGAGGCCCCCACCCCATGCGTCCCTTCCGGATATCGAAGGCGAATGCGCGCAGACTGCCCGCGCTCGGCGTCGCCTTCCTCCTCGCCGCCGGCCTGTTCGCCCCGCAGGCGCACGCGGCCGACCGCGCTTCGACGCCAACCGCACCGGCTGCCAGGCCGGTTGCCCCGCCGGTCGCCGCACCCGCCGCACCCGCCGCACCCGCCGCCCCGCGCGCGATCCCGGTGCCGAAGTCGCCCGACACGCCCCAGGACCCCCGTCCGCTCGCCGCCGAGAGCCAGGGCAGGGCCACCGCCCCGACCGCGGCCGGTACCGTCGGCACCGCCCGGACGGCACGGCAACTGACCGCCTGCGACACCGCGGAGTTCACCGGCAGGTCCGGCGCCGCGCTGGTCCAGCAGGTCAAGGCGGCCGGCCTCGACTGCGTCAACACGCTGTTCACCCTCACCGGCAACGACGCCAAGGGCGCCTTCGCCGAGGCCCAGATGGTGACCGTCGCCGACGCCCTGCGCGACACCGCCGCCGCCGGCTACCCGGGCGACAACTCCACCTCCGCCGGGCAGTTGGTGCTGTTCCTGCGCGCCGGCTACTACGTGCAGTGGTACCACCCCGACGCCGTCGGCCCGTACGGCGACGGCCTGCGGAGCTCGATCCGCGGCGCGCTGGACGCCTTCTTCGCCGCCCCGCACAGCAAGGACGTCACCGAGGCCAACGGCGCCACCCTGGCCGAGGCCGTCACGCTGATCGACAGCGCCCGGGAGAACGCCCGCTACACCGGCGTGGTCAAGCGCCTGCTCGACGGTTACACCGGCGGGTGGAGCGGCTCGATGGCCGCCGCCGTCGGCAACACCGAGACCGTCATCGAACGCGGCTTCGAGCTCCCGGAGTTCACCGCCGCCCTCCAGGCCGACCCGTCCTTCGCCACCACCATGGCCTCCTTCGTCACCCGCAACAGCGCCCAGCTCACCGGCTCCGACCCGGTCACCCGGATCGGCATCCAGCTCGGCCACCTGGTCGCCGTCGACGCCCTCCGCGCGCAGGGCCGACCGATCGTCAAGGACCTGGTCAACCGCTACCCGCTGGTCGGCGCCACCGGCCCGCTCACCATGAACCTGCTCTGGTTCGCGGAGCAGAAGGACGCGGGCAACTGCTCCTACTACGGCACCTGCGAGGTGCCCGCGAAGCTCGTCCCGCTGGTGCTCAGGAGCGACAGCACCTGCAACCCGAACCTGCGGATCCGCTCGCAGAGCATGACCGCCCGGCAGAACGCCGACACCTGCACCAGCCTGGTCGACCAGGACGCGTTCTTCCACCGGGTGGCCAAGGACAACGGCCCGGTCGCCGACGACCACAACACCGGCCTGGAGGTCGTCGTCTTCGACGACTACTACAACTACAGCCTCTACGCCTGGGAGATGTACCACATCGCCGTCGACAACGGCGGCATGTACGAGGAGGGCAGCCCGGCCACCCCCGGCAACCAGGCCCGCTTCATCGCCCACCAGGCCGACTGGCTGCGCCCGAGCTTCCAGATCTGGAACCTCAACCACGAGTACACCCACTACCTCGACGGCCGCTACGACATGTACGGCGACTTCGAGGCGGGCATGACCACCCCGACCGTCTGGTGGGTCGAGGGCCTGGCCGAGTACGTCTCGTACAGCTACCGGGGCGTCCACTACGACGACGCCGTCACCCAGGCCGGCAAGGGCAGCTACCCGCTGAGCACGCTGTTCGACACCACCTACGACAACGCGGACTCCACCCGGATCTACAACTGGGGCTACCTGGCGGTGCGTTACATGCTCCAGTCGCACCCGCAGGACGTCGACGCACTGCTCGCCAAGTACCGCGCCGGGGACTGGAACGGCGCCCGCACCCTGCTCAAGGCCACCATCGGCACCCGCTACGACGCCGACTTCGCGAGCTGGCTCAAGGCCTGCGCCGCCGACAACTGCGGCAGCCTGCCCACCGGCCAGGCCCCGCTGTGCGCGGCCGCCGACACCCGGCAGTACGACAGGAACTGCCGCCGCGACGGCGTCGCCGCCACCACCGGCAACTACGCCTACAGCTTCCTGTACCTGCCGGCCGGGGTGAAGCAGCTGACCATCACCGCCGGCGGCACCGGCAACGCCGACCTGTACTACAACGGCCCGTCCTGGGCGACCACTTCGTCGTACCGGGCGAAGTCCACCGCCGCCGGGAACGGCGAGACCCTGACCATCGCCGACCCGCCGTCCGGCTGGGTGTACTTCAGCCTGTACGCCCAGCAGGGCTTCGGCGGCGTGACCGTCACCACCACGTACAGCTGACCGGCCCCGCACGCACCGGAGGGTCCCGCGTCCGCGCGGGGCCCTCCCCGTGCGTTCCGACAGCGAATGCCCCCACCGGAAAAGGTTATAACGATTCGACATTCGAATTGGCCGTCAATGCCCCGTAGAAATCGAACTCCGGTTGTCGAAGGGGTGTCATGATCGCCGTCGTTCGGTTAAGGTCCTGAGTCAGTTGAAGCAGTTCGGCCATCCGGACCGGAAAGCCGGACTTCACCACCGGTGCGACCACACCTATTCGTCGCGCCCGAATTCCCGGAAAGGGGACAGCCATGAAGATGATCAAGGCGATCGTGAAGAAGTTCAAGCGTGACGAGGACCTCGCCAACCACGCGTGGGTTCTGCACGTCATCTGATGCACCACGGCCGGTGGGGCGGCAGCAGTACCGCCGCCCCACCGGCGCCGCATTTCATCGCTATTCCCACGGAGGCGGGATCCTCGTGCAAGAAATGGCGCCGGAAACGGTCCGCGAACATTCCGTCGTCTACGCCCCGCGAATTCAGGACCTCCTGGCCCGGGACGCGAAGGTGTTCCGCGTCGACGCCACCACGGTCGGCGTCGCCGACGCCCGGCTGATGGCCGAAATCGTGGCCGCCCGCCCGGTGCTCCAGACCGAGCGCTCCGTCTACAAGCCCGCCGCGGGTGCCGACATCCCCCACGACAGCGCGACCAGGACGATCCGCGCCCTGGGGCAGGACGTCATGGCGGGCATCCGCAAGCCACCGCCCCCGGCCGGCGGGCTGGCCGGCGCCTGGCCGTACGCGCCCACCTCGTACCTGCGCCGGTGGCTGTTCGGATCCGACCCGCTGCCGGTCTCCCTGCTGGCCAGGCGCGGCATCACCCGCTCCGACACCCTCTCCCGGCTCGTCGACCGGGCCGTCACCACCTGGCCGGGCGGCGCGGGCGGGAACCGGAGCAGGAACGGCAACGTCAACGGCGACCGGAGCGGGGACGGCACCGGGGCCGACCACCCGCCCACCGCCATGGCCGGACTGATCCGCGGCGCCGACGACCCGTTGGAGCGCAGACAGGCCGTCGCCATGTACCGGCGGGCCTCCGCCACCCTCTGCGACGGCGTGGCCGCCCTGGCCGGCAACGCCCTGTGGCTGCTGCGGACGGCACCCGAACCCCGCCAGGACCTCACCGCCGTCCTGTGGGAGACCCTGCGGCTGCTCCCGCCCGCGTGGATGCTCTACCGCAACGGCGGGGACGCCTACGCCGGGCTGCACCCGGAGATCCGCCCCGAGGACAACGTCGCACTGCTCCCCCTGCTGATGCACCGCCACCCGGACTACTGGTCCGACCCGCTGGAGTTCCGGCCGCGGCGGTGGGACGGGGTCGCCGACCCGGAGAAGACCCCCGGGTTCATGCCGTTCGGCTTCGACGGCGCCCGCTGCTGGGCCAAGCACCTGGTCGTCCCGCTGGCCGAACGCCTGCTCACCGTCGCCCTCGACCACGGCCTCACCATCCGCAGCCCCCGGCAGGACGCACCCGTCCCGCTGCGCTCACTGCTCTCCGTACGGTTCGAGGCCTCCGTCGGCCGCTGAACCGGCCGGCCCTCCCGACAGCTCTGGACACCCCATGGAATCGCCCACGCTCGCCGACTGGGTCGGCGACCTCGCAGGCTTCGCCGACCACCGGTGGCAGCGCGAACCCGCCGTCTTCACCCCCGCCCGGCCCGCCTCGCCGTTCGACCTCGACGCACTGGACGCCGCCTTCGACAGCGGGCTGCTGCGCGCCCCGTACCTGGAGCTGGTCCGCTCCGACAAGGTGGTCGTCCCGGCCGAGGCCTTCACCACCTCCCGCACCGTCAACGGCACCACCCACCACGGCTTCGCCGACCGCGCCAAGGTGCTCGCACTGCTGCGCACCGGGGCGACGCTGCTGCTGCGCTGCGTCGACCAGTGGCACGGCCCGACCGCGGACCTGGTGGCCCGGCTCTCCGAGGAGCTGGACCGGCGGGTGGAGGCGTTCTTCTTCCTCACCCCGGTCGGCGGCCAGGGCCTCGCGGTGCACCGCGACGACGCCGACGTGTTCGTCCTCCAGGTCTCCGGGCGCAAGACCTGGTACGTCCACGACGCACCGGCCGCCGCCGAGTGGTCGCTGGGCGAACTCCCCGACGGCGAACGCTCGGCGCAGCGCCTGAACACCGTCCTCGGGCCCGGCGACGTGCTCTACGTCCCGCGCGCCTTCGCCCACCGCGCGGTGGGCGCCGAGGGACTGTCCGGCCACCTGTCGCTGACGGTCCGCGACCTCTCCGTCCCGGACCTGCGGGCGGCCCTGGACCAGCTGCTCGCCGAAGGGCTGGCGCTGCCGACCCGCCCGCTGGGCGAGCCCGCGATCGCCGCCGCCGGGGCCACCCTGCTCGACCACGCCCGGGCCCGGCTCGACGGCATCACCCCGGAGCAGCTGCTGCGCGCCGCCCGGACGGGCCGGGCCCGGCCACCGGCCGCCACGGGCGCGGGCACGGGCACGGGCACCGACACGGGCGCGGGCACGGGCACAGGCACCGCCACGGGCACGGGCGCGGGCACCGACACGGGTGCGGACACCTTCGCCGGGACGGCCCGGGACTGGGCGGACGACGCCCCCGCGGGCGGGCCCGCCGGGCGCACCTGGCGACGGCTACGGGCCGTGGCCCGCAACGGGCGCTGAGCCGTCGGCCGACCCGTCGGGCCGCGGCGGCCCGGCAGGGTCAGTCGACGGGCGGGAACACCACGTGCTCCCCGCCCCGGACCACGAACCGCCAGCACTCCTCGACCTTCGAACTGGTCGGCAGGACGTCGATCCTGAGCTCGTGCTCCAGGGTGATCCGCAGGTCGCCCTCCGGCGCCCGCTCCACCGACAGCACCCGGGGCGAGCGCCGCGCCAGGAACTCCCGCAGCGCGTCCGCCCCGGTGTCGTAGGCGAGGCGGTCGCCGCCCCCGCCCGGCACCAGGTCGTCGGAGCCGAGGTACACCTCCCCGCACTGGACGATCCGGAACGGGCACTGGGCGTGCACGGCGTACCGGCTGCCCGTCGACACCTCCCCGCCGTCGCCCAGCGGCCAGGAGACCGTCCCGCCGAAGTCGACGACGCCCATGCCGCCGAACCGGTGGACGTTCACCCACACTTCGCCGACCAGGCGTTGCAGCAGCTCGTCCTCGTCCTCGTCCGTCACGTCCGGTTCGGGTTCCCCGTTGTTCAGCATGCCGTCATCGTCGTGCATCGGGGCCCGTCCGTCGCCCGAATTCCGGCCCGTCGGGCGGGCGGTGGGGAGCCGCCCGCCCGACGGGGTCACCGGATCGGACCCTGGCTCGGGGCTCGGCTCGGGCCCGGGGTCAGGCCCCGGCTCCGGCCCCGGCCGGCCGGGGCCGGTCCGTCGCCGAGCGCTGGGCGGGGACGGCGCGGTCACGCTGGAGGTCCAGCAGCTCACGGAACAACCCGTCCGGACGGGCGGCGAGTTCGGCCCAGGTGCCGGTCTGGACGATGCTGCCCTTGTCCATCACGATCACCCGGTCGGCGACCGCCGCGTTGGCGATGTTGTGGGTCACCAGCAGGGTGATCCGGCCCTCGGCGAGGCCGCGCAGGGCGTGCAGGATGCGGTGCTCGGCACGCGGGTCGAGGTCCGAGGTGGGCTCGTCCAGGATCAGCAGTCCGGGGCTGCGCACCGTGCGGTACAGGGCCCGGGCGACGGCCGCGCGCTGCCAGCCGCCGCCGGACAGCTCGGCGCCGCCCCACCACCCCTGGGCGAGCAGGGTGCGCCAGCCCGAGCGCAGCCGGGCGACCGTCTCGTCGAAACCGGTCCGGGCGGCGGCCTCCACCACGTCCGCCATCCACCGCTCGGTGAGGTGGCCCAGGTGGACGTTCTCGGCGGCGCCGAGCGGCCAGCGGGCGAACTCCTGCGGCACCCGGGCGACCCGGGACCACATGCCGTCCGCGTCCAGTTCCTCCACCGGCACGCCGTCCCAGGTGATCCGGCCGGACTGCGGCAGGTAGAGGCCGGAGAGCAGCTTGAGCAGGGTCGACTTGCCGCTGCCGTTCTGCCCGATCACGGCCACCACCTCGCCGGCCCGCAGGGTCAGGCTGACCCCGCGCAGGGCGGGCTCCTGCTGCTCGCCAGGGTAGGCGTGGCTCAGGTCGGTCACCTCGACCAACTGCGGTGCGCCCGGGACCAGTTCGCCGCGGTCGATGCGGTGGCCGCCGGCCTCGTCCAGGAAGGTGAAGTAGTCGTCCAGGTAGAGGCCCATCCGGTACAGCCGGGCGCCGTTGCCGACCAGGCCCTGCAGCCCGGAGGAGGCGGTGCGCAGCGCGAAGGTGGCGGTGCCGGCGGCGGCGAGGTCGATCCGGCCGGAGGCCACCAGGTAGAGCAGGGTGCCCCAGATCAGCGCGCTGCCGGCCCCGGTGCCGAGCGCGGCCAGCAGCGAGACCTTGGCCGCCTGCCGGGTGGCCCGGTCGGTGGCGGCGACGATCTTGGCCTCGGCGCGGCGGTACTTGGCCATCAGGAACGGCGTGACCTGGTCCGAACGGACCTGGTCGGCGCGGGTCTTGTCGATCAGGAACCAGCGGTAGACGCGCAGCGCGCCGCGGTCCTCGTTGGTGACCACCGCGGCCAGGTAGTGGATCCGGGCGGTACGGACGGCGGCGACGGCGGTCGGCACCGAGCCGAGCAGCAGCAGCGGCACCAGCC
The DNA here is from genome assembly GCF_044760155.1 of Kitasatospora sp. NPDC098652. NCBI lineage: Bacteria > Bacillati > Actinomycetota > Actinomycetes > Kitasatosporales > Streptomycetaceae > Kitasatospora > Kitasatospora sp. NPDC098652. Next base: position 117,736 of record NZ_JBIWAQ010000013.1, read on the forward strand.
AGGGGTGGAGCGTCGCCAGCACGCCCGCGGCGGCGGCCAGCGAGACGGTGGAGGCGATCACGTCCTGGGCGTTGGAGAGCAGGTCGGGCGTGGTGGAGGCGCCCCGGTCGGCGGCCTCCCACTGCTCGTTGTAGGCGGGTTCGTCGTACGCCTCCAGCTCGGCGGCGCACCCGGCGGCGATCAGCGCCAGCTCCGCCTCCCGGGTGATCCGGGGCGACACCCGACCGGACAGGCCCACCACCGCGATGCCCAGGACGGCCCGCAGCCCGGCCGAGGCGGTCAGCAGGAGCAGGGAGGGCGTGGCGGTGCGCAGGTGGTCGGCCACCGGTCCGGGGACCAGCAGGGCGCCCAGGGTGCCGGTGGTGGCGTACAGCGCGAGCGCCCCGGCGACCCCGGCCAGCGCCTGGCAGACCAGCAGCAGCACGGTGGACGTGCGGTCCGCCGCCCAGGCCAGCGCCAGCGCCCGGCGGACCAGGTGGGGCAGGCGGCGCAGCATCGCGCCGGTGGACATCGAGGCGCCGGCCTCGGCGCGGCGGTCGCCGGGGAAGCGCAGGCGCAGCTCCTCGTCGTGCTCTGCCCCGGCCGGGGGCTTCTCGGCCAGGGGCTTCGTGGGCTTCACGACCTGTTTCGACACGGGGTTCCTCCCAGGTACGGCGGCCGTCGGCCGCAGCGGTCCCGCACGCGGGCAGCCCTCGGCGCCGGATGGGCACGGTGGGTCGGCAGCGGTGCCGGTGGGCACTCTGCGAAGGGCTGGCTCTCGGTGCGGACCCCGATCCTGGCAGCGGCCGACGGGCCCGCTCGGCGTGTCCCGTCCGCTCTCACCCGATCCGGGCGATTCCGTGTCGGCGTCGGCGAGTTGGTGGATGTCGATCACCGGGGAGGTCCGCGATGTTCGATTCGGGCCGGGCCCGGGCGGACCACCCGCGGGTGATCCGCTCATCGGATGACCACCCCCATCGGGCCGGGTCGACGGGCCGCCTCCTGCGGCCGGGTCCGCGGGCCGGTTCCTGTGGCCGGGTCGCGCGGCGGCGGTCACGATGGAGGACGAGCCGAGCCCAGTCCGATCGGAGTGCGATGAGCGAGCAGCACAATGTCGTCCTGCTGACCTTTCCCGACGGCGGGGCCTGGCGTCCCGCGTTCGAGGAGGCGCAGCACCTGCCGGGGCTGCGGTACGCGGCGGCGATGGAGCGCAGTGCCGACGGCCTGCTGGAGATCAAGGACACGTTCACCCGGGGCGCCGGGGTGGCCACGGTCGGCTCGGGCGTGCTGGGCGGCCTGGTGGGGCTGCTCGGCGGGCCCGTGGGGGTGCTGCTGGGCTTCGCGGCGGGCGCGGCGCTCGGCAACGCGGCCGAGGAGCACGCGGCGTCGGAGGGCGGCGCCGCGCTGATCGTGCTGTCGCCCCGGGTGCCGGACGGCGGGGCGCTGGTCGCCGTGGAGGTGCGGGAGGCCTCGCCCGGGCCGGTGGACGAGCTGGCCGCCAAGCACGGGGCTGGCGTCGAGCGGATCGACGAGCACGCCTTCACCGAGCAGGTCCGGGCGGCGGAGCGGAAGGCCGAACAGGGCCGGGCGGACGACGGGTCCTGACCCCCTGGCCCGCCCGGGGCCTCACTCCTCCCGCAGGGCGGGCGTGCCGCCGCGTCCGCCGTCCGCCGTCCGCCGCAACTTCCGTACCGCGCCGGACGTACGGCCGCCGGTGTCATCCTTGCGAGGTAGTCGCCAGGTGCAGCGCCTACCGCCATTCGCCGGGCTGTCCCCGGCGGCGGCCGACCGCCACAATGACCCGGTGATCAACCACCCCACCGTGCGACGGCTGCTGGACGGCGGCGCCGACGACGCGCCGCCCCCGCCCCGGCCCACCCGGCGTGGCCAGGCCCTCGACCTGGCCCTGGCCCTGCTCCTGGCCTCCGTCTGCGCCCGCTACGCCACCGTCGCGGCCCGCGCGCACAGCCAGGACGGCACGCACTGGCACGGATCGCCCTGGACCGGGTTGCTGCTGCTGGCCCCCTTCGTCCCGCTGCCGCTGGCCTTGCGCCGGCGCCACCCGCTGGCGGTGCTGTGGACGGTGCTGCCGGCCGCGCTGCTGGTGCGGTCGCAGCACGAGGACATCGCGTTCTGGGCGGGCGTGGTGGTGATCGTCGCCGCCTACAGCGCGGCCGCGTACGGGCGCCGCCCGAGGGCCGTGCTGATCGGCCTGGCGGCCGCCGCCGCCGCGCTCGTGGCGCTCTTCGACGACGCCAAGCTGCCGAGGTTCCCGAACTCGGTGATCGCCGTGCTCGTCCTGGTGCCGGTGCTCGCGGTGGCCTACGAACGGCGGATGTGGCGGCGCCGGGTGGCGGAGGGCCGGGAGCGGCTGTCCGCCCTGGAGCGCGAGCAGCTGGCCGCGCTGGACCGTGCGGTGGAGCTGGAACGGGCGCGCATCGCCCGGGAGTTGCACGACGTGGTGACCCACAACGTGAGCATGATGACGATCCAGGCCGGGGCCGCCCGCAAGATCCTGGACACCGCTCCGGACCGGGCCCGCGAGGCGATGGCCGCGGTGGAGGCCGGCGGGCGCGCGGCGATGACCGAACTGCGCCAGGTGATGGGCCTGTTGACCATCGACTCGGAGACCGGCGACGATCCCGCGGCCGCCGCCGACCTCAGCCCGCAGCCCGGCCTCGGCCGGCTCGACTCCCTGGTGGAGGGCGTGCGCCGGGCCGGCCTGCCGGTGGAGCTGACGGTGCGCGGGGAGCGCCGGCCCGTCCCGCCCGGGGTCGAGCTGGCCGCCTACCGGGTCGTCCAGGAGGCGCTCACCAACACCGTCAAGCACGCGGGCGGCGCCGACGCCGCGGTGACCGTCGACTACGCCGCCGACCAGCTCACGGTGGAGGTCACCGACACCGGCGGCCGCCCCACCGGTGCCGCCGCCACCGGCAACGGGCGCGGCCTGCTCGGCCTGCGCGAACGCCTCGCCGTCCACGGCGGCACCCTGCACACCGGCCCCCGGCCGCGCGGCGGTTACCGCGTCAAGGCCTCGATACCGCTGGAGAGTTGAGAGTTGACAGACGTCGTGGAGCAGCAACCGATCCGCGTGGTGGTCGCCGACGACCAGGCCCTGGTCCGGATCGGCTTCCGGCTGATCCTGGAGTCCGAGGGGATCGAGGTGGTCGCCGAGGCCGAGGACGGTGAGCAGGCCGTCGCCGCCGTCCGCCGCAACCGGCCGGACGTGGTGCTGATGGACATCCGGATGCCCGGCCTGGACGGCCTGGAGGCCACCCGGCGGATCCTCGCGGACCGCGCCGCCGACGCGCCCCGGATCATCATGCTGACCACCTTCGACCTGGACCACTACGTCTACGCCGCGATGGCCGCCGGGGCCAGCGGCTTCCTGCTCAAGGACGTCACCCCGGAGCACCTGGCCGCCGCCGTCCGGCTGGTCCGCACCGGGGACGCCCTGCTCGCCCCGGCGATCACCCGGCGGCTGGTCGAGCGCTTCGCCCGCCCGGCCGCGCCCGAGGCGGCCGCCCCGCACCGCGAGCTGGCCACCCTCACCCCGCGCGAGCTGGAGGTGATGGGGCTGCTGGCCCGCGGCCTCAGCAACGCCGAGCTGGCCGGCCGGCTGCAGCTCTCCGAGGCGACGGTGAAGACCCATGTGGCCCGGATCCTGGGCAAGCTGGGGCTGCGGGACCGGGCCCAGGTGGTGGTCGCGGCGTACGAGACCGGGCTGGTCAGCGTGGGCGCACCGGGAGCGCCGTAACGGCGGAGCGGAGTCCGGGGCACCGTACCGGCGGATGGCCGCCGGGAGCAGCGGAGCGGAGTTCGGAGCGCCGTAACCACGCGCGGGAGCCCGGGGGTTCGACGAACCCCCGGGCTCCCGCCGCCTTGGACTACCGCGTCACACCAGGTCGAAGCGGTCCGCGTTCATGACCTTGACCCAGGCCGCGACGAAGTCCGCCACGAACTTCTCCTTGGCGTCGTCGGCCGCGTACACCTCGGCGACGGCCCGCAGTTCGGAGTTCGAGCCGAACACCAGGTCGGCGCGGGTACCGGTCCACTTGACCGCACCGGAGGCGTCCCGGCCCTCGAAGGTGTGGGCGTCCTCCGAGGTGGCGGACCAACTGGTGCCCAGGTCCAGCAGGTTGACGAAGAAGTCGTTCGTCAGGACGCCCGGGGTCTCGGTCAGCACACCGTGCGCGGACTGCTGGTGGTTGGCGCCCAGCACGCGCAGACCGCCGACCAGCACGGTCAGTTCGGGCGCACTCAGGCCCAGCAGGTTCGCCTTGTCGAGCAGCAGGTACTCGGCCGGCAGCCGGTTGCCCTTGCCGACCCAGTTGCGGAAGCCGTCCGCCTTGGGCTCCAGCGCGGCGAAGGACTCGACGTCGGTGAGCTCCTGCGGGGCGTCCACCCGGCCGGCCGCGAACGGCACCTCGACGGCCAGCCCGGCCGCCTTGGCCGCCTGCTCGACGCCGACGCCGCCGGCCAGCACCACCAGGTCCGCGAGCGAGACCTGCTTGTCGCCGGCCTGCGCGTTGAAGTCCCGCTGCACGCCCTCCAGCGCCCGCAGCACACCGGCCAGCCGGTCCGGCTCGTTGACCTCCCAGCCGGCCTGCGGCTGCAGCCGGATCCGGCCGCCGTTGGCCCCGCCGCGCTTGTCGCTGCTGCGGAAGGAGGAGGCCGCGGCCCAGGCGGTGGAGACCAGCTCGGAGACCGACAGGCCGGTCTCGGCGATCCGCCGCTTGAGGTCGGCGACGTCCGCGGCACCGATCTGCTGGTACGAGACGGCCGGCAGCGGGTCCTGCCAGAGCAGGTGCTCGCTCGGGACCTCCGGGCCGAGGTAGCGCACGACCGGGCCCATGTCGCGGTGGGTCAGCTTGTACCAGGCGCGGGCGAAGGCGTCGGCGAACTCCGCCGGGTTCTCCAGGAAGCGGCGGGAGATCGGCTCGTACACCGGGTCGAAGCGCAGCGACAGGTCGGTGGTGAGCATGATCGGGGTGTGCCGCTTGGCCGGGTCGTGGGCGTCCGGCACGGTGCCCTCGCCGGCGCCGTCCTTCGGCTTCCACTGGTGGGCGCCGGCCGGGCTCTTGGTGAGCTCCCACTCGTAGCCGAACAGCGTCTCGAAGAAGCTGTTGTCCCAGGTGATCGGGGTGGCCGTCCAGGTGCCCTCGAGGCCGCTGGTGATGGCGTCGCCGCCGACGCCGGTGCCGTAGCGGCTCTTCCAGCCGAGGCCCTGCTGCTCCATCGGCGCGGCCTCCGGGTCCGGGCCGACGTTGTCCGCCGGGCCGGCGCCGTGGGTCTTGCCGAAGGTGTGGCCGCCGGCGATCAGCGCGACGGTCTCCTCGTCGTTCATCGCCATCCGGTAGAAGGTCTCGCGGATGTCGCGGGCGGCGGCGATCGGGTCCGGGTTGCCGTTGGGGCCCTCGGGGTTGACGTAGATCAGGCCCATCTGGACGGCGGCCAGCGGGCTCTCCAGCTCGCGGTCGCCGGTGTAGCGCTCGTCGCCGAGCCAGGTGGTCTCGGGGCCCCAGTAGACGTCCTCGTCGGGCTCCCACTCGTCGACCCGGCCACCGCCGAAGCCGAAGGTCTCGAAGCCCATGCCCTCCAGCGCGACGTTGCCGGTCAGGACGATCAGGTCGGCCCAGGACAGGCTGCGCCCGTACTTCTTCTTCACCGGCCACAGCAGTCGGCGGGCCTTGTCCAGGCTGGCGTTGTCCGGCCAGCTGTTCAGCGGGGCGAAGCGCTGCTGGCCGCCGCCGGCACCGCCACGGCCGTCACTGATCCGGTAGGTGCCGGCGCTGTGCCAGGCCATCCGGATCATGAACGGGCCGTAGTGGCCGAAGTCGGCCGGCCACCAGGGCTGCGAGGTGGTGAGCACCTCCTGGATGTCCCGCTTGACGGCCGCGAGGTCGAGGGCGCTGAACGCCGCGGCGTAGTCGAAGTCCGCGCCGAGCGGGTTGGCGACGGCGGGGTTCTTGGCGAGGATCTTGAGGTTCAGCCGCTCCGGCCACCACTGGCGGTTCCCGCCGCCCTGGGTCGGGTGGAGCGCGCGCCCGTGATCGACCGGGCAGCCGCCCGCGCTCGCCTCTACAACGGTTGCATCGTGGTTCTCAGACATGGGAATCCTTCCGTACAAGGCGGATCACGGTGTCTATCTGCTACCTACGGCACCTACTGCTACTGCCTGCTCCTGCTGCGGCTGCGCTGGCCGCGTGTGCAGGATGTGCACTGCTGCTACCCAGGCTAGCGCCGGAGCCGATCCTACGATGGACGGAATCCAAGTCAAGAAAGGCACCAAGCCCGTACCCGATCGGGAACCGGAGCAGCCTGGCTGTTGGTTGGTAAACTCCGGTCTTCCCCCATGACCCGAATAGGTGAACCGTGATGAGTGACCTGCTGGAGCGGCTGCGCGAGCGCGGCTGGCGCCTCACCTCCCAGCGGCGTGTCGTGGCCGAGGTCCTGGACGGCGAGCACGTGCACCTGACCGCCGACGAGGTGCACGCCCGCGCGGCCGAGCGCCTCCCGGAGATCTCCCGCGCGACCGTCTACAACACCCTCGGCGAGCTGGTCACCCTCGGTGAGGTCATCGAGGTGTCCACGGACGGGCGCGCCAAGCGCTACGACCCCAACGCCCACCACCCGCACCAGCACCTGGTCTGCACCGGCTGCGGGGCCATCCGCGACGTCCACCCCCTCGGCGACCCGCTCGCCGACCTCCCGGCGGAGCAGCGGTTCGGCTTCGCCGTCTCGGGCGCCGAGGTCACCTACCGGGGCCTCTGCCCGGCCTGCGCGGGCTGAGCCTCCGGGACCGGGGTGGCCGGGCGCACGCGTCACCCCGGGACCGTCCAGCGCACCGGCAGGCTCTTGAGCCCGTTCTGGAAGTTGGACACCAGGCGCCGCGGCGGCCGCTCCGGGTCCAGCTCCAGCCCCGGCAGGCGGTCGAGCAGGTGGCGCAGCGCCGACCGCAGCTGCAGCCGGGCGAGCTGGGCGCCGACGCAGAAGTGCGGGCCGTACCCGAAGCTCACGTGGTCGTTCGGGGTGCGCGAGACGTCGAAGCGGTCCGGCTCCGCGAACACGGCCGCGTCCCGGTTCGCCGAGGCGTGGTACACCACCACCTTGTCGCCCCGGCGGACCGGCTGCCCGGCGATCCGGGTGTCCCGGGTCGCGGTGCGGCGGAAGTGCACCACGGGCGGCCAGCAGCGCAGCATCTCCTCCACCGCGGACGGGATCAACTCCGGCCGCTCGCACAGGAGTCGGTACTGGTCCGGATGCCCGAGCAGGGTCAGCAGGCCGCCCGGCAGGCCGTTGCGCACGGTCTCGTTCCCGGCGACGGCGAAGAGGAAGAACATCGTCTCGAACTCCTCGGCCGTCAGCCCCGCCCCGAGCATCCGGGCCAGCACGCCGTCCGGGCCGGGCCGGCGGGCCAGGCCGTGCGCGTAGGCGAACATGTCGGCCAGCGCGGCCCGCGAACGCGGGTTGACCGGACGGCCGTCCGGGGTGGTCCGGGCCGTCGGACGGTGGGCGAGGGCGGCCCGGCCGAGGTCGGTCAGCGCTGCCGGGTCGACCGTGCTCGCGTGGGCGTAGTCGGCGTCCTGGTAGCCGATCACCCGGTTCGCCCAGTCGAGCAGCAGGCCGCGGTCCTGCTCCGGCACGCCCATCACCCGGGCCAGCGTCCACACCGGCAGGTCCGCCGCCATCGCCGTGAAGTCGGCCGCCCCGGCGGGCCGGACGGCCTCCACCAGCTCGCGCGCCCGGCCGTCCACCGCCGCCGCCAGCTCGGCCAGGGCGCGCGGGGTGAACGCGGCGGCGACGATCCGGCGCAGCCGGGCGTGGTCCGGCGGGTCCTGGTTGAGCATCATGGTGCGGACGAAGGCCAGGTCGGCGGGGGTGTCCGGGTCGCGGATCTGGGTCGCCCCGAGGTGCGAGGAGAACAGCTCCGGGCTGCGCAGCACGTGCTTCACGTCCGCGTGCCGCAGCACCGCCCAGTAGCCCGCCCCGGGCGGCCAGTCCCCCACCGCCGGCTCCTCCACCCAGCAGACCGGCGCCGCCGCGCGCAGCTCGCGGAACAGCCCGTACGGCACGCCCTCGGCGTACGTGTCGGGCAGGAAGATCCGGTTCACCCTCGCCTGGTCCGCGCCCATGGTGACCGACCGTACGCCGCGGCCCGGCGCTCCGCCAGCAGTCCGCCGGCAGTCCGCCGACGGTGGCCGACAGTTGGCGGGTGACGCGGTACGTCGCGGTTGCGGCGATCAACGGGCGGGATCCCGTAAGGTCGGCCAATGGCCAAGTACTTCGACGTGCACCCCGAGTCCCCCCAGCCGCGCACCATCAGCACCGTGGCCGACAGCCTCCGCTCCGGGGCCCTCATCGCGTACCCGACCGACTCCTGCTTCGCGCTCGGCTGCCGCCTGGACAACCGCGACGGGCTCGAGCGGATCCGGTCCATCCGGCGCCTCGACGAGCGCCACCACTTCACCCTGGTGTGCGAGGACTTCGCCCAGCTGGGGCAGTTCGTCCAGCTCGACAACAACGTCTTCCGGGCCGTCAAGGCCGCGACGCCGGGCAGCTACACCTTCATCCTCCCCGCCACCAAGGAGGTGCCGCGCCGGCTCATGCACCCCAAGAAGAAGACCGTCGGGGTCCGGATCCCCGACCACGCCGTCACCCGGGCGCTGCTCGCCGAACTCGGCGAGCCCCTCCTCTCCAGCACCCTGATCCTCCCCGGCGAGGACGAGCCGATGACCCAGGGCTGGGAGATCAAGGAACGCCTCGACCACGTGCTGGACGCCGTGGTGGACTCCGGCGACTGCGGCACCGAGCCGACCACGGTCATCGACTACTCCAGCGGCGAGGCCGAGATCACCCGCCGGGGGGCCGGCGACACCGCGCGCTTCGAGTGACAGCCCACCAGCCGGCAGCCGGGCGCGCGGGGGCCCGGCGGGCCCGCGCTCAGCGGTGGCGGAGGTCCACGAACGAGCCCACCAGCCCGCCGAGTGCGACCGCCGGGATCACCGACGCGTCCCACGGCTGACCGCCCGCCAGTCCGGAGGCCACCACCAGGGCGGCGACCGCCAGCGCCGTCGCCACCGCGGGGAGCGACTGCGGAATCAGCGGCGAGGGCTTGCCGTTTCGCCGCCCGCGGGCCAGTTTGATGACGAGCAGGAGCACTGCTACTGCGAGCAGTGGCGGCACCATGTCGTGGGTCATGCCGCCAGGATGTCATGGACGGTGATGAGTTGATCGAGTTGGGTGGGGTCATCGGTCCGCAGGAAGGCCGCCTCGACGGCCAGTTGGAGCTCGGGCCCACGCAGCCAGGCCGCGAAGGTCCGGTACGCGGCGCCCCGTTCGTCCCAAAAGGCGTCCCGCGGTTCGAGCTCACCGCCGAGGGCGAACTCGTACAGGCGCTCCACGGCCACGGGGTCCGTGAACCGGGCCCATTCTGCTAGCCGGCCGCCGGTCCCGTCCGGATCGGCGGCCCCCAGGGCGCAGAGCACGGCGTCGGCGTCCCACCACTGCCCGGCGTCGTGCAGGACGTCGAGCCACAGGGCGTCGAGGAGCCGGCGCAGGTACGGCGCCTCCGGCCAGTCCTGCCAGCCGGCCTGCGCCAGCTTGCGGCCGACCAACGGCAGCTCGGGCCAGGCGAGTTCGCCGGTCAGGACGAGCTGGAGGATGCGCGGCAGGAAGTAGCGCAGGTCGGCGGGCGCGCCGACGGTGTTCAGCACGGAGGCGGCGTAGGGGCCGAGCTCCCCGGGCGTCAGCTGCTCGCGGGGCGTGCGCAGGAGGCGGTCCAGCCCGGCCCGGGAGGCACAGCAGGGGCAGCCGTCGATCCGGCTCGGCCGCGGGGCGGTCGAGAACGCCTCGGGGAGACCGGCGAGGAGGCGATCCAGCACCGTCAACGGGTGACCTCCCAGGAGAGCAGCAGGCGGAGAGCGTCGTCGGAGGGGGTGTCCGGGTCGGCGGTGTAGGTGATGAGGGCCTGGTCGGGGTCGTCGGCGGGGCGGAGGGTCTCGTAGGCCAGTTCCAGGGGGCCGACGACGGGGTGGTGGAAGCGCTTGCGGCCGGAGGTCTTGTCGGCGACCGGGTGGTCCGCCCACATCCGGTGGAACTCCGGACTGCCGAGGCAGAGTTGGCCGATGAGTTCGGCGAGCCGGGGGTCGTCGGGGCGGCGGCCGGCCTCGAGGTGGAGGAAGGCGGTGTTCTCCCGGGCGCAGGTGGTCCAGTCGGCGTAGAGGTCGCGGGAGGCCGGGTCGAGGAAGGTGATCCGGGCGATGTTGCGGTGCTCGGGCGGGAGGGCCCCGTAGTCGCCGAAGAGGGCGGTGGCGGCCCGGTTCCAGGCCAGGATGTCCATCCGGTGGCCCATGACCACGGCGGGGGTGTGGTCGAGGCGGTCGAGGAGGCGCAGCAGGGAGGGCCGGGGCTGCTGGCGGGCGGGGCGGCCGCGGTGGGCGCGGTCGGCGGGGCGGGCGAGGCGGTGGAGGTGGCCGGTCTCGTCGGGGGCGAGGCGCAGGGCCCGGGCGACGGCGTCGAGGACGGTGGTGGAGGGGTTGCCGACGCGGCCCTGTTCGAGGCGGGTGTAGTAGTCGACGCTGACGCCGGCCAGGTGGGCGAGTTCCTCGCGGCGCAGGCCGGCGACCCGGCGCAGGCCGCCGTAGTCGGGGAGGTCGACGTCCTCGGGGCGGCCCAGGCGGCCGAGCGGGACGTGGGCGCGGACGGTGAGCAGGCGGTCGCCGCCGTCTAGCCGTTCGGCGGCGCGGGCGAGGCGGCCGTCGTCGCGGCCGGTGACCACGACCCGGGCGCCGGTGCTGAGGAGGTGGCGGGCGGTGGCGAGGCCCATGCCGCTGGTGCCGCCGGTGACGAGGACGGTGGAGTCGTTCATGGGCCCCACCCTCACGGCGTGCGGCCGGGCGGTACCAGACCCGCGTCAACCCGGGGTTCCGGAGGACCACCCTGGGGTGGGGAACAGATCCGATCACCGCCTGGTTGGGGCAGGACGACGGCCAGTACGGCACTCACGAAGGGGCTTACCCATGAAGATCGGCATCATCGGCGCGGGCAACATCGGCGGCAACCTGACGCGCCGTCTGACGGCGCTCGGGCACGAGGTCTCGGTGGCGAACTCGCGCGGGCCGGAGTCGTTGAAGGCCCTGGTCGAGGAGACGGGCGCGAAGGCGGTGACGGCCACGGAGGCGGCGAACGGCGCCCAGGTCGTGGTGGTGACGGTGCCGTTGAAGAACGTTCCGGACCTCCCCGCGGGCCTGTTCGACGGCGCCGCCGAGGGGGTGGCGGTGATCGACACCGGCAACTACTACCCGAAGGAGCGCGACGGCCGGATCGACGCGATCGAGGACGGCGGGCTGACGGAGAGCCGCTGGACGGAGCAGCACCTGGGCCACCGGGTGGTGAAGGTGTTCAACGGCACCTACGCGCAGGACCTGCTGGACCGCCCGCGCCCGGCGGGCGACCCGGAGCGCCTCGCCGTGCCGGTCGCGTCGGACGACGAGGCGGCGAAGGCCGTGGTGCGGGCGCTGGTCGACGAGTTGGGCTTCGACACCGTGGACGCGGGCGGCATCGACGACTCCTGGCGCCAGCAGCCGGCCACGCCGGTGTACGGGCTGCGCGCCGGGGTGGAGGCGGTCACCCGGGCGCTCGCGGAGGCGTCCCCGGAGCGCCCGGAGGCGCACCGGGCCTGAGTCACCGCGGCGGGGCCGCCGGTCAGGCCGAACTCGCCCGCACGACCAGCTCGGTGGGCAGTTCAAGGCCGCCCGTCGGCGCGGCCTCGCCGTGCACCTGGTCCAGCAGCCGGACGACCAGCCCGGCCGCCAGGGCCCGCAGCGGCAGCCGGACCGAGGTCAGCGGCGGGTGCAGGTGCCGGCACAGCGGTGAGTCGTAGAACCCGGTGACGGCCACCCCGGCGGGCCCGACCGCCAGCCCCTCGGCCCGGATCGCCTCGTACGCGTCCAGCGCCAGCAGGTCGCTGCCCGCGGCGACGGCGGTCGGCCGGTCGGGCCCGCGCAGCAGCTCCCGCACCGCTGCCACCGGGCCGGTGGCCGGGGCCGAACGGACCCCGGCCCCGGCCGACGGAACGGCCGACGGCCCGGCCGTCGTCACCGCCGACAGGCCCAGCCGGCGTGTCTCCGCGAGGAAGCCCGCCCGCCGGGCCGCCATCCAGGGCAGCTCCTCGGCGGCGCCGAGGTAGCCGATCCGGCGGTGGCCCTGCGCCGCGAGGTGCCGCACCACGGCGGCCATCGCCGCGTCGTTGGCGATGTCCGCCCAGTGCTGCGGCTCGCCCGGTCCGGTCCGGCCGAAGCTGACGAAGGGGACGCCCAGCCCGGCGACGTGGGCGATCCGCCGGTCCTCGGTCAGCACGTCCGCCAGCACCAGCCCGTCCACCTGCCGGGCCGCCACCAGTTCGTCGATGGCCGCCACCGGGTCCGCCTCGGGCGGGGCGGGCCGGAACAGCAGCACCCGCTGCCCGCGCTCCCCAGCCGCGTCGACCAGGGCCTCCAGGAAGCCGGCCATCAGCGGGTTGGGGTCGAGCGGGTCGTCCACCGGCGCGAGGTAGCCGATGGTGCGCCGGGCGCCGCTACGCAGCGACCGGGCCGACTGGTCGGGCTGGTAGCCGAGTTCGCGGATCGCCGTGCTGACCCGGGCCAGCGTCTCGGCGCGGACCCGGTGCGGGGCGTTGAGCGCGTTGGAGACGGTCTGCCGGGAGACCCCGGCCGCGCGGGCGACCTCCTCGATGGTGCTGGCGCCACGGCGCGGTCGGCGCGCTCCCTCGGGCATGCGGGGTCCTCCGGTCGTGGGTCAGGGGCGGCGCAGCGACAGCAGCCCGCCGCGCGGCACCGCCAGGGTGTCCGTCCAGTCGAGGTCGATCTCGTCCTGCCGGACGATACGCCCCCGGGCGTCCTGGACGGTGGCGGTGGCCCTCCCGCTGCCGCCGATCAGCCGGACGTCCGGGTCGGCGTCGGCGTTGGCCACCAGCAGGGTGTGCCAGTCGTCCGCCGAGACGTCCACCGGCAGCGCCGCGTACCGGGCGACCACGACCGTCCCCTCGCCGCGGGCGGTGACCAGCGGGTATCCGAGGTCGGGCCGGCTGGGGAGCAGTTCACCGCGTTGCAGGGTGTCGAGGTGCTCGCGGAACACCCCCAGCCAGAAGGCGATCGCCTCGCGCTGCCCGGGGCCCTGGGCGGCGAGGTCGACGGAGATCTGGGGCACCGCGAAGAGCACGTTGACCAGGTGGCAGGCGATCTGCTCGGGCGGCTCGGCCGGGTGCCACATCAGCATGTCGGCGTGCACGGGCACCGGCCCGGCGGCCAGCCGCACGTCCAGGGTGCGCTGCCGGTTCTCCTGCGGGCTGAGCGGGCAGTCGGTGGCCCGGATCATGGTGACGTACGGCCACAGGGCGGGGCTGACGTACGGCTGCCGGTGCTCGATCATCGCCTCCGGGTGGACGGCGGTGGTCCGGGCCCGGATCGCGGCGAGCAGCTTCGCCACGCCCTCGGCCACCTCGGCGCAGTCCGCCTCGGGGCCGGGCACTGGGGCGTCGGGGCGCTCGGCGGCGCGGGCGAAGGAGTCGACGAAGTCGACCTTGAGCCCGTCCATGCCCCACTCCTCGACGGCCCGGGCCAGCCGGTCGGTGAGGAACTCGCGGACCTCGGGGTAGCGCGGGTCGGCGACCACCGCGCCCAGGTGGGGGACGTCGGCGAGGGCGTGCCGGCCGATCTTCCGGTAGGCGGCGCTGTCCTTGCCGATGAACGGCAGCGCGTACCAGAGCAGGTACCGCACGCCGAGGTCGTGGACGCGCCGGACGTGCTCGGCGGTGTCGGGCAGCGAGACGGGCTCCCAGTCGCCGCAGTGGGCGTAGCCGCGGGTGCGGTCGGCGGTCATCCAGCCGTCGTCGACGATGATCACGTCCAGCCCGAGGGCCTTGCCGAGCGCGGCCTGGGTCTCGATGCGCTCGGGCGAGACGTCCTGGTGCATCGAGTACCAGGTGGAGTAGGCGGGGCGGCGGGCGTCCTCGGGGACGACGACGGTGCGGCCCTCGCCCCACCAGGCGCCGAGGTCGGCCAGGCAGCGGGCGAAGTGCCGACGCGAGGTGTCGATCCGGACGGTGATCCGGCCGGTGGCCTGGGCCCAGAAGCGAAAGTCGCCGGTCTCCTCGACCACTCCGGCCCCGGCCAGCACCTCGGTCTGCTCGGCCGCGAAGGCGCAGACCGCGGTGTCCCCGGTGCCGACCAGCGCGGCGATCGGGGCGCCGGCGGCGAGGCCGGTGCGGCGCGGGGCGCTCCAGGCGGCGGGCAGCCAGCCGGTGCCGCGCGGTTCCGGGGTCCAGAAGGAGGTGACGTCCACGCAGGGCACCCGCCACTCGATCCGGACCTCGGCGGGGCCCTCGGCGGTCACCTCGACCACGCCGTCGGCGACCTCCCGGGCGGTGGCGGTGCCGCTCGCCCGCAGGTCCGGGCCCCCGGCGTGGAGCAGCGGGTGGAGCGCTCCGGGGGCGGGGGCGTGCGGCTCCCAGACCTCGGTCGTGGCCTCGGCCCCGCTGCCGGTACCAGTGCCGGTACCAGTGCCGGTGTCGGTGTCGGTCATGCCGCTCAGCCCTTCGTCGCGCCGGCCAGCAGGCCGGAGATGAACTGCCGTTGCAGGACCAGGAAGAGGACCATCATCGGCAGGGTGGAGAGCGCGGTCCCGGAGAGGATCGCGCCGTAGTCGGTGGTGCTCTGGTTGCCGTACAGGGTCGCCAGGGCGACCGGCAGGGTGTGCATGTCCGGGCTGCGCAGCGCGATCAGCGGCCAGACGAACTGGTTCCAGGAGCCCAGGAACAGGAAGATCGAGAGCGCGGCGAGCACCGGCCGCATCACCGGGACGACGACGTTCCACAGCACCCGGAACTCGCCCGCGCCGTCGACCCTGGCGGCGTCCAGGAGTTCGTCCGGCAGGCTGCTCAGCGACTGGCGCATCAGGAAGACCGCGAAGGGCACGCACAGCCCGGGCAGGATGATCGCCTGGTAGGAGTCCAGCAGGCCGAAGTCCGTCATCATCCTGAACAGCGGCACCAGCACGACCTGTTCGGGCACCACGAGGGTGGAGAGCAGCAGTGCGAACAGCAGGGTGCGGCCGCGGAAGCGGAACTTGGCGAAGGCGTAGCCGGCCAGCAGGGCGACGACCAGGGCGCCGAGGGTCTGGATCCCGGCCACCAGCAGGGAGTTGCCGAGCACCCGGAGCAGGCCGATCCGCTGGTCCAGCCGGTGGAGGTTGTCGCCGAGGCCCCCGCCGGGCAGCAGGTGCGGCGGCCAGTCGAAGATCTCGGTGTCCTTGCGGGTGACGGAGATCAGCAGCCAGTAGAAGGGGGCGACCGAGAGGCCGGTGAGGCCCGCCAGGAGGAAGGTCAGCGGCCAGCCGCGGAGGTTCTTGGGGTTCATCCGTCCTTCTCCCCCATCAGGCGCATCTGGACCGCGCCGAGCACGGCCACCAGCAGGGTGAGCGCGTAGGCGATGGCGGAGGCGTAGCCGAAGTCGAAGTAGCGGAAGCCGTTCTGGTACAGGTACATGGAGACGGTCAGGCTCGCGTTGTCCGGGCCGCCGCCGGTCAGCACGTACGGCTCGTCGAAGAGCTGGAGGGTGCCGATGGTGGAGAGCACGACGGTGAACAGCAGCACCGGGCGCAGCGCCGGGACGGTGATCGCGGTGAAGCGGCGGACGGCACCGGCGCCGTCGACCATCGCGGCCTCGTACAGCTCCTTCGGGACGGACTGCAGGCCGGCCAGGTAGATGACGGCGTTGTAGCCGGTGTAGTGCCAGGTCAGCACCAGGACGACGGACATCCGGGCCCAGAACGGCTGCCCCAGCCAGTCGACGGAGGGCAGACCGACGGCGTGCAGCAGCCAGTTGACCGCGCCGTCGTCGCGCTTGAGCAGGAAGGCGAACATCACGCCGGTGGCGACCAGGCCGGTGACGGCGGGCATGAAGACGCCGAGCCGCCAAACGGCCCGCCAGCGCACCAGGGTGGAGTTGATGCCGACGGCCAGCAGCAGGGCCAGCCCGAGCATCAGCGGGACCTGCACCACGAGGATCTCGCCGGTGTTGCGCAGGGCCGTCCAGAACAGTGGATCGTCCAGCAGGCGCCGGTAGTTGGCGAGTCCGGCCGGGCGGGCGGCGGGGCCGGAGCCGGTGGTGAAGGAGAGCAGCAGCGAGTCGACGATCGGGTAGGCCTTGAACACGCCGAAGGTGATCAGGGCGGGGGCGAGCAGCAGGTACGGCAGGGCGGTGCGGCGCAGCCGGGCCCGGCGGTGGGCGCGCGCGGCCGGGCCGGCGGGGCGGGCGGGCCCGGCCGCCCCGCTGACGGCGGGCGCGGTGACGGCGGTGGTGGCGGTCATACGACGGTGCGTCCGGTCTGCTGGGCGAGCTGCTTGGCGGCGTCCTGGAGGACGGCGGCGGGGTCGCCGCCCTTGAGCAGGACCTTGGTCTGGGCGTCGCTGGCGAGCTTGAGGGCGCGGGCGTAGTCGCCGGAGTAGTTGGTGGGGTCGCCGCCGTCGGTGGCCAGGTCGGCGAAGGTGCGCAACGGGGACTGGCCGCCGTAGTAGTCGCTGGGCCTGGCGTACATCGGGTCGCCGTAGGCGTCGAGGAGTGCGGGGAAGACTCCGCCGGCCTCGAACATGGCGTTCACCGAGGCGGGGCGGGTGAGCGCGTACTCGACGAACTTCCAGGCGGCGCGGCGGCGCGGGCTGGAGGCGGCGACGGTGAGGTGGGTGGAGTTCACCAGGGCGGTGCGCCTGCCGCCGGCGGTGACGGCCGGGGGTTTGGCGAGGCGCCAGTTGCCGTGCTGGTCGGCGAACTTGGCCTCCAGGTAGTGCGCGGCCCAGGCGGGCATCGGGGCGACGGCGAGTTTTCCGGCCTTCATCAGGTTGGCCCACCCGTGGTCGCCGGGGGCGTCGGCGACCAGCCCGGCGTCGTCCAGGCGCCTGAGGGTGGCCAGGGCGCGGACGTCCGGCTCGGAGCCGAGGGTGATCCGGCCCTGGAGGTCGAAGTAGAAGGCGCCCTGGAGCTGCATCAGGGACTGGACGAAGTCCAGGTCGGGGCTGGGGTTGGCGGCCTTGTTGATGCCGATCAGCGAGATGCCGGGGTTGGCGGCCTTGAAGCGGTCGGCGGCCGCGGTGAGGTCGTCCCAGGTGGCGAAGGTGGTGGGGTCGAGGCCGGCCTTGTCGAAGTAGTCCTTGCGGTAGAAGAAGCCGAGCGGGTTGGCCTCCCAGGGCAGGGCGTAGGCGTGGCCGTCCTTGCCGGTGACGACCGGCCACAGGCCCTTGGCGAACTTCTCCCGGTGCGCGTCGGCGCCGAGGGCCGAGAGGTCGGCGAGGCCGCCGGGGAACTTCTCCAGGTAGCCGGGCAGGTAGTCGCAGCCGATGTGCAGGACGTCGCCGAGGCCCTGGCCGCCGGCCGCCAGGCCGACGGTGATCTTGTCCCAGATGGCGGGGTTGCCGATGTCCTGGACGTCCACCGTGATGCCCGGGTTGTCCTTCTCGAAGGCCGGGACGACGGCGCGCAGCGCGACGGCCGCGGTGGCCCACGACCAGACGGTGACCTTGCCGGTGTCGGCGTCCCCGCCGGAGGCGCTCCCCGAGCCCGAGTCGCCGCAGGCGGCGAGGGCTCCGCCGGCCGCGAGGGCCAGCAGGCCGGCGCCGGAGGCGCGGAGCAGATCGCGGCGGGAAAGGTGTGACATTGCATTCCTCCCGATGGGTGGCTCTGGACGGAGGCGGGGCATGGGGGTGGTGTACGCTCGGCGGCTGAGTTTGAACGTTCAAAGCAACAAAACAGACCACAACTCAACAGATTCGCACGAGCGGGACACAGCAAACGCCCGCCCTCCCCGCGCCGTCAACCCCTGCGCACCGAAGGACGGGCTCCGCAACCGTTCCGTTATGAGCGTCGGGGGTCAGGGGCGGACCACCGGGGCGCCGGTGAGGTCGACGCCGGCGTGGCGGAGCTCGGCGAGCGCGGCGTCGGTGGTGTCGGGGGCGACGCCGGCCGTGTAGTCGAGCAGGACGCGGGCGTCGAAGCCGGCCCGGCGGGCGTCCAGGGCGGTGGCCTTGACGCAGTGGTCGGTGGCGATGCCGACGACGTCGACGGCGTCCACGCCGCAGTCGTGCAGCCAGTCCGCGAGCGGGGTGCCGTCGGCGGTGAAGCCCTCGAAGCCGCTCTTGGAGGCGGAGCGGGCGCCCTTGTAGAACACCTCGTCGACCGCGCCGGCCTCGACCGCGGGCAGGAAGTCGGGGTGGAACTCGCCGCCGTCGGTGCCGACCACGCAGTGCACCGGGAAGGAGTCCCGGTAGTCGGGGTGCTCGGAGAAGTGGCCGCCCGGGTCGACGTGGTGGTCCCGGGTCGCGACCACCCGGGACCAACCCTCCCGCTCCGGGCCCTGGATCAGCGCGGCGATCGCCCGGGCCCGGTCGGCACCGCCGCCGACCGGGACGCTTCCGCCCTCGCAGAAGTCCTTCTGCACATCCACCACGATCAGCGCGCGCGTCATCGAACGGCCTTTCCTCACCTGGTTCTTACGCATCCGCGGCCCAGCTTGGCGGGTCGACGGCCGTGGACGAAGCAACCGGGCGGCCGTTCACTCGAACGGGTTCCACCGGTTCCGGCGGGGGTACGCCGGGGCGCGACGGGCGGCCGCCGCCGTCGAAAGGGCGCCGAACCCGCGTCGAACGGGCCATTGAGAGCCCGCCGACGACCCGCCTACACTCGCGGCCGTCCGTGACCCCGCGTCCCGGATTCCGCTCCGTGTTCCGCCCCGCATTCCCCCGTGTTCCGCTCCGCATTCCCCCCGTGCCCAGGGCGCTCGATCCGCCCCGGGCCGATCGCCCACGTCCCCCAACCAACCCTCGTGGAGGACTACTTGAAGGCTCGAACGATACGCCGCATGCTCCTGGCCGGGGCGAGCAGCCTGGCCCTCGCGGCCTCCGGCGCGCTCGCCGCACCGGTGGTCGGCGGCACCGTGGCCGGCAGCGCCGTGACCGCCGACTACCCGACGGTGCACCCCACCGTGGCCGACTACGCCCAGGTGTCGGCGAGCACCACTCCCCCCACCCCGGCGCAGTGCGCCGGTGCGGGCCGCCGCTGCTTCGACCCGCAGGCGATCAGGGCCGCCTACCACCTGGGCCCGCTCTACGCGGGCGGCTTCGACGGCCGCGGCCAGACGATCGCGATCCTCGACTCGTACGGCAGCGACACCATGGCGCACGACCTGCACGTCTTCGACCAGGCCTTCGGCGTCGCCGCGATGTGCGGCGAGGAGGCGGTGACCTGCCGGCCCGGGATGCCGTCCTTCAGCGAGCTGCACGTCCAGGGCGATCCGGGCACCACCGCGCCACCGCCCACCAGCCACGGCACCGGCCAGGAGAGCAAGGCCGCGTGGGCGCTGGAGGTCGCGCTCGACGTGGAGACCGCGCACGCGATGGCGCCCGGTGCCAACATCCTGCTGGTCAGCACGCCGACCGCGGAGACGCTCGGCGTCCAGGGCCTGCCCGCGATGATGAACGCCGAGCAGTACGTGGTCGACCACCACCTGGCGAACGTCATCTCGCAGTCCTTCGCCTCCGCCGAGGGCGCCTTCGGCAGCGCCCAGTCCATCGAGCCGCTGCGGCACGCCTTCAAGTCGGCGGCCCTGAACGGGGTCACGGTGCTGGGCTCCTCCGGCGACAACGGCACGACCGGCTCGGAGAAGACCCCGGTGAAGTCGGGCGGCTCGACCCTGCCGTACCCGTCGGTGGAGTGGCCGGCCTCGGACCCGCTGGTGACCGGTGTGGGCGGCACCTACCTGTGCACCGACCCCGGGGCGACCGGCGCCCGGACCGTGGACAGCACCGACAACCCGGCCGTCTGCCAGCACGACTCCGGCTCCGCCGAGGTGGGTTGGACCTACTCCGGCGGCGGGTTCAGCCGGGTCTTCGACCGGCCCGACTACCAGTCGGCACTGCCGGCCGGCTCCACCGCGATCGGCGCCAAGCGCGGCGTGCCGGACATCTCCCTCCAGGCCGCCTCCAGCACCGGCGCGCTGGTCTACCTGTCGCTGCCGCCGGACGGCTCCTCGGGCCTCAAGTGCGGTGCCACCCCGTGCAGCACGGGCTGGTACGACATCGGCGGCACCTCGCTGTCCTGCCCGCAGTGGGCCGGCCTGGTCTCGATCGCGGACCAGATCAACGGCGGCGGCCTGGGCCTGATCAACCCGGCCCTGTACAAGCTGGGCACCGACCCGGCGAAGTACGCGGCCGACTTCCACGACGTGACGCTCGGCGACAACACCACCGACCCGACCGTCCCGGGCTACCCGGCCGGTACGGGCTGGGACCCGGTCACCGGCCTGGGCACGCCCGACGCGGCGAACCTGCTGCCGGACCTGGTCAGCGCCGTCCGGGCGGGCTGACGGCGGCACGGTGCTCCGCCCCGTCGAGTCGTCCGGCTCGACGGGGCGGAACCGTGTGCGGGAAGTCGGCCGGGCCGACTTCCCACGCACGGCGCCCCGCACGGCGGTCGGTCAGCGGGGTGACCGGATGCCGTCGATGATGCGGGTCCAGTTGTCACCGCCGTGTCCGTCCTCGATGGCGCGCCGGTAGTGGGCCTGGACGGCCAGCGGGAGGGCGAGGTCGAGGCCGAGCGAGGTGTTGGTCTCGACGATGTGGTCGGCGGTCGCCCCCATCATGGTGACCGTGCTGAGGTCACCGGGGTGCTCGCCGGCGTCGAGCGCGGTGCCGGGGCTGGCCTCGCCGGCCCGCAGGATGGCGCCGATCGTGTCGGCGGAGGCCAGCAGCTCGGGCAGTGCCTCCCCGGCCTTCATCCCCGCGGTGCCCAGCATCGCGGTGGCCTGCATCAGGGCGGACAGAGTGGTGAGGAAGACGGCGAGTTGGGCCTGGTACATCATCTGGGCCAGGCCCGGGTCCTCACCCAGGTACTTCGGCGCTCCGACCAGGGCCAGCGCCGACCGGTGGCGCTCCATCACCTGCGCGGGGCCGCTGTAGTAGACCTGGGCCGCCGCCGTGCCGACCATCGGCGCGGGGACCATGACGCCCCCGGTGAGGAAGGCGGCGCCGTGGCCCGCCGCCCAGGCGGCGGCCTCGCGCGAGCGGTCGGGGGTGTCGGAGCTCAGGTTGACCAGGGTCCGCCCGGCGAGCGCCGCGGTGGCGCCGTCGAGGATGTCGTACATCGCCCGGTAGTCGGTGAGGCTGAGGAGCACGAGGTCGCTCGCCCCGACCGCCTCGGCGGGCGTCGCGGCGAGCGTCGCCCCGGCGGCGACGACGCCGTCGGCCCGGGCGGCGGTACGGTTCCAGACGGTGACCGGGTGGCCGGCGGCGAGGAGGGCACGGGTCATCGCCTGCCCCATCGGGCCGAGCCCGATCACGGTGACGGCGCTGTGCTGACTGCTGGTGTGGTTCTGTCGTTCGTTCACCCCTCCATGCTCGACCAGGGTCACTATCCTTGGAAGTACCCACTGTTTTCTGCGGTACTTACCTTCTCGTAAGGGGGATCGGTGATGGCCAAGGCACCGAGGAACGGGCCCTACATCTGCGGGATCGACGCCGCGCTCGACGTGGTGAGCGGCAAGTGGAAGGGGCTGATCCTCTGGGAACTCGCCACCCACGGCATGCGCCGCTTCGGCGAACTCCGGCGCGCCCTGCCGGGCGTGAGCGAGAAGATGCTGACGCAGCACCTGCGGGAGATGGAGCAGGACGGCCTCGTCCACCGGGAGGTCTTCGCGGAGGTGCCACCGCGGGTGGAGTACTCCCTGACCGAGGACGGGCGGACGCTCAACGAGGCGCTCCGGCCGCTCGGCGCCTGGGGCGCCGGGCGGGTCCACCGCGAGGGCCTCGGTCTGGTCGCCGTGGCCGAGGCCTCGCTCGGGTAGGCCGGCTGGGCCGGCTACGCCGGTTGCGGTTCGACGGCCATGGCCGGGATCGGCCACCAGCTCGCCGGGGCGTCGCGCAGCACCAGGGCGCAGTCCACGGCGGCGCTCCCCGGCGGGAAGCGGTCCGGGTCGTCGAAGAAGGAGGACGCGGCGGAGCGGACCCGGCAGGCCTCCACCGGCCAGGCGTCGGGCCGCAGTTCCATGCCGTCCAGGCGACGGCCGGAGCCGGTGGCCGAGAAGCCCTTCGCCCCGTTCCGGAAGAACCGGGAGGCCTCGGCGAGGTCGGCGAAGAGCTCGCTGCCCCGCAGTTCGTCGGACAGCTCGACGGTGACGTCCACCCGGGTACCGCCGTCCCTGGCCGCCAGTGCGACGCGCAGCCGGTCGGGCGTCTCGTCCACCTCGAAGTCGGCCCGGCCGTGCTCACCGGGGAAGAGCCGGCCGCCGGCCCAGGCGTTGAGCCGCGAGGCGGTGTCGCGGCGGGAGATGTAGACGCCGGTCTCGACGCCGTCCGGCCCGTCCCACTCGACGGCGAAGCGGTGGGCCGCGTTCTCGCTCCGCAGCCCGAACGCCCTGGGCGCCCAGACGGGCCGCACACTCCCCAGGCGCAGCAGGCAGATGCCCGCGACCGCGTGGCCGTGCACCAGTTGCGGGCGCAGCGGCCCGGGGAGCAGACGCGCCGCGACCTCCGGCGCGACCCGGTAGTTCACCAGCAGCCGTCGTTCGACGACGCTGGACAGTCGTGGCTGCCTCATGACCCCTCGTTCTGCGCCCCGGGGCGCCATTTGGTGTGACGGAGCACGATCTGCTCGGGGCAGACCGCGCTGAGGAACCGGCCGACGCAGGTGGCCAGGCGTTCCTCGGCCAGCGCGTAGATGATCCGGTTGCCCTCCCGCCGCTCGGTGACGAGCCCGGCTCCCTTGAGCACGCCGAGGTGTCGTGAGATGGAGGGCGCGCTGATCGCGAACCTGGCGGCGATCTCGCCGGCCGCGAGCTCACCGCCCCTGAGGTCCTCGAGGATCTGGCGCCGCGTCGGATCGGCGAGGGCGCGGAAGGCTCCGGCCTCGGCCTGGGCATCGGTCATCCCCAATATTTAGCACCTTGGCTAAATGTCTAACAAGGGGTCATGGGAGAACGGCCGCGCGGGCCCGGTGAGTCGTGGGGGAGACTCACCAGACCCGCGCGGGCGCGCGCCGGCTCGGGGCCGTCGGGATCCTGCGTCAGCAGGTGAACCTCGGCGACTGCACCGAGCCCTGGCGGACGTCGTTGTTGGTGATCCAGGTGTCGATCACCAGGGTCCCGCCGAGCGCGCAGTAGAGGTCGTGCCCCATCCACTGCTGCGAGACGTTCACGGTCAGATCGCTGTCGACGGTGTAGAGGACGCTCGGGTAGAAGTCGCTGATGGAACCGTCCGGGTTGACGCGGGCGACCGCCTGCCAGACGCGCAGCTGGGTGTCCGGCGTCCCGTAGACGGTCACCGACGAGGCCACGCTGTTCTGGTAGTTGTCGGGCCGCGCGCACGGCAGCAGCGAGACGCCGTGGCCCACGTACACCGAGTTCGCCTTGATGTCGATGCCCCCGCGGCAGCCGCCGCCTCCGATCGCCTGCGCCGAGGCGCTGCCGGCGGAGCCGGCGACCAGGCCGAGGGTGGCCGCCGCCGCGAGGGCGAGGCTGGTGAGCTTGCGCATGGGTGTGTTTCCTCCGCTGTCGGATTGGCCGTGCACCGCCACCCTCGCCGTCGGGGCTCCTCCGGCGACAGCTTTTCGCCGCTGGGCCTCATAGTTGAGAACTCACCCACGGCGGCCCGGCCGCGTGGCACCATCGGCTGTGCTCGAAATCGGCTTCCGGCCGGCCGACCTGGCTCGCGTCCGGTTCGCGGTCTCTCCGCTGGATCACGTGCTGGGCGGCGTGGCCGGCCCGCAGCACCACTGCGCCCGCGACTCGGTGAACCGCGACCGGTGGTGGCGCCGGGTGAAGGGGCATGTCCCGCAGCAGGCCGCGGTTTTCGTCGAGCTGGTCAACGCGAGCCCGCTCGGCGTGCCGATGTTCCTGACCCCTGACCGCACGGGCGCGCGGGCGACCATCGGCGACGAACTCGACGCCCTGCTCGCCCTCCCCGAGGCCGAGGTCCACCAGGAGATGCAGGGCTACGGCACCGGGCCGCACCTCCCCCGCGTCATCGCCGAGTTGCGTGACGACGGCACCCGCCAGTTGCGCCGGATCACCGACGCTGCCTGGGCGCTGTTCCGCAGCTGCCTCGCCCCGGACTGGCCCGACATCCAGCGCGCCCTACGGGCCGACATCGAGCAGCGCTCGCGCACCGTCGCCGAGACAGGGCTCGGCCCGATGCTGGCGCAGCTCCACCCGGACCTGTCCTGGCACGACGAGGGCCTCCTCCGGTACGCCGGTCCGGAGTGGCAGCTCGCGTACGACCTCGGGGGGCGCGGGCTGGAGTTGCGCCCGAACCTCTTCCTCTCCGGCCTCACCGCGCCCCTGGGCGACCACCGGTCGTCGGCCCTGCTCTACCCCGGCCGCGAGCACCCGGCCCGCCGCGCGGACGGCCTGGCCCGGCTGATCGGCGCCGCCCGCACCCGGGCCCTCCGGGCGATCGCCCAAGGCGCCTGCACCACGGGCCAGTTGGCCGAGAGCCTCGGCGTCTCCGCGCCGACCGCCTCGGCCCATGCCACCGTGCTGCGCGACGCCGGGGCCATCACCACCGAGCGCCGGGGCCGGGAAGTCCGGCACAGCGTCACCGCCCTCGGCCGCGACCTCCTCGGCTGAACACGGTTCCGCGGGAAGTCGGCCGGGCCGACGTCCCGCGCGGTCCGTCGGACCTACCGGGTGGGCATGAGGTCCACGTCGAGGTCCAGGGCCGCCAGGTCGTCCTCGTCGACGGTGCAGGCGCGGACCTGGAGCTTGAACTTCCCGCGCGGGACGTCCCCGGGGAGGTCGATGGCGGCGGTCAGCACTGTGCCGCCCACCGGGACGGGGCCCTTCCCGTCGCTGGTGTCGCAACTCAGCCGCAGGGCCTCCGAGCCGCCTCCGCGCAGCTCCTCGAAGAGGTCGAACCTGCGGTGGAGGATCTTGACCAGGCCGATCTTGATGGTCAGGTCGAAGTAGGCGCCCTCCTGGATCTCCCGCTGCACCGTCCCGTCGATCCGGAGCGTGGCGGCGCTCCCCGGCTTCAGCGGATCCGGCGTGACCGAGACGGAGTCGATCCGCAGCGGATCCGACGGCAGACCGGCGTTCGTGTAGCTCCAGCCCGGCATGGCGGACTCCTTCTGTCGCGACGCGCCCCAGCGGCGCGTCGCGACAGTCTTGACCGCGGCCGGCAGTCGTCCCGGACGGAGAC
Source organism: Kitasatospora sp. NPDC098652 (assembly GCF_044760155.1). Classification (NCBI taxonomy): domain Bacteria; kingdom Bacillati; phylum Actinomycetota; class Actinomycetes; order Kitasatosporales; family Streptomycetaceae; genus Kitasatospora; species Kitasatospora sp. NPDC098652. Next base: position 142,952 of record NZ_JBIWAQ010000013.1, read on the forward strand.
ACGTCAATCCACCCGAACGGATGAATGAACGGGTGGAGCGAAGGTCTCAGCGCCCCACCTCGCGCAGCCGGAAGTCCTCGACCGTCTCGCGGCGGATCAACAGCCGGGCGCGGCCGTCCTTGACGGCGGCCACGGCGGGGCGGCCGACCAGGTTGTAGCCGGAGGCCATCGAGAGCTGGTAGGCACCGGCCGCGGGGACGGCGAGCAGGTCGCCGGGGCGCAGGTCGGCGGGCAGGACGGCGTCGCGCACCAGGACGTCCCCGGCCTCGCAGTGGCGGCCGACGACGTCCACCCGGGCCGCGCCGGCGTCGGAACGGCGGCCCACCAGGCGGACGCTGTAGGGGGATCCGTACAGGGCGGGGCGCGGGTTGTCGCTCATGCCGCCGTCGACGGCCACGAAGGTGCGGCCGTCCGCCGTGTGCTTGACGGAGAGCACCCGGTAGACGGCCACCGCCGCCGGTCCGACGATGGCGCGGCCCGGCTCGACGATCAGCCGGGGCACCTCCAGCCCGGCCTCGGCGCAGCGGACCGCGAGCCGGTCGGTGACCCGGACGGCGAACTCGGCGAGGTCGAACTCGGCGTCCCCCGGCAGGTACTTGATGCCGTGGCCGCCGCCGAGGTCCAGTTCGGCCAGTTCGACGCCGTGCCGCTCCCGCACCTCGGCGAGCAGGCCCACCAGGGCGTCCACGGCCTGGAGGAAGGGTTCGAGCTCGGTGATCTGCGAGCCCAAGTGGCAGTGCAGTCCGGCCAGTTCGAGGCCGGGCTGGTCGAGCACCCGGGCGATGGCGTCGGCCGCGTCGCCGCCCTCGATCGGGAAGCCGAACTTCTGGCCGCCGACGCCGGTCCGCACGGCCGCGTGGTGCCCGGCCGCGATCCCGGGGACGACCCGGACCAGCACCCGCTGCGGGGTGTCGGCGGCGACCAGCGCGGCCAGCCGGGCGATCTCCGCCGGGCCGTCGATCACGATCCGCCCGACCCGCAGCCGCCGGGCCAGCCGCAGTTCCTCCGGGGACTTGGCGTTGCCGTGCAGCAGGATGCGTTGGGCCGGGAAGCCGGCCGAGACGGCCAGCCACAGTTCGCCGGAGGAGCAGACGTCCAGGCCGAGGCCCTCCTCGGCGACCCAGTCGGCCATCGCGCTGCACAGGAAGGCCTTGGCCGCGTACAGCACCTCGGCGTGCGGCAGCGCCCGCCGGTAGGCCCGGGCGCGGCCGCGCACCTCGCCCTCGTCCAGGACGTACAGCGGGGTGCCGAACCGTTCGGCCGCCTCCGCCAGTCCGACGCCGCCGACCAGCACCTCACCACCCGGGCCGGGCCGCGCCGAGGCGGGCCAGGGGCCGCCGAGCGCGTCGGCGGGGGCGGGGGTCGGAACCGGCGGGGCGATCAGCTGGGTCATGGCGACTACTCCTACGGGTGGTCGGGAAGGCGGCTCGGCTAGGCGTGCCGGCCTAGTCCTCGTAGTGCACGGCGAAGCGGCAGTGCGCCGGGCGGGTGCGCGCCCGGTCGACGGCGCTCGGCGCGGGTAAGGGCGGCTCGGGCCGGTCCTGCCGGTCCTGGTGGCCGAGGGCGGGCACCAGGCGGACGGTGCGCCCCAGCGGCCGGTCGACGTCGATGACGGCGGTGGCGGTGGTCACGGCGGGCTCCTCGGGTCTGCGGCGGGGGCCGTCGTCCGGCGGCCCGCATCCAGTGGAGACCCTCCGGGCACCGTTCGCACCCGGCCTTGACGCACGGCCTACGCATCGGGGGCGTACCTTGACGACTCCCTGACGTGCCCGGGATTCCCGCCTTCCGAACGGCTGTTCGCGCAGGTCAGGGGCCGGGCGCGAGCCGGGCGCTCACGATGTCAGGGAAGCGTCAAGGACGGCCGCTTCCCCGCCAAGCCTGCGTCAAGGCCCGCATGGCGCGGCGGACTCCGATGGTGGGCTGTGGCCCGTCCCCGTCGCCCCGAGCACGCCGCCCCGCAGCTTCGGGGCGCCCCGGAAGGTCCCCCGAGACGATGCGCCGTTCGGCCCTCACCCCACCGGACACCACACCCGGCACCACCACCGGCACCACCCCGGGCACCGGCCCGGACACCGGCCCCGGCCGGCAGAACTGGTTCCGCCGCCCGGAGTCCACTGCACCGGTGCCCGCCGCGCCGGAGCCACCGCACCCGAGCCACCGCCCGTCGACCGCCAAGGGCCGACGGCAGCTGATCACCCGGCAGCAACTCGCCGAGGCGCTGCCCGCCGCCGTACGCAAGCTGCATCCGCGCACCATGCTGCGCAACCCGGTGATGCTCGTGGTCGAGACCGGCTCGGCGCTCACCACCATCAGCGCCGTCATCCACCCGAGCGTCTTCGCCTGGCTGATCTCCTTCTGGCTGTGGCTGACGGTGCTGTTCGCCAACCTCGCCGAGGCCGTGGCCGAGAGCCGGGGCAAGGCCCAGGCCGCCTACCTGCGCCGCGCCCAGGCGGCCACCACCGCCCGACGGCTGCTGCACTGGCGGGTGGGCATCCGCGACCACCGCCACGAGGTGCTCCCCGCCGAGGAGTTGATGCTGCACGACATCGTGCTGGTGCCGGCCGGGGAGGTGATCCCGCAGGACGGCGAGGTGGTCGAGGGCGTCGCCACGGTGGACGAGTCCGCCATCACCGGCGAGTCCGCGCCCGTCATCCGGGAGTCCGGCGGCGACCGCACGGCCGTCACCGGCGGGACGAAGGTGCTCTCCGACCACCTGGTCGTCCGGGTCACCTCGCGCCCCGGGCAGAGCTTCGTGGACCGGATGATCGCCCTGGTCGAGGGCGCGAACCGGCAGAAGACGCCGAACGAGATCGCCCTCAACATCCTGCTGGCCTCGCTCACCATCGTCTTCGTGCTGTCCGTGGTCTCGCTCCAGCCGATGGCCATCTACGCCCACGCCCCGCAGACCACCGTCGTGCTGGTGGCGCTGATGGTCGCGCTGATCCCGACCACCATCGGCGCCCTGCTGTCCGCGATCGGCATCGCCGGGATGGACCGGCTCGTCCAGCGCAACGTGATCGCCCTGTCCGGCCGCGCCGTCGAGGCCGCGGGCGACGTGGACGTGCTGCTGCTCGACAAGACCGGCACCATCACCCACGGCAACCGCCGGGCCGTCGCCCTGCACCCGCTGCCCGGCGCGACCACCGAACAGCTCGCCGAGGCGGCCCAGTTGGCCTCCGTCGCGGACGAGACCCCGGAGGGCCGCTCCCTGGTGGAACTGACGAACCGTCAGTACTGGGTGCCGCCGCGGACCCCCGGCGAACTGGGCGAGCAGCGGCCCGTCCCGTTCACCGCGCACAGCCGGATGAGCGGCGTCGACCTCAGCTGGCCGGACGGCGCCGGCTGCCTGATCCGCAAGGGCGCGGCCGCGGCCGTCGCCCGCTGGGTGGTGGACTCCGGCGGACGGATGCCGATGGAGGCGAAGCCCCTGGTCGACCGGATCGCCGCGGCCGGCGGCACCCCGCTGCTGGTCGCCGTGCACGACCGGCACGGCGCCCGGGCGCTCGGCGTGGTCGAGCTCAAGGACGTGATCAAGGAGGGCATCGCCGAGCGCTTCGCCGAACTGCGCCGGATGGGCATCCGCACCGTCATGGTCACCGGCGACAACCCGCTGACCGCCCGGGCGATCGCCGAGGAGGCCGGGGTGGACGACTTCCTCGCCGAGGCCACCCCCGAGGACAAGCTCGCCCACCTCAAGCGCGAACAGGCCGCCGGGAACATGGTCGCGATGACCGGCGACGGCACGAACGACGCCCCCGCCCTCGCCCAGGCCGACGTCGGCGTCGCGATGAACTCCGGCACCCCGGCCGCCAAGGAGGCCGGCAACATGGTCGACCTCGACTCCAACCCGGCGAAGCTGATCGACATCGTCCGGGTCGGCAAGCAACTCCTCATCACCCGGGGCGCGTTGACCACCTTCTCGATCACCAACGACGTGGCCAAGTTCTTCGCGATCATCCCCGCGATGTTCGCCCACGCCTACCCCGGGCTGCACCACCTCAACATCATGGGCCTGCACAGCCCGCAGTCCGCGATCACCTCCGCGATCATCTTCAACGCGCTGATCATCGTCGCCCTGATCCCGCTCGCCCTGCGCGGCGTGCGCTACCAGCCCGCCTCCGCGACCGACCTGCTCCGGCGCAACCTGCGGGTGTACGGACTGGGCGGGCTGGTGCTGCCGTTCCTCGGCATCAAGGCGATCGACCTGCTGATCGAGTTCGTCCCGGGCCTGGGCTGAACCCCACGGCTGTCAGGAGGCCGTCAAGATGTGTGCGACCGGCGTCATGGCGGTGTCAGCGCCGGGACGGACGGCACGGTTCCGGGGTTCACTGGAGGCATCCGAAGCAAGGAGCACCGCACCGGCACAACCCGACCGGAGTGCACTACCGGAGAGACGGAGGCGAACCGCCATGACCGGCACCACGACCGACACCACCACCGGCACCATCACCGGCACCACGACCGGCACCACCCGGGTGATCGTCGGCCTGAGCGGGTCGCTGAGCAGTCTGGCCGCCCTCTACCACGCCGTCGGCGAGGCGGCCCGGCACGAGGCCGTGCTGGTGCCCGTCGCCGCCTGGACGGTCGGCGACCGGGACGGGCTGCGCCCGCTGTCCGAACTGGAGCACGCCGCCCGCCGGCGGCTGGACATCGCCTTCGAGCAGGCCTACGGCGGCTACCCGTCCGGCCTGGTGATCCACCCGGTGGTGGTGAACGCCGAACCGGGGCCCGCCCTGGCCGCCGCCGTCAGCGGACCGGACGACCTGCTCGTCCTCGGTGCCGCCACCCGGCGCCGCTTCGACCTGCTGCGCGGCACCTCCGTCGCCCGGTACTGCCGGCACCGGGCGGGCTGCCGGGTGGTCGAGGTCTCGCCGTCGGCGCTGCTGACCCGGCTGGAGCTGACCGCCCGTACCGGGGCGCCGCTGCCGCTGCTGGCGCGGTAGCGGACCCGGGCGGGAGCCTTCGGGCCCGGCCCGGCCCAGCCGTCGAGCCGCCGACGCGCCGCCGAGGAACCCGCCGCGGAACCCGAGAACGCCCCGCCGCCCCGGCGCACCCCGCCGGGGCGGCGGGTGCCAGCCGTCCTCTCCGCACCCTCACGACGGGTCCGGCAGGCGCGCGCTGAGCCAGCCGAGCGCGGGCGGGATCAGCCGGTCCCAGGTGGTGAAGTTGTGCCCGCCGCTGTCGACCGTCTCCTGGGCCACCACCAGCGGGGGACGGGCCGCCGCCGCGAAGGCGCTGGAGTCGGCGTAGGTACTGCCGTCCTCCTTGCTGTCGGCGAGCAGCACCGACAGCGCGGGCGCCGGCAGGTGGGCGAGGCGCCAGTTCAGGTCGGCCTCGTTGCGGCGCTGCTGGCTGCCGCCGAAGAGGTCGCCGGTGGTGATGTCCTCCGCCGCCTTGAAGTAGCCGGAGAGCGAGACCGCCGCCGGGAAGGTGCCCGGGTGCACCATGCCGAGCTTAACGGCGCAGTAGCCGCCGGTGGAGTCGCCCATCACGCCCAGGCCGCCCGAGCTCCCGCCCCCACTCCCGCTCGCGCCCCCGGCCTCGCCCCCGAGCACCCGGTAGCTCGCCCGCAGGTCGGCGGGCACGTCGGTGGTGAAGTAGGTCTGCGCCTGCGGGCCCTGCGGGACGTCCTCGCACTCGCTGTCCCGGGGCATGCTCGGCGAGGGGCGCATCAGCACCAGGACGGTCGGCTTCATGGCGCCCTTGCCGAGCAGGTCGAGTTCGGTGGCCGGGTAGCGGAGCTTGGTGACCAGGTTGGTGGCGTCCCCGGGGAACCCGGTCATCACCAGGACCGCCGGGAAGTGCCGGCCCTCGTTGCCGGGCTGGAAGTACTGGGGCGGCAGGTAGACGTAGCCGTCGGTGCTCAGCCCGGTGGTGCCGCCGGGCAGCCGGACCTTGTCCAGGCGCCCGATCCGGGCCGGGTCGTGGCTGCCCGGGCCCGCGCCGGTGATCTCCGCGGTGCCGAGCACCTGCACCCCGGCCGGCCCGCCACCCGGGGTGCCCGGGGTGGCGGTGGCGCCCGGGGTGCCCGGGGAGGCGGGCGCTCCCGGGGAGGCGCCCTGGATGACGCCGGCGCCGTGCTCGCGCCCCAGCAGGTCGGACCAGCTGCTGTAGAAGACGAAGTAGTCGTTGACGGCGAGCCCGAGCGTGGCGAGCAGCGCCACCTGGGTGACGGCGATGGTGCCGAGCCGCAGGAACATCGCGGGCCAGCTGCGGACGGCGAGCCTGGGCCATACCCAGAGCGTGCCGAGCACCGTGGCCACCGCGAGCAGTGCGGCCAGCGCCAGCAGTTTGTGACTGGTGAGTCCCATCCGTCCCGGCCTCCCCCACCACTGTGGACCACCGGGCGGGGAACGCGCCCCCGTCACTCGGCCCCGTCACTCGCAGTAGTGGCCCCCCGCCGCTCGGCCAGCGCCTGCCAGACCTGGTCACGCAGGAACGGCGGGTCGGTGAAGCGGATGCCGGTGGCGTCGCGCAGCGCGTTGGCGAAGGCCGGGGCGACCGGGTTGAACGGGCTCTCGCTCATCGACTTGGCGCCGAGCGGGCCGATCGCGTCCGAGGTGGTGCTGAAGTGCACCTCGGTGCGCGGCACGTCGGCGTACGCCGGGAGCCGGTAGCGGCGGAAGGCCGCGGTGGTGACCTCGCCGTGCTCGTCCAGCAGCACCCGTTCGAACAGGGTCGCGCCGAGCGCCTGGGCGACCCCGCCCTCGACCTGGCCGCGGCACTGCATCGGGTTCATCACCCGCCCGGCGTCGGCGCCGTGCACGCTGCGCAGGATCCGGATCTCCCCGGTGTCCGGGTCGACGGCGATCCGGAACCACTGCGAGTTGAAGGCGATGGAGCGCGGCGAGCCGCCGAAGTGGCCGTCGGCGGCGAGCTCGACGCCCTTGCCCCGGGCGGCCTCGAAGACCTCCTTGAGGGTGATCGTCCGCCCGTCGCACTCGACCGCGTCGGCGCCGAGCCGCAGCAGGCTGCGCGGGGTGCGGGCGTACTCGGCGGTGAAGGTGAGGAGGCGCTCGGCGAGGGCGTTGGCGGCCTGCATCACCGCCTTGCCAGCGACCACCGTGCCGGCCGAGCCGAAGGCGCCGGTGTCGTGCCGGACCACGTCGGTGTCGGACTGCCGGACGGTGATCCGGTCCACGGTGGTGCCCAGGGCCCCGGCGGCGATCTGCCGGTGCACGGTGGTGGTGCCGTTGCCGAACTCGGCGGTGCCCACGGCGATGTCGTACCCGCCGTCCTCCAGCAGCCGCACCGTGGCGTCGGCGATGTGCCCGCCGGGCGGGCCGCAGGCGATGGCCGCCATCGCGAAGCCCTGGCCCACCAGCCAGCCCTCGGGGGCGAGTTCGGCGCTGGTGTCGTTCGCGAGGGCCTCCCGGACGACGCCGAGGCACTGGTCGAGGCCGTAGCTGGCGATGTGGAGGTCCTCCTCCTCGCCGAGCGGGCCCTCCATGTGCTCGCCGGGGCCGATGATGTTCTTCTCGCGCAGGACGAGCGGGTCGATGCCGAGGCGCCGGGCGAGCTCGTCCATCGCGGACTCCACGGCGAAGGTGACCTGCCCGAGGCCGTAGCCGCGGAAGGCCCCGGCCGGCACGCCGTTGGTGTAGACGGAGTACGCCTCCACCTTCTTGTTCGGCGCCCGGTAGACGCCCATCGACTCACCGACGCTGTGGAACATCACCGCCGGACCGTGGTTGCCGTACGCGCCGGTGTTGGACACCACCCGGAACCGGATCGCCGTCAGGGTGCCGTCCCGCTTGGCGCCGAGCTTGACGGTGATCAGGAACGGGTGCCGGGTGGTGGCGCCGTGGAACTGCTCGGCGCGGGTGAACTCCAGCTTCACCGGCCGGTGCAGCCGCATCGCCGCGAGCACCGCGATGTCCTCGGTGAGCATCTCCTGCTTGCCGCCGAAGCCTCCGCCGACCCGGCCGGCCACCACCCGGACCTTCTCCATCGGCAGGTCGTACAGGGCACACAGGGCGCGCCGGGTGAGGAAGGGCACCTGGGTGGAGGACCGGACCACGATCCGCTCCTCCCCCGCACCTTCCCCGCCGCCCTCGCCTGCTTCCCCGGCTTGCCCGGGTTGCCGGGCTTCCCCGGGTTGCCCGGCTTCCCCGGGTTGCCCGGCTTCCCCGGGTTGCCCGGCTTGCCCGGCTTGCCCGGCCGGCTCGAAGGTCACGACGCAGCCGTGGGTCTCCAGGCTGGCGTGCTGGACCCGCTGGGTCCGGAAGGTCTCCTCGTACACCACGTCCGCCTCGGCGAACCCCTGTTCCACGCTGCCGAGTTCGCCGTGGGCCTCGCCGCAGACGTTGTTCTCCGGGCGGGCGATCCGGGACTCCGGCCCCTTGGGGTGCAGCACCGGCGCGCCGGGCGCCATCGCCTCCTCCGGGTCGAGCACGTACGGGAGTTGCTGGTACTCGACGACGATCCGGCGGCAGCCCTCCTCGGCGGCCGCCTCGCTGTCCGCGACCACGGCGGCCACCCGCTGGCCGACGAAGCGCACCACGTCGTCCAGCACCCGGGTGTCGTCCGGGTCCTCGGTCGGGTGCTCGTGCCGGGCCGAGGAGTAGAGCCGCTCGGGCGCGTCGTGGTGGGTGAGCACGAGGTGCACGCCGGGCACGCGCAGGGCGGCCGCCGTGTCGATGGCGAGGATCCGGGCGTGCGGGTGCGGGGAGCGCAGCAGCTTCATGTGCAGCAGGCCGGGCACCTCGACGTCGAAGGTGTAGCGGGCGGTGCCGGTGACCACCTGCGGGCCGGCCGGGGCGCCGAGGTTGCGGCCGACGGCGTGGCCGGGGTCGGGCTCCTCGGTGTGGCGGACGCCGTTGATCGCGTCCTCGATCGCCCGGTAGCCCGTGCAGCGGCACAGGTTGCCCTTCAACGAGCGTGGCAGGTCGGTGAGTTGTTCGTCGTCCAGGGCGCTGGTGGTCATCAGGAAGCCGGCCGTGCAGAAGCCGCACTGGAAGCCCTGGGCGTCCAGGAACCGCTGCTGCATCGGGTGCAGTTCGCCGTCCGGTCCGGCCAGGCCCTCCACCGTGGTGACGGACCGGCCCTCGGCCCGGGCCGCCGGGTAGAGGCAGCTGTGCACCGGGTCGCCGTCGACCTGCACGGTGCAGGCGCCGCAGTCGCCCGCGTCGCAGCCCTTCTTCACGCCGAACCAGCCGCGCTCACGCAGGTAGGTGCGCAGGCACTGGCCGGGGCGCGGCTCGACCCCGGTGGGGCGGCCGTTGACGTGCATCGCGAAGCTCATCGCGCTGCCTCCTGGGTGGGGGTCTGGAAGCTCGGTCCGGAAGCTCAGTACGGGGCCGGGGGCCGGGGGCCGGGGGCCAGGGCTGGGGGGCGGGGGCCAGGGCTGGGGGGCGGGGGACGGGGGCCACGGCCGGGGCTGCGGGGCTCAGCTCGGGGCACCCAGCTCGCGCCGGATCTGCTCGGCGAAGTGGAAGGTCAGGTGCCGCCGCCAGGCGGGCAGCCCGTGGATGTCGTCGAAGTAGTCCTCCGGCCGGATGCCGTCCCGGATCGCCTCCTCGACGGCCGCCGCACTGGGTGCGGGCGGGAACCAGAACCGGAACGGGCGGACGGTGGAGGCGGTGACGGTGAGGGTCAGCGAACCGTCCACCGGGTCCAGGGTGCCGACCAGCAGTGCGGCGGAGCGGCCCAGCCCGTACAGCGAGGCCTGGCGGAAGGCCGTACGGCTCGCCAGCGCGCGGGCCGGCAGGGTGATCGAGCGCAGCAGTTCGCCGGTCCGCAGGTCCTTGCGGCCGGCGCCGGTGACGAACTCCGCCACCGGGACCTTCCGGTACTCGCCGGAGGGGGCGCGCAGCAGGCAGACGCCGTCCAGCGCGGCGGTGAGCGAGATCATCGGGCCGGCCGGCAGGCCGTTGCAGAGGTTGCCGCCGACGGTGGCCGCGTTCCAGACCTTCCAGGAGGCCAGGAAGGCCCGGCAGCACTGCTCGACCAGCGGCGCGGCCGTCCAGTCCGCCTCCTGGCGGCCGTACTGGGAGAGCTGGGCGACGGTGCAGGTCGCGGCGATCTCCAGGCCCCCGCCCGGGGTGCGGGTGAGCGGCTCCCAGCCCATCCGGCCGAGGTCGATCAGGCGGCGGATGTGCGGCTGCGGCTCGGAGAACAGGTACGTCCCGCCGCCGAGCCAGGCGTCGCCGGTCCGCCAGGGGCCGCCGAGGCGGGCGTCCCGCAGTTCGGCCACCGTGTTCAGATCCATGTCGCCCCTCCGTCCTCGGCCGGTTCCGTTCGTTCGGTAGGGCGATTGAAGCCGTCGGCGGGCGGGCGTCACGAGTGGTCCCGGGCACCATTCGGACCGGGCCGCCGCTGGTCGATCCTCCAAGCCGGGCGCGGCCCGTCCGGCCGTGGACCGGAGGGGAGTTGGCCGCTCCGCATGCCAACTTCGGCTGTCAACCTCGACTGTCAACTTCGACAAGCCTGTCGATGCCGGCATGGCCGGGCTATGCTGTCGGCAGGTCCGAAGGTGGACTCCTGTACCCGTCGACGTCCGCACCGCCCTGGCGCGCCCGACCGGAAGGAGGCGAGACACACGGACCGCACCCCGGTGGGCCCCCGCCCGCGCGACGCCCGCACCCGGGCCCACTCCCGGCCCCGTACCCGCGGGTCCGCCTCCGGCAGAACTCCCTTCCGGGGATGAACTGCTGACGCGGCGTCAACTCCGTGCGCAGTCCTTCACCACCTGGCCGTCCGGGCGTACCCCGAGCTGCTCGCCACCGTTGTACGGAAGGTGATCCGCCGCGCCCGCCCCCGCCCTCCGCACCCCCCGCCGAGGAAGAGGTACCCCATGACGACGTCCAGGCTCCTCCCGGACCCCCGTGAGGCGGCCGTCCTGGCCGCCGTCCTCGGGCTGCTCGTCCTGGAGGAGATCGCCCTCGGCCTCGCCGAGGAGGAGGACCGCCCCGTCATCGGCGGCATCCTGATCGGCGCCTCCTGCTCCGGCCTGCTGGTCGTCGGCGCGGTCCTGTTCAGCCGCTGGCTCGAAGCCCGCCGTCCGCTCCCGCTGCCCCCGCCCGGCCCCAACGGGCGCGAGTACAGCGCCCGGGCGCTCGAGGGCTTCCCGATGGAGGCCGTCCGCCCCCTGCTGCTCGCCGAACACGCCCCGCAGCTCGGCCAGTTGTACTCCGCCTGGATGCTCGCCCGGGCCGGCCGCACCGCCCCCTGGATCGCCCGCCGGCTGGCTCTGCCGGTCGAGGCCGTCCAGTTGCTGGTCGACGCCGCCCGCACCCACGCCGGACCGCCGCCGCCGGGGGCGTGAACGGCAACGGCGGCGTGGTAGCGGCGAAGCCCCGGCACCGCAACACGCGGTACCGGGGCGGACGTTCGGGTGCCGGATCAGCTCTCCCGGCCCGAGGCGTCGTCGACCAGGAACGCCGTGGTCGGGCTCGTCCCGGCCTCGTGGGAGACCAGCTTGAGACCGATGGTGGTCCCCCAACCGACCTGGCCGATCACCGAGGAGAGGTCCACCGACTGGTACTGGTAGCCGTTGGTCGGGTTCCGGCTGCTCCAGGTCTTCACCGTGCCGAGCGGCTGGCCGGTGTACTGGTCGACCGCCACCAGCGACAGGGTGTCGGGCGCGGCGGTGGAGGTGTTGCTCGACTCCACGTCCAGCCAGAAGGAGAAGCTCGCCTGTCCGTAGCCCGGGTAGGTGTTCAGGTAGGTGGTGATGGAGTCGTCCGTCCCGGTGTTCTGGCCCAGCCAGGCGTACCAGGAGCCGGAGTGCGGCGCGTGCAGGCTGGACGGGGTGATGATGTTGTACCCCGACGGGCTCCACGCGTCCGTCATCACGGTGTGGTTGACGTCGGCCGAGCCGTTCTCGAACCCGGCGTCGGTGAGCTGCTCGATCGAGCCGCAGCCGGAACCGCCGGCGGCGCTGACGTTCTCCCAGAAGCCGGTGGACGCCGCCTTGCCCGCCGCGTCCGTCGCCGTCACGTCGATCCGCTGGTAGCCGTTGGTCGCGGCGGCGGTGCCGGCGATCACCCCGCTGTGCGGGTCGATGGCCAGCCCCCGCGGCAGCCCGGTCGCGCTGTAGGTGAGGGCCGAGCCGGTGCCGGAGACGCCCACCGCCGGGATGGACAGCGGCTGGCCGGCCTTGTCCGTACGGTCGCACATGGTGCTCACCGAGACCGGCGGGGAGGCCACGATCGGGTCCGAGGCCATGCACAGGTGGTCGGTGTTGGACCACAGCGTCTGCAACGGGAAGCTGCCCGTCGCCAGGTCCTCGAAGAACAGCCCGCCGTTGGCGCCCTTCGGGATCCAGGCGCACTTGTCACCGATCTCCTGACCGGTGGCGTCCGTCCAGCCGCCCGGGGTGTTCGGGTCGCTCACCGTCTCCGCGTACTCGTGGCCGCCGATGATCCCGTAGCCGTCCAGCCGCCCCCGCGGGGTGTTCTCGCCGAACCAGTTGGTGCCGCAGCCGGCCACGTCCGTCAGGTACGGCATGTTGGTGTAGGCGAGCTGGCCGTACGGGGAGCGCTGGAAGTCGTGCCAGGCGCAGTAGCCCAGCTCCTTCCACTTGTCCGGGTCGGTGCCCTGCGGCGAGTCGATGACGTACTGCACGTTGCGGTTCTGCGCCTCGGTCAGGTTGCCGAAGTGCTTGGCCGCGGCCAGCGCCTCCGCCCCGAGCTGCGGCTCGGTCGCCGCCTGCGGCGCGGGCGCGGCGTTGTCCACCCAGACTCCCGCCAGCACGCTGCCCTGCTGCGGGTACGGGATGTGCGCGGCCCCGGCCGGGCACTGCACGGAGCCGGCGGCGATGCCCTCGCAGTACTGGGTCAGCACGGCGCTCCAGCCGTCGCCCTGGCTGCCCAGGCCCTTGAAGAAGTCCTGCTGGTAGGGCGCGGCCTGGTCCGGGTCGCCGGTCACCACGGTGTCACCGGTCGCGTTCGTCGACGGGGTGCCCCACTGGGAACCCCACAGCACCAGGTACACCTTGGGCGCGCCGATCACCACACCGGTCGACTCCTGGCCGCCCTTGTAGGTGACCTGGAGGTCGTACTCGTTGGCGACGCTGCCGTCGCCGTCCTTGCCGCCGGTGCCCGGGTCGGCACCATCCACCAGCTGCGGCGCCTTCGTCGTGGTGCCCACCGGGCCGGCCTTCGCGGCCCCGACCCGGCGCGGGCCGGACTTCTTCGGGGCGACGGCCTTGTCCGCCCTCGGGGTGCCGGGCTGGGCGACGACGGTGGCGGCCTGCGGCGCGTGGGAGTCGGCCATCGCGGACAGCGGACTGCTGAGCGCGGCACCGGCCATGGCGGCGGCGAGCGCCACCAGGGCGGTCCGCGGGGCGCGGACCGGGCTGCGGGCGCCGCTGGGCGTGCGGGATCGGAATCTGAACACGGGTCGGGTTCCGTCTCTCGAGACGTGGGGGGAGGGCGGGACGCACACGCGGTCCGGGCGGACGGGGAACCGGGCCTCACTCCGGGCCGAGCGCTGTGCAATGCGCCATATGATATTTCACTGATGGTCGCGCACAAGGTGCCGTACCCAGGGCCCGGCAGCGACACCCCCGGGGCCGAACAGACCCGCACCGCACCCCACCAGGGCCGATCACCCCACGACCACCCCGCGGGCAACTCCCCTGGCGGGCACGGATTTTAACTCCCCCTTACCAGGCCCCGCCAGGACCTTGGCATTCCTCAGACCCGCCGCCCCGCATGCGCCTGCGCCACCAGGAACGGCACCAACCCGCGTTCCGCCAGCGCCGTCCGCCACGCATCCCGCGCCACCACCAACTCCCCCGGCCCACCCACGGCCTCCTCACCCCCCGCCGACCGCGACGCCGCCCCCAGCAACCCCAAGCCGCCCAACAGCAGACACGCCGCCCCGATCCCCCCGGCCACCCACCCGGCCCCCACCAGCGCGCGGCCCAACCCCTCCGCATCGTCGGACAACCCCAGCACATAGCCGAGCAGCAACAGCACCACGGCGGCGCCAACGGCGATGATCGGCACGATCACCCCCAACACCCCCCACCCTCCGGAAGCCCGCCCCCGCGCCGGCACCTCCACGGGCAACCGCGCCACGGCCTCGGCATCCGCCCGCAACGCCGCATACCGCTCGTACTCCGGCGCGGCAGCGGCCAGCACGTACTCCGCGTTCTCCCGCGCCACCCGCCGCAACCGGTCCACCTCACCCCCCATCCCCTGCAACGCCGCCCGCACCTGAGGCGCGGCCAGCGCCCTGCCCAACTCCGTCTCGAAGTCGGCCCGATCCTGCTGCGGCAGCCGAAGCGGCCTGTCCATGCCGTGCCCCTCTCGCGTAGTTCTACAGAACTGTAGAACATGGGGGTACGAAGGAGCAGCCCTGCTCAGGGGTGGGATTCAGCACTCAGCAGAGCTCGGCCACGGGTACCCGGGTCGTCGCCGTCCGTGGCGCCGGACGGCGGCGGGCCCCGCATGGAGGTGCTCGATGCGCCGTGCCCCACCTCATGTACGGGGCGCGGAGCGCAGGTCAGCCGACGGCGAGTTTCACCCGGCGGGAGTCGGCGGCGGCGGACGGGGTGGAGCCGATGTTGGAGACGGTGGCGATGAGGACGGCGTCCGCGCCGGGGATCCAGTTGACGGTCTTGGACTGGACGAGCAGCTGCCGATGCTGGACGGTGCCGTCGCAGACGATGTCGGCCTCCGGGGTGCGGCTGGAGCCGAAGGCCTTGGAGGAGGAGTCCTCCGGGTCCTGCTGTTCGACCGAGACGGTGAGCGAGCGGGCCTCGTCGGCGACCGAGCACAGGTAGCTGACGTCGACCCGGGCCCGACTGGGGATCTTCGGGTCGATCACGACGTCACCGAGGGTGACGGTGGTCGTAGCCGCGTCCTCGGCCGGGGCCGCCACCGGAGCGGCGGCCTGGGCCGGGGCGGCGAGGCCGACGAGGGCCGAGGTCAGTACCGTCAGGACGATCCACCGCTGCACTGCAACCTCCGGGGGTGTGGGGCGTGGTTCGGCCGACGCTAACCGCCGGTCAGCGGGTCCGCGCGCCGGGTCGTCCGATCGTCGTACGAACGACCCGGCGGCGGCGCGGCAGCAGCACAGCGTCACCGTCGTCGCCGTAGCCACACCGCCCAGGTCAGCGCCGAGCACAGCAGGTACGCCACCAGGAAGCCGAGGTATGCGGCGTCCCCGTTGTGGCTGCTCAGGAAGGACTGCCGGAAGGCCAGGTTCACCAGCACCCCGCCGAAGGCCCCGACCGCGCCCGCCAGGCCGATCAGCGCCGCCGTCCGCCGTCGGGAGTCGGCCTCGGCGGCGGCCGGGTCGGCACCGGTCGCGACCGCCGTCCGGGCGACGCCCTGGTAGTGCGCCGGGATCATCTTGTACGTGGAACCGTTGCCGATCCCGCTGAGCACGAAGAGCGCCACGAACCCGCCGAGGAACAGCGGCAGCGAGCCGGCCCGGGAGGCGAACAGCACGACCGCCGTGCCGGCGCCCATGGCGGCGAAGGTCGCCAGCGTGACCCGGGCGCCACCGTACCGGTCGGCGAGGCGCCCGCCGACGGGCCGTAGCAGGGAGCCGAGCAGCGGTCCGAGGAAGGTGAGGGCGGCGGCCTTGACGGGGGTGTCGAAGCGGTCGTGGAACTGGACCTGGAGCACCTGGCCGAAGGCGAAGCCGAAGCCGATGAAGGAGCCGAACGTCCCGATGTACAGGGCGGAGACCGCCCAGCCGTACGGGTCACGGGCGACCTCCCGCAGCGCCCGGCCCTCGCCGTTCGGCGGCACCGGCAGGTTGTCCATCTTCCACTGGGCCCCCGCCGCCGCGAGCACGATCAGCGGCAGGTAGAGCAGCGGCAGCAGCCGGGGGTGGGCGGCACCCGCGGTGGCCAGCACGAGCAGGCCGAGCAACTGGACGGCGGGGACGCCGAGGTTGCCGCCGCCCGCGTTGATGCCGAGGGCCCAGCCCTTGAGCCGGTACGGGTAGAAGGCGTTGATGTTGGCCATCGAGGAGGCGAAGTTGCCGCCGCCGACGCCGGCCGCGCAGGCGACGGCGAGCAGGGTGCCGTAGGAGACGCCGGGTTCCAGTACCAGGGCGGCGAGGACCGTCGGCACGAGCAGCAGCAGGGCGCTGATCACCGTCCAGGTGCGGCCGCCGAACCGGGCGACGGCGAAGGTGTAGGGCAGCCGGAGCAGGGCGCCGAGCGCGGTGGGCAGCGCGGTGAGGGTGAACTTGCCCGCGGTGTCGATGTGGTACTCGGGCCCGAGGAAGAGCACCAGCACGGACCACAGGCTCCACACCGAGAAGCCGATGTGCTCGGAGAGGACGGAGAAGACCAGGTTGCGCCGGGCGATCCGGGCGCCGCCACGGGCCCAGAGCTCCTCGTCCTCCGGGTCCCAACCGGCCAGCGGGGAACGGGTTCCGGGCTCCAGGACGGTGGTCACGCCGCGGCCTCCACGGGGAGCACCCGGACCGGCCAGCGGCGCAGCACGGCGGGGGTTCCGTCGGGCGCGGTGTCCTCGTCCAGGCAGCGGCCGTCGGTGAGGTCGTACACCTGCTTGTACATCGGCGAGGTGAGGGTGGGCCGGTCGCCGCGGCTGCCGAGCAGGCCGCGGGAGAGGACGGGGGCGCCGCTGAACGGGTCGAGGTTGTCGACGGCGTAGAGCTCGCCGTCGCGGCCGCGGAAGAGGGCGACCTGGTCGGCGTCGGGGAGCAGTACGGCGACGCCGCGGCCGGGTTGGAGGTCGGTGAGGGCGCAGACGGTCTGCCAGTGGTTGCCATCGTGGATCTGTACGGTCACGGGGTGAGCACCTCCAGTCGGGCCCCGGCGACGAGCACCGGGGAGTTGAGGGTGTGGCCGGCCTCGCCGGGGCGGGCCGGTCGGATCTGGCCGCGTTCGGGGACGAAGGTCACGGCGGGGTCGGGGGTGCCGGGGGCGTTGACGAAGGAGGCGAACCGCCGCAGCCGCTCGGGGTCGGCCAGGGTCTCGGCCCATTCGTCCCGATAACCGCTGATATGACGTGTCGTCAGTTCGTCGAGTTCGGCGGCTATCCCGAGCGAGTCGTCCAGGACGACGGCCCGCAGGTGGTCGAGTCCGCCTTCCAGGCGCTCCAGCCAGACCGAGGTGCGTTCGAGGCGGTCGGCGGTGCGGATGTAGAACATCAGGAAGCGGTCGATGGTGCGGATGAGGGTCTCGCGGTCGAGGTCGGCCGCGAGCAGGTCGGCGTGCCGGGGGGTGGTGCCGCCGTTGCCGCCGACGTAGAGGTTCCAGCCGGCCGAGGTGGCGATGACGCCGAAGTCCTTGCTCTGCGCCTCCGCGCATTCGCGGGCGCAGCCGGAGACGGCGGCCTTGAGCTTGTGCGGGGAGCGCAACCCCCGGTAGCGGAGCTCCAGTTCGATGGCGAGGGCGGTGGAGTCCTGGACGCCGAAGCGGCACCAGGCCTCGCCGACGCAGGACTTCACCGTGCGCAGGGACTTGCCGTAGGCGTGTCCGGACTCGAAGCCGGCGTCGACCAACTTGCGCCAGATGACGGGGAGTTCGTCGACGGTGGCACCGAACATGTCGATCCGCTGGCCGCCGGTGAGCTTGGTGTAGAGGCCGTGGTCGCGGGCGATCTCGCCGATCGCGATCAGGCCCTCGGGGGTGATCTCGCCGCCGGGCACCCGGGGCACGACCGAATAGGAGCCGTTGCGCTGGAGGTTGGCGAGGAAGTGGTCGTTGGAGTCCTGGAGGGCGCCCTGTTCGCCGTCCAGGATGTGGCCGTTGCCGAGGCTGGCCAGGATGGAGGCGACGGTCGGCTTGCAGATCTCGCAGCCCTCGCCGCCGCTGCCGTGCCCGGCGAGCAGCTCGGAGAAGCTGTTCAGCCCGGTGACCCGGACGATCTCGTACAACTCGGCCCGGCTGTGGGCGAAGTGCTCGCACAGGCCCTGGACGGTGGCGACCCCGGCGGCAGCCAGTTCCTCGGTGACGACGGTGCCGAGCTGCTTGAGGCAGCTGCCGCAGCCGGTGCCGGCCCGGGTGCACTTCTTGACGGCGGCGACGCTGTCGGCGCCCTGTTCGCGGACGGCGGCCCGGACGGCGCCCTGGGTGACGTTGTGGCAGGAGCAGAGCACCGCGTCGTCGGGCAGGGCGAGCGGTCCGGCCGAGGCGAACCCGGCGGGCAGCACCAGCTGTTCGGGGGCCACGGTGAGCGGCTTGCCGGCGACGGCGAGCGGGCGCAGCACGCCGTAGCCCTCGGTGTCGCCGACCAGGACGCCGCCGAGCAGGGCGCCGTCGGCACCGATCACCAGCTTGCGGTAGACGCCGCTGCGGCTGTCGCTGTAGAGCACGTCGAGGGCGCCCTCGGCGGTGCCGTGCGGGTCGCCGAAGCTGGCGACGTCGACGCCGAGCAGCTTGAGCTTGGTGGAGGTGTCGGCGCCGGTGAAGGCCTGGCCGGGCTGCTCGGCGATGGTGCGGGCGGCCGTCTCGGCCATCTGGTAGCCGGGGGCGACCAGCCCGTACACCCGGCCGTCGGCGGCCTGGGCGCACTCGCCGATGGCGAGGACGGCCGGGTCCTCGGTGCGGCAGCGGGCGTCGACGACGATGCCGCCGCGCTGGCCGACGGGCAGACCGCAGTCCCGGGCGAGCTGGTCGCGGGCGCGCACCCCGGCGGAGAAGACCACCAGGTCGGCGGCCAGTTCGCGGCCGTCGGAGAGGGCGAGGCCGCGGACCCGGCCGTCCGGGCCGGCGAGCACCCCGCTGGCGCCGGCGCTGGTGTGCACGGTCACGCCCAGCTCCTCGATCTTGCGGCGCAGCGCGGCGCCGCCCCCGTCGTCGACCTGGACGGCCATCAGCCGGGGCGCGAACTCGACGACGTGGGTGGCCAGTCCGCCGGCCCGCAGGGCGCCGGCCGCCTCCAGGCCGAGCAGTCCGCCGCCGACCACCACGCCGGTGGCGGCGCCGGTGGCGCCGGCGCGGATGGCGTCGACGTCCTCGACGGTGCGGTAGACGTGGCAGCCGGGCGCGTCGGTGCCGGGGACGGGCGGCACGAAGGGCACCGAGCCGGTGGCCAGCACCAGGACGTCGTACCGGAGTTCGGATCCGGAGCGGGTGCGGACCAACCGCGCCGCCCGGTCGATCGCGCTGACCGGGTCGCCGAGCCGCAGGTCGAAGCCGTGTTCGGCGAGGAAGCCGGACGGGCAGAGTGCGAGGTCCTCGGGCGTGCTGCCGGAGAACAGCGAGCTGAGGTGGACCCTGTCGTAGGCGGGCCGGGGCTCCTCGGCGAGCACGGTGACCCGCCAGTCGCGGGCGGCGGGCTGCTCGCTCCAGGCCTCCAGGAAGCGCTGGCCGACCATGCCGTGGCCGACCAGCACGAGGTCCCGTACGGCGCGGTCGCTCGGGGTGGTCATCGCGCGTCTCCAGTCATTGCGCGTCTCCAGTCATTGCGCCTCTCCAGTCATTGCGGTCTCGGGTGAGCAGGTGCAGGGGGTGTCCGGTGAGCGCGCCGCCGTCGGCGAAGGCGCCGGCCAGCGCGTCGACGGTGGCGAGGTCGCCGAGCAGGATGGCGCCGACCAGCCGGTCGCCGCGCAGGACGAGCTTCTTGTAGCTGCCGCGGGTGGCGTCGGTGAGCCGCAGCACGTCGAGGCCGGGGTCGAGGGTCTCGTCGACGGTGCCGAAGGCCGCGTACTCCAGGCCGCCGGTGCTGAGCCGGGCGCGCGGGCCGGTGCCGTGGTAGCGGGCGTCGGGTTCGGCGCCGGAGAGGCGGCGGGCCAGGACGTCGGCCTGGTCCCAGGCGGGGCCGGCCAGGCCGTGGACGGTGCCGCGGTGTTCGGCGCAGTCGCCGATCGCGGACACCTGTGGGGCGACGGCCAGTTGGTCGTCGACCAGGACGCCGGTGCCGACGGGTAGTCCGGCGGCGTGGGCGAGCGCGGTGCGCGGGCGGGTGCCGCAGGCGAGCACGACCAGGTCGCAGTCCAGGCGGTAGCCGCTGGCGAGCTCCACCGCGCCGGCCCTCTCCCCGCCGTGGACGGCCCGGGCCCGGTTGCCGGGGTAGCAGTCGACACCGAACATGCGGAGCCGGTCGCGGAGCACGACGGCCGCCTCCGGGTCCAGTTGACGATCGATCAAGTGCGGTGCCTGGTGGACGATTTCGGTGCGCACGCCGAGCGCGGCCAGCGCCCGGGCGGCGCTCACCCCGAGCACTCCGCCGCCGATCACCACCGCCCGCTTGGCACCGGCGGCCTCCTCGGCGAGCCGGGTGCAGTCCTCCAGGGTGCGCAGCGTGTGCACGCCCTCGGCCAGTCCGTACCCGTCGGGGCGGCGCAGCCCGCGCACCGGCGGCAGCACCGGGTTGGCGCCGGTGGCGAGGACCAGTTCATCCCAGGGCTCCACGGTGCCGTCGGCCAGCCGCAGGGTGCGGTCGGCGGTGTCCAGCGCGACCACCTCGCAGCCGGTCCGGGCCCGGGCCCCGCCGAGCGGCAGGGCGATCGACTCGGCGTCGTAGCGACCGGTGAGCACCTCGGCGAGCAGCACCCGACTGTAGGGGGCGCGCGGCTCGGCGCCGTACACGGTGACCGTGCCGGGCCCGCCGAGGGCGGTGTACCGCTCGGCGAAGCGGGCCGCCGCCATGCCGCCGCCGACCACGGCGATCCTGGGGCCCGCCGTGTCGCCGCCGACCCCGGTGGCCCTGGGGCCCGCGGCGTCCCCGCCGACCCCGGCGATCCGCTGGTCGGTCATGTCGTCGTCACCTCCACTCGTTCGACCCGCACCGCGCAGAGCTTGAACTCGGGCATCCGGGAGACCGGGTCGAGCGCGGGATTGGTGAGGGTGTTGGCCCGGCCGGCGCCCGCCCAGTGGAAGGGCATGAAGACGGTGTCCGGGCGGATGGCGTCGGTGACCCGCGCGGGGGCGACGGCCCGTCCGCGCCGGCTGGTGACCGCGACCGGGACGCCGTCGGCGATGCCGAGCCGCTCGGCGAGCCGCGGGTGCAGTTCGACGTACGGGCCGGGCGCGGCCGCGTTGAGCGCCCCGACCCGGCGGGTCTGGGCGCCGCTCTGGTACTGGGCGAGCACCCGGCCGGTGGTCAGGTACAGCGGGTACTCGGCGTCCGGTTCCTCGGCGGCCGGGCGGTGGGTGACCGCGGCGAAGCGGGCCCGGCCGTCCGGGGTGGCGAAGCGGTCCAGGAAGAGCCGCGGGGTGCCGGGGTGGTCCTCGGCCGGGCAGGGCCAGAAGACTCCGTCCTCGGCGACGATCCGGGCGTAGCTGATGCCCGCGTAGTCGGCGTCGCCGCCGGCCGAGGCGCGCCGCAGTTCGTCGAAGGCCCGCTCGGCGTCGGCCGGGAAGCCCTCGGCGGGGAAGCCGGCCGGCACGCCGAGCCGGGCGGCGAGTTCGCGCAGCAGCCACAGTTCGCTGCGGACGCCGTCCGGCGGGTCGACGGCGCGGCGGCGCAGGATCACCCGGCCCTCCAGGTTGGTGGTGGTGCCGTCCTCCTCGGCCCACTGGGTGACCGGCAGCACGACGTCGGCGAGCCGGGCGGTCTCGGAGAGCACCACGTCGGCGACCACCAGCAGGTCCAGTGCGCGCAGCCGTCCGGTGACGTGCCCGGCGTTCGGCGCGGACACCGCCGGGTTGGAGCCGGCCAGCAGCAGAGCCCGGACGCCGCCGGGCCGGCCGAGGTCGTCCAGCAGCTCGTAGGCGGACTTGCCGGGGCCGGGGATCGACGCCGGGTCCACCCCCCAGACGGCGGCGACGTGCGCCCGGGCGGCCGGGTCCTCGATCGAGCGGTAGCCGGGCAGTTGGTCGGCCTTCTGGCCGTGCTCGCGCCCGCCCTGCCCGTTGCCCTGGCCGGTGAGGCAGCCGTAGCCGCTGTACGGGCGGCCGGCCTTGCCGGTGGCGAGGCAGAGGTCGATCCAGGCGCCGACGGTGTCGGTGCCCTTGCTCTGCTGCTCGGGGCCGCGCGCGGTGAGCACGATGCCGGTCCGGGCCTCACCGAACATCCTGGCGGCCTGGTGGAGTTGACGGGCCGGGACGCCGGTGATCCGCTCCACCCGGTCCGGCCAGTGGGCCATCGCCGAGGCGCGGGCCGCCTCGAAGCCGGTGGTCCGGCGCGCGATGAACTCCCGGTCCAGCAGGCCGTCGGCGATCACCAGGTGGAGCAGGCCCAGGGCCAGCGCCAGGTCCCCGCCGGGGCGCGGCTGGAGGTGCAGGTCGGCGAGTTCGGCGGTCCGGGTGCGGCGCGGGTCGACGACGATCAACTTCCCGCCGTTCTCCCGGAGTTCGCGCAGGTAGCGGACGGCCGGCGGCATCGTCTCGGCCGGGTTGCCGCCGACCAGGATCAGGCAGCCGGTGTGCGGGAGGTCCGCGAGCGGGAAGGGCAGCCCGCGGTCCAGGCCGAAGGCCCTGCGGTGCGCGGCGGCGGCCGAGGACATGCAGAACCGGCCGTTGTAGTCGATGTTGGCGGTGCCCAGCACCACCCGGGCGAACTTGCCCAGCAGGTAGGCCTTCTCGTTGGTCAGACCGCCGCCGCCGAACACGCCCACCGCGTCCGGGCCGTGCTCGGCCCGCACCCGGGCCAGCCCGGCGGCGACCCGGTCCAGCGCCTCCGGCCAGCTCGCCGAGCGCAGCGGGGCGCCGGGCCGGTCCCGCAGCAGTGGACCGTCCAGCCGTACGCCCCGGGCGAGCAGCGCGGGCGCCGTCCGGCCCTTTCCGCACAGCGCGCCCCGGTTCACCGGGAAGGCCGGGCGCTCCAGCACCTCCAGCGGCCCGTCCGCGCCCGGCGCCAGCCGCATGCCGCACTGCAGCGAGCAGTACGGGCAGTGGGTGTCGGTGGCCGCGGCGAGGGCGGCGGGGCTGGTCGGCGTCATGCCGAGAACGGTCGCGGCCCGCTGTTTCGCGTCCGGGTCGCGGATGTTGCGGGCGCGGTACGCCTCGCTCACGGCGCCCGGTCACCGGGGTGCACACCCGGACATCTGCCGTAACCGCAGCGGCACTTCCGCTTACCGGTGGGTGACGGGCAGGCAATGCCCCCGTAACACGTGCCGCGCAGGCTGACCGGCATGGCACCGAACCCCACCCCGCCCGGACCGGCAGGACCGGCAGGACCGCCCGGAGCGGCAAGCCCGGCGGAACAGGCGACCCCGCCCGGCCCGCTCACCGGCCTCACCATCGGCGTCACCGCCGCACGCCGCCGCGAGGAGCTCACCGCCCTGCTCACCCGCCGCGGCGCCCAGGTGGTCGAGGCCCCGGTGCTGCGCATCCTGCCGCTCGCCGACGACCTCGCCCTGCGGGAGGCCACCGACCGCTGCCTCACCGCCCCGCTCGACTACGTGGTCGCCACCACCGGCGTCGGCTGGCGCGGCTGGATGAGCGCCGCCGAGGGCTGGGGCCGGGGCGCCGCCCTCGCCGAGGCCTGCCGGGACGCGGTGGTGCTCAGCCGCGGCCCCAAGGCCACCGGGGCGGTCCGCGCCAGCGGGCTCGACGAGGGCTACTCCCCCGGCACCGAGGCCACCGGCGAACTGCTCACCTGGCTGCTGGCCCGCCCGCTCGCCGGGCGCCGGATCGCCGTCCAGGAACATGGCGTCCGGCTGGACGCCTTCGCGACTGCGCTGCGCGAGCGCGGCGCCGAGGTGATCTCCGTCCCGGTCTACCGCTGGGCGGCGCCCGAGGACCCGGGCGCGGTGCGCCGGCTGCTCGACCAGACCGTGCGCCGCCAGGTGCACGCGCTCACCTTCACCAGCGCCTCCGCGATCACCGCGCTGCTCGCCGCCGCCGAGGCCGAGGGCCTGTACGGGCCGCTGCTGGACGCCCTGCGCGCCGACGTGCTGCCGGTCTGTGTCGGCACCCTGTGCGCCCGGCCGCTCACCGACCTCGGCCTGCCGGCCGTACACCCCGAGCGCGGCCGGCTCGGCGCCCTGGTCCGGCTGCTCGCCGACCTGCTGCCCGGCCGCACCAGCCGTCGGATCGACCTCGCCGGGCGGGTGCTGACCCTCCAGGGCAACGCCGCGCTGGTCGACGGCGAGAGCCACTGGCTCAGCCCGCGCGGCGCCGCCGTGCTCCGGGCCCTGGCCGAACGCCCCGGCCGGGTGCTCAGCCGCGCCGAACTGCTGCGCGCCGCCTGGCCGGACGCGGCCGCCGACGAACACGCCGTCGAGGCGGCGGTCGGCCGGCTGCGGGCCGCGCTCGGGCCGCACGCCGGCCTGATCCGCACCGTCCCCAAGCGGGGCTACCGGCTGGCGGCGGGCTGATGCCACCGGTGCTGCTCGCGGTCGGGCACGGCAGCCGCGACCGGGCGGCCGCCGCCTCGACCCGCGCCCTGCTGCGCCGGGTCCGCTCGCTCCGGCCCGAACTGACCGTCCACTGCTGCTTCCTGGACCTCGCCCGCCCCTCGCTCGCCGAGGCGCTGTCCCGGCTGCGCGGCACGGAGACCGTCCTGGTCCCGCTGCTGCTCGGCACCGGCTACCACGTCCGGGTCGACCTCCCGGAGGCGCTCGCCGCCGCCCGCCTCCCCCGCACCCGGCTCGCCCCGGCCCTCGGCCCCCACCCGCTGCTCGCCGAGGCCCTCGCCGACCGCCTCGCCGAGGCCGGCGCCCCGCCCGGGGCCCCCGTGGTCCTCGCCGGGGCCGGCTCCTCCGACCCCGCCGCCCTCGCCGACACCGAGCGGATGGCCCGGCTGCTCGCCGGCCGCCTCGGCCGCCCGGTCACCCCCGCGCACCTGTCCGCCGCCGCCCCCACGCCGCAGCAAGCCGTCGCCGCGCTCCGCGCCGCCGGGCACCCCGGGGTCGCGCTGGCCGGCTACCTGCTCTCGCCCGGCTTCTTCGCCCGCCGCGCGGCCACCACGGCGGCCGCCTGGACGACCGCCCCGCTCGGCACCCACCCGGCCGTCGCCCGGCTGGTGCTGCACCGCTACGACGAGGCGCGCGCCGCGACGGCGCTGCCACGCGCGGCTTGAGACCGGCGAGGCGGCCGCGGGCGGCCCCTGCGGCTACTCCGCGACCGGCTCCGGGGCCGGCTCCGCGACCGGCTCCGGGGCGGCTCCGACGAAGGCCAGCAAGCGCTCGTTGACCGCCTCGGGCTGCTCCAAGTTGAGCCCGTGGCCCGCCCGTTCGAGGATCTCCGCCCGCACGCCCGGGACCAGGGCCGTCACCCGCTCCACCACCTGACGCGGCCGCAGCAGCGCGCTGCGCCGGCCCACCAGCACCAGCACGGGCAGCCCGATCGACCCCAACTCCCCGTCCGTGAACGGCCGGGCCGGCGGGCGGCTGCCCGGCTTGTAGCTGCGCATCGCGAGCATCAGCGGGGCGATCATCTCGCGCGGCGCGCTGAGCGCCGGGTTCGCCAGCAGCCGCCCGACCGCGGGGCGCAGCGGCTCGGCCGGGTCCTCCCCGGCTGACGCACGCCCTGCACCCCGGCTTCCGCCGGCTCCACCCGGCTTCACCCAGGGCAGAATGCCGCCCCCTTCCCCCCGCGCCCGGGATCCCTAGGCTGGAGGGGTGAGCACTCATGCGCCGAACGAAGCCCGCGTCATCCCGCTGCGCCCACAGGCCACGCCGCCCGGCCGCGGTGAGTCCAGCCACGGTGAGTCCAACCACCGCGAGCCCAACCGCGGCGAGTCCGGCCGCGCCGCCCGGCCGGAGCACACCCCGCAGCGGCCCACGCCGAAGGAGCCCCTGTGGCGCGACCTCGTCGGCGACGCACTGCGGCGCGAACGGATCGCCCAGGAGCGGACGTTGAAGGACGTCGCGGAAGCCGCCCGAATCTCGATGCCGTACCTGTCGGAGCTGGAGCGCGGACGCAAGGAGGCCTCCTCCGAGGTGCTCGCCGCCGCCGCGAAGGCCCTGGGGCTGGGCCTCGGCGGCCTGCTCTCGCTGGCCCAGGACGAGCTGGTCCGGCACACCCGGAGCCGGGTCGGCCACGGCCGGGTGAGCCACGCCCGGGTGAACCAGGGCCGCACCGCGCCCACGGCGCAGTACGACGGGCTCTGCATGGCGGCCTGACCGCACCGGCGGCCGGTACTCCCCCGTAGTACCGGCCGCCGCCCGGGCTCAGTTGAACGCGAGTCGCCGGCTCAGCACCTCGTCCGCCAGCCCGTACGCGACCGCCTCCTCCGCGCTGAGCACCTTGTCCCGGTCCATGTCCGCTCGCAGCGTCGCCACCTCGTGCCCGGTGTGCCGGGACAGCACCTCCTCCACCTGCGCGCGGATGCGCACCATCTCCTTGGCCGCGAGGCTGAGGTCCGAGACCGTCCCGCGCTGCCCGCCGCTGGCCGGCTGGCCGAGCAGCACCCGCGCGTGCTGGAGCACGAACCGCCGCCCGGGATCCCCGCCGGCCAGCAGCACCGCCGCCGTCGACGCCGCCTGCCCGACGCAGAACGTGGAGATCGGCGCCTGCACGAAGGTCATCGTGTCGTAGATCGCCATCAGCGAAGTGAACGACCCCCCGGGCGAGTTGAGGTAGATCGAGATCTCGCGCTCCGGGTTCTCCGACTCCAGGTGCAGGAGCTGCGCGATGACCACGTTCGCGACCCCGTCGTCGATCTCGGTGCCGAGGAAGATGATCCGCTCGTTCAGCAGCCGGCTGAACACGTCGTAGGACCGCTCACCCTGCGCGGTCCGCTCGATCACGTACGGAACCGTGTACGACCCCATGTCACAACCCCATCCGTCGGCGGGACGAGGCCGGGCGGATGTCGGCGACCGACTCCACCACCCGGTCCACGAGCCCGTACTCCTTGGCCTGTTCGGCCGTGAACCAGCGGTCCCGGTCGCTGTCCCGGGCGATGGTCTCCACGCTCTGCCCGGTGTGCTCGGCGGTGATCTGCTCGATGGTGCGCTTGGTGTACTGCAGGTTCTCCGCCTGGATCTCGATGTCCGCGGTCGTACCGCCGATGCCCGCCGACGGCTGGTGCATCATGATCCGCGCGTTCGGCAGCACGAAGCGCTTGCCGCGCGCCCCCGTGGTGAGCAGGAACTGCCCCATGCTCGCCGCGAACCCCATCGCCAGCGTCGAGACGTCGTTGGGGATCAGTCGCATGGTGTCGTAGACGGCCAGCCCGGCCGACACCGACCCGCCGGGGCTGTTGATGTACAGGCCGATGTCGCTGCGCGGGTCCTCCGCCGACAGCAACAGGAGCTGGGCGCACACCCGGTTCGCCGACACGTCGTCGACCTGGGTGCCGAGCAACACGATGCGCTGGGCGAGCAGTTGGGCGGCGAGGTGGTCGTCGAAGGGGCCGGGCCGGGTATCACCGTCCTCCGCGCGGGGCGCGAGCACGGTGGCGAATGGAGTCATCTGGTCCTCCTGGTCGAGGCGGAGCTGCCGTCCCCTCCACTCTCACCCCCGAACCGGCCCCGGACGCCTCCTCTCTGCCCGCCGCAGATTCGCCGACGGCAGAGCCAGCCCCCACGGCCCGGGTCAGCTGCGGAACACCGCCGTGGGGCCGTCGACGTTCACGAGTCGTCCCGTTCGCCTGCGGCACCCACCACCCGCTCGTTAGCGTGAGAACCAAGACCGCCACCGGACTTGGGGAGGACTCGGGGTGGGTGGATACATATCGGAGCCGGAGCGGCTCCCGGTAGCAGCGGCCAAGGTGGACGAGGGAGCGGACAAGGTCTCCCAGGCCGACACCGGCTTCGGCGAGTCAGCAGCGACCGCGACCCGCCACGGCGAGTGGAGCATCGGCTCGTCCCTCGGCGCGTGCACCAGCCACTGGTCCACGGAGACCGGCAGGATCACCGATGCGATGCGGAAACTCGCCGAGGGACTTCGAACCACCGCAACCAACTACTACCGGCAGGAATCCGCCGTTGCGGAGCAACTGCAGAGCGCTGCTGCCCTGTTGGAGGGCAAGGACTGATGCCGTCCATCTATGCCGAGGACCCCGACGGCCGCCGCAAGGTCGCCGAACCCGTTCATGACCACCGCTTCGCAAAACCGGTCACCCTGCACCAGATCCGGTCCTGCGATCCCGAGGCCTTCAACCGCGCAGCGGAAGAGTGGGACAAGGTCGGGAGCGCCCTCGGTTCCGCACGCTATCTCGTCGTCGACGTGCTCTCCACGCTCCAGGAAGGCTGGAGCGGCGAAGCCGCCGTCCTGGGGCGGCGGGTCCTCTCCGATCTGCTCGACGAAATGTCCATCGCCGAGCAGGAGATGGAGGCCGCGCGGCTCACCCTGGTGAACGCCGCCACGGGACTGGCGCTCGCCCGCCGTTGGGTGGCCGAGGCGGACGACCTCGCCCGTACGAACGACCTCACGATCAAGGATGACGGGAACATCGGTTTCCCGGCGTGGTTGACCGGGAGCAACGACCCGGAGAGCGGGGGCGAATCCCGCCGCCTGGCCACGGTTGCCGGAGACATCCGCAATCTGTTGACGGCCGCCATGAAGTACGCGGCTGATGTCAGCAACACGGCTGGGCACGAGCTGGACCGCATCAACGATGCCGTGAAGTACCGCCACCTCGACGACTGGACGAAAAAGGTGGTGGGCGAGGATCTTGCTGCTGCCCGGGACCTGTCGAAGGTCTTCGGGGGCGAGGGCGGGGCGCTGCTGCCGCCGGATGCGTACGACAGGGGCGCAGGCGACTACAACACCGAGAGCCCTACTGACCGAGACCGCAAACTGGCGGCGACGTTGGGAGCCGGGATCGCCGGCATGCCCTTCGCGACCGGGGGCACCAATGCCAGCGCCAACATGGCGCACTACCTGTCCGGTACGGGAGAGCCGCTGAATCTGAACGTCGAGGACATGCTGAAGGAGATCCCCGGCTTCCAGGCGAGCGTGAACACCACCCTGGACGGCAACCTCGGCGGTTGGGAAGCCGAAGCCCTGGCGGAGTACCGACGCACGGGCAAACCCGTCGCACTCGTCCAGCAGACCGGGTGGCAACCCATGTCCGCGACACCGGAGAGCAGCAAGGACTGGTTCTACGCGGTCGGCTCCTTCCACTACAACACGGAGGCGAAGATCGAGGTCAAGCCGACGTCGCCCGGTGCTCCCCCCGAGGTGACCGTCACCTACCGGACGAACGTCCGCGACCGGTACAACTGGGACAACGGGAAGAGCACCGAGGTGCCGGGCGTGGGCCGGGTGACCGACGCTGACATCCAGCGCCTCCACCGGACCGGTTTGGCCAGGGAGTTCGACATGGGGGGCGCTAGCGATGCCAGGACCAGGAAGCTCTGATGTGGCGTCCGGAGGTGTCGATGGCCGACCGTGGAGGCGTCGGCTCCTGGGCGGCCTTCTCGGGTTGTGCGTGCTGATTACCCTGGGGTGTGTCTGGTGGGGGGTGGCCGAGTTCCGTCGGAGCCTCGATCCGCCTCTGACCGACGCCGACCGCGCGGAGCAGCTCGCAGGTCTGTACTACGAGCAGCATCCCGGCAAGGGGCGGTACTACGTCCCGGCGGACGCTGTGCTGTCCCGGAGCGCCGACGGGACGTCTGTCGCCTACCTGCACTACCGGATCGGTGGCGGCGACTCCGCCACCATCGACGACTTCCTCGACACATACGACCTGCCGCAGCCCGGTGCTTCTGGACGGCTGCCGGAGGACCTCAAGGCCGCGCTGCCGGGCGAGGAGCCGGCCGAGGGGGTGCTGCTGCCGGAGGGGCGGGCCGGGCGGCAGGTCTTCGTGGTGGCCCACCCCTCCGAGCATCACGGCGCGGCCGACGTGTACGTGCGGGCCACGGGGGCCTGACTGGCCCTGCACGGCGACGCAGCGCGGGCCCGCGTCCGAGGTGACGCGAGCCTGCCCTTCTCATGACTGCTGCGCAGGAAGTCGGTCCGGCCGACTTCCTGCGCAGGGGTTCGCACGGTGTGGTCGCCGCTTCGCCCGTGCCGAACGCTCTGTCAGCGGCCGGTGGCCACCGACGCGTTCGTGGTCTCGTCCTCGCCCTGGTCGGCCTCGTCCCAGTCGCCCCAGCCGTCGCTGCGGTCGCGGTAGAGGGTGAAGCGGTCGTACAGGACGGGCGTGGGGAGCGGGTTGGCGGCGGTGGCGGGCACCGAGTGGTAGTAGGAGACGGTGATGGTGGTGCGGTCGCCGGGGTACCGGCCCGGGTCGACGTCGAAGACGGCGACGCCGTACGGGTACTTGGTGTCCGGGTCGGTGACGGCCGACCAGTGGGCCTTCTCCTTGGCGTCCGGGTCGGCCTTGAAGGTGAGCCGCTGGGTGCGGACGCTGGCCTGGCGGACGCCGTCCGCGTCGGCGGGCAGGTAGACGTCGTCGTGGCCGGCGGTGCCACCGCCGCCCAGGATGAGGTGGACGGTGCCCTCGGAGGTGTCGATCCGGCGCAGGTCGTCGTCGACGACGGCCGGGGTGAGCAGCCCGCCCGGCTCGGTGCCGCGGACGGGGTGGGTGCGCTCGTAGTCGTGGTCGTGGCCGGCCAGTACGAGGTCGACGGAGTAGCGGTCGAGCAGCGGCAGCAGGTTCTCCCGGATGCCCATGTCGCCGCCGTGGCTGGCGGCGGAGGAGGACATCGCGAACTGGTGCAGGTTGACGACGATCCAGTCGACCGCGCTGCCGCGCCGGGCGCGCGCCAGGACCCCTTCCAGCCAGCGGAGTTGGGCGCCCTCGCTGTAGCCGCTGATGTAGATGGACTGCCCGGTGGCCGGGTCGATGCTGGCGTCGTCCTCGACGGCGATCTCGTTGCCGTCCAGGCTGACGAACAGCACCGAACCGACCTGGAAGCTGTACCAGTTGCCGCAGTGGTCGCGGTTGCCGTTGTCGGGCAGCTCGAAGCGGGTGAGGTAGGAGGCGTACCCGAGGTCGCCGCCGCCCGCCTCGACCTCGTGGTTGCCGGGGGCGGGCATCCAGGGGCGGTTGGCGGCGGACTTGGACAGGTTGTTCATGAACGCGTTCCACGCCTGCGGCTGGCGCTGCGGGTTGTTGTTGGCGTAGGCGAGGTCGCCGTTGAGCAGGTGGAACAGCGGGTTGAACTGTTCGACCTGCCGGACGGCCGCGGCACCGTGGATGGAGGACTTCGCGAACACGTTGTCGCCGGTCCCGAGGTCGCCGAAGCTGGTGAAGCGGAAGGCGGCGCGCCCGCGGGCGGGGGCGGTGCGGAAGGTGCCGCGGACGGGCTCGGCGCCGTCGTGCAGCACCTCGTACACATAGGTGGTGTCGGGGCGCAGCCCGTCGAGGCGGGCGTGGTGGGTGAAGGTCTCGACCTTGTTGAGGCCGTCGACGTAGCTGCGGCTGCTCGCGTCGACGCTGCGGCCGGCGCCGCCGCGCGGGGTGCCGATCCGCACCCGGGGGCGCTTCACGGAGGCGCCGGTCGCCCAGGAGACGGTCATCTCGCGGGAGGGCTCGTTGCCCCACTGGAGGTGGATCTGCTCCGGTCCGGGGGTGCCGGCGACGGCCGGCTGGGTCCACAGCAGGGTGGACGCGGGCAGCGCGACGAGCGCGCCGGCCGCCGTACCCGTCCGGAGGAGCGTTCTGCGCGAGGGTTGTGCCGGGGGATGTGCCGGGGGATGTGCCACTGCCGCCTCCTGGGCTCCGAGAATCGCCGAGGAGGCTCGCAGTCGAAACACACGGTCGCACCACGATCGATCGTGCGTACGGCGAACGGAAGTTGAACGCTGGTCCACACCAATGGACCGGCGTACGGGATCAGCCCGCGTCCACCCCGTCCGGCGGCGCGGCGGCCACCCCTCCCGCAGCGCCTACAGCCCCGATCCGCCGGTCACTCCCCGCCCGGCCCGCGCGCTGCCCTGATCGACCGTCATCGTCCGTCCGCCCCCCTTCGTCGAAGTGGCGTCCGGGGCGCTCCGGGAACCGGCTGACGACCGGGGTACGGCCGGATGGCCGCGGGCCACGGGGGTGGTGCGGGACGGCCGGGCGGGTGACCTCTCGGACGTGTCGGCGGTGGCACGCCCCATCCGGCGTGCCTGGGTTGGAACGCGCCGCCTCCGGACGGCGCACGCCTTGTCCCCGAACCTGAGAGCCGCCCATGCCTCCCACCGCTCGACTCCGCCGCCTCGTCCCCACCGCGCTCTGCGCCCTCGCCGTGGCCCTCGCCGCCCCCGCGGCCCACGCCGCACCCCCGGGCGGCGACACCGGGACCGACCCCGGCGGGAGGTCGGACGGCGGGAGGTCGGACAGCGGCCGGTACGACTGGGAGCGGGTGGCGGACTGCGAGAGCAGCGGCAACTGGCACATCAACAGCGGCAACGGCTACTTCGGCGGCCTCCAGTTCGACCAGTCGACCTGGCGGGAGAACGGCGGCCTGGCCTACGCCCCGCGCGCCGACCTCGCCAGCCGCGAGCAGCAGGTGCAGGTGGCCCAGCACCTGGCCGAGCGGCGCGGCCTCTCCCCCTGGCCGGTCTGCGGCTCCCGCGCCCTGGGCGGCCACGCCCACGGGGCCGCCACCCCGGACCGAAACCGCGACCGCGACCGCGACCGGACCCGCGACGAGGAGGCCGCCCAGGCCACCCGCGACCACGGGCGCGACGCCGTCCTGCCGCCGCCCGCCCCGGGCACGGCCGGGGACGGCCGGTGGACCGTCCGCGAGGACGACACCCTGGACCAGCTCGCCGCCACCCTGCACGTCCCCGGCGGCTGGCCCGCGCTGTACGCGCTCAACCGCGACACCGTCGGCGAGGACCCGGACCTCATCCAGCCCGGGCTGGTCCTGCGACTCCCCTCCTGAACCGTCTGCGAGAACACCCGCCGCCCACGCCGCGCCCCGGCGTGGGCGGCGCCGTCACGGTGGCGTCGTCACAGCGGCGCCGTCACGGTGGCGTCGTCACAGCGGCGCCGCCTCACAGTGGCGCCGTCACCAGCGGCGCAGCAGTGCGCCCAGCAGCCAACGCCCTTGATCCGTCGACCAGTTCACCTGGTCGCCGGATCGCCGGAAGCGCTACGGCCGGACGGCCGCCAGCACGTGCAGCCCGCGCGCGCCCGTCTCGTCGTGGCTGACCTCCAGGCCCGCCGCGCGCACCTGCCCCGCCACCCATCCGGTGGCCAGCCGCAGCTTGGGGTAGCTGCTGACCTGCTGGGTCCAGCCCTCGCCGGCGCGGGTGTGGATCAGGTCGTGGACCAGGGCGGTCTCCTCGTCCGGGTACTCCAGGAAGCAGGTCATGATCCGGTCCGCGGTGGCGCGCACCGGCAGGAAGCGGTCCGTGCCGGTCAGCGGGCGGGTGAGATCGCGGAAGGACAGCACCAGCCGCCCGCCCGGGGCGAGTGCGGCAGCGGCGTCGTGCAGCAGCGCCGCGACGTCGGCGCGGGTGGGCAGGTGGGTGAGGGTGTCCCCCATGCAGAGCACGGCCGCCACCGAGCCCGGCCCGGTGTGCTGCGGCAGCGCGCCGCGCAGGTCGGCCTCGACGGTGCGGACGGCCCCGGCGTACCCGGCCTTGTCGGCGGACTCACGCAGTTCGGCGAGCAGCGGGGCGCTGGTGTCCAGGGCGAGGACGGGGTCGAAGCCGAGGGCGGCCAGCGCCAGGGTCTGGGTGCCGGGGCCGGCGCCGAGGTCCACGGCGGTGCGGCCGGCGGCCCCGGGCTCGACCCCGAGCCCGGCCAGCAGTTCGGCCTGCGCCTCGGCGAGGGCGGGGATGTCGCCGCCCAGCATCCAGGTGTAGTGGGCGGCGAGGAGACGGTCGTAGTGCTCGGGTGCGGTGCTCATGCGGGCCGGGCCCCTTCTCGCGATCCGATGGTCCGTTGGTCAGGTGTTCAGTTGGTCAGTTGGTCCGATCGCACTCTAGAGGGGCCTACGGAACCGCAGAACGGCAGAGGTACCGCCGCACCGGAACGCCGACGGCCCGCCCGGTCCTGGTGGACCGGACGGGCCGGGGCGCTACGGACGAGCCGTGACGCGGCAGGCGGGCCGTGAGGCTACGGACGAGCCGTGGCGCGGCAGGCGGGCGTCAGCCGACGTGGACCCGCGGACGCTTCGTCCGGTCCGGCTCCGCCTCGCGCAGCACCTCGCGGGTGACCGGCGCGACCTCGCCCTGACCGAACAGGATGAAGCGCAGGAACTGGGCGAAGGGGTGCCCCTCGGTCCACTCGAAGTACAGGTGCGGCCGCTGCCCGGTACGGTCCCGCACGGTGAGCGCCAGGGCGGCGATCGCGTTCGGGATGCTGGAGCTCTCCAGGGTGAGCACCCGGTACCGGTTGTGCAGCACCTCGCCGTGGACGGTCAGCTCGGACTCGAAGTCCGAGGCGTCCCGGACGGTCACCTCGACGAAGACCAGGTCGTCCTCGCCGGGGATGTCGTTGTCGGCGCGGATCTGCCGGATCTTGTCGCGGTACTCGGCGACGTCCCGGTTGGTCGGCTCGTTGGCGATCAGGCGCAGCGGGCGGTGGGCGTAGTCGCGGATGAACCGCTCGGCCGTCTCGTCCAGCTGCACGTCCGTGACGCGCAGCTCGAAGGCGCGCTTGAGGCGGGAGAGCAGCGACACCAGGATGATGCCGGCGATGAAGCAGGCACCGATCTTGACGCCGTCCGGGCGCTCCATGGTGTTCACCACGGTGGTGTACAGGAACACCGCGGCGATGATCCCGAAGGCGATGGTCCAGCCGCGCTGGCGCTTCTTGTAGGCGGCGATGGTGACGGCGATGGCCGCCGAGCTGATCAGGACCAGTACGCCGGTGGCGTACGCGCCGCCCTGGGCGTCGACGTTGGCGTCGAACAGCCAGGTGATCAGGAAGCCGACGATGGTCAGCACGATCACCATCGGGCGTACGGCGCGGGCCCAGTGCGGGGCCATGCCGTAGCGCGGGAGGTAGCGGGGCAGCAGGTTGAGCATGCCCGCCATGGCGGACGCGCCGGCGAACCACAGGATGGCGATGGTCGACAGGTCGTAGACGCTGCCGAAGGCGCCGCCCAGGTACTCGTGCGCCAGGAAGGCCAGGGCGCGGCCGTTGGCCTGGCCGCCGCTCTCGAACTCCTTGGCCGGGATGAGCAGGGTGCAGATGAAGCTGGTCGCGATCAGGAAGGTGCTCATGATCACGGCGGCGGTGGTGAGCAGCTTGCGGGTGCCGCGGATCCGGCCGACCGGGTTCGCCTCGGTGTCGCCCGCGTCGCCCTTGATGTGCGGCATCACGGCGACGCCGGTCTCGAAGCCGGACATGCCGAGCGCGAGCTTCGGGAAGACGACGAGCGCGACGCCGATCATCACGAAGATGTTGCCGTGCTGGGTGGTGAGCGCGTTGGACCAGTCGGTGACCACGTGCGGCGCCTGGATGATCTTCCAGATGCCGACCGCCACGACCACCACGTTGAGCGCCAGGTAGACCCCGACCAGCCCCACGGCCAGACCGATCGCCTCGCTGAAACCCTTGAGGAAGACGGCACCGAGCAGGGCGACCAGGATCAGCGTGATCAGCATCTGCTTGCCGCCGAGGGCGCCGGTCAGGTGCGGGTTCTCGACCAGGTGGGCGCTGGCGTCGGCGGCGGAGAGGGTGATCGTGATGATGAAGTCCGTCGCCGCGAAGCCGAGCAGCGCGAGGACGAACAGCTTGCCCTTCCAGAACGACAGCAGCCGCTCCAGCATCGCGATCGAGCCCTCACCGCGCGGGCTCTCCTGGGCCACCCGCCGGTAGACCGGCAGTGCGCCCAACAGGGTGACCAGCACCAGCACGATCGTGGCGATCGGCGACAGCAGTCCGGCCGCGAGCGCGGCGATGCCCGGCTGGTAGCCGAGCGTCGAGAAGTAGTCCAGACCGGTCAGGCACATCACGCGCCACCACGGCTGGCCCGTGTGCGCAGCGTGACCGGCCTCGGCGACGGAGTCCCCCGACTCCGCGCCGTCCGGCTGCGCCTCGGCGGCGTCCTGCTGCGCCTTCGCGGCGGCGTCCTTGGCGGCCTTCTCCGGCGACATGTCCTCCAGGAGCCAACTGCGGAGCCGTATTCGCGCCGACGACGGAGCCTCCGTCGTCGTCTCCGTCGAACCCGACGAAACCACCTTGCACCTCTTGTTTAAAGACCCCGTAAAGCGCCGTCGGGCGACGGCAGTGCGCCAGGCTATGCGACGGCCGTTAAGGAGGCGTCATCGGCCCGCGTTAAGAAAACGTCATGGCTTCGCAGGTCGGCACGGGTGGCCCGGCGGTCCGGGGTCCGCGC
Organism: Kitasatospora sp. NPDC098652; assembly: GCF_044760155.1. NCBI lineage: Bacteria > Bacillati > Actinomycetota > Actinomycetes > Kitasatosporales > Streptomycetaceae > Kitasatospora > Kitasatospora sp. NPDC098652. The sequence goes on from NZ_JBIWAQ010000013.1 coordinate 178,904, forward strand.
CGGGGCGGGGCGATGGAGCACCCCGCCCCGGCGTCTCACGAAGCGGACAGGGTTACGCCCGGTAACCGAGGACCGTCATCATGCCGGTCTCCGCGTGGTACACGTTGTGGCAGTGCACCATCCACAGGCCCGGGTTGTCGGCGTCGAAGTCCACCGCCAGGGTCGTGCCCGGCAGCACGATCGCGGTGTCCTTGCGCGGGCCGCCGGCGCCCAGCGCGAAGCTGTGTCCGTGCAGGTGGACGGGGTGCCACATGGCGGTGCTGTTGCGGAACTCCAGCCGCACCCGCTCCCCGGCCGCGACCGGGTGGCGCTGCGCCGGGTCGTACTTGCGGCCGTTGAACGCCCAGTCGGCCTTCGCCATGCCGCCGGTGAGCTCCAGCGCCACCGTGCGGTCCGGCGCCCGGTCCGGCAGTCGGACGCCCGGGTCGGCCTTCAACTGCCCGGCGGTCAGCAGCCGGCCGTCCAGTTCGGCGGGGCGGGTCGAGGCGTCCGGCGCGGCGCCGCCGCCGGTGCGCAGCACGGCCAGCGCGGTGGCGTTCTTGCCCTCGGCCAGGGCGGTCAGCGGGAAGGCGCCGTCCTTGGCGGTGACCAGCACGTCGTAGCGCTCGCCCATGCCGAGCAGCAGGGCCTGGGTGGTGGCCGGTTCGACCGGGAAGCCGTCGGTGTGGGTGACGGTCAGCTCGTGGCCGCCGAGGGCGACCCGGTAGGCGGTGTCGCCGCCCGCGTTGACCAGCCGGATCCGGATCCGGTCGCCGGGCTTGGCCGTGAAGGTCTCGGGGGCGGTCGCCAGGCGGCCGTTGACCAGGTGGAAGGGGTGGGCGACGTCGCCCGCGTCACCGCCGAGCAGCGGACTGGTGGCGCCCATCAGCATCCGGGACGGGCCGGTGGCTCCGGTGGGGGTGCTCCCCGTGCCCGGGCCCGTGCCCATACCCGGCATGCCCGGCATGCTGTGCCCCGAGTGGTCCATACCGCCCGTGCCGCCCGTGGCTCCTGCGTCGCCCATGTCGCCCATGCCCTTGGCGAGTTCGGCGAGGACGGCGTCCGGGGTGCTGCCGTCGACCCCGTCCACCCAGTCGTCCAGGACGACGACCCACTCCTTGTCGTAGCGCAGCGGCTCCTTCGGGTCCTCGACGATCAGCGGGGCGTACAGGCCGCGGTCCTGCTGGACGCCGGAGTGCGGGTGGAACCAGTAGGTGCCGGGGCGGGAGAGGGCGAAGCGGTAGTCGAAGGAGGCCCCCGCCCGGACCGGGTCCTGGGTCAGGCCCGGCACGCCGTCCATGTCGTTGCGCAGCGCCAGGCCGTGCCAGTGCAGCGAGGTGGGCTGCGGCAGGTGGTTGGCGAGGGTGAGGGCGAGGGTGTCGCCGACGGTGGCGCGCACCTCCTGGCCGGGCAGGCGGTCGCCGTAGGCCCAGCTGCGGACGGTGCGTCCGCCCAGGTCGAGGGTGGTCTCGGTGGCGGTGAGCGCGACCTTGCGCTCGGGTCCGGGCCTGCGCCGCGCCTCGGCGGCGGCGACCTCGGGGCCGTTCGGGGCGACGAAGCCGGCGGGGCCGCCCGGCTCGGCGCGGTTCATGGAGGAGTGGTCCATGCCCTTCATCGGGTCGGAGGACCCGGAGGAGCAGGCGGCGATCAGGCCGCTCCCGGCGGCGGCGAGCGCAGCGCCGAGGACGGTACGACGGGTGGGTGTGCGCATGACGGAGTGCACCTCGTACAGGGGTGGTGTGGACGTACAGGACGGCGCGTCAGCCGTTCCGTGCGCGGGCACGCAGAAGTGCGCGCGGGCACGGGACGACCGGCGCGCGCCTACTGACGCAGCACCGAAAGTCTGCTGAGGAGGATCCGCCCACCCCAGGGCGGCGGCAGCGCCCGCACGGCCCGCAACAGCCGGGCCCGCACCTCGGCGGCGGCGTCACCGCTGCGGCGCAGCAGCGGACCGGCGACCAGCAGCACCAGCGTCCAGCCGGCCAGCACGGCCAGACAGACCGCCATCGGGTCCATCCCGTCGGCAGCCGCAGGATCCGCGGTCACCCGCTCCCCCACCGGCTGGTGCGCCGCCATCACCTGGACACCGTGCCTACCGTGGCCCCCGTGGCCACCGCTCGGATGCCCGAGCGTGTGCATCGTCACGATGCCGAGCAGCAACGCCCCGAGCAGCACCAGCCGCAGCACCCCGGGCAGCGGAGCACCGTACGACCGCTGCTGCGCCATGGCCCCGCCTCCCGTCCACCACCGACCGCCCGCTTACCCCCGCAGGGTATACCGAACGACGGCCGGGCTGCCGTCACACCCTCTCCCTACGCCCATCGAAATCCGTTAGCATACGTCGCTGGTTTTCGAACACATGGACCGGCAAACGGCTGGTCCAACTGCATGGGGGGCATGCATGGCAGTTCCTGACGCGGGCTTGGAGTTCAAGGTCAAGCCGGGTGAACTGGACGGCTGCGGCCAGAGCGCGCAGCACATGGGAGTCTGTTGGGCGACGACATCGAACGGTCGGACCTGATGGTCGCCTCGGCCAACGACGCCAACAAGAAAGCCGGTGACAAGGCCACGACCTCGTCAATCACCTGGGTTGGCTACGACGCGCCGCAGTCAATCGTCCCAGAAGCCGCAGTCGACATCTTCGCCCGGGGCGCCGAGGATAAACTGCACAGCTTCGAGACGGGACTCCGCGCCACGCACGAAGGCAAGCCGTCCAACAACACCATCCTCGGCCACAGCTACGGCACCACAGTCGTCGGCTACACCCTGCGCGACAAGGGCCTACCAGTAGACAACGTTGTTTTGATCGCCAGCCCGGGCGCTGGCGTCGAACACGCCCGTGACCTGGGCGTCGCCCCGTCCCACGTCTTCGCGGCACAGGGCGACATCGACAGAATCAAGAACGCGCCTCCTGAGAGCTGGGAGGGATTCGCAAGCAACCTCGACAACAACATCGGCTCCACACTCGGTATCGTCGGCAATCCTGACCATCATCTTTCCTTCGGCCGCGACCCAAGCGTCCCGCAGTTCGGCGCACAAATAATCCCCACCGGTCCCGGGACAGATCACTCCGCCTACTGGAATCAGCGCTCTCCGTCTCTTGTCGCAATGGGCCAGATCATCGCAGGAAAGCCGATCTAATGATCCTCACCATGCGCACCTTCGCGGCACCTTCGCTGGCAAAAAGGTCTATAACCGCAACCGTGCTGGCCATCACGACGCTCGCATTGAGTTCCTGTGGCGTGGATACGCTCGAAGAACGCTCCAAGCCCACGATCACCCTGGACCAGGCCAAGAAACAGATCGACAGCTACCTCGCGGACATCCTGGCAAAACTGCCGGTCAAGCCCACATCACTGCCAGCCGCATTCAGTGATCTGGAGTGTGAAGCCAATGACATCGGTCCACACGGAAGGACAGAGACCAGCCGAGGATTCGATTTCGGCGACATCGCTTCCGCACCCCGAGCCGAAACCGTCGCCACATTCCGCACCCTCCTGACCAAACAAGGCTTCCAGCCAGTAGCGGACCCGCCCGACTACCACCGCGATTGGGTCAAACTCAAGAACCCCGCGAACAGCTTCGTCGCCGTCCTGGACGGAACTTCCGATGCGAGCCGAAACGTCTCCTTGAGCGTCGTCTCCCCCTGCGTCTGGCCGAACGGCACCCCGCCGGCCTGAGCTGCCCGCCCGACCTGGGATCTCATTCGGGGCCGTACCTTCCAGGAGGTGCGGCCCCTGCGCGTCCGAGTGGTCCCCGTTCGTCGGGTTGTGTGTTAATGATCCGCTAGCATGCGTCGTCAGTTTCGATCATCACGGACCGCCCCAGCAACCGGTCCGGAACTGACGGGGGACGCCGAATGGCAGTACCTGACGCGGGCTTGCAGTCCGAGGTCAAGCCGGGCGAACTGGACGGGGGCTCCCCGTCCCTCATCGGCACGGGGCAGGCCGTCACCGGGGCGCCACGGGTCGCGATCATGCTGGCCCTGGCGGCCGTCACGGCGCTGGCTCTCAACGCCTGCGGGGCGAACACCGTGCAGGAGCGGTCGAAACCCACGATCACGCTCGATGCAGCCAAGAAGCAGATCGACGGCTACCTCACGGACACCCTGGCCGCACTGCCGGTCAAGCCCACGAAGAGCCCCGGGGATTTCAGCGACCTGGAGTGCGACGCCAACGACATCGGCCCGCACGGCCGGACGCAGAGCCGCCGGGAGTACGACTTCGGCGACGTCCCTCCCGAGCGCAAGGCCGAGGCCGCAAAGGCCTTCCGCGAGTTCCTGACCGGCCGCGGCTTCGAGCCGGATCCGGACGCCGCCGGTTCACGGTCCGACTGGATCAGGCTGAGGAACCCCAAGGACGGCTTCCTGGCCACCCTGGACGGGGTCTCCGACTCCAGTCACGACCTCTCCCTCCGGGTGGGCTCCCCCTGCGTCTGGCCCGACGGCACGCCGCCGGCCTGAGCCCGGATCTCGTTCGGGGCCGCACCTCACCCGAACGCGCCCGCCTCGAACGCGCCGGAGCCGGACCGACCCGGTTCCGGGCGGCGGCAGGACTCCGGGCCGCCCGGAGCCTTGCCGCCGCCCGCGGCCGGGCGCATCCTGGGGCCCACCCGTCGTACCGGGAGGGGGAAGGGGACACGATGAGACGCCGCCTCGGGGCGCTCTGTTCGACGCTGGCACTGGTGACGGCACTCGGCCCGGCCACCGCCTGCGACCCGGCCCTCGACCCCGGCACCTTCCGCCACCCGGTGCCGCTCCCCGAGGCCGCCCCGCCCTCCGCCCAGTGGATCGCGGACCTCGTGGGCGGGCTCAACCTGCCGCCGAAGTGCCCGAAACCGACCCTGGCGACCATGGTGGTCCTCGACACCGACGGGCAGACCCGGGCCGTGGCCCTCTGGCTGCCGGACAACCTCGACGTCTGCTACGCCGTCATCAACCACGCGGGCGTGACGCCCACCACCGTCTGGTTCGCCGCCGTCGCCGACCTCCTCCCCCGCACCCCGATGCCCACCGACACCACGGCGGGCGTCGACTCCTACGCCGTCACGGCCTACCGCGGCCAGGTGGGCGAGATCACGGTCTCCGGCGACCCGGACCACCTGGTCAGCCCCGTCCGGCGCCGCACCCTCGACCTCGGCGCCGGTGACCTCGTCACCTTCGCCGCCTACCACTACCGGATCCCCCCGACCGGCCGCCCGCTCACCCTCACCCTCTGCACCCCCACCGGTGCCTGCCGCGACTCACACTGAGCACCCGTCAGCTCAGCGCGCACCGAACCGGGACGGTCCAGTGACCATCCTGTTCCAAAGCCCCCGACGCACCCCCGAAGAACGCCCCCTAAGGGAGTGAACGCGCACGCCAGAGGGCATGGCAGGTCGTGGCAGTCAGTCCGTCGAGCGTGAGAAGGTAACGCGCATGAAGCCCATCAATTTCGTCCTCAACGTCATCTGGCTGCTCTTCTGCGGCATCTGGATGGCCATCGGGTACGTCGTGGCCGGAGTCATCTGCTGCGTGCTGATCGTGACCATCCCGTTCGGCATCGCCTCGTTCCGGATCGCCGGCTTCATACTGTGGCCGTTCGGGCGGACCACCGTCGAGCGGCCGGACGCCGGGGCGGCGTCCTGCGTCGGCAACGTGATCTGGTTCGTGTTCGCCGGGTGGTGGCTGGCGATCGCGCACCTGGTGACCAGCATTCCGCTGTTCCTGTCGATCATCGGGATCCCCTTCGGGTGGGCCAACCTCAAGATGATCCCGATCTCGCTGATGCCGCTCGGCCGCGAGATCGTCTCCACCGACCAGGAGTGGGGCGCGCGGTACTGAGGCGCGCGGCGAACGGTTGCGGCCCGTCCCCGGGGAAGGAGGCGGGCCGCGGGCGTTCCCGGGGTCAGAGGCCGAGGATGCGGAGCGCCTGTTCGCGCATCTCGACCTTGCGGATCTTGCCGGTGACGGTCATCGGGAACTCGTCGACCACGTGCACGTAGCGCGGGACCTTGAAGTGGGCCAGCCGCCCGGTGCAGTAGGCGGCCACGGCCTCGGCGGTGAGCGGCTCGGCGCCCTCGCGCATCCGGATCCAGGCCATCAGCTCCTCGCCGTACTTGGGGTCGGGGACGCCGATCACCTGGACGTCGAGGACGTCGGGGTGGGTGTAGAGGAACTCCTCGATCTCGCGCGGGTAGAGGTTCTCCCCGCCGCGGATGACCATGTCCTTGATCCGGCCGGTGATGGCGAGGTAGCCGTCGGCGTCCATCACCGCGAGGTCCCCGGTGTGCATCCAGCGGGCCGCGTCCACGGCCTCGGCGGTGCGCTCGGGCTCGTCCCAGTAGCCGAGCATGACGGAGTAGCCGCGGGTGCACAGCTCGCCGGGCTCGCCGCGCGGGACGGTACGGCCGGTGACCGGGTCGACGACCTTGACCTCCAGGTGGGGGCCGACCCGGCCGACGGTGGAGACCCGGCGCTCGACCGGGTCGTCGGTGCGGGTCTGGGTGGAGACCGGCGAGGTCTCGGTCATGCCGTAGCAGATGGACACCTCCGCCATGCCCATCCGCTCGATGACCTCCTTCATCACCTCGGCCGGGCAGGGCGAGCCGGCCATGATGCCGGTGCGCAGGCTGCCCAGGTCGTAGCGGGCGAAGTCCGGGTCGGCGAGTTCGGCGATGAACATGGTCGGCACGCCGTACAGCGAGGTGCAGCGCTCGGCGGCGACGGCGGCCAGGGTGGCTCCGGGCTCGAAGGAGGGGGCCGGGATGACCACGCAGGCGCCGTGCGAGGTGGCCGCCAGGTTGCCCATGACCATGCCGAAGCAGTGGTAGAAGGGCACCGGGACGCAGATCCGGTCCTGCTCGGTGTAGTCGAGCAACTCGCCCACGAAGTAACCGTTGTTGAGGATGTTGTGGTGCGAGAGGGTGGCGCCCTTGGGGAAGCCGGTGGTGCCCGAGGTGTACTGGATGTTGATCGGGTCGTCGGGGGCCAGCTCGCCCTGCCGGGCGGCCAGCGGGGCCGGGTCGGCGGCGCGGCCGGAGGCCAGCAGCTCGTCCCAGGCGGGGCTGCCGAGCAGCAGGACCCGCTCCAACGCGGCGCAGCGGGGCCGGACTTCGCCGATCATCCCGGCGTAGTCCGAGGTCTTGAAGCGCTCGGCGGCGACCAGCAGCCGGATCCCGGCCTGGTTCAGCACGTACTCCAACTCGTGCGCCCGGTAGGCGGGGTTGACGGTGACCAGGACCGCGCCGAGCTTGGCGGTGGCGTACTGGGTGAGCATCCACTCCGCGCAGTTGGGGGCCCAGATGCCGACCCGGTCGCCCTTGGCGATGCCGAGCTCCAGCAGGCCGAGGGCCAGCGCGTCGACGTCGGCGGCGAGTTGGGCGTACGTCCAGCGGCGGCCGGTGGGGCGGTCGACCAGGGCGTCGCGGTCGGGGAAGGCCCGCACCGCGCGGTCGAGGTTCTCGCCGATGGTGTCGCCGAGCAGCGGGACGTCCGAGGTCCCGGAGGCGTAGCTGCGCTGGGCGGGCGGTGTCGGCACGGGCGGGCTCCTGGGTGCGGCGGTGCGGGACAGGGGACCATGCTGGCGCTCCCGGGCCCGCGCCGCCACCCCCGAACGGGGGTACCGGCACGGCGCCGGGGCCGCCCGTCGGTTTCGACGGACGGCCCCGGCGCGCGGGTCAGGCGTTGATGCAGGTGTTGCCGAACGCCGGGTTGAGGACGCTGATGATGCCGATCGAGTTGCCGCAGATGTTGGCCTCGAGGTTGATCGGGATCTGGATCTGGTTGCCGGAGAGCACACCGGGCGAACCGAAGGCGACACCGTTCGCGGTCGCGCCGCCGGCGGCGGCGGTGCCGGCACCGGCGAGGACGGCCACCGCGGCGAGCGCGGTGGCGGCGAGGGTGGTGCGAATACGCATTGCGTCACTCCTTGAGAGGGTGGCAGAACTCCGTGTGACGATCACACTCGCACCGATCGAACTCGACGGCAGGCCGGAAGCGTCCGAATTGGTCACTCAGAGGGCGTGTCGCCCTCCCGCCGACCCTCCCGCCGCTCCGCTCCCGGCCCGCCGACCGCGGACACGCTCAGTGATCCCAGCAGCTCCCGGGCCGGTTCCAGCCCCGGTTCGGCCTCCAGTGCCCGGTGCAGCAGGCCGAGCGCGAGCGCCTCCTCCCCCGCCGCCAGCGCCGCCAGGGCCCGGTTGTAGTCGATCCGACCGGCGTAACGCAGGCGGAACAGCACGCCCAGGTCCTCCCGGCAGGACGGGCAGGCCAGCGACCGCCGGTCCGCCGGAACCTTGCACAGCGGGCAGCGGACCTCCAGCGCGTCGGGTACGCCGGGCACACCGGGCACGTCGCCTACGCCGGGCACGTCGCGTACGCCGGGTACCTCGGGCACGCCGGGCACGTCAGCCGCGCCAGCCGCCTCGGACACCTCAGGAGTGGTCATCGCGGACCGGCCTCCTCCGGGCGCACCGGGCCGAGCGACTCGGCGGCCGGCTCGCTGCCCAGCTCCCGCTGCGCCTGCGCGTACAGCGCCAGCAGGTTCGACATGTGGGTGTTGACCGCTTCCATGTTGGGCGCCTCCACCGCCTCGTCCAGGCCGCGCAGCTCCGCCATGATCCGCTGCCCGAGGGCCGGCGAGACCATGTTCTGGTTGACGTAGACGTTGCACATGGTGAGCATGCGGAAGGTGTGGCCGAGCGAGTCGCACAGCTCGTCCGCCTTCTGGGCCGCGCGCATCGCGCCCTCCCAGTCGGCCGCCTCCCGGCGCAGCCGCAGCTCGGCGGCCACCGAGCGCAGCCGGTCCAGGTCGCTCGGGTCCAGGTGCTTCTCGCAGTAGTGGATGAACAGGCTCAGGTAGGCCTCCGAGCCGCGCACCCAGCGCTGCGCCTTGAGCTGGCGCTGCGCCCGCTCCAGCGCCTCGTCCACCGACTGGCCGCGGGTCTGCCCGGCCGCCAGGTCGTCCAGGGCGTCCATCAGCCGCTGCGCCTCGCGCATCTCGGCCTCGGTGAGCTCGCCGCCCCAGCGGTCGGTGAAGGACTCGATCTGCCGCTGCTGCTCCTCGACCTGCACCTTCAACTCGGGGTCGAGGGTGACCCGCTCCAGCTTGACGGTCTTCTCGGCGCCGCCCTGGATCCGCACCGACAGGGTGATGGTGCGGTCGCGGTCCAGGCCGAAGGAGACCTCCACCGGGGTGCGGCCGCCGAGGCCCTCGGGCAGCCGGAGGGTGAGGTGGCCGATCAGCTCGTTCTGCTGGGCGATCTCGTGCTCGCCCTCGTAGACGGCGATCTCCAGGCGCTGGCGGCCGCTGCCGGAGACCACGAACTCCCGGCTGACCGGCGAACTGGTCGGGTAGCTGGTGTTCTTGGGGATCATGACGGCCAGCCGGCCGTCGTTGAGCTCGATGCCGAGGTTCTTCGGGGTGATGTCGAACGGGTTGGTGACCTGCATCAACTCGCCGCAGCCCGAACAGACTTCGCTACCTGGCGGGTTGACGGTGGCACAGGAGGCGCAGCGCAGGCCGACGTCCTCGGCGGCGGTGGAGGACACCTTGGTGTGGCCCGGGGCTGCCGAGTTGAGCGGCTCACCGCACAGTTCGCAGGCGGTGACGCCGGGGGCGGCCGGGGTGCCGCACTGCGGGCAGTTGTCGGCGCGCAGCACGGTGGTGGCCTGGGACTGCTGCGGGATCGTCGCGCCGGAGCCGACCGGACCGGACCCGGCCGAACCGCCGGCGGCCGAACCATCCATCTCCTGGGCGCACTTGGGGCAGGCCGGCGCCCCGGCCTCGACCGGGATGTGGCAGGTCGGGCAGGAGACCCGGTCGCCGCCGAGCAGGGAGGTCGCGCAGTTGGCGCAGTTGGAGGCCGAGAGGTCCCCGGGGGCCCGGCACTCCGGGCACTCCACCTCGCCGACCAGGGCGGACTGCACGGCCGCGCCGAGCGCCACGCACTGCATCGGGTTGACGCCGCGCTTGATCCGGCGGGTGCCGAACACCTCGCCGAGGCGCCGCTCGACCAGCGGGATCGCCGTCGAACCGCCGACCAGCACCACCTCGTCGATGTCCCCGACGGTCAGGTTGGCCTGCATGATCGCCTTGTGGGTCAGCTCGATGGTCCGCTCGATCTGGGCCTCGATCAGCTCCTCGAAGCGGGCGCGCTCGAACTCCGTCTCCAGCACCAGCTGTCCGGCGCCCAGGCCGGGCAGGATCACCTCGGAGGACTGCTGGTTGGACAGCTCGATCTTGACCGTCTCGGCCGTGGAGGCGATCTTCGGGCGGTCCCGGAGGTCCGGCTGGTAGTCGGAGCCGTACTCCTCGCGGATGTCCTCCAGCAGTGCGGTGGTGATCGCCCGGTCGAAGTCGTCGCCGCCGAGCAGGTTGTCTCCCTCGATGCCGAGCACCGAGACCGAACCGGGCACCAGCAGCAGGATGGAGATGTCGAAGGTGCCGCCGCCGAGGTCGTACACCAGGACGGTGCGGCCCTCGTCCCCGGCGTCGCTCGCCAGACCGTACGCGAGCGCGGCGGCGGTCGGCTCGTTGATGATCCGCAGCACGTGCAGGCCGGCCATCCGGCCCGCCTCCTGGGTGGCGGCCACCTGCCGCTCGCCGAAGTACGCGGGGACGGTGATCACCGCCCGGTGGAAGGGCTCCCCGAGGCGCTGCTCGGCGTCCTGCTTGAGCCGGTGCAGGATGATCGCGGAGATCTCGATCGGGGTGTAGGAGCGGCCGTTGAACCAGACGTTGACGTCGCCGTCGGTGCCCGCGGTGACCTTGTAGTCGACCTCCTTGAGCGCCGCCTGGACCTGCGGGTCCTTGAACTTGCGGCCCATGAAGCGCTTGACCGAGCGGATCACGTTGGCGCCGTCGATGGCGATCCGGCTGCGCGCGGTCGAACCGACCAGCAGCTCGCCCTTGCGGCCGCTGCCGACCACGGAGGGCGTGGCCTCCTGGTTCTGCCGGTTGAAGATGATCTCCGGCGCGCCCCGGCGCAGGTGGGCCACCACGGAGTTGGTGGTGCCCAGGTCGATGCCGAGTGTGCGGTACATGTCGTTCCCCTCTTGCCCCTCGTGGTCCTGGCTACTTCTTGCGCTTGGCGCGCTTGGCCGGCCGGCCCGTCGCCCTGGCGTGCCGACGGGCCCGGGGCGGAACCGGCCTGGCCGGGGCCTCGCCGGGCTCGACGGGGTCGCCGGGGTCGACGAGCTCACCGGGCTCGACGGGGTCGGTTGCGACGGGCTCCGCCGCGACGGCCGCCGGCTCGACGATCTCGGGCTCCTCGCGCTCCTCGGGCTCCTCGGGCTTGAGCGCCACGATCCGCGGATCCTCGACCGGCCCCGTCCCCGGCGCCGACTCCGGTGCGGCGACGACCACTTGGGCCCGGCGCAGCACCTCCTGCTCCCAGAAGAACCCGGTCACCACCGTCTGCAGCACCGTCTCCGGCGCCACCCCCGGCCGCACCTCGGTGCCGACGATCTCGGTCAGCGCCGGGTCCGCCGCCAGCCCCTCCAGCCGCATCGGCCGCACCCCGGCCTTGGCGAGCCGGCCGAGCAGCCGCCGGCGGGTCGCCTCCAGCCCGGCACCGCGCCCGAGCGCCACCAGCTCGCGGTCCAGCCCGAGGGCGGCCAGCGCGTCGTCCACCTCGACCAGGACGCCCAGCAGTTCCCGCTGCTCGGCCCGGGCCTGCTGCTTCTGCTCGGTCAGCTTGTTGCCCAGCAGCGAGGAGCGGAACAGCAGTTGGGTGAACTTGGCCTCCAGGTCGACGGCCTCCGCACCCGGCGGAACCTCCAGCGGCCGGTGGCCGTCGAGCAGGGCTGCGGTCGACCCGGCCGGTGCGGTCGGCCCGGACGGCACAGTCGGTGCGGTCGGTGCGATCGGTGCGGTCGGTGCGTCGGTCATTCGGGGACCTCGATCTGGGGCAGCACGGACAGGTCGGCCGCGTAGCGGGCGGGGACGGGCGGTTCGGGGTCGGCGCCGCCGGGGGCGGGCTCGGCGAAGTCGGCGGCGGCCTCGGCCCGGTGCAGGGCGAGCAGGTCCGCGGCGGGCGGGAGGCCGGGGCGCTCGATCACCAGCAGCGGCTCGGCGAGCGCGGGGGCGAGCAACTCGGCGGCCTGGTCGACCGGTTCGGGCGGAAGCGGCTGTTGGAGGTCCACCTCCAGGCGCCGGTCCGGGTTGCGCAGCAGGGCCGCGGCGTCCTGGATCTGCTGGCGGTTGTACCGGCCCGCCTTGAGCGCCTTCCCGACCGAGAGGTTGATCTCGCGCACCCCGGCCGTGGGCGGGATGCCCAGGACCTCGTACGGCGACGGTTCGTGCAGTGGCATGACGGGCGGTCTCTCTCCTCACGGTCCGGACGGGGAAGGGGGGTTGGGGTGGCGGGCTGGGTGACGGGGGTCGGTGGCTGGTGCGGACGGTGGCCGGGCGGGCGGTGGCGAACGGGTGTACGGGTGCACGGGTGCACGGGCTACGACGGCGCCGGCCGCCCGGCGGTTGCCGGTTCGGTCAGTAGCGGCGGCCGAGTTTGTTGATCCGGTCCGCCAGGGCGCGCAGTTCGCGGTCGTGGGGATTGTGCTGGAGGGCCATTTCCATCGCCCCCTGGGCCTCCAGGTGGTTGCCGGCATTGGCCCGGGCAACGGCGAACGAGCTGAGGACGATGCCGAGTTCGCTCTTGAGCTTGGCGGTGTCCTCCGGCGAGGCGGCGAGTTCGAGCGCCTCGCGCAGCAGGTTGATCGCCTCGACGTAGCGGCGCTCCTCGTAGAACGAGATCGCCCGGCCGCGCCAGACGCTGACCATCAGCCCGCGGATGTCGGGCGAGTCGTCGTAGGACCTGGCCTTCTGGAGCATCGCGGCCTGGGCCTGGAAGGTGCTGTTCTGCATGTGGTCGATGACGTGGTTCGCGAGCAGCACCGAGATCCGGCGGCCCGCCTCGCGCCCGGCATCGCCCTCCCAGTCCGGGTCCCAGACCAGCGCCTCCAGCATCCGGCCGAGGGCGCGGGCGCTGTCGTCGGCGAAGGCGGCGGAGCGGGCCAGTTGGCGCAGCACGAAGGCGAGGCCCCGGCGGTTCTCGGGGTCGTCGTCGAGCTCGATCAGGCGCCTCCACGTGCCGACGGCCTCCTCGAGTTCCGCGTCGGAGGCGTCCACCCGGCTGAGCTCACCGGCCCGGTTGCCGAGGGCGGCGCGGAGGAAGTGCCGGGCGGTCGGGTCGCCGGGGGCGAGCTCGGCGCTCTTGGCCAGCAGTTCCAGGGCGCGCAGGTAGTCCTTCTCCTCGTTGTTGATCTTGCGGGCCCACTGGGCGTAGGTCGCGCCGAGGTCGCCGCGCACCTCCGGGTCGTCCGGGGCCAGCGCGAGGGCCTTCTCCAGCAGTCCGGCCGCGCCCTCCTGGTCGTCCACGCTGCTCTTCAACAGGGCGCGGGCGGCCCGGACCCCGGACTCGGCGGCGACCCGGGCCACGTCGGCGGGCAGCACCAGGTCGGGGACGGTCCGGGCCCGGGTGAGGCAGTCGAGCGCCTCCCGCCAGTCCTGGTTGCGGTGGTGCTCCCGGGCCTGGCTGACCAGGGCCGCGCCGAGCAGCGACTGCCAGGCGGCGCCGCGCTCGCCGTCGGGAACCGCGTCCAGCGCGGCGACGGCGGCCGCCTGACGGCCCTGGAGGTGCAGGTACTGCTGCGGGCCGAGCGCGCCGAACAGGCTGAGGGCGCGGCCGAGCGCGGGCCCGGAGGTGGCCCCGGGGCCGCGCCGCCAGGCGCCGACGGCCTGCTGGTAGGCCTCGCCCCAGCCGGGCAGCTCGGCGCGGAGCAGTCGGTCCAGGCCGGGGCCGAGGACCAGTCGGCGGGCGGGGCGGCCGGGCAGGGATATTCGGACGTCCTCCTGGGCGAAGGCGTCCGCGGCGTGGGACTCCATGCCCAGGCGCAGCGTCCACGCGGTGGTCTCGTCACCGCTGCGGCCGGCGGCCCGGTCGAGGGCGCGCAGGTCCTCGCGGAGGCGGTCGCTGAGCGCGGTGCGGGCGGCGGCGGTCCGCTGGGGGTCGGCCTCGCGGCCGGTGATCCGGGCGGTCTCGGCCCAGAGTTCCTCGCGGTGCAGGGCGGCGACCAGGCAGCCGAGCGTCCAGGCCCAGACCTGCTCGTCGGCGGCCTCGGCCGAGGCCTCGGCGGGGGCTCCTTCCGCCGTCGGCCGGGTGGAGGCCGCGAAGCGGTAGCCCGCCAGCCCGAGGGCGTGCAGCAGCCGGGGGTGGGCCGGGTCGTCGAGCAGCAGCGCGCGGTAGGCCCGGTAGGCCTCGCCGTGGCGGCCCTCGACGGCGTGCTGGTGGGCCTCGTGCTCGCCGAGCAGCACCAGCGCGGCGGCCGCCTGCGGGTGGCCGGGCGCGAGGGCGAGGGCCCGGCGCAGGTCGCCGGCCGCCCGGCCGGGCTGCTCGGCGGCGAGTGCGGCGCCGGCCCGGCGGACCAGGACGGCCGCCCGGGCCGCGCCGGCCTCCTCCGGCAGGTCGGCCAGGGCCTCGTCGAGGCGGCCGAGTTCGGCCCGCAGCAGGGCGAGGTCGAGCCGTACGGGCGCGGCGTCGGCGCCGTCGCCGAGCGCCTCGGCCCAGGCGGCCAGGACGGGTTCGGCCTGTTCGGGGGTGCCGGCCCGGCGGGCGCAGTCCAGGACGGCGCGCAGGGCGGGGCCGGTGCAGTGGGTGCAGCGGGGCGAGCCGGATCCGGCCGGGGCGTGCAGGTGCTCGGCGCAGGCCTCCCGGCCGCAGCCGCCGCAGGCGCCGGTGGCGGGGCGGGTGCAGGCCGCGCAGTCGCCGACCGGGTCGGCGCCGGGACCAGAGGCGGGGTCGCCCGCGGGGGCGGTCAGGAAGTGCCGGTACCAGTCCAGCGCGGCGGCCCAGTTGCCCGCCCGTTCGGCGAGCAGGGCGCGCAGCCGGGCGAGCGCCGGGTCGCCGGCCGGGTCGGGGTCGAGCGGGCCGAGCAGGGCGATGGTCTGCACCGGACGGCCCGCCAGCAGGGCGGCGGCGGCCAGGTGGTAGCGGTCGCGGAGCCCGGCCGTCGGGTCGAGCAGCGCGGTGACCCGCTCGGTGGCGCCCTCGGCGAGGGCGAGCGCGGCGCGCAGCCGGGACTGCCGGTGGGTGAGGGCGCCAGGCAGGGTGTCGGCCAGCGCGAGCGCGGCGGTGGCGGCCTCCCGGGTCGCGGCGTGATCCCGGCCGGTGACCAGCAGGTGGGCGGCCTCGCGCAGGGCGGCCTCGCGCAGCGCGGACCGGTAGCCGGGGGCACCGGGGTGTTCGGCGGCGGCCCGCTGCCACAGTTCGCGGGCGGCGGCCGGGTCGGTGGCCAGCCGGGTGCGGGCGAGCCGGTCGCGGGCCAGGGCCTGGCGGACGTGCAGTTCGGGGTCGTCCAGGGGTTCCCAGCGGGCGAGGGCGGCGGCCGGGTCGCCGGTGCGGGCGAGGGCGAGGCCGTGGTGGTAGGCGGCGATCCGGCTCCAGCGGGAGTCGGGTTCGGTGTCGGCCTCGGCGCGCAGCAGCGGCTCGGCCTCGGCGGCCCGGTCGGCGGCGGTCAGGGCGGCGCCGAGCCGGATCCTGGCGGGGCGCCAGTCGGGGGCGAGGCCGAGGCCGGTGCGGTAGTCGGCGGCGGCCTCGGCGTGCCGCTGGGCCCGTTCGTGGACCAGGGCGAGGCCGAACCGGGCCGGGGCGAAGGTGGGTTGGACGGTGAGTGCGGCGGTGAACTGCTCCCGGGCCTGGTCGTCGGCGCCGAGCAGCAGGGCGAGCCGGCCGAGGGCGTAGCGCGGGCGCGGGTCGCCGGGGGTCTCGGTGGCGGCGGCCGCGAGGTCGGCCCAGGCGGCGTCGGTGTCGCCGAGCCGCTGCCGGGCGAGGCCGCGGAAGAGCAGGCTGTCGGTGCGCAGGAGCGGGCCGCGGCCCCAGGGGCCGGGGTCGCCGGGGCCTCGGCGCAGGGCCTCGTCGAAGGCGGCGACGGCGGGTTCGTCCCGGTGCGCGGTGAACAGCTGGGCGCCCCAGCGGAACCAGAGTTCGGCGCTGCCGCCGGGGGCCGTGGCGGCGAGCAGCGGTTCGGCCTGCTCGGTGCGGCCGGTGGCGTTCAGCAGGGCGGCCCGGGCGAGGACCGGCCAGTCCTGGCCGGGCAGGGCGGCGAGGGCCTGGTCGGTGGCGTGGTCGCGCTGCTCGGGGGTGCCCTCGCGGCAGCGGCGCTGGAGCCACTGCACGGTGCGGGCGGCGGTGTCGGTGTCCTCGCCGGGTTCGGTGCCGGTGGCGGCGGCCCGGAGGTAGGCGAGGACCGGGCCGAGGTCGCCGTCCGGGGCCTGCGTCCGCTCCTCGGCGAGCCGGCGCAGGCTCCACCGGGGCAGTTGCCGGGCCGGGTCGGTGAGCAGCGGGAAGGCCTCGCGGAACAGGGCGAGGGTGGCCTGCTGGTCGCCGGTGGGGATGGTGGCCTCGGCCTGGCCGAGCAGGGCGAGGCCGCGCTGGGTGCGCAGTTCGGCGGGCCCGGTGGCGAGTCGGCGGGCGAGCCGGGCGTAGCGGCGGCGGGCCTGCGGGGCCTTCCCGGCGGCGAGTTGTCCGGCGGCCGTGGCCAGGGCCTTGGCAACTCCGGCCGGGTCCAGAGTGGTTCGCCTGCGGGCGAGCACGACGGCGGCCGCCCCGGCCAGTGCCACCACGATCAGCAGCACCGCAAGTTGCAGCATGCACCGTCCCCCTGTGCCTTGAGGCCGTCCTACTTCATGATCAACATTCCCCGTACGATCATGAGTTGACGTTGTTTTGTGATGTTGCTCGGGCGCCCATCAGAATAGGCCCTCCTCCGGGCAGACGAACAGAAATGCGCACTATCCTGAGCAGCGCGCAGGCCGTACGGCAGTCGCGCGTCCGCAGCGGTGAGGAAGCGTCGGGGGTTGCGTGTCAGAGTCTCGTTGGGTACCCGGGCTCCGCTTCGGGCCCGAGTTCGACCCCGAACAGTACGAACTGCTGGAGTTCCACCACCGGGGCGGCGAGGCCGAGGTGTGGCGGGCGGTGCGCACCGGGCACAACGGGATCAAGGAACTCGTCGCCGCGAAGATCATGCTGGAGCGCGACCCGTCCGAGGTGCGGCGCTGGCTCGGCCGCTGGGACGACGTCTCGCACAACGCCCACCGGCTCGGCATCACCGACCTGGTGGTGCCCAGCTTCCTGCTCGGCCCCTCCCCGCACCGGCCCGGCGCGGTGCCCTCCGGCGGGCTGCTCGGCTACCAGATCTCGCCCTGGGTCGACGGCGTGCCGCTGCACACCTGGGCCCGCAGCCAGCGCGGCGGTCCGGCCGCGGTGGCCGAGGTGCTGGCCCGGCTGTGCCGGATCGTCGACGAGCTGCACCGCAAGCGCTGGGTGCACCGCGACATCTCCCCCGCCAACGTACTGGTGGACGGTCAGGGCCTGGTCAAGCTGATCGACCTGACCTTCCTCGCCCCGCTCGACCACACCCTGACCGTCGCGGTGTTCACCCCCGGGCACGTACCGCCGGAGGCCGAGCAGGTCGGCGGCTTCCCCACCACCGCCAAGGACCTCTTCGCGGTCGGCACCCTCGCCCGCACCCTGCTGCTGCCCGACCACGGCCGACTCGACCACCGGCTCGCCGCCGAACAGGCCCGCGCCGAACTGCTGGCGGCCGGCTACGGCGAGGAACTGGCCCGCTGGGCCTGCGAACCGCTCGCCCGCGAGCCCGACCGGCGCCCCACCCCGCTCGGCCCCTGGGTCGCCCGCGGCCGCGAACTGCTGCGCGCCCACCGCCCGGTGGCACGCACCGCGGGCCTGGCCGTACTCCCGGACCGGGCCGGCCGGCCGCTGGTGGTCACGGCCGGCGCCGACGGCACCGCGCTGGCCGGCCCCGGGCGCACCGGCCACCGGCTGCCCGCCGGCCAGGGGCCCGGTGCCGTACGGGAGTTGGCGGCGGGCTGGGCCGGGCGCCAGGGCGAGCTGGTGGTCTGCGCCGAGGACCGCTCCGGCACCCTGTGGGTCGGCACCGCGGCCGGCTGGTGGGAGGCCGCCCGCGGGGTCAGCGGCCTGGCCGGGGCGGTCGGCGCGGCCGGGGAGCTGACCGTCTGGACCGCCGCCGCCGGCGCCCTGCGCTCCTACCGCTGGGCCCCCGGCCTCACCCTCACCGGCCAGGAACACCCCGGCTGCCCCGCCGACCGGGTGCTCGCCGCCGAGGAGGAACGGCCCGGCGCCTGGCTGGTCCTGGTCGAGCACCGCGACCGCGTGCTCAGCTGGCGGCCGGGCTCCGGCGAACCGCCCGTCCCGCTCGGCCCGCCCGGCACCCTGCGCGCCGGGGCGCTGGCCCGCGCCTCCGCCGGACCGCAGGCCGCCACCCTGCGGACGGACGGCTCCGCCCAGCTGCACACCCTGGGCGCGGCGACGGCCGGCACCGAGATCGGCGACGGGGAGCCCTCGCTCGGCATCGCCATGGTCGGCCACCGCGGCGGCCCCACCGTCGCCCTGGCGGGCGCGGGCGGCGTACGGCTGCGTCTGCCGGCCGGCGGGGCCTCCCGGCGTCCGCGCTGGTGGCGGCCGACGCTGCGTCCCGCCACCCGGGTCGCCCTCGCCATGGGGGACGACTGGCGGCTGTGCCTGGCGGCCGTGGTGGAGGGCGAGTTGCAGGTCTGGCAGGAGGACGCGGCCTACCGCTGGCAGGCGGTGGAGCTGCCGGAGGGGCCGTAGGGCCCGCCTTCAACTCCCGCCTGCCCGGCGGCCGGTGCGACAACACACCGGGCTCAGCCGAGGGCGGCGACCAGCAGGGCGAAGGCGGCGATGATGACGGCGACGCGGGCGTAGTGGTAGCGGTCCCAGCGCGCGCTCTGCTCCTTCCAGTCCGCGGGCCGGTTCTCGGGGGTCCACGTCTTGCTCCGGTTGTTGATCGGGACGAGCAGCAGGACCGACATGAGCACGCTGACGATCAGCAGCCCGCCGGCGGTGACGACGAGGCCCGCGCCGTGGTGGTGCCACCCGGCGACGGCCCAGATCGCGGCGAGGACGAGCGAGGAGATGTACCAGACCGGCATCACCGCGCCGAGCATCCGACCCCCGTGGGAGCGGGCGAGTTGGCCGCTGTCCTCGGGGAGCGCGCTGAAGATCCGGTTCATGAAGAAGGCGACGGAGAACTCCACCCCCACCATCACGCCGACGACCACGGTGGTGAAGACCTGGAGTGCGTTGAGCATGATGACCCCTCCTGGGATCTAGCGCTGCTAGATGATGATGCAACGCTAGACCTACTGTCACTCGCTTGTCTAGCGCTGCTAGGATCGAATCATGTCCGTACAAGAACGCAAGCAGCGCGAACGGGCGGAGCGCGAACGCCTCATCGTGGCGACGGCCCGCGAACTCGCCGAGCAGCAGGGCTGGGACGCGGTCACCACCCGCCGCCTCGCCGAGCGCATCGAATACAGCCAGCCCGTCCTCTACAGCCACTTCCGCGGCAAACGGGAGATCATCGGCGCCGTCGCCCTCGAAGGCGCCACCGAGATGGCCGCGGCCATGCGGGCCGCGGCCCGCGCCACGGACGACCCCCGCACCCGGGTCACCGCCCTCGCCCGCAGCTACCTCGACTTCGCCGCCCGCAACCCGGCGGTCTACGACGCCCTGTTCCAGCTCGACGGCGGCCTGGCCTTCGCACAGGAGGAGACCCCCGAACCGCTGAAGGACGCCTTCGCCGCCCTGCTGGAAAGTCTCGGCGAGGTGGCCGGCGACGGCGTCCACCCGGGACTGTTCACCGAGGTGTTCTGGGCCGCCCTGCACGGAGTGGCCACCCTGACCCGGGCCCGACGCCTCCCCCCGGAGGACACCGAACGCAGGGTGGAACTGCTGGTGGACCGGCTCGCCGTCCTCTGACGCCCCGCCTCCGCCCGGCCTGCGGTCGACGCACCGTCGACCGCGAGCCGGGGGCACCACCACGCCCCCTGGGCCGCGCTCGTCGAAGCCGCCCCGGCCGCCGACGGCGCGTGGACCCGCACCGGCAAGCGACCTCGTACGAACCGCGAGCACCCGCCGTACGAACCGGGCTCACTCCCCCGGCAGCAGGTGCACCGGCCCCGCGGCGGCCAGATAGGCCTCGCCGCCCACCGGCCACGGGCGGTCGGCCGAGACGATCAGCACCTTGGGCAACCCCGGTGCCCCGGGCCGGAGTTCGACCCGGTGGTCATGGCCCCGGAAGTCGCTGCCGAGCACCTTCGCCGGGACGGCGCCCGCCACCGGCCCGGCGGTGAGCCGCAGTTGGCCCGGCCGGAGCAGGGCGAGCGCACCGCCCGAGTCAACCGCGGGGCCGGCCAGCGGAAGGGCGCCCAGGGCGGTCAGCGCCTCGACTCCCCTGGCCTCGGCCGGAATCAGGTTCGCCTCGCCCAGCACACCCGCGACGGCGGCGTCGGCCGGGCGGTGGTACAGCTCCTCGGGACTGCCCGCCTGGGCGATCCGGCCGTCGCGCAGGACGGCGACGGTGTCGGCGAAGGAGAGCGCCTCGTCCTGGTCGTGGGTGACCAGCACCGCCGTGGTGCCGGACTGCCGCAGGGCGGCGGCGACTTCGCGGCGCAGGTCGGCCCGCAGGGCCGCGTCCAGGGCGGCGAACGGTTCGTCGAGCAGCAGCAGACGCGGGCGGGGCGCCAGCGCCCGCGCCAGGGCGACGCGTTGCTGCTGGCCGCCGGAGAGCTGGTGCGGGCGGCGCTCCCCCAGGCCGGGCAGGCCGACCAGGTCGAGCAGTTCCGCGACCCGGGCGCGGCGCTGCGAACGGGGCAGTCCGAAGCCGATGTTGGCGGCGACGCTGAGGTGCGGGAAGAGCGCGCCGTCCTGCGGGACGAGGCCGATGCCCCGCTGTTCGGCGGGCAGCCTGCCGCGGCCGTCGTCGAGGACGCGGCCGTGCAGCACGACCTGCCCGGCGGCGGCCGGGTGGAAGCCGGCCAGCACCCGCAGCAGGGTGGACTTGCCGCAGCCGGAGGGCCCGAGGACGCAGGCGAGCGCGCCGTCCGGCACGGTCAGGTCGATGCCGTGCAGGACGGGGCTGCGTCCGTGGGCGGCGTGCAGGTCGACGACGGAGAGTCCGGTCATCGGGGGCTCCCTGGGCTACGGCGGGTGAGCAGCAGGACGGAGGGGACGGACAGCGCCACCATCAGGGCCGCGTACGGCGCCGCCGCCCCGTAGGCGAGGCCGCTGGTGTAGACCCAGAACTGGGTGGCCAGGGTCTGGGTGCCGGTGGGGCGCAGCAGCAGGGTGGCGGTGAGTTCGGTGGAGGCGGTGAGGCCGACCATGGCGACGGCGGCGCCGAGGCCGGGCAGCACCAGCGGCAGGGTGACCCGGCAGAGGACGGCGAGCGGCCGGGTGCCGAGCGAGCGGGCGGCCTCCTCGACGCCGGGCGGCACCTGGGCGAGGGCGGCGCGGACGGCGGTGAGGGCCAGCGGGAAGAACAGCAGGACGTACCCCAGGACCAGCATCGGCGGCTGCTGGTACAGGGGCCGGGCCCAGCGGACGGCGAAGAAGACCACCGCGAGGGCGACGGCGATGCCGGGCAGCGCTCGGGTGAGGTAGGCGATCCGCTCGACGGCGCGGGCGGGCCGGGTGCCGCGCCGCCAGCCGTACAGGGCGACGGGGAGGGCGGCGGCCGTGGCGACGACGGCGGCGCCGAGCGCGTACCCGAGGGTGGCCAGGGTGGCGCCGAGCACGGAGGCGGAGGGCAGGGTGGTGGAACTGCCCCTGACCAGCCAGTACGCCAGCGCGTACAGCGGCACCCCGAGCGAGACGCCGACCAGCGCGGCCAGCGCGCCGAGCGCGGGGGCGGTCCAGCCGCCG
Organism: Kitasatospora sp. NPDC098652; assembly: GCF_044760155.1. Lineage (NCBI taxonomy): Bacteria > Bacillati > Actinomycetota > Actinomycetes > Kitasatosporales > Streptomycetaceae > Kitasatospora > Kitasatospora sp. NPDC098652. The sequence continues at coordinate 200,627 of NZ_JBIWAQ010000013.1, forward strand.
AGCCGCACCGGCACGGCGGGGCGGGCCAGGGCGCCGTGCCGGGTGGTGCGCGCCCGGCGGCCGGCCCAGGCCTCCAGGGCGACCAGCAGCAGGGCGAGCCCGACCAGCACCAGGGTGAGCAGCGAGGCGGAGGCCGCGTCGAAGCCGAGCTTGTACTGGGTGAACACGGCGGTGGCGAAGGTGGTGTAGCGCAGCATCGCGAAGGCGCCGTACTCGCCGAGCAGGTAGAGCGAGACCAGCAGGACGCCGCCGGCCAGGGCGGGCCGGGTGAGCGGCAGGGTGACCCGCCACAGGGTGGCGAGCCGGCCGCGGCCGAGCGAGCGGGAGACCTCCTCGGCGGCGGCGTCGCCGTGCCGCAGCGCGGCCGCGACCGGCAGGAACACCAGTGGGTAGAGCGAGCAGGTCATCACCAGGACGGCGCCCCAGTAGCCGTGGACGGAGCGGAACAGCGAGACCCAGGAGTAGCCGCGGACGAACTCCGGTACGGCGAGCGGCAGGGCGAGCGCGACGGTCCAGGCCCGGCGGCCGGGCAGGGTGGTGCGCTCGACCAGGTAGGCGGCGCCGAAGCCGAGGACGGCGGTGGCGAGGGTGACGGCGGCGGCCAGGCCGAGGGTGTGCCCGAGCAGGGTGGCGATCAGCGGGCGGCCGAGCAGCCGCCGGGTCTGGTCCCAACCGGCCTGGGCGGCCTGGGCGGTGACGAAGCCGAGCGGCGCGGCGACCACCGCGACCACGGCGACGGCGACGGGGGCGAGCAGGCCGCCGGCCCGCCACCGCCGCCGGGGCAGGGGGGTCGTCACTGGAGCAGTCCGGCGTCCTGCAGCAGGGCCAGGGCCTGCTTGCCGTCGCCGAGCTGGGCCGGGTCGGCGACGGTGCCGATGCCGTCCAGGGCGGGCAGTTCGGGCTTGCCCTTCACGCCGTCGACCAGCGGGTACTCGTAGCTCGCGGAGTTCGCGATGACGGTCTGGGCCGGGGCGGAGGCGAGGTAGCCGAGGAAGGCCTGGGCGGCGGCCTGGTGCTTGCCGTGGCTGAGCACGGCGGCGCCGGAGACGTCGATCAGCGAGCCCGGGTCCCCCTTGGGGAAGTAGTGCAGGGTCGCGTGGGTCTCGGCCGCGCCCTTCTCGTCGCGCATCCGGTAGAAGTAGTAGTGGTCGATGACGCCGCCCTCGACCTCGCCGCTGTTGATCGCGGCGGAGAGGGTCTCGTTGCTGTCGTAGACCTTGGCGTTGTCCTTGAGGCCCTTGAGCCACTGCTTGGCGGCGTCCTCGCCCTTGGCCTTGAGGACCTGGGTGACGACCGGGGCGAAGTCGGTCTCGCCGGGGGCGATGCCCAGGCGCCCCTTCCACTCGGGCTTGGCCAGGTCGAGCACGGAGGCGGGCGGCGCGGTGTCGGCGCCCTTGCCGGTGGCGGCCAGGAAGGCGGCACTGCGGGCGGAGACGCCGACCCAGTCGCCCTTGCCCGAACTGTCGTTGGCCGGGATGGACTTGAGGGTGTCGGGGGCGACCTTGGCGAGCAGGCCCTTGTCGCCGAGGACGGTGAGCGCGGGCGGGTTCTCGGCGTAGAAGACGTCGGCCGGGGAGGCGTCGCCCTCCTGGAGGATCTGGTTGGCCAGCTCGGCCTCGTCGCCGGAGCGCAGCTCGACCTTGATGCCGGTGCGCTTGGTGAAGTCCTCGGTCAGCGCCTTGACGGTCTGCTCGTGCTGACCGCTGTAGACGGTGATGGTCTGGCCCGCCGCGGCGGTGGCGCCGTCCGTGCCCCCCGTCCCGCCGGAGCTGCCGCAGGCGGTGAGGGCGAGGGCGCAGACGGCGACGAGGGACAGGCCGGCCAGCGGCCGCACGGTACCGGGCATGGTGAGGGTCCTCCGGAAGGGCAGGGAACAGCCGCCGGAGCCCTCGGAATGCGAGGGTCGGCGACCTGACGGCACGAGAACCTAAGGCAGGAAAGGCTTGCCTAACAAGTGTCGGAGCGTCACATCTCGGCCCGGTCGCGGCAGGGTAGGACTTCGGTGAGCGGACTCCCAAGTACGGGCAAAACGACCGCCAAGCACTGGTCATCACCGGCAAGTACGGACGAACCGGATCCCCGGCGGCCCGGGCCCGCCATCACGGTGGGTAGTGCCCGCACGGCGGCCGGAGCGGCGCCCGGACGGGCGAGGGCCCCGGAACCGGTCAGCGGTTCCGGGGCCTCGGGGCCATCTCGTGGCCTGCGGCGGGAGCTCAGCGGAAGCGGCGCAGCCGGAGGCTGTTGCCGACCACGAAGACCGAGGAGAAGGCCATGGCCGCCCCCGCGATCATCGGGTTGAGCAGGCCCGCGGCCGCCAGCGGCAGGGCGGCGACGTTGTAGCCGAAGGCCCAGAACAGGTTGCTCTTGATGGTGCCGAGGGTCCTGCGGCTGAGCCGGATGGCGTCGGCGGCGGCCAGCAGGTCGCCGCGGACCAGGGTGAGGTCGCCCGCCTCGATCGCGGCGTCCGTCCCGGTGCCCATCGCCAGGCCGAGGTCGGCCTGGGCGAGCGCGGCCGCGTCGTTGACGCCGTCCCCGACCATCGCCACGACCCTGCCCTCGGCCTGCAGCCGCTTGACGGTGTCGACCTTGTCCTGCGGCATGACCTCGGCGATCACATGCTCCGGTGCGATGCCGACCTCGGCGGCGACCGCCTCGGCGACCAGCCTGTTGTCACCGGTCAGCAGCACCGGGGTCAGGCCCAGGGCCCGCAGCTTGGTGATGGCCTCGGCACTGGTCGGCTTGACCGCGTCCGCCACCTCCAGGACGGCCCGGGCCTCGCCGTCCCAGCCGACCGCGATCGCGGTGCGGCCGGCCGACTCGGCGGTGCGCTTGGCCTCGGCGAGGGCCTCCGGCAGGTACTGCGACCACTCGTTGAGCAGTGCCTCCCGGCCGGCCAGCACCGCGTGGCCGGCCACCACGCCCTGGACGCCCAGCCCGGGCACGTTCTCGAAGCCCTCGACGGCGGGCAGTTCACCGGCCTTGGCGGCGGCGGTGGCGATCGCCCGGGCGATCGGGTGCTCGGAGGCGTGCTCCAGGGCGCCGGCCAGACGGAGCACCTCGGCCTCGGTGACGCCCTCGGCGGTGTGCACGGCGAGCAGGGTCATCCGGCCGGTGGTGACGGTGCCGGTCTTGTCCAGGACGATGGTGTCGACCTTGCGGGTGGACTCCAGCACCTCCGGGCCCTTGATCAGTACGCCCAGTTGGGCGCCGCGGCCGGTGCCGACCAGCAGGGCGGTCGGGGTGGCCAGGCCCAGGGCGCACGGGCAGGCGATGATCAGCACGGCCACGGCGGCGGTGAAGGCGGCGGTCCAGCCCTCGCCGGTGCCCAGCCAGTAGCCGAGGGTGGCCACCGCCAGGGTGATCACGATCGGCACGAAGACCGCCGAGATCCGGTCGGCCAGGCGCTGGGCGGCGGCCTTGCCGTTCTGGGCCTCCTCGACCAGCTTGGCCATCCGGGCGAGCTGGGTGTCCGCGCCGACCCTGGTGGCCTCGACCACCAGCCGGCCGCCCGCGTTGACGGTCGCGCCGGTGACGGAGCCCCCGACCCCGACCTCGACCGGGACGGACTCGCCGGTGAGCATCGAGGCGTCCACGGCGGAACTGCCCTCGACCACGGTGCCGTCGGTGGCGATCTTCTCGCCGGGCCGCACCACGAACCGGTCCCCCACGGCGAGTTCGGCGATCGGGATCCGCACCTCGGCTCCGCCGCGCAGCACCGTCACGTCCTTGGCACCCAGTTCCAGCAGCGCCTTGAGGGCGGCCCCGGCGGTGCGCTTGGAGCGGGCCTCGAAGTAGCGCCCGGCCAGGATGAAGGCGGTGACGCCGGCCGCCGCCTCCAGGTAGATGTTCGAGGCGCCGTCGCTGCGGGCGATGGTGAACTCGAAGCCGTGCCGCATGCCCGGCATCCCCGCGTCGCCGAAGAACAGCGCCCACAGCGACCACAGGAACGCGGCGCCCGTACCGAGCGAGACCAGGGTGTCCATGGTCGCGGCGCCGTGCCGGGCGTTGGTCCAGGCGGCGCGGTGGAACGGCCAGGCGGCGTAGGTGACGACCGGGGCGGCGAGGGTGAGCGAGAGCCACTGCCAGTTGTCGAACTGGAGGGCCGGCACCATCGCCATCGCGATCACCGGGACGGCCAGGGCGACGGCGGTGAACAACCGCTGGCGCAGCGGCGCCAGTCCGTCGGCGGGCTCGCCCGGCTCGGCGCCCTCGCCACCGGCGGCGGCCGGGGGCGTGGGCAGCGCGGCGGTGTAGCCGGTGGCCTCGACGGTGGCGATCAGGTCGGCCACCTCGACCTCGCCCTCGAAGGAGACCTTCGCCTTCTCGGTGGCGTAGTTGACGCTGGCCGAGACGCCGTCCATCCGGTTGAGCTTCTTCTCGATCCGGGCGGCGCACGAGGCGCACGTCATTCCGCCGATCGAGAGTTCCACCTCCGTGGAGGCGGGTGCCTGGGTGGTCATCGTTGCTCCTGGTGACTGTCGCTGCTTCGAGGTACGTGCGAGGTACGGTGCGGCCGGGCCGTCATACCCGCTGGGGGTATCGGGCGGTGCCGGGTTCATTTATACCCCTGGGGGGTACTGAGGGCAAGCCCCGGCCGATACCCCAGGGCGGTATTTTCCTGGAGCGGAGACCGCTTGACGTGATACCCCCATGGGGTATTCACTCATGGCACTGCCCGCCGGAACCCGGAACGTCCCAGGAGACCGCCGTGAACACCGCCCTGCGCATCACCGCCTTCACCGCCGGCCTCGCCGCCGTCTTCGGCCTCGCCCTCGGCGTCGGCCACGCGACCGGCACCGGCCCCGCCGAGCCCAGGCCCGCCACCGGACACGCCGCCCACAGCGGACCCGACACCGGACACGACAGCGGACACGACGGCGGACACGACTCAGGGAGCGGGGCAGCCGCCGCCGAACACCTCCCCGGCGGGCTCCAGGTCTCCGAGCGCGGCTACACCCTCAGCGTCGACAACCCCTTCGTCACCGCCGGCTCCCCCACCGACCTGCGCTTCCGCATCCTCGGCACGGACGGCAGGCCCGTCACCGCCTACCAGCAGGAGCACGAGAAGGAACTCCACCTGATCGTCGCCCCGCGCGACCTCTCCACCTTCCAGCACCTGCACCCCACCCTCGCCGCCGACGGCACCTGGAGCGCCACCGCCGCCGTCCCCGCCGCCGGCGAGTACCGGGTCTTCGCCGACTTCACCCCGGCCGGAGCCGACGAGGGCCTCACCCTCGGCGCCGACCTCCACGCCGCCGGCGACCTGCGCCCCGCCCCGCTGCCCGACACCGGCCGCACCGTCACGGTCGACGGCTACACCGTCACCCTCGGCGGCGACCTCACCCCCGACCGCAGTAGCCACCTCACCTTGACCATCAGCAAGGACAGCACCCCGATCACCGACCTCCAGCCCTACCTCGGCGCCTACGGCCACCTGGTCGCCCTGCGCGCCGGCGACCTCGCCTACCTCCACGTCCACCCGGACACCACCACCCCCGGCCCCGGCATCGGCTTCACCACCACCGCCCCGAGCGGCGGCAGCTACCGGCTCTTCCTGGACTTCCAGCACCAGGGCACCGTCCACACCGCCGCCTTCACCGTCACCACGGGCGACCAGCAGCACTGAGGAGGAGGTCCTGGGGGCGCCGACGCCCTCGAGGCGGGATGAGGCAGGCCGGGGGTGCCGGGCGATCCGCGGGGGATCGCCCGGCACCTTCGTCGTCCTCGTCGTCCTCGTCGTCCTCGTCGTCCTCGTCGTCCTCGTCGTCTTCGTCATCCAGGGAACCCCGCCGGACCGGCGCTCGTCTTCCCCGACGACGCGTGGACGGCTTCGTCACCGCAGTCACGACCGACGAACTCCCCACCACCTGAACATGCCTGAACGGCCGGCGAACGGTAGGTAGCACTCGATGCAGACCACAGATCCCACCGAAGCCCGCATCGACGATGCGGGCAACGTGCTGGTTGTGCCCTCGACGGCGCAGCGCATCGACTTCTTCGGGGCCGTGATCGCGCCCGAAGACCTCGCCTCCACCGACCTCGCGCAGAAGACGGTCTATCTCTGTGGCGACCTGGCCACGCTCGACACCAGCCAACTCGACTCGGCCGCCCGCGTCTTCGTCGTCCGGGAGCTCGCGCAGAACCACTCCGACGCCCCCTGGCCCCTGGTCGGCCTCGGCCGGGTCCCGATCCGCGTCCACGGCGCCGGCGTGTACTACCCCCGCTTCTTCGAGCCCGAGGCGGACCACTTCCACCGGATCCGCGCCGAGCACACCTTCCAGTCCCTGACGGAGTCCACCAAGCCCGGTTCGGCCCACCGCAGCGGCATCTACCTCACCCCCGTCACCCGCGACGGCGACGAGCTGCACTTCCGCCTGCTGCGCTGCTCCACCAACCTGTCCGGCCCGACGGAGAACTTCGGCCCGACCGACACCGACATCGTCGACGCCCTGAACCGCGAGGCCGCCACCGTCTTCCGCGGCCACGCGCCGCTGAACCACGTCCTCGCGCAGACCTACCACAACACCCTGGCCACGCCCGAGCGCAAGCAGTCCAAGGCCAGGATCTCCTCCCACGCCGACAAGACCAAGGACATGCCCGTCAACGGCGTCATGGCCTTCTGCACCTTCTACGACGGCCTGGACAAGCTCCAGCCCCTCCCTGACGACCCCTTCGACTACGGCACGAAGAACTCCAGCGCGCTGACCAGCCTCCGCTTCCGCCTCAAGGACTCGGCCGCGGAACAGTACGGCCACGCGCTCCCCCGGCAGTTCGCCCTGACCCTCCACCCCGGGTCGGTGTTCTTCATGCCGCTGTCCACCAACCGCCTCTACACCCACGAGATCCGCCCCTCGGCCCTGGACGCCGAGCTGCTGCCGACCCGCCTGGGCTACGTGGTGCGCTGCTCGAAGACCGAGGCCGTGCACCGCGACGGCCGGACCTTCCTCACCTCGGCCGGCGGCCTGGTGGAGCTGGAGCCGCCCACCGAGGCCGGCATGGCGGAGCTGCGCAGGCGGTACGCCGAGGAGAACAGGTCCTCGGCCTTCGTCGACTACGGCGACCAGTTCCTGTTCAGCATGAACGCGGGAGACTACCGTGCCCCGCGTGCCTAGCATCTCGGACGAGATCCGCTCCTTCACCCTGCCCGCCGAGCCGGGCCTCTTCGCGGAACTGTCCGCATCGGCCGACCTGGAGGACCTCGGGAAGGGCCGCCGGGGCACCACGCTCACCCGGCCCGACCGGACGGGCGGCGTGCCCCTCGTCCGCACCACCACCCGGTACGCCGCCCCGGCGCAGCGCTTCCGCCCCGTCCACGAACGTCTGGCGCAGCGGATCCAGGAGCGCGCCGGGCTTCCGCTCGCCTTCGACAACGCCCTGTTCGAGAGCTACACCAACGCCTACACGACCATGGGCGCCCACTCCGACCAGGCCCTCGACCTGGCCGAGGGCTCGTACATCGCCGTCTTCTCCTGCTACCGCGACCCCGAAGCGGGCCCGCCGAGGAAGCTGGTCGTCGAGTCGAAGGAGCCGGACGGCGAGAGGTACGAAGTCCCCCTCGCCCACGACACCTTCGTCGTCTTCTCCGTCGAGTCGAACCGGCGGCTCAGGCACAGGATCGTCCTGGAGAAGCCCGTCCCCGCAGCGGACAACGTCTGGCTGGGCCTGACCTTCCGCACCTCGAGGACCCTCGTGCGGTTCCGCGACGGGCGCCCGTACCTCCCGGAGGGCGCCCGCCTCACCTCGGCCGACGAGGAGCAGCGACGCGAGTTCTACCGGCTCCGACGCCGCGAGAACCAGGAGACGGACTTCAGCTACCCCCCGCTGACGTACACCGTCAGCGAGAGCGACCTGCTGCCGCCCGTCTGACCCTGACCGGCACCGCGCGAGAAGTCGGCCCGTCCGACTTCTCGCGCAGGCAGTCTCAGTGATGGTCGTGCCCCATGCGTCCCTGGTGTCCCTCCGCCTCCGGCGCCCCGCCCATCATCCGCAGCATCGCCCGCCCGCCGGTGCGGAAGAAGCGGACCAGCATCGCCGCCGCCAGCAGCAGGAAGGCGATGTTGAGCCAGGTGGTGTAGTTCCACTCCACGCCCGACATCGGGATCTCGGCGTCCCGCTGGTCCGGCACCAGCCCCAGCCCGCCGAACAGGAGCTCCACCAGGTACCCGGCCGCCACCATCGCCGCGTAGAACGTCCCGAGCAGGAAGAGCGCCGTCCGCGCCCCGTAGTACTTCCGGTAGATGTTCAGGATCGGCAGGATCAGCAGGTCCGCGAAGATGAACGCGACCACCCCGCCGAAGCTGATCCCGCCCTTCCACAGCACCACCGCCAGCGGCACGTTGCCGATCGAGCAGACGAAGGACGCGATCGCCACGAGTGGTCCGACCAGCGGTCCCCAGAGCTTCCCGGCCAGCGGGTGGTCGGCGAAGAAGAAGGCCTGCCAGAACGAGTCCGGGACCCACGCGGCGATCGCGCCGGCGATCAGCAGCCCGACCACCAGGTCCCGGAGGATCGCGGCCCACTCCATCACGAACACGTGCGACACCGAGGTGAGGCCCTGTCGGGACAGCAGCCGCCGGGCGAAGGAGCCCTCCCCCGCGACGGACATGTCCATCGCGGCGTGGCCCTCCATCGAACCCGCCCGCCCGTACGACGCCTGTTCGCGGGCCTCCCGGAGCAGCCGGTCGCGCAGGAAGAGCCGGAACAGCAGGGCGAGCAGCAGGATCATCACCGGCCCGCCGACGAACTCGGCCGCCGTGAACTGCCAGCCCAGCAACAGGGCCAGGATCACGCCGAGTTCGACCACCAGGTTGGTCGAGGCGATCTCGAAGGCCATCGCCGCCGTGAAGTCCGCGCCCTTGCGGAACAGCGAGCGCGCCAGGGCGACCGCCGCGTAGGAGCAGGAGGAGGACGCCGCCCCGAGGGCCGAGGCGACGGCGAGGGTGCGCGGGCGGTCGTCGCCGAGCAGTCGCACCACGGTGGACTTGTGGACGACGGCCTGGACGACGGCGGAGAGCAGGAAGCCGAGGACCAGGGCCCAGGTGATCTCCCAGGTCATCGCCCCGGCGATGGCGAGCGCGTGCAGGATCGCGTGCATGGTGGTGGTCCGCCTTCCTCAGTCCCCGTCGGCGAACGTATACCCGTACGGGGTATTCCGCCACCACGGCGCGCCGATCCGCCGCACACCGCCCCCGCGCCCGAGGCAGCCGCCCCCGCCCCCGGGCGCGGGGTGCGCGGCTCCGCAACCGCACTTCGCCCGGATGCGTCTATGCTCATCGGTCGTGTTCGTCCGAGCACGGCGAGCGGGCAACTGCAGGAGGGGGAGCGGTCGATGGGGGATCAACCGACCGGCTACACGGTCCATCCCGACGCACTGGACGGCGTGACGACGGCACTCGGCAACGTCGCGACCGACCTGACGTCGGCGGGCCAGGCCTACACCGCGAAGGCGGTGCACCCGGCCGCCGACTTCGGCGAGTTCGGAGTGGACCAGGCCTGGTCGGGCTTCGACACCAAGTGGGCGCAGGAACTGCAGGTCACCCAGCGGGCCGTGACGGAACTGGTCCAGAAGATGTCGACGACCAGCGCCAACTACCGCGCCGCGGAGACCAAGGTCGCCACCGAGATGACCCCGGCCGGAGCCCGATGAGCAAGGTCGCGGACCTGCAGAAGGCGCAGCAGGCCATCACCCACCCCGGCTCCGGCCTCTTCCTCGGCGTCGAACTGCTCGGCGCGATCGACAAGGCCCTGGCCGTACCGGGGCCGGCCGGGAACCCGGGCACCATCCGCGAGCGGGCCAAGGAGTACGCGGAGACCGCGAAGGCCTACGCCAAGGCCTCCACCGACCTCGGGTCGGTCGCCGACAAGGAGCTGCCGAACGCCTGGACCGGCTCGGTCGCCCAGAACGCCACCCAGTCCATCAAGGCGCTGGCGAACGAACTGACCGTCTCCCAGAAGACCCTGGAACAGGCGTCCACCCAGCTGAACGCCTGGGCGGACGCCCTGGAAGCGGCCCGGAACACCGACGCCCAGGGCATCACCGCCCTGGAGAACATCCAGAAGTCGCTCGGCCACGACGCCTTCGACGTGGGCAAGGCCATCGCCGCCATCGATCCCGCCAACACCGCCGTGGGCACCCGGATCGCCGCCGCCCAGGCGGCGGAGAGCAGCGGCACCCGCACCGCGAGCCTGCTCAACCAGCTCGCCGCCAAGGCCCGTACCGAACGGGCGGGGCAGGGGACGGTCGACCCGCTCGCGGCGCTGGTCATGGCCAACGAGAAGGGGCCCGGCGGCAACGAGGACGGCGACTACATCCTCTCCGCCAACCAGCTCGACCGCGCCGAACAGGCCCTGTCCGTGATGGGCGGCGCCGACCAACTCGCCTTCCAGCAGCTGGTGTCCGGCGCCAAGTCACCCGAGGAGGCCGCCTACCTCTGGAAGGCCCTGGCCGCCGGCCACTCGATCCCGGACATCCAGCAGTTCGCCGCCCAGATCCACCCCCACGGCGACGACCCGGTCTGGCTGTCCGATCACCTCGTCCCGGCCCTCGGCTCGGACCCCGCCCAGCAGGAGTCCACCACGAGCCAGGTGGGGCTCACCTACAAGGGCACCGTGATCCTCGGCAACCGTCAGATCTACGACCAGGGCGGCTACAACGACTGCGTCGCCGCCTCCACCGTGGTCGCGGGCCTCAAGCTCGACCCGGTGACGATGCTCCAGGTCACCACCGGCAACATGCCCGACGTCCCGGGAGCCGACTCGCCCCAGTACTTCCAGCAGCGCCTCCAGCAGCTGTACCTCGGCCAGTACAAGCAGGGCCAGCTGGCCAACGGCAACGAGAAGGTCTACCCCGACGACACCGGGGGGATCGGCCCCAAGGGCAACACCTTCCTCGCCGACCAGAACCTCGGCAAGGCCACCGGCTCGACCTACGAGTACGTCAACCTGAGCACCGACGACGACCGGCGCACGGCCGTCGCCCGGATCGAGAAGGCCGTGGACGAGGGCAAGCCCGTGCCGTTCTGCACCACCGGCAAGGCCGGCGCCCACCAGATGGTCATCGTCGCCCGTGACGGCGACCGGCTCCAGGTCTACAACCCCTGGGGCCACTCGGAGTGGGTCACGGAGGACCAGTTCATCCACAGCCAGATGAACGCCGGCGGCATCACCAACGATGAGGAAATGAACACGCCCTACGGCGCGGAGCTGCCGAAATGACCGACATCCTGCCCGACACCGAGCTGATGACCGGCTACGACGTCGAGGCCGCCCTCACCCGCGGCCTGCTGATCGACGGCACCCCTCGCCGGGTGCTCTTCTCCGAGGCCGCGATCGCCGCCTCCTACCAGGCCGAGCGCCTGGGCATCGGCCCCCATCCGCTGTACTTCCTCGCCCAGTACGTCCGGGCCGGCGGCATCGCCGCCGCGCTCGACCTGTCCGAACCGGTGATCGGCCGGGAGCCGGGCGAGCTGGTCCGCGGCTGGCTGCGCGCGGCCGCGGCCGGCGGGGCGGACCTGCGGCGCGACGTCCTGTTCGCCCGCTGGCTGGCCGAGGTCGCACTGCTCATCACCATGCGTCGCCGGGTCCGGGAGGAAGGCCGGTGAGGCGCCGGATCACCACCGCCGTGGTCGCGCTCCTGGCCGCCGCCCTGCTGCTCGTCTCCTACCTCGACGGCTGGTGGTCCGGCTCCGACCCGGCCGCCGACTCGGCCGCCAACTCGGCCGCCGCCCGGCCGCAGCAGGAGGTCTCCCTCCCCAGCGACGGGTGGACCGCCACCTCCCCGTACCCGCCCAGCACGGTGACCCTGGCGGTCGGACAGCGGCTCGGGGTGCGGACGACCGGGGGTGCCCTGTCGCACCGCTGGTACCTCGGTGCGGCGGGCGACGGCAAAGTGCTGCGCCCGGGGCCGGACTTCGTCATCACCCCCTGCCCGACGAACCCGCCCGTACCCGGCTGCGCCCCGGAGTTCGACCTGACCTTCGAGGCGCTGACGCCCGGCACCACCACACTGACCTGGCTGTTCGGTCAGGGAGGCTGCGTGGCCGGCGTGCCGAGGTACCCGGCGGAGCGCTGCGACATCTCCAAGAGCGTCCAGATCACCGTCCGCTGACGCCCGGTTCCTCCCCCGCGGCCGGCCTCCGACACCCCTTCAATTACCCTAGGGGGGTATGGTATGTTCTCGAGCGAAGCAGCCGCCCGGGACACTCCGGAAGGCATCGCACGCACTGACGACAGGAGCACACCATGAGCGAGACCACCGTCACCGTCGAGCCGTCCGCCAGCGAGGGCTCCTGCTGCGGCTCGTGCGGCACCGGCGCCGCCGCGGCCCCCGCCGCCAGCATCGCCGAGCGCACCGTCCTCCAGGTGACGGGCATGACCTGCGGACACTGCGTCAGCTCGGTGACCGCCGAGCTCAAGAAGGTCCCCGGCGTCGCCGAGGTCGCGGTCGACCTCGCCACCGGCCGGGTCACCGTCGACAGCACCGCCCCGCTGGCCGACGCCGAGCTCGCCGCCGCCATCGACGAGGCCGGCTACGACCTGGTCGGCCGGCTCGAAGCCTGACGCCCCGTCGGCCCGGACGCCCGCGCCCCGCGCCCCGTCCGGGCCGACTCCCCTCCCACCCCACCCCGGTAGAGTGAGAGAACTCCTCACCGCACGGGAACCGGAGACGGCCATGGCCAGCTACAGCCCCCACAAGGACGACTTCCTCAAGCGGCTTCGCCGCATCGAGGGCCAGATCCGCGGCCTGCAGCGCATGGTCGAGCAGGACACCTACTGCATCGATGTCCTCACCCAGGTCTCCGCGGCCAGCCGCGCCCTCCAGTCCTTCGCCCTGCAACTCCTGGACGAGCACATCGAATGCTGCGTCCGCGACGCCATCGCCGAGGGCGGCCAGGAGGCGAACGCCAAGGTCCGCGAGGCCAACCAGGCCATCGCCCGCCTGGTCCGCTCCTGACCCGACCCCGGACGGGGACCCGAACCCGGACCCGACCCGGGGCTCGCACACACCGGCGCCCTCCGGCGGCACATCGCCGCCGGAGGGCGTTCGTCATTACGGGGTAGGGGTATCCGCGGCCCGATGGGCCCTCTCTCCGGCCCCTGACCTCCGCCCCCTACCCTCCGGCCCCTACCCTCCGGCCGGCGCCCGGAGCAGCGGCAGGACGATCTCGTCCAGCACCTCGGCGACCACCTGGTCGGACGGCACCGAACCGCCCATCAGGAAGGCGTCGCGCAGCAGGTCCAGCGGCAACGAGAGGACCCGCGGGGTGAGCCGGGCCGGGTCGACCTCACCCCGCTCGGCGGCCCGGTGCATGATCGTGGCCAGCGCGTCCACCGGCCCGTGCGTGGTGAGGCCCCGGTGGAAGACGACGCGCAGTTCGGGGTCGCGCATCAGGTCGACCAGGAAGCCGTGGACGGCGTCGGTCGGCAGGTCGTCGAAGCGGTGCAGCAGGCTCCCCAGCAGGACCGCCAGGTCGGTGCGCAGGTCACCGGTGTCCGGGGGTTCCCGGAAGTCCGGGGCGTTGCGGCCGAGGGCGGCGACCACCAGCTCCACCCGGTTCGGCCAACGGCGGTAGAGCACCGGCTTGCTGGTGCGGGCGCGGGCGGCGACGCCGTCCATGGTGAGCCGGTCGTAGCCGTGCTCGGCCAGTTCGGCCCAGACGGCGTCCAGGATCGCCCGTTCCAGTTCGTCCCCGCGCCGCCGCGGGGCGCCCGTTCTGCCGCTCGCCACCGGTTTCCGCACCCGACCCTCGTAGACACGTTGCGTTTCTTATCGGGGACAGCCTACAGTCGAAGACAGGAAACGCGCCGTATCTTATGGCCGAATGACAGGGGCGTCCGCCATGCGCGCTGCACTCTCGCACGACTCCACACCCACCACCGACGTGCTGATCGTCGGCGCCGGCCCGGTCGGCCTCACCCTGGCCATCGGGCTGGCCCGGGCCGGCGTCGACTGCCGGATCATCGAGCGGGACGACGCGTTCCGCACCGCGGGCGTCCGCGGCAAGGGCGTCAACCCGCGCACCCTGGAGGTGTTCGACGACCTCGGCGTGGTCGCCCGGATCCTCGACCGGGGCGTGCTCGACCTCAAGGTCCGCGCCTACGAAGGCACCCGGCTGGTCCAGGAGTTCGACCCAGGGGCCACCCGGCCGACGACCCCCGACCGCCCGTACGCCGGCATGCTGATGATCGCCCAGCACCACACCGAGGCCGTCCTGCGCGACCGGCTCGCCGAGTACGGCGTCAAGGTCGAGACCGGCAGCGAACTGACCGACTGCACCCAGGACACCGGCCACGCCTACGCCCAGGACGCCGCTGGCATCCAGGACACCGACGGCGCCCGGGACACCGCCGGCGTGCTCGCCACCGTCCGGCAGGGCGACCGGACGGCGCAGCTGCGCGCCCGTTTCCTGGTCGGCTGCGACGGCGGCCGCAGCACCGTCCGCAAACTGGCGGGCATCCCCTTCCTCGGCGAGACCTGGGAGGAGGAGCGCTTCATCATGGCCTCGATGGACCTGGACGGCCTGGACCCCGACCACATGCACCTCTGGAACCACCCGAAGTTCGGCGCCGGCGCCATGGCGATCGTCCCGATGCGGCAGGACGGCAAGTGGGCGGTGCACGCTGCCGTCGAACCGGACGAGCACGGCGAGCTGCCCGCGCCCACCCTGGAGACCTTCCGCCGGCTCTTCGCCGAACGGGCCGGGCTGCCCGGGGTCCGGATGCACGAACCGATCTGGTCCACCGTCTGGCGCCCCACCGTCCGGCTGGTCGAGCGCTACCGCGACGGCCGGGTGCTGCTCGCCGGGGACGCCGCCCACTGCCAGTCCGCGGCGGGCGGCCAGGGCATGAACACCGGCATCCAGGACGCCCACAACCTGGCCTGGAAGCTCGCCGCCGTGCTGCGCGGCGCGCCCGCGGAGCTGCTCGACAGCTACCAGGAGGAGCGCCGGCCGATCGCCCTGGCCGGCCTCGCCGCCACCTCCGCCCACCACAAGGCGGCGTTCCGGGGCGACGGTGCCACGGTGCTGACCGAACAGTTCCGCACCCTGGCCGTCCAGGGCACCGACCTCACCGGGCTCTCGATCGACTACCGCGGCGGCCCGCTCGGCCGGGACCTGGACGAGGCCACCGGCATCCGGGCCGGCGACCGGGCCCCGGACGCGCCCTGCACCACGGCGGACGGCACACCGGTCCGGCTGTTCGACCTGTTCCGCGGCCCGCACTTCACCCTGCTGGCCTTCGGCGACCACCCGGCCCCGGCCGACCAGTCCGGCCCGGCCGACCCGGCCGCCCGATCCGTGCTCCAGGACCTCCCCGGCCTGCGGGTCGCCGCCGTCCGCGACCCCGACGGCCACGCCGCCCGCGCGTACGGGCTGCGCGGCGAGGCCGTGGTGCTGGTCCGACCGGACGGGTACGTCTCGCTCACCGGCGCGAGCGTCGACCGGAGCACCCTCACCGAGCACCTGCGGGCCTTCGCGGTCTGACCCGCCCGTGCCCCGACCGCCCTGAACGGGCGCCCCCGGAGGCTCAGCCCCGGGCGGCCCGCTCGTCCGCGTCGGCGAGCCAGAAGTACACCGCCGGAAGACCGAGTTCGATCCCCATCAGCACCAGCTGGAACCAGTGCGGCCGCCCGTCCACCGCCAGGCCGAGCACCCGGCCGAGGCCGCCCAGCAGGAGCACCGCCGTCAGCCAGCGCACCTCCCGTGCGGGCACCGGCATCTGCCGGGCGGCCCGGATCCAGGCCACGCCGTACCCGGCGAAGACCGCGCCCATGAAGCGGCCGAAGCTGTCGACCGTCGGGCCCGGGTCCGGGATCCCGGGGAAGCCCACCGGCCCGCCCAGCAGGTGTTCGAACCCGATCGCCACGCAGGCGACCCCCATCGTCCAGGCGAGCACCCGCAGCGCCTTCGCCTTCGCCCCTCGCCGCGCCTGCGCCGTTCCCCGCGCCGGTGCCTGCGCCTTCGCCCTCGCCTGTGCCATGAGCCGACCACCCATCACCCGTCGGACGCCAGTAGACACGTGTCCACCAGCGCTTCCACCAAGCTAGCGCCCACTACTGGACACATGTCAAGTAGCCTGTGCCACATGTCCGTTCACGAGCGCCGCCGACGCCTCTCCCCCGCCGAACGCCGCGCCCAGCTGCTCGCCGTCGGCGCCCGGGCCTTCGCCGCCCGGCCGTACGCCGACGTGCTGATGGAGGAGGTCGCCGAGCAGGCCGGGGTCTCCCGCGCGCTGCTCTACCGGCACTTCGCCGGCAAGCGCGAACTGTTCGCGGCGGTCCACCGGCAGGCCTCGGACGACCTGCTGGCCCGGACCAGGTTCGACCCGGCGGACACCCTGGTCGAGCAGCTGATCGAGGGCCTGGACGCCCATCTCGACCACTTCGTCGCCAACCGGCACACCGTGCTGGCCGCCAACCGCGAGCTGGCCGGGGACCCGGTCGTCCAGACCATCATCACCGAGGAGCTGGACGCCCTGCGCGCCCGACTGCTCGCCGTCCTGCCGCTGGCGGACCAGGACGGCCGCCTCGCCGTCTCCCAAGTCCTGCGCAGCTGGCTGGTGTTCGTCCGGGTGCTGGTCGTGGACTGGCTGACCGAGCCGAGCTGCACCCGGACGGAGCTGCGCGACACCTGCATCGGCGCCGTGCTGGGCGCGGTGCGGCCGCTGCTGCCGGTCGACCCGGCACCCGAGTGGGGGCGTTGAGACCACGTACGGAGGGTTCGGGGGCGTAGCATCGGGCCGAAACGGGAAAACCGTCAGAAGGATCCAATTCCCTCAGAAAATATGACAGTTGGATGCCCGTGCCCCGCAGCGCCGCCGACCCCGAAGGGTTCCATGTCCTCCCCCGCAGCCGACACCGGCACCGACACCGACACCCCGCCCCCACCGCTCCACCGGCTGCCGTTCACCCCCGCCCGGCCGCCGCACCCGACCACCCTCCCGGACGGCACCCCCGCCTGGCTCGTCACCCGCTACCACGACGTCCGGCAGGTCCTCGGCGACCCCCGCCTCACCCGGAGCGACCTGCACGAGGTCGGCACCGCGGGCAGCACCGCGGACGTCGCCGCCAACCCCGCCTCGCTGTTCAACCAGGACGGCGCCGCCCACCGCCGCCTGCGCGCCACCGTCCAGCGGGCGTTCACCCCGCGCGCCATCGCGAGCTGGCAGCCCTGGGTCGCGGCCGCCGTCCAGCAGTCCGTGGACGCGCTGCTCGCCGCCGGACCGCCCGCCGACCTGGTCACCGCCTTCACCCGCCCGGTGCCCTTCGCCGTCACCGCCCGGCTGATGGGCCTGGACGGCGACGGCCCGGACCGCCTGGACGAAGGACGACTGCGGCACTGGACCCTCGCCCTGCTCGCCCAGGGCGGCGGCGACCAGGAACCGGAGCAGGACGAACAAGCCGGACGGACCGAGGCCCTCGCCGAATTCGGCTCTTTCACCGAGGAGTTGATCGAACGCCGGCGCCGCAGCCCCGGCCCGGACCTGGTCAGCCGGCTGGTGCAGGCCGCCGACCGGGACGGCGGCGTCCCCGAGGACGCGCTCGCCTTCCTCGTCCTCGGCCTCACCGCCAGCGGCAACGAGAGCGTCACCGGCGCCCTCGGCAACGCCCTGGTCTACCTCCTGGGTGAGCGCCCCGAGCACTGGCGCCGGCTCACCGACCCGGTGGTCACCGAGCACACCGCCGAACGCCTGCTGCACTACATCCCGTTGGGGGACGACGAGGCCACCCTCCGCCGCGCCACCGCGCCGTTCGACGTCGGCGGCGTGACCGTCCCGGCCGGAGCCGTGGTCGCCGCGAGCCTCGGCAGCGCCAACCGGGATCCCGCGGTCTTCCCCGGTGGGATCGAGGCCGACCTGGGCACCCCGCTCGACGCACCCACCCTCGCGTTCAGCGTCGGCCCGCACTACTGCATCGGCGCCTGGCGGGTCCGCCTAGAACTGCGCGAATCGCTCCGCCGGTTGGCCACCGCCCTGCCCGGCCTCCGTCTCACCGTCCCGCTGGAGCAGCTGAGTTGGCAGCTGGGCGGCACCACCCGCAGCCCGGCCGCGATCCCGGTCACCTGGTGAGGCCGTCCGGCTGCCGCCCACTCGACCGCTCAACCCCGCCGCTCGACCGCTCGACCCCGCCCCGTCACCCCCACAACCCCTCGCCCAGCACCCCGCCCTCCCGCACCCCCGGCAGCACGTAGGCCACCGCGGAAGCCGTGTGCACCAGGAACGGGTTGAGCGCGTCCTTGGCCGCCAGCCGGTTCTGCACCCGGGTGAACTGCGCCGGGTCCCGCACGAAGGCGCAGAACAGCAGCCCCCGGTCGTCGGGGGCGTCGTCGTAGCTGTAGCCGCGCCGCAGCATCCGGGCGCCGGAGTCGAGCCGGGGGCTGCTGAGCCGGACGTGGGCGCTGTTGGGGATGACGTACGAGCCGTCCGGGTTCTTCGCGTAGATGTCCGGGTCCTCGTGCTCGGCCCTACCGGTGAGCGGGGCGCCGTCGCCGCGCCGGCGGCCCATGGCCAGGTCGCGCCGCTCCTCCGGGAGGGCGGCGAACCCCGCGGTGTCCATCCGGATCCGGCGGTAGACCAGGACGGTGCCGTGCTCGTACGGGCCGGGCGGGCCCCAGACCCACTGCTGGGCCTCGGCCGGGCTCGGGTTGGCGGTGCCGTCCTTGTAGCCGAAGAGGTTGCGCGGGGTGGTCCCCGGGGGCGTGCGCGGCAGGAAGCCGGGCTGGCTCCAGCGCACCGTCGCGCCCGCCGACTTCGCCGCGCCGCCGAGGAGTTCGGCCACCACGGTGAGCGGCCACCGGTCCGCGGCGCACAGCTGGACCACCAGGTCACCGCCGCCGCGGGCCTGGTCCAGCCGGTCCCCGGGGAAGGCCGGGAGCTCCGCCAGCGCGGGCGGGACGTTCAGCCCGAGCCGGGCGGCCAGCCCCGGCCCGACCCCGACCAGGCTGCTCAGTCGCGCCGGTTCGCCGTCCCGCAGCCGGGGATCGGCCGGGCTGCCGCCCGTCGCGTCGGCCAGTACCCGGGTCAACTCCCCCAGCAGGGAGCGCAGTACGGTCCGCCCGTCGGAGGTGGCGGCGGGCGCCAGGTCGAGGGCGAGCAGCAGGGTGGCGGGCTGCTGCGGGGCCGTCACCCCGGCCTGCCGGTCCCCGTGGAACGGCGTCTCCGGCAGCGACGGGGGCGCCGGGTGCGGCGGTGGCGCGGCGGCCGGCCCGCGCCCCAGCGCCACGGCCCCCGCGCCGACCCCGGCGGCCAGCACCGCGCCGCCGCCCGCGATCAGCGTCCTCCGGTCCACCCCGCCCCTGGCGGCTCCCGGCTGTTTCCGCGCCTTTCCGGTTTCGGCATGCATGACCGACATTGGAGACGATAGAACACCCCGTATGCAACTTTTGACCGTCCGTCAATCCGCTTCCGAAGCACCGCGGCACCGTCCGCGCCGTCCGCGCCGCTCACGCGGTCCGGTCCGCCCGCGCGGCGCCGTCCGCGCCCTGCCCGCCCTGCTGGTCGCCGCCCTCGCCCTGACCGGCTGCTCCTCGGCCGGCGGCCCCTCCTCGGACGCCCGCCACCCGGAGGGCACCGTGGTCCGCGTCCCGCAGGACTTCCCGTCCGTCCAGAAGGCAGTGGACGTCGCCCGTGAGGGCGACACCGTCCTGGTCTCGCCCGGGACGTACCAGGAGAGCGTGCGGATCACCAAGCCCCGGATCGTGCTGCGCGGCACCGACCGCAACTCGGTGGTGCTGGACGGCGGCGTGCGGCTGGTCAACGGGGTCACCGTCACCGGCGCCGGCTCGGTGGTGGAGAACCTCACCGTGCACGGCTACCTCGCCAACGGCGTGCTGTTCACCGGCGTCACCGACGAGAAGCTCCAGCAGCGCGGCGCCGGCGGCTCCGCCTACAACCCGCTGGACACCACCCGCTTCCCCGCCCTCCAGGGCTTCCGGGCGACGAGGGTCACCGCCTACAACAACGGCCTGTACGGGATCTACGCCTTCGACGCCCGGGCCGGGATCATCGAGGACTCCTACGCCTCCGGCGGCGCCGACTCCGGTGTCTACGTCGGCCAGTGCAAGCCCTGCGACACCCTGGTGCGCCGCAACACCGTGGAGCGCAACGCGGTCGGCATCGAGATCACCAACGCCTCGGACAACCTCTGGTTCCTCGGCAACCGGGTGGTCGGCAACCGGGTCGGCGTCACCGTCAACTCCAACGACCTGGAAGCCCTCGCACCCCAGCACGGCGCCGTGATCGCCGGGAACGCCGTCACCGACAACAACGCCTCCGACACCCCCGAGCAGGCCGACGGCGGCTTCGGCATCGGCATCGGGATCGGCGGCGGCACCGCGAACCGGGTCGAGCGCAACCTGGTCAAGGGCAACCGCTCGGCCGGCGTGATCGTCACCGACCCGCCCGGACACCCGGCCGCCGGCAACCTGGTCAAGGGCAACCGCGCCGAGGGCAACGGCATCGACCTCGTGCTCGCCTCCGCCGACCCGGGCAACTGCTTCACCGGCAACCAGCCCGCCACCCAGAGCCCGGACGACCTGGAGAGCCGGGCCGCCTGCGACGCACAGAGTCGCAGCCCGCTCGCGACCGGCCGGGCCGCCCCGGTCCAAGCCCTGCCCGGCGTGCCGTTCAACCAGGTCCAGGCGCCGCCCGCCCAGCCCTCACTGCCGGACCCCAACGCCCCCGCCCGCCCGGCCACCGACCTGCCCGGCCCGGTCGACCCGGACGCCTACCCGCTCCCGGCGACCGCCGACGCGGTCCTCCCGCACTGACCCGCGGCGGCGGCGCGACGGCCGCTCCCCACGCAACACGGGCGGGCCCCCGGCACAGCGAGTGCCGCGGGCCCGCCCGACGCCTTTCCCCGTACGCCCCGCCCGTGCGCCCTGCCCGTGCGCCCTGCCCGTACGCCCCGCCCGTACGCCTTCCCCTCGTACGCCGACCGCCTGCGCCGCTCAGGGCCGCCGCAGCAACGCGGGCGGGTCGACCGCCTCCACGGCCGCGACCAGCGGGGCCAGCTCCGGGTTGCGGGCGGCCTCGTCGAGCGCCTCGCGCAGCGCGGTGTCATTGGTCGGCCGGGCCTGCGCCAGGAGCCGCAGGCCGTCCTCGCTCACGTCGGTGTAGATGCCGCGGCGGTCGGTGGGGCAGAGGTAGCGGGCGAGCAGCCCGCGGTCCTCCAGCCGGGAGACCAGCCGGGTGGTGGCGCTCTGGCTGAGCACGACCGCGTCGGCGACCTGCTTCATCTGGAGGTGCCCGCCCTCGCCGTCGTGCTGGCGGCTGAGCACGTCGAGCAGCGAGTACTCGCGCACGCTCAGGTCGTGCTCCGCCTGGAGGGCGCGCTCGATGTGCGCCTCGATCCGGCCGTACAGGACGTACAGGGCGGCCCAGCCGTTGGCGAGGGCGGTCAGCGCGGGGTCCGTGGCGGTCATCGGCACGGCCTCCTTCCAGGTACGAACCAGGTACGGGCAGGCCTCCAGTCTAGGCCTCGGGCATGTCGAGGGTGAATGCCCGCACTTGCACATAGCCCGCGCTTGCAACTATTGTCGAGGCACGTAAGGCGCACTAGCAATCGCACGGAGGTCGCGCCATGCCCCTCGCACTTCTCGCCCTGGCCATCGGGGCCTTCGGGATAGGAACCACCGAGTTCGTGATCATGGGCCTGCTGCCCCAGATCGCGGACGACTACGGCGTGACCGTCCCCACCGCCGGCCTGCTGGTCACCGGCTACGCACTCGGCGTGGTCATCGGCGCCCCGCTGATGACCGTGCTCGGCACCCGGATCAGCCGCAAGACCATGCTCATGCTGCTGATGGGCCTGTTCGTCATCGGCAACCTGCTGTCCGCCGTCGCCCCCAGCTTCCCGCTGATGCTCGCCGGGCGGATCGTGACCTCGCTGGCCCACGGCGCGTTCTTCGGCATCGGCTCGGTCGTCGCCGCCGAACTCGTCGCCCCGCAGAAGAAGGCCGGCGCCATCGCCACCATGTTCACCGGGCTCACCGTCGCCAACATCGTCGGCGTCCCGCTGGGCACCTTCATCGGCCAGGCCGTCGGCTGGCGCACCACCTTCACCGGCGTCGCCGCCCTCGGGCTGCTCGGCCTGCTCGGCATCGGCAAGCTCGTCCCCAGCCTGCCCCGCCCCGAAGGGGCCCGCCTGCGCGGCGAGTTGACCGCCTTCCGCAACCCCCAGGTGCTGCTCGCGATGGCGATGACCGTCCTCGGCTTCGGCGGGGTCTTCGCCGCGATCACCTACATCGCCCCGATGATGACCGACACCGCCGGCTACTCCGAGGGCGCGGTCACCTGGCTGCTGGTGCTGTTCGGCGTCGGGATGTTCCTCGGCAACCTGCTCGGCGGCAGGCTCGCCGACCGCAGGCTGATGCCCCTGCTCTACACCACCCTCGGCGGGCTGGCCGTCGTCCTGGCCCTGTTCACCCTCACCGCGCACGACAAGGTCGCCGCCGCCGTGACGATCCTGCTGGTCGGCGCCCTCGGCTTCGCCACCGTCCCGCCGTTGCAGAAGCGCGTCCTCGACCAGGCCCACGGCGCCCCCACCCTCGCCTCTGCCGTCAACATCGGCGCCTTCAACCTCGGCAACGCCCTGGCGGCCTGGCTCGGCGGCCTGGTCATCTCGGCCGGCCTCGGCTACACCGCCCCCAACTGGGTCGGCGCCCTGCTCGCCGCGGCCGCCCTGCTGCTCGCCCTCTGGTCCGCCGCCCTCGAACGCCGCGACCGGCACCGGGCCGCCACCACCGGCGCCGCCGCACCCCGGACGCCCGTCCACCACTGACCGCCCTCCCCCTTCCCCCCTCCCTTCCCCGTTCCCCGTTCCCCAGGAGCAGCGCCACCATGAGCACCACCGCCCCGACCGCCCCGACCGCTCTGACCACCGCAGAGGCCGAGGCCCTGGTCCGAGCCGCCCACACCGCCGCCGAGGCCGCCGGGGTGACCGTCAGCGTCACCGTCCTGGACGCCGGCGGGCACCTGCTGGCCTTCCGCCGCGACGACCGCGCCGTGCTGATCTCCGGCGAGACCAGCACCCGCAAGGCCTACACCGCGCTCCAGTTGGACGCCCCTACCGCCGACCTGGTCGACCTGGTGAAGCCGGACGGCCCGTTCCATTCGCTGCCGACCGCCCTCGACCGCCCGCTGCTGTTCATCGCCGGTGGCCTCCCGGTCCGCCGCGACGGCCGGCTGATCGGCGCCCTCGGCATCGGCGGCGGCGCCCCGGAGCAGGACCACGGCTTCGCCACCGCCGCCCTCGCCGCCGTCGGCACCCTTGCCGCCTAAAGCCTGACGCGTGACGCCTTATGCCTGACGGCCTGACGCCCCCTTACAACGGCCCTGGCCGGGTGGGCGGTTCACACAGTCCGTGAACCGCCCACCCGGCCACGGCCCTTTCCCCTTCCCTTCCCTGCCCTTTACCCAAGTGCGACCCGGGCGTGCGGCATGATCTGTACGGATCAACCGTCGACCGAGGAGCCACCGATGAACCGCTCCGCGCGCACCGCCGCCCTCGCCGCGCTGGCCCTGCTCACCGCCGCCGGCTGCGCGGCCACCCCCGCACGGGCCCGCGCCCACCCGCCCACCGACTCCGCCACCGCCGCCCCCGCCGCCGCCCCCGCGCCCAGCGGTTCGGCCGCCTGGACCGGCGGCTTCCGCGGCTACGGCACCGCCCAGTGGCAACGCTCCTGGGGCGTCGCCGCCCAAGGCGCCTGGGGCGCAGCCGACTTCACCGCCGTCGAGGACCGGACGGCCCCCGACGGCGGCCCCGCGCTCCAGGTGACGTACGGCGCCGGCTCCTCCGCCAACTCCTGCACCGACTGCCCCAATCCGGGCGGCGGCCAGTTCTACACCGACCTGAACGCGCTCGGCCTGTCCGCCCTCGCCCAGGGCCCCACCCTGGACCTCAAGTACTCCCTCCGCTTCCCCACCGGCCGCGACTGGGGCAAGGCCGGCAAACTGCCGGGCCTGTACGGCGGGAAGATCGGCCAGGAGTCCGGCGGCAACCACGGCGCGGGCTGGTCGACCCGCTACATGTGGCGGGGCGCCAACGGCAGCCCCGACAACGGCGAGCTCTACCTCTACACCCCGACCAACTCCGGTCCGACCGGCTACGGTGTGGACGAGGGCCTGGGCGACTGGCACTTCCAGGCCGACGACCGCTGGCACACCGTCGAGCAGTCGGTGAACCGGAACACCGGTGCGGTCACCGTCTGGTACGACGGCCGCCAGGTGTACTCCGCCAAGGTCGCCTCCGGCATCGCCTCGATCCCCTTCGGCGGGGTGCTGTTCTCGACCTTCTACGGCGGCCACGACACCAGTTGGGGCCCGGCCAGCACCCAGCGGGCCCAGTTCGCCGGCTTCTCGCTCTCCGCCGGCGTCCAGCACTGACGAGCGGCCGGGCCGGTGAGCCGCCGCTCGGGCCGGTGGTGCCGGGACCGGCCCTCGCGGGGGCCTCACCGCCTTCGTCAAGGGGCTTTCCGGACTCCGGGCTCCCAGCTGGAAATGGTCCGTGAAGGGGCGGCCAAACGTGTAGAGGTCATGCCATACTGCGTCGGTGACCTCAGCCAGCCCAGCGACACCCCCGCCCCGCGCCAGGCCCCAACTGGGCCGGAAATTCACCATGCTGTGGTCGGCGTCGTCGATCTCGGCGGTCGGCGACGGCATGCGGGACTCATCGCTTCCGCTGCTCGCCCTGGCCATCTCGGACTCCCCGTCGGCGGTGTCCGTGGTCGCGGTGGCCGGATCCCTCCCCTGGCTGCTGATGGCCCTGTTCGGCGGCGTCATCGCCGACCGCTTCGACCGCCGCCGGCTGATGTGGACGATCGACCTCGGCCGGGCCGCCATCCTGCTGGGCTTCGCCGCCTGGGTCTTCTCCACCACCCCGCCGCTCGCCCTGCTCGCCGCCCTGGCCTTCGTCCTCGGCTGCGGCGAGACGGTGTTCGTCAACGCCGCCACCTCGACCATCCCGGACGTGGTCCGCTCCGAGCAGCTGGACGTCGCCAACGGCCGCCTCCAGGGCGGCCTGCTGGTCGGCCGGATGATCGGTCCGCTGGTCGGCACCACCCTGTTCGCGATCGCGGCCGGCTACCCGTTCACCGTCGACGGCGTCTCCTTCGCCCTGGCCGCCGTCCTGGTCGCCGCGACCGGCCGCTCCGGCGCCTCCCGGGCGCGGTCCGAGCGCCGGGTCATGGCCGAGGTCCGCGAAGGCGTCCGCTGGCTGTACGGACACCGGCAACTGCGCCTGGTCGCCTCGCTCTCCGCCGTGGCCGCGGGCGCCTCCTCACTCGGCATCACCATGTTGGCCCTGCTGGTCACCCGCACCCTGCAGGAGCCCACCTGGGCCTTCGGCGCCGTCCTGGCCACCGGCGTGGCCGGCGGCACGGCCGCGAGCATGGTGGCCGGCCGGATCGGCGAGCGGTTGAGCCGACGGGCCCGGATCACCCTCTCCTTCGTGCTGATGGGCTCCTCGCTGCTGCTGATGGGCCTGAGCCCCTCGGTGTTCGTGGTGGCACCGCTGTTCGCGCTCGGCAACTTCGGCGTGGTCACCTGGAACGTCCAGGCGATCTCACTGCGGCAGCAGACCGTGCCCAAGGAGCTGCTCGGCCGGGTCAACAGCTGCTACCTGATGCTCTCCCGGATCGGGATGCTGATCGGCGCCGGCCTCAGCGGCTGGATCGGCTCCACGGTCGGCATCCGCACCCCGATCGTCATCGCCGGTGCGCTGATCCTCGCCGCGCTGTTCGCGATCCCGCGGATGGGCGACCTCGAACCGGCCCCGGCGCCCGTCGCCGAGGACCAGCCGGTCGAGCAGCGCGCGGGCTGACCGCCCGACCGTAGTCCGCCGCGAACTCGACGGCGGGCTCGACAGCGGACTCGACAGCGGCTCAACGGGGGCTCGTCAGCCGGCTCTACCGCGCAACGACGGCTCCCTCCCCCGGGGGAGCCGGTTCCTCCTCCCGGCCGAGGCCCACCACCGGCCCCGGCTGCGAGCGTTGGGGCACCGCCCCCGCCGCACCGGAGAGCCCCACATGACCGCCCTCACCCAACTCCCGCCCACCACCGGCCGCCTGCGCACCGTCTGGGCCGCCGCCCACACCCCCGTCCCCGGCGTTCCGCGCTGGGCCGGGCTCGCAGCCCGGGCGGTGCCGCTCACCGTCCTGCCGTCCAGCGCCTGGCGGATCGCCACGTGCACCTTCCACGTCCCGCTGGACGGCGATGCGGTGCAGGACTCCGGCAACCTCCCGTGGTGGCTGCCGCTGGAGCTGTACGTCGTCCTGCTGTCGGCCGTCTCCGAGGTGCTCGCGTTCACCGCGCTCGGCCTGGTCGCCCGCTGGGGCGAGGTGTTCCCGCGTCGGCTCCCGCTGTTGGGCGGCCGCCGTGTCCCGGTCGCGGCGGCCGTCGTCCCGGCCGCGCTGGGTGCCACCGTGCTCACCGTCGGCACGCTGCTGTTCACCGTGCTGGTCTCGACCGGCCGCGACCTCCGGGGCCGGCCGCTGCGCGACGGCCTCCCCATGCTGTCCGGCGACTGGCACACCGTCGTCCTGGTGGCGTGCTACGCCCCGCTGCTGCTCTGGGGCCCGCTGCTGGCCGCCGTCACCTGGGCCTACCTCCGCCGCCGACGCGGTCCGTCGTCATGAGCGCACCTGCGCACGCGGTCTAGGGCGTGTCTGACAATTCGCGTCGGATCAGCGCGCGGCGTTGGGGTGCGTGCATCGCAAGGCGGAGGAGGGAGTCCATGCGGAGCATCGGCGACTGACGACAACGCGGCGAGGTGCGTGCCCCGGCGTCGCGCGCCCGGCGGGAATTGTCAGACACGCCCTAGGATGCGGGCATGAGCTCCGGCGCCGACCTGGCAGATGCACACCGTTCGCAGCAGCGGGCCGAGGCGCGGCTGGACGTCGCCGCCTCCGTCCTCTCCCTGCTGGCCGACCGCACCCGGCTGGCGCTGCTGGAGCGGCTCGGGCGGGGCGAGGCGGACGTGACCACCCTGACCGAAGTGACCGGTGCCGCCCGGCCGTCGGTCAGCCAGCACCTGGCCAAACTGCGGCTGGCCGGGCTGGTCGCCACCCGCAAGGACGGCCGTCGGGTGGTCTACTCGCTGCGCCACGGACACCTGCGCCGACTGGTGGACGAGGCGCTGAACGTCGCCGACCACCAGATCGGCCACCTCCCGCCGCACGACTGAGCCCCGGCCCGTCCACGCGGGGTCGTTCCACCCGTCCAACAGGTGCACAGGTATGCACGCATTGCCTATGATGGGCGCACCACCACCCCACCGCCGCCCCGGGACGGGCCCATGCTGACCGTGCTGCGCAACCGCACCTACCGCCACCTGTTCACCGCCCAGGTCGTCGCCCTGGTCGGCACCGGCCTGGCCACCGTGGCGCTCTCGCTGCTGGCGTACTCGATCGCCGGGAGCGACGCCTCGGCCGTCCTCGGCACCGCACTGGCGATCAAGATGGTCGCGTACGTGACCGTCGCCCCGGTCGCCGGAGCTCTCGCCGGGCTGGTCCCCCGGCGCACCCTGATGGTCGCCATGGACCTCACCCGGGCCGCCGTCGCCCTCACCCTGCCGTTCGTCGACCGGGTGTGGCAGGTCTACGTCCTGATCTTCCTGCTCCAGGCCGCCTCCGCCGCCTTCACCCCGACCTTCCAGGCCACCATCCCCGAGGTGCTGCCCGCCGAACGCGACTACACCCGGGCGCTGTCGATGTCCCGGCTCGCCTACGACCTCGAATCGCTGTTCAGCCCGGCGCTCGCCGCCCTGCTGCTGTCCGTGGTCCCGTACCACTGGCTGTTCGCCGGGACGACCGCGGGCTTCCTCGCCTCCGCGGCCCTGGTCGTCTCCGTCGTGCTGCCCAGGCCCCGGCCCGTCGAACGCACCGAGGGGATCTACCGCAAGGCCGCGTTCGGCACCCGGCTGTTCCGGGCCACCCCACGGCTGCGGGCGCTGCTCGCCCTGGACCTCGCGGTGGCGGCGGCCGGCGCCATCGTCTTCGTCGACACCGTCAACGTGGTCCGCGACCACTTCCACCGCCCGGTAGGCGCCGTCTCGGTGGCCCTCGGCGCGTACGGCGTCGGCTCGATGCTCGCCGCCCTGCTGCTGCCGCGGCTGCTCGCCCGGGTCAGCGACCGGTCCGTCATGCTGCCCGCCGCCTTCGCACTGCCCGGCGTCCTCGCCGCCGTCACCGTGATCACCGCCGTCCCCGCCGGCACCGGGAGCTGGCTCGCCCTGCTCGCCGCCTGGGCCCTGGTCGGCGCCGCCGGCTCCGCCGTCCTGACGCCCGGCGGCCGGGTGATACGCCGCTCCGCCGGCGACCCGGACCTGCCGGCCGCCTTCGCCGCCCAGTTCTCGCTGTCGCACGGCTGCTGGCTGCTCACCTACCCGCTGGCCGGCTGGCTCGCCGCCGGCGCCGGACTCCCCGCAACAGCCGTCGTCCTGGGCGCGGTCGCCCTCGCCGCCGCCGTCACCGCCACCGCCCTGTGGCCCACCCGGGACCCGGACACCCTCAGCCACCGCCACACCGACCTGCCGCTCGGCCACCCCCACCTCGCGGACGCCCGCCCCGCCCCCGACGGCAGCGGCTGGCAGCACGGCCACCACTACGTCATCGACCAGCACCACCCCAGCTGGCCCCGCCCACCCCGCGCCGCCCTGAACTGAGAGCCCCGGCACGGCGTTTCGAGGGAGCCGGAACTACCCCCGGGTCACCGGGATGCTGTGCGCGGCCATCGCCTCCACCAGCCGGTCCGGCTCGTCCGGGGTGATCACCGGCTTGACCTTGGCCCCGAGGTCGACGACGAAGGCCACGCTCTTGTCCACCCGGCCCAGGTCCAGGTTGAAGTAGTGGACGAGGTCCCCGGTACCCCAGATCCGCCAC
The DNA here is from genome assembly GCF_044760155.1 of Kitasatospora sp. NPDC098652. NCBI lineage: Bacteria > Bacillati > Actinomycetota > Actinomycetes > Kitasatosporales > Streptomycetaceae > Kitasatospora > Kitasatospora sp. NPDC098652. The sequence goes on from NZ_JBIWAQ010000013.1 coordinate 229,501, forward strand.
CGCCCGCCGAGCCGGGTCAGCGGCACCTGCCGCAGCCCGCGGATCCGTCCGTACGGGATGCGCTTGGCAATCCCCAGCGGGAAGTAGTAGCGGCGAATCACGAGCTCACTCGCGGTGCACGTCACCAGACCGTCGTTGTACATGCCGGCCAGGCTAGCCCCGGCCCCTGACACAAACCCGACCATCAGGTGTCGATCCGGGGAGGTACGCCCGGACGCCGCATTGAGGGGACTACCTGGTGATACGCCTACTGCGCTCTCCGCCGGAAATGCGAAAAGCCCCCGCCGGTGAACCCGGCGAGGGCTTTTCTGAATGATTGTTCGGCGGCGTCCTACTCTCCCACAGGGTCCCCCCTGCAGTACCATCGGCGCTGTGAGGCTTAGCTTCCGGGTTCG
>NZ_JBIWAQ010000014.1:0-220673 GCF_044760155.1 Kitasatospora sp. NPDC098652
CGGGTGCACTTCCGGGACCCGTCGTTCACCAATCTGCAGACGATGGCGGCGATGTGCGAGGGCGGCCAGGTCGCCGACGTGATCGTCGCGGTGGCCGGGATCGACCCGGTGATGGGAGGCGTGGACCGGTGACCGACGTCGAACTGGGACTGCCGGCGATGCCGGCCCCGCCGTACCCGGAGGAGGTGCGCACCCGGCTGGCCGCCGACGCCGCCGAGCTGATCGGCCGCTACCCGCAGGCCCGCTCGGCGCTGCTGCCGCTGCTGCACCTGGTGCAGGCCGAGGAGGGCTTCGTCAGCGCGACCGGGATCCGGTTCTGCGCCGAGCAGTTGGAGCTCACCACGGCCGAGGTGACCGCCGTCGCCACCTTCTACACGATGTACCGGCGGCGCCCGGCCGGGAAGTACCACGTCGGGGTCTGCACCAACACCCTGTGCGCGGTGCTCGGCGGGGACCGGATCTTCGCCGACCTCCAGGAGCACCTGGGCATCGGCAACAACGAGACCACCGAGGACGGCGCGATCTCGATCGAGCACATCGAGTGCAACGCCGCCTGCGACTACGCCCCCGTGGTGATGGTCAACTGGGAGTTCTTCGACGACCAGACCCCGCAGAGCGCCCGCCGGCTGGTCGACGACCTGCGGGCCGGCCGCGAGGTGCGGCCCACCCGCGGCGCCCGGCTGTGCGACTTCAAGGAGACCGCCCGGATCCTGGCCGGCTTCCCGGACGAGCGCCCGGGCGCCAACGACGAGTCGGGTGCCGGCGGCGCCCCCTCGCTGGCCGGGCTGCGGCTGGCACGCGGCGAGGCCCTGCCGGGCACCGGCGGCACCAAGGTGGTCGCCCCCCGCCACGAGGCCCCGCGCCCCGAGGAGCCCCGCCACGAGGCCCCGCGCCCCGAGGAGCCCCGCCACGAGGCCTCCCGCCCCGAGGCCTCCCGCCACGAGGCTCCCCGCCCCGAGGAGCCGGGCCACGAAGGCAAGGCCGCCGGCCAGGAAGGGACCGAAGCGTGATGACCTCCGCCGAGCCGGCCGAGAAGCTGCTCACCCCCGTCCTGTCGGACCCCTGGGACGACAGCCGCCCCTGGACCCTCGCCACCTACCGCCGCCACCAGGGCTACGAGGGCCTCAAGGCGGCCCTCGCGATGCCCCCGGACGACGTAATCGCCCTGGTCAAGGACTCCGGCCTGCGCGGCCGCGGCGGCGCCGGCTTCCCCACCGGGATGAAGTGGCAGTTCATCCCGCAGAACGACGGCAAGCCGCACTACCTGGTGGTCAACGCGGACGAGTCCGAGCCGGGCACCTGCAAGGACATCCCGCTGCTGTTCGCCAACCCGCACTCCCTCATCGAGGGCATGATCATCGCCTCCTACGCGATCCGCTGCGACCACGCCTTCGTCTACCTGCGCGGCGAGGTCGTCCCGGTGCTGCGCCGCCTGCACGCCGCGGTCGCCGAGGCGTACGCGGCGGGACTGCTCGGCCGGGACATCCTCGGCTCCGGCGTGAACCTGGACATCACCGTCCACGCCGGCGCCGGCGCCTACATCTGCGGCGAGGAGACGGCCCTGCTGGACTCGCTGGAGGGCCGCCGCGGTCAGCCGAGGCTGCGCCCGCCGTTCCCGGCGATCGCCGGCCTGTACGCCTGCCCGACGGTGGTCAACAACGTCGAGTCGATCGCCTCGGTGCCGCCGATCCTGGCCCGCGGCAAGGAGTGGTTCAAGGGCCTGGGCACCGAGAAGTCCCCGGGCTTCACGCTGTACTCGCTGTCCGGCCACGTCACCAACCCCGGCCAGTACGAGGCCCCGCTCGGCATCACGCTGCGCCAGCTGCTGGACCTCTCCGGCGGTGTCCGGGCCGGGCACCGGTTGAAGTTCTGGACCCCGGGCGGCTCCTCCACCCCGATGTTCACCGACGAGCACCTCGACGTCCCGCTGGACTACGAGGGCGTCGGCGCGGCGGGTTCGATGCTCGGCACCAAGGCGCTGCAGGTCTTCGACGAGACCACCTGCGTGGTGCGGGCGGTGACCCGCTGGACGGAGTTCTACGCCCACGAGTCCTGCGGCAAGTGCACCCCCTGCCGGGAGGGCACCTACTGGCTGGTCCAGCTGTTGAAGCGGATCGAGGCGGGCCAGGGCGTCGACGGGGACCTGGAGAAGCTCCTCGACATCGCCGACAACATCAACGGCAAGTCCTTCTGCGCGCTGGGCGACGGCGCGGCGAGCCCGATCGTCTCCTCGCTCCAGCACTTCCGGGCCGAGTACGAGCAGCACCTGGCCGAGCGCCGCTGCCCGTTCGACCCGGCCGCCTCCACCGTCTGGGCCGACGGCCCCCGCCCCGGCCACCAGTCCGCCACCGAGAGGGAGGTGCACGCGTGACGATCACCGAGCCGGCCGCCTCCACGAACGACGGAGCCGCCGTCGAACTGGTCACGCTCACCATCGACGGCGTCGAAGTGAAGGTCCCCAAGGGCACCTTGGTGATCCGGGCCGCCGAGACCATCGGCACCCAGATCCCGCGCTTCTGCGACCATCCGCTGCTGGATCCGGCCGGCGCCTGCCGGCAGTGCATCGTGGAGGTCGAGGGCCAGCGCAAGCCGGTCGCCTCCTGCACCATTCCGGTCGCCGAGGGCATGGTGGTGCGCACCCAGCTGACTTCGCCGGTGGCCGAGAAGGCGCAGCGCGGCGTGATGGAGCTGCTGCTGATCAACCACCCGCTGGACTGCCCGGTCTGCGACAAGGGCGGCGAGTGCCCGTTGCAGAACCAGGCGATGAGCAGCGGCGCGGCGGACTCCCGGTTCGAGGGGATGAAGCGCACCTACCCGAAGCCGCTGCCGATCAGCAGCCAGGTGCTGCTGGACCGGGAGCGCTGCGTGCTGTGCGCGCGCTGCACCCGGTTCTCGCAGCAGATCGCCGGGGACCCGTTCATCGACCTGGTGGAGCGCGGGGCGCTGCAGCAGGTGGGCACGGGGGAGGGGGACGCCTTCGAGTCGTACTTCTCCGGGAACACCATCCAGATCTGTCCGGTGGGTGCGCTGACCTCGGCGGCTTATCGTTTCCGCTCGCGCCCGTTCGACCTGGTGTCCTCGCCGAGCGTGTGCGAGCACTGCTCGGCGGGTTGCGCGCAGCGCACCGATCACCGGCGGGGCAAGGTGCTGCGCCGGCTGGCGGGCGAGGACCCGGCGGTGAACGAGGAGTGGAACTGCGACAAGGGCCGTTTCGCGTTCCGCTACGCCCAGCAGCGGGACCGGTTGACGACCCCGCTGGTGCGGGTGGACGGCGAGCTGGTGCCGGCCTCCTGGCCGGAGGCGTTGCAGCGGGCCGCCGAGGGCCTGCGCGGGGCCCGTACGGGTGTGCTGGCGGGTGGCCGGGTGACGGTGGAGGACGCGTACGCGTACGCGAAGTTCGCCCGGGTGGTGCTGGGCACCAACGACGTGGACTTCCGGGCCCGCCCGCACAGCGGTGAGGAGGCGGACTTCCTGGCCGCGGCGGTCGCCGGGCGCGGGGTGGACGTGGACGGTTCGGGCGTCGACTACGCGCGGTTGGAGCAGGCTCCGGCGGTGCTGCTGGCCGGGTTCGAGCCGGAGGAGGAGTCGCCGATCGTCTTCCTGCGGCTGCGCAAGGCCTCCCGGGGCGGCGGCGTCAAGGTGTTCTCGGTGGCGTCGTTCGCCTCCCGGGGGCTGGCGAAGCTGCGTGGTGCGCTGCTGCCGGCGGCGCCGGGGACGGAGCCGGAGTGGTTCGCGGCGCTGGCGGCGGACGAGCCGTTGAACGACGAGGCCGGGCGGGCGGCCGAGCTGTTGCGCCGGCCGGGTGCGGTGATCCTGGCGGGTGAGCGGCTGGCGTCGGTGCCGGGCGCGTTGACGGCGGTGCTGCGGCTGGCGCACGCGACCGGAGCGGCGTTGGCCTGGGTGCCGCGTCGGGCCGGGGAGCGCGGGGCGGTGGAGGCGGGTGCGCTGCCGGGTCTGCTGCCGGGCGGCCGTCCGGTGGCGGCCGAGGCGGCGCGGGCGCAGGCGGCCGCGGTGTGGGGGGTGGCGGAGCTGCCGTCGCGTCCGGGCCGGGACACCGGCCAGATCCTGGCCGCGGCGGCGCAGGGCGATCTGGACGCGCTGCTGGTCGGCGGGGTGGATCCGGACGATCTGCCGGATCCGGCGCTGGCCGGGGAGGCCCTGGCGGCGGTGCCGTTCGTGGTGTCGCTGGAGCTGCGGCCGTCGGCGGTGACCGAGCGGGCCGACGTGGTGCTGCCGGTGGCGGCGGTGGCGGAGAAGGCGGGCACCTTCCTGGACTGGGAGGGCCGGGTGCGGATGTTCGAGGCCGCGCTCAAGCCGGACCAGCAGATGGGCCGCCACCTCCAGTCGGACCTGCGGGTGCTGGCGATGCTGGCGGACGCGCTGGGGCACCGGCTGGGCCTGGCGGACGTGCGGGCGGCCCGGTTGGAGCTGGACCGCTTCGGGCCGTGGCGGGGTGACCGTGCGGCGGATCCGGCGGCGCACCCGGGTGTGCTGCCGCGTCCGGCCACCGGCCAGGCGGTGCTAGCGGGTTGGCGGCTGCTGCTGGACGAGGGCTCGTTGCAGGACGGGGATCCGCACCTGGCGGGGACGCGGCACCGGGCGGTGGCCCGGGTGTCGTCGGCGACGGCGAAGGAGGTCGGCGCGGACGCCACCGGTGCGCTGCGGCTGACCGGTCCGGCGGGTTCGCTGGTCCTGCCGCTGGAGGTGACCGACTCGGTCCCGGACCGGACGGTCTGGATCCCGCTCAACTCCACGCCGGGCGGCGCGCACCGCGCGCTCGGCACCACCGTCGGCCATCTGGTGACGATCGCCGCGGCCGAGCTCGCGCCGGTCGCCGTCGAGGGCGGGGCCCGGGAAGGGGAGGTCCGATGACGACTCCGCAGCCGTACGAGACGCTCCACTTCTTCGGCCAGGACCCTTGGTGGCTGGTGCTGTTGAAGGCGGTGTTCTGCTTCGCCTTCCTGGTGCTGACGGTGCTGGTGGCGATCGTCTGGGAGCGCAAGGTGGTGGCCTGGATGCAGTTGCGCATCGGGCCGAACCGGCACGGGCCGTGGGGTCTGCTGCAGTCGCTGGCGGACGGCGTGAAGCTGGCGCTCAAGGAGGACCTGGTCGTCAAGGGCGCGGACAAGGTGGTCTACGTCCTGGCCCCGATCGTCTGCGCGATCCCGGCGTTCATGGCCTTCGCGGTGATCCCGTTCGGCCCGGCCGGCGAGGAGGTGTCGGTCTTCGGCACCCGGACGCCGCTGCAGCTGACGGACTTCCCGGTGGCGCTGCTCTACATCCTGGCCACCGCCTCGATCGGCATCTACGGGATCGTGCTGGCCGGTTGGTCCTCCGGTTCGACGTACCCGCTGCTGGGCGGGTTGCGGTCGGCCGCGCAGATGATCAGCTACGAGATCGCGATGGGCCTGTCCTTCGCGGCGGTGTTCGTCTACTCGGGGTCGATGTCGACCTCGGAGATCGTGGCGCACCAGCAGCCGAAGTGGTTCGCGGTGCTGCTGCCGGTGTCGTTCATCGTCTACATCATCGCGATGGTCGGGGAGACCAACCGGGCGCCGTTCGACCTGCCGGAGGCCGAGGGCGAGCTGGTGGGCGGTTTCAACACCGAGTACTCCTCGTTGAAGTTCGCGATGTTCATGCTGGCCGAGTACGTCAACATGGTGACGGTCTCGGCGGTGGCGTCGACCCTGTTCCTGGGCGGCTGGCGGGCCCCGTGGCCGGTGTCGGCCTTCTGGGAGGGCGCCAACCACGGCTGGTGGCCGATGCTGTGGATCACCTTGAAGATCCAGCTGCTGCTGTTCTTCTTCATCTGGCTGCGCGGCACGCTGCCGCGGTTGCGCTACGACCAGTTCATGAAGCTGGGCTGGAAGGTCCTGATCCCGGTCTCGCTGGTGTGGCTGGTGCTGATCGCGAGCGTGCGGGCGCTGCGCAACGAGGGGTACGGCTTCGGCCAGGTGGTGCTGTACGTGGGCGCGCCGGTCGGCGTGATCCTGCTGCTGGCGCTGGTCCGGGACTTCCTGCGGAAGGAGAAGGAGCCCGGGGAGGAGCAGGAGGCCCCCGGGCGGGGCGAGTTCGATCCGATGGCGGGCGGGTACCCGGTGCCGCCGCTGCCCGGGCAGGTGCTGCCGCCGGTGCCGCGCCGGCCGGGCCGGGCCCCGAAGCAACTCCAGGACGCCCTCAACGGGGCCGACCATTCCGAAGGGAGCTGATCCGCGATGTCGTCCGACCAGACGGGCCGGCCCGAGCGGGCCGACCGGCCGTCGGTGCTCGGTCCGGCCGCCGGTTTCGGCGTGACCTTCAAGGCCATGTTCAAGAAGCGGCTGACCGAGCAGTACCCGGAGCAGAAGAAGCCCACGGCGCCGCGTTTCCACGGCCGCCACCAGCTGAACCGGCATCCGGACGGGCTGGAGAAGTGCGTCGGCTGCGAGCTGTGCGCGTGGGCCTGCCCGGCCGACGCGATCTACGTGGAGGGCGCGGACAACCGGGACGAGGAGCGCTACTCGCCGGGTGAGCGCTACGGCGCGGTGTACCAGATCAACTACGCCCGCTGCATCCTGTGCGGGCTGTGCATCGAGGCCTGTCCGACCCGGGCGCTGACCATGACCAACGAGTACGAGCTGGCGGACTCCTCCCGCAAGGACCTGATCTTCACCAAGGAGCAGCTGCTGGTCGGCCTGTCGGAGGACATGGTCGACACCCCGCACGCGATCTTCCCGGGCGCCGACGAGGGTGCGTACTACCGGGGCGAGGTCACCGGGGCGGCGCCGGGGACGGTCCAGCAGGAGCGCACCGACCGGGAGAAGGAGGTGCGGCAGTGATCGCACAGCTGGCGGCGGCGAGCGGGACGACCTCCACGGGTGAGGCCGTCCAGTTCTGGGTGCTCGCGGTGATCGCGGTCGGTGGCGCGCTGGGCATGCTGCTGATGCGCAAGGCGGTGCACAGCGCGCTGTGCCTGGCGGCGACCATGCTGGCGCTGGCGGTCTGTTACATGGCCCAGGGCGCGGTGTTCCTGGGCGTGGTGCAGATCGTGGTGTACACCGGCGCGATCATGATGCTGTTCCTGTTCGTGGTGATGCTGGTCGGCGTGACCAGCGAGGACTCTCTCAAGGAGCAGTTGAAGGGCCAGCGGTTCGCGGCGGTGCTGTGCGGGCTGGGCTTCGGGGTGCTGCTGATCGCGGGCATCGCGAACGCGAAGCTGAACCACTTCACCGGGCTGGCCGAGGCGAACGCCGAGGGCAATGTGCCGGGCCTGGCCCGGCTGATCTTCACCCGCTACGTGTGGGCCTTCGAGGTCACCGGCGCGCTGCTGATCACCGCGGCGATCGGCGCGATGGTGCTGACCCACCGGGAGCACGTGACGGCGCCGAAGACCCAGCGGGAGCTGGCGGAGCAGCGGGTGCGGGACAACATCCAGGTGCCGCCGCTGCCGGCGCCGGGCGTGTACGCCCGGCACAACGCGGTGGACGTGCCGGGGCTGCTGCCGGACGGCACGATCGCGGAGGACTCGGTGATGGCGACGCTGCGCGAGCGCGGCCAGGTCCGGGACGTCAGCCAGGACATGCTGCGGCGGATGGCGGAGCTGGAGAACAGCACGGCGGACTGGCTGGGCCGGCCGCCCTCGGAGCGGCCGGTGGCGGCGGCTCCGCGCAGGTCCTTGGAGCCGGTCCCGGGCCATGGGGCCGAGCAGGACGAGACCGGGGAGGGGGAGCGGTGAATCCGGTCAACTACCTTTATCTGTCGGCCCTGTTGTTCACCATCGGCGCGTCCGGGGTGTTGATCCGGCGGAACGCGGTCGTGCTGTTCATGTGCGTCGAGCTGATGCTGAACGCCTCGAACCTGGCCCTGGTGACGTTCTCCCGGCTGCACGGGACCTTGGACGGCCAGATCATCGCGTTCTTCACGATGGTGGTCGCGGCGGCCGAGGTCGTGGTCGGCCTCGCCATCATCGTCTCCATCTTCCGGACCAGGCACTCCGCTTCGGTCGACGACAGCAATCTGATGAAGCTGTAGGCGGAGGGCCTTCGGTGAACTCTCTCATTCCGCTGCTGGTGGCGGCTCCGCTGGCCGGTGCCGCCCTGCTGCTCCTGGGCGGTCGGGCCTTCGACCGCTTCGGCCACTGGCTGGCCACCGCGCTCGCCGCGCTCTCGTTCGGCTTCGGCCTGGCCCTGTTCTCGGACATGCTGGGCCGGGACGCCGAGCACCGGGCGGTGACGAAGCACCTGTTCACCTGGGTGCCGGTGAACGCCTTCCAGGCCGACGTCTCGTTCCGGCTCGACCAGTTGTCGCTGACCTTCGTGCTGTTGATCACCGGGGTGGGCACGCTGATCCACCTGTACTCGGTGGGCTACATGGCGCACGACGAGCGCCGGCGCCGGTTCTTCGCCTATCTGAACCTGTTCCTGGCCGCCATGCTGCTGCTGGTGCTGGCGGACAACTACCTGCTGCTGTACTTCGGTTGGGAGGGCGTGGGCCTGGCCTCGTACCTGCTGATCGGCTTCTGGCAGCACAAGCCGAGCGCGGCGACGGCGGCGAAGAAGGCGTTCCTGGTCAACCGGGTCGGCGACATGGGCCTGTCGATCGCGATCATGCTGATGTTCGCCGAGTTCGGCTCCTTCGCCTTCACACCGGTCTTCGACGGGGCGCACGGGGCCAGCGAGGGCAGGCTGACGGCGATCGGCCTGATGCTGCTGCTCGCCGCGTGCGGCAAGTCGGCGCAGGTGCCGCTGCAGTCCTGGCTGGGGGACGCGATGGAGGGCCCGACCCCGGTCTCGGCCCTGATCCACGCGGCCACCATGGTGACCGCCGGGGTCTACCTGATCACCCGGTCCTCGGCGATCTTCGACCTGGCGCCGGACGCCCAGACCGCCGTGGTGGTGGTCGGGGCAGTGACGCTGCTGTTCGGTGCGATCGTCGGTTGCGCCAAGGACGACATCAAGAAGGCGCTGGCCGGTTCGACCATGTCGCAGATCGGCTACATGATCCTGGCGGCCGGACTGGGCCCGATCGGCTACGTCTTCGCGATCATGCACCTGGTGACCCACGGCTTCTTCAAGGCCGGGCTGTTCCTCGGCGCCGGGTCGGTCATGCACGGCATGGACGACGAGGTGAACATGCGCCACTACGGCGGCCTGTGGCGGAAGATGCCGTGGACCTTCGCCACCTTCGGCCTGGGCTACCTCGCCATCATCGGCTTCCCCGGGCTGTCCGGCTTCTTCTCCAAGGACAAGATCATCGAGGCGGCCTTCGCCAAGGGCGGCACCGAGGGCTGGATCCTCGGCCTGTGCGCACTGGTCGGCGCGGCCGTCACCGCGTTCTACATGACCCGGGTGATGGTGCTGACCTTCTTCGGCGAGCAGCGCTGGCAGCCGGACGCCGAGGGCAACCTCCCGCACCCGCACGAGTCGCCGCGGACCATGGTCGTACCGATGGTCCTGCTGGCCTTCGGCTCGGTCTTCGCCGGCGGGCTGTTCGTCCTGCACGACTCCTTCCTGAAGTGGCTGGAGCCGGTCACCGGCCACAGCGAGGGCAACCCGCCGCTCGGCTCCTGGACGGTCACCGGGCTGACCACGGCCTGCATGCTGGCCGGCGTGGGCCTGGCGTACCTGATGTACGGGCGCTCGCCCGTCCCGGTGGTGCCGCCGGTCGGCTCCCCGCTCACCCGGGCGGCCCGCCGCGACCTGCTGCAGGACGACTTCAACCACGCGGTGCTGGTGCGCCCGGGCTCGGCGCTGGCCGCGACCCTGGTCTACTTCGACAGCCGCGGCCTGGACGGTTTCGTCAACGGCCTGGCCGCCCTCATCGGGGGCCTGTCCGGCCGGCTGCGGCGGGTCCAGAACGGCTTCGTCCGCTCGTACGCGCTCTCCATGTTCGGCGGCACGCTGGTGCTGGTCGCCTCGACTCTCCTGATGAGGTCCGTGTGATGACAGTTACTCGCCCGCTCGGCGGGGAATCGCGTCGGGAGGTGCGGTCGTGAGCGTCCTGCTGACCACCACCTGCGTCGTCCCGGCGGCCGGCGCGGTGCTGACCGCCGCGCTGCCCGCCGGGACGAACGAGGCCCGGCGGCGCACCGTCAAGACCGTCGCGCTGGCCGTGTCCGGGGTGACCCTGGTGCTGGCCGCCCTGGTGGCGCTGCGCTTCGACCCGCACGGCGCCCGGTTCCAGCTGACCGAGTCGTACAGCTGGATCCGCTCCTTCGGCATCACCTTCTCGCTCGGCGTGGACGGCATCGGCGCGGTGCTGGCCCTGCTGACGGCCGTCCTGGTGCCGATGGTGATGCTGGCCTCCTGGCACGACGCGGACCCGGCCGCGCCGGGCCCCGACGGCAGCTTCGAGAACAAGCGGCGCACCCAGGCCTTCTTCGCCCTGATCCTGGCGGTGGAGGCGATGGTGGTGGTGTCCTTCTACGCCACCGACGTCTTCCTGTTCTACGTGTTCTTCGAAGCCATGCTGATCCCGATGTACTTCCTGATCGGCGGCTTCGGCGACCGGGCCGGCGGCCCGGAGTCGGCGCGCCAGCGCTCCTACGCGGCCGTCAAGTTCCTGCTGTACAACCTGCTCGGCGGCCTGGTGATGCTGGCCGCGGTGATCGGGCTGTACGTGATCGCCCAGGACCAGGGCCTCGGCACCTTCGACCTGCCGACCCTCACCGGGGCGATCGCCGACGGCAGCCTCAAGCTGTCCGGGACGGCGCAGAACGCGCTGTTCCTCGGCTTCTTCTTCGCCTTCGCGGTGAAGGCCCCGCTGTGGCCGCTGCACACCTGGCTGCCGAACGCGATGGGCGAGGCGACGGCCGGCACCGCGGTGCTGATCACCGCGGTGGTGGACAAGGTCGGCACCTTCGCGATGCTGCGCTTCTGCCTCGGGCTGTTCCCGGACGCCTCGAAGACCTTCGCCCCGGCGATCCTGGTGCTGTCGCTGATCGGGATCGTCTACGGCGCGCTGCTGGCGGTCGGCCAGAAGGACATCAAGCGGCTGGTCGCCTACGCCTCGATCTCGCACTTCGGCTTCATCATCATGGGCGTCTTCGCGATGACCAGCCAGGGCCAGAGCGGCGCGACCCTCTACATGGTCAACCACGGCCTCTCCACCGCCGCGTGGATGCTGGTGGCCGGCTTCCTGATCTCGCGCCGCGGCTCGCGGCTGATCGCCGACTACGGCGGCGTGCAGAAGGTCGCCCCGGTGCTCGCCGGGACCTTCCTGATCGGCAGCCTGGCGACCCTGTCGCTGCCGGGGCTGGCCCCGTTCGTCAGCGAGTTCCTGGTGCTGGTGGGCACCTTCACCCGCTACCCGGCGATCGGCGTGGTGGCCACCCTCGGCATCGTGCTGGCCGCGCTGTACGCCCTGCTGCTGTACCAGCGCACCATGACCGGCCCGGTGAAGGAGGGCGTGCGCGCGATGCCCGACCTCAAGGTCCGCGAACTGGCCGTGGTGGCACCGCTGGTGGCGCTGACGATCCTGCTCGGCGTGTACCCGAAGCCGCTCACCGACCTGGTGAACCCCTCGGTGGACGCGACGCTCTCGCAGGTCCACCGGACCGATCCGGCGCCGGCCCACCCGGTCGCCGCCACCTCAGGAGGTGAGCAGAAGTGAGTGCCACCGCAGTGCTCGCCGCCGCCGGCGGCAACACCCCCAGCATCCCGGCGCCGCACATCGAGTACGGCCAACTCTCCCCGATGCTGGTGGTCTTCGGGGCCGCCGTGGCGGGCGTCCTGGTCGAGGCCTTCGTCCCGCGCCGGCTGCGGCACTGGACCCAGGTGTCGTTGGCGCTGGTCGCGCTGGCCGGCGCGTTCGCCGCCGTGGTGGTGCTGGCGACGCAGGGCCACGGCGCGCCGCGGGTCGACCTGCTGGCCATGGAGTCGGTCGCCCTGGACGGCCCGGCGCTGTTCCTCCAGGGCGTGATCCTGCTGGTCGCCGTCGTCGCGGTGCTCACCTACGCGGAGCGGAAGCTGGAGCCCAAGGCCGGCGGCCTGCCCGCCGACGCCTTCGCCGCCCAGGCGTCCGCCACCCCGGGCGGGGAGCAGGAGCGGGCCGCGGTCCGGGCCGGCTTCGCGACCACCGAGGTGTTCCCGCTGACCCTGTTCGCGGTCGGCGGGATGCTGCTCTTCCCGGCCGCCAACGACCTGCTGACCATGTTCGTTGCGCTGGAGGTCTTCTCCCTCCCGCTGTACCTGCTGTGTGCGCTGGCCCGGCGCCGCCGGCTGCTGTCCCAGGAGGCGGCGGTCAAGTACTTCCTGCTGGGCGCCTTCGCCTCGGCGTTCTTCCTGTTCGGCACCGCGCTGCTGTACGGCTACGCGGGCAGCGTGAAGCTCGGCGACATCGCGGACGTCATCTCCGGCAAGGCGATGACCACCCCGGCGCAGCTGAGCAGCACCCAGAGCGACGCGCTGCTGCTGACCGGCCTGGCGATGCTGGCGGTGGGCCTGCTGTTCAAGGTGGGCGCGGTGCCGTTCCACTCCTGGACCCCGGACGTCTACCAGGGCGCGCCGACCCCGGTGACCGGCTTCATGGCCGCGGCCACCAAGGTCGCCGCGTTCGGGGCGTTCCTGCGGCTGTTCTACGTGGCCTTCCCGGGCCTGCGGCTGGACTGGCGGCCGGTGCTGTGGGGCGTGGCGATCCTGACCATGGTGGTCGGCGCGGTGCTGGCGGTGACCCAGCAGGACGTCAAGCGGCTGCTGGCGTACTCCTCGATCGCGCACGCCGGGTTCATCCTGACCGGGGTGATCGCGGTCAACAAGCAGGGCCTGTCCTCGGTGCTGTTCTACCTGGCGGCGTACTCCTTCGTGACGCTGGGGGCCTTCGCCGTGGTCACCCTGGTGCGCGACTCCAAGGGGGAGGCGACCCACCTGTCCAGCTGGGCGGGGCTGGGGCGGCGCTCGCCGCTGGTGGCGGCGGTCTTCGCGCTGTTCCTGCTGGCCTTCGCCGGGATCCCGCTGACCTCCGGCTTCACCGGGAAGTTCGCGGTGTTCCAGGCGGCGGCGGCCGGCGGGGCGACACCGCTGGTGATCGTCGGTGTGCTGAGTTCGGCGGTGGCCGCGTTCTTCTACATCCGGGTGATCGTGCTGATGTTCTTCTCCGACCCGCAGCCGGGCGGCCCGACGGTGGCCATCCCGAGCGCCTTCACGGCGACCGCGATCGGGGTGGGGGTGCTGGTCACGCTGGGTCTGGGCCTGCTGCCGCAGTACTTCCTGGACCTCGCCTCCAAGGCCTCGCTGTTCGCCTACTGACCGGAGCCGGTCGGTTCGTCGGAGATCGGTCCGGATCCTCGGGCCGATCTCCGGCGTTTGTTTCCGGCCGAATTCGCCCCCACCGCGGCTCCGTCCGCGCAGGCCTCCTGACCAGGGCTTCCGGCGCGGTCATGACGGGATCCGCACGCCCGTGCAGTGATCCACTCGCGACCGGATACCCTGCCTGTATTGGCCAGCGGCGGCACTCAGGGACCAGGCCGCTAGATCGACCAGGGACAGAGGAGTGGTCTTCGTGACCGTCGTGGGACCCTTCGGGCTCAGCGTGCAGGACCGCGACCTGACCCGGGACGTCCAGGTCGGACTGGACGCGGTGGAGGCGGCGCTCTCCGAGGCCGTCAAGAGCGACGTCCCCTTCATCACCGTCACCGCCAGCCACCTGATGGAGGCCGGCGGCAAGCGCTTCCGTCCGCTGCTCCTGCTGCTGGCCGCCCAGTTCGGCGACCCGGGGGCGCCCGGCGTGGTGCCGGCCGCGGTGGTCGTCGAGCTGACCCACTTGGCCACGCTGTACCACGACGACGTGATGGACGAGGCCCCGGTGCGCCGCGGCGCGGAGAGCGCCAACTCCCGCTGGGACAACTCGGTGGCCATCCTCACCGGCGACTTCCTGTTCTCCCGCGCCTCCCAGGTGCTGGCCGACCTCGGCCCGGAGGCGGTGCGGATGCAGGCCGAGGCCTTCGAGCGGCTGGTGACCGGCCAGATCCTGGAGACCCGCGGCCCCGGCCCCGAGGGCGACCCGCTGCTGCACTACCTGGACGTGCTGGAGGGCAAGACCGGCTCGCTGATCGCCGTCTCCTGCCGGATAGGAGCGCTGGTGGCCGGCGCCGAGCCGTGGGTGGTGGAGGCCCTGGGCGAGTTCGGCGAGCGGATCGGCATCGCGTTCCAGCTGGCGGACGACGTGCTGGACATCGCCAGCGACGGCCACGAGTCCGGCAAGACCCCCGGCACCGACCTGCGCGAGGGCGTGCCGACCCTGCCGACCCTGCTGCTGGAGCAGATGCCCGCCGACCCGGACGACCCGGCCGACGCCCGGCTGCGCGAACTGCTCACCCAGGACCTCTCCGACGACGACCTGCACGCCGAGGCGCTGCGCCTGCTGCGCGCCCACCCCGCCCTGGAGCGGGCCCGCCGGGAGACCCTGCGGCACGCCGAGGAGGCCCGGGCGCTGTTGGCCCCGCTGCCGGACTGCGCGGCGAAGGCCGCCCTGGACGGGCTCTGCGACGCGGTGGCGATCCGCACCATGTGACCGCCCCCGGGCGGATCGGACCCCGAGCCCGTACGGGCGCGGGCGGATGGGGGAGACTGGCACCCGTCAGCCCACGCCTGCCCGGAAGGTCGCCATGCGCCGCGTCGTCATCGCCGAGGACTCCGTACTGCTCCGGGAAGGCCTGACCAGGCTGCTCACCGACCGCGGCCTGGAGGTCGTGGCGGGGGTCGGGGACGGCGCCGCCCTGGTGAAGACGATCCACGACCTGGCGGCGGCCGACGCCCTGCCGGACGTGGTGGTCTCGGACGTGCGGATGCCCCCGACCCACACCGACGAGGGCCTGCGCGCCTGCGTGGAGCTGCGCGGGCGCTACCCGCAGCTGGGTGTGCTGGTGCTGTCGCAGTTCGTGGAGGAGCGCTACGCCTCCGAGCTGCTGGCCGGGTCCACCCGGGGCGTCGGCTACCTGTTGAAGGACCGGGTCGCCGAGGTGCGCGAGTTCGCCGACGCGGTGGTGCGGGTCGCCGAGGGCGGCACCGCGCTGGACCCGGAGGTGGTGCAGCAGCTGCTCAGCCGCAGCCGCAAGGGCGACGTCCTGGCCAATCTCACGCCGCGCGAGCGCGAGGTGCTCGGCCTGATGGCCGAGGGGCGCACCAACGCCGCGGTGGCCAAGCAGCTGGTGGTCTCCGACGGGGCGGTGGAGAAGCACGTCAGCAACATCTTCCTCAAGCTGGGGCTGGCGCAGAGCGCGGAGGACCACCGCCGGGTGCTCGCGGTGCTGACCTACCTCAACTCCTGACCTCGACTCCAGGCCTCGACCGCCGGCCGGGGCCGTCCGGGGAGCCCGCCGTGGGGCGGCTGCTCCGTACCCGGAATGATCTCCGGCGGTCGGGCGTTGTCCCTGAGTGCGGTACCGGCGCGGCCGAGGGAATCCTGCGGGAGTTCCAACCGGGCCCGAGCGCCCGCGCATAGGATGCGAGCGGTGCACCAAGCGGACGGGGCACGGGGCCGCGCCCGCGGTGGTGTGTCCACGAGGAGGTCCGCGGCAGTGACCAGTCAGGTCGATCAGTCGGAGGCAGTGGACGGATCGGGCGGCGACGAGGGTCGTACCGGCGGTGGTGACGGACGCCCCGGAGCGGCCGGACCAGCCGGCCCGCACGCCCCGGGCAGTCCACCGGTGAGGCGGCCCAAGCCCGTTCGCAGACTCGACCGGGTGATCATCCGGTTCGCCGGGGACTCCGGTGACGGTATGCAGCTCACCGGTGACCGCTTCACCTCGGAGACGGCCGCGTTCGGCAACGACCTCTCCACGCTGCCGAACTTCCCGGCCGAGATCCGGGCCCCCGCCGGCACCCTGCCCGGCGTCTCGTCCTTCCAACTGCACTTCGCCGACCACGACATCCTCACCCCGGGCGACGCCCCGAACGTGCTGGTGGCGATGAACCCGGCGGCCTTGAAGGCGAACCTGCCGGACCTGCCGCGCGGCGCGGAGATCATCGTCAACACCGACGAGTTCACCAAGCGCGCGCTGGCCAAGGTCGGCTACGCGGCGGATCCGCTCGGCGACGACTCGCTGGACGCCTTCCACCTGCACCGGGTGCCGCTGACCACGCTGACCCTGGAGGCGCTCAAGGACAGCGGGCTGGCCCGCAAGGACGCCGAGCGGGCGAAGAACATGTTCGCCCTGGGCCTGCTGTCCTGGATGTACCACCGGCCCACCCACGGCACCGAGTCCTTCCTGCGCACCAAGTTCGCCAAGAAGCCGCAGATCGCCGAGGCCAACATCAGCGCCTTCCGGGCGGGCTGGAACTTCGGCGAGACCACCGAGTCCTTCGCGGTCTCCTACGAGGTGTCGCCGGCCAAGCTCCCGGCCGGGCGCTACCGCAACATCTCCGGCAACCTGGCGCTGTCCTACGGGCTGATCGCCGCCGCGCAGCGCTCCGGCCTGCCGCTGTACCTGGGCTCGTACCCGATCACCCCGGCCTCGGACATCCTGCACGAGCTGAGCCGGCACAAGGACTTCGGGGTGCGCACCTTCCAGGCCGAGGACGAGATCGCCGGCATCGGCGCCGCGCTCGGCGCGGCCTTCGGCGGGGCGCTCGGCGTGACCACCACCTCCGGGCCGGGCGTGGCGCTCAAGTCGGAGACCATCGGCCTGGCGGTCTCGCTGGAACTGCCGCTGCTGGTGGTGGACATCCAGCGCGGCGGCCCGTCCACCGGCCTGCCGACCAAGACCGAGCAGGCGGACCTGCTGCAGGCGATGTTCGGCCGCAACGGCGAGGCGCCGGTGCCGATCGTCGCCCCGGCCACGCCCGCCGAGTGCTTCGACGCGGCGCTGGAGGCGGCCCGGATCGCGGTGACCTACCGCACCCCGGTGTTCCTGCTCTCGGACGGCTACCTGGCGAACGGCTCGGAGCCCTGGCGGATCCCGGAGGTCGACGAACTGCCGGAGATCGACCCGAAGTTCGCGACCGGCCCGAACCGCGAGGACGGCGCCTTCTGGCCGTACCTGCGGGACCAGCACACCCTGGCCCGCCCCTGGGCGGTGCCCGGCACCCCGGGCCTGGAGCACCGGATCGGCGGCATCGAGAAGCAGGACGGCACCGGGAACATCTCCTACGACCCGGCCAACCACGACCTGATGGTCCGCACCCGGCAGGCGAAGGTCGACGGGATCACCGTCAAGCCGGTGGAGGTCGACGACCCGACCGGCGACGCCCGGGTGCTGGTGCTCGGCTGGGGCTCGACCTACGGCCCGATCACCGCGGCGGTGCGCCGGGTGCGCGCGGACGGTGGCGAGGTCGCCCAGGCGCACCTGCGCAACCTCAACCCGTTCCCGGCCAACCTGGGCTCGGTGCTGCGCAGTTACGAGAAGGTCATCGTGCCCGAGATGAACCTGGGCCAGCTCGCCCTGCTGCTGCGGGCGAAGTACCTGGTGGACGCCGAGTCCTACAACCAGGTGCGCGGACTGCCGTTCAAGGCGGCGCAGCTGGCGGACGTGCTGTGGGCGGCGATCGGCACCCTGGACGAGGAGGACCACCGATGAGCGAGCACCCGTTCCCGTCCTTGAAGCTGGTGCCCAAGGCCGACGGGCCGCAGAGCGCCCGGGACTTCAAGACCGACCAGGAGGTGCGCTGGTGCCCGGGCTGCGGGGACTACGCGATCCTGGCCGCGGTGCAGTCCTTCATGCCGGAGCTCGGCATCAAGCGGGAGAACACCGTCTTCGTCTCCGGCATCGGCTGCTCCTCGCGCTTCCCGTACTACATGAACACCTACGGGGTGCACTCGATCCACGGCCGGGCGCCGGCGATCGCGACCGGGCTGGCCTCCTCCCGGCGGGACCTGTCGGTGTGGGTGGTGACCGGGGACGGCGACGCGCTGTCGATCGGCGGCAACCATCTGATCCACGCCCTGCGGCGCAACGTCAACCTCAAGATCCTGCTGTTCAACAACCGGATCTACGGCCTCACCAAGGGGCAGTACTCGCCGACCAGCGAGCTCGGCAAGATCACCAAGTCGACCCCGATGGGCTCGCTGGACGCGCCGTTCAACCCGCTGTCGCTGGCGATCGGCGCCGAGGCCTCCTTCGTCGCCCGCACCATCGACTCGGACCGCCAGCACCTGCAGTCGGTGCTGCGGGCGGCGGCCGAGCACGAGGGCACGGCGCTGGTGGAGATCTACCAGAACTGCAACATCTTCAACGACGGCGCCTTCGAGGTGCTCAAGGAGGCCGGCACCCGGGACGAGGCGCTGATCCGGCTGGAGCACGGGCAGCCGATCCGCTTCGGCGCGGACGGGGCCAACGGCGTCTTCCGGGGCGCGGACGGCGAGCTGTTCACCGCCCCGGTGACGCCGGACAACGAGGCGCGGGTGCTGGCGCACGACGCCCACGCGGCCAGCCCGACCGGCGCCTTCGCGCTCTCCCGGATCGCCGACGCGGACACCCTGCACCACACGCCGATCGGCGTGCTGCGCGACGTCCGGCGCCCGGTCTACGACGACCTGATGGAGAGCCAGCTGGCCACCGCCGTCGCCCAGCGCGGGCCGGGCGACCTGGCGACCCTGCTGGCGGGCGGCGACACCTGGACGGTGGACTGACCCCCCGCCCGGCCGCGACGCGTCGGCGCCCCCGTCCCGGAGCGGACGGGGGCGCCTTCGCGTCGGGGGCGCCTTCGCGTCTGGGGTGCGCGTCAGAAGACGCAGGGGATGCCGCCGTCCGAGGTGGCGTCGACGCCGGGGCCCTGCATCGGCAGGTTGGCGGCCGGGTTGCCCGTGGCGGGGCCGCTGGGGGCGGCGGACTTGTCGTCCGTACCGGTGAAGGAGGTGCCGAGGGTGACCACCACGTGGCCGGCGCCGGCGGTGGCGGACTCGGTGGCGGTGACGCCGTAGCGGGCGGCGATCTGGTCGGCGGCGTCCTTGGCGCCCTTGCCGTAGGTCACCGTGGTGGTCTTCGGCTTGCTGCGGGCCGGGCCGGTGGTGCCCTCCTTGAAGCCCATCGCGACCAGGGCCTTGGCCTCGGCGGAGGAGGAGACCCCGGCGGCGGCGGAGGCGTTGTACACGTCGACGGTGGCCGGGGCGCCCGCCTTGGCCGGGGCGGTCGCGCTCGGCGAGGGGGTGGCGGGGGCCTCGGTGGTCGGGGCGTCGGTGGCGCCGTCCGCCGGCGCGGCGGGGGCGGCCGCGTCGGCGTAGCCGAACAGCTGCTTGACCACCTTCTGGATCTTCGACGGGGTGACCAGGTTGACGTCCTGGCCGTTCCTGGTGCCGAAGCCGTCGAAGGTCAGGGTGTTGAACTCGACGTTGCCGCCGGTCAGCGCCGGGGCCTGCTGGGCGAAGTCCAGGACGTTCCACTCGTTGTCGATCACCAGGTCCTTCTGGACGACGCCGAACAGGTCCTTGAGCTTGCCGAGGTCGCTGATGATGCCGTCCTGCTTGAGCTTGTGCACGACGGAGGAGATGAAGGCCTGCTGGCGGTGGGTGCGGGCGAAGTCGCCGGTGTTGCCCTTGCCGTCGTCCAGGTTGTGCCGCTGGCGGACGAAGGCCAGCGCCTGGGAGGCGTTGAGGGTGTTGATGCCCTTCTTGAAGTCGGCGCCGGAGCCCTGGCCCTCCATCGCCGGGTCCTTGGTGTCGTGGGTCAGGCAGACCTGGATCGGCTCCACGGCCTTGGCGATGTCGTAGAAGCCCATCAGGTTGACCTCGGCGATGTGGTCCACCGGCTGGTTCACGAAGGTCTGGACGGTGCGGATGGTGGCCGCGCGGCCGGCGTCGCGGCCGGCCTTCTCCAGGTCGGCGCCCTTGAGGCCCTTGGCCTTCGGGCTCCGGTCGAAGGCGTCCTTGGCGTTGCCGTACGCCTCCTTGATCTTGTGCATGCCCTGCTGGGAGCCGTCCCCGTTGTAGGTCATGACGTAGTCGTCGCGCGGGATGGAGACCGCCTGCACCTTGCCGCCGCCCGCCGGTATGTGCAGCAGGATCAGGGAGTTGGTGTTGTAGCCGCCGATGTCCGAGCTGTGGCCGGCGTGCAGTTCGTCCTGGACGAACTCCGGGGGCAGGTCGGAGCCGTCCATCGCCTTGCGGCTGTCCAGGCCGATCAGCAGCAGGTTGACCGAGTTGTCCAGGTGCTTCGGGGCGTCCTTCTTGGTCTCCGAGATCGCGTTGGACGTGGTCATCCCGTCGGTCAGCGACGTGTACTCGTACCAGACCACCCCGCTGGCCGCGAACACCGCGAAGCCCACCGTGGTGGCGACCACCCGGCCGGCGATCAGCGCCGGGGAGCTGCGGCGGCCCGCCGGGGCTGCCGCGGCCCTGCGGTCGGCGGCCCGGCCGCCATCCGGTCGTTCCCGTTCCCGTTCCTGTTCCCGCTCGCGCCCGTCAGCCATGCCGCCTCCTCCGGTCCAGGGCCACCCGGGCCACGATCACCAGCAGGGCCGCCACGGCGGCCTGCGCCATCACCGGGAAACCGTGCACCACCCACTTCGCGGAGCCGGTGGCCAGGGCCTTGCCCCGGTAGGTGTCGCCGTTCGCGGCCAGCTCGGCCGCGGCCGTCACGCCGAGCACCACCAGCGGGGAGGCGGCGACCACCCACCACCAGCCGCGGCGGGTGCTGAGCCCGGCCGACAGGCCGGTGCCGAGCACCGCGCACACCGCGAAGGCCAGGCCCATGCCCGGCCCGGAGAGCTCGTCGACCACCGCGCCGACCAGCGGCAGCCCGAGGGCCGCCACCGCGGGCAGTGCGGGCCCGCCGGAGAAGGGACGGGTGGGGCCCGCGGGCCGGCTCGTCGTCCGCCGTCGTGAACCCTGGTCGGACGACCGTCCTCGCTGCCCCGCCACTCACTCACCCCCGGTGTTCCCGTGCTTCGCGCGCCACGTCGGCGCTGCGCCGGGTCTGCCGTGGGAGAGCGGTTGCGGCGCTGCCAGTACGGGACGCTGGTGTTCGGCCGGCCGGTTCCCGTTCGCGGTTTCCCGCTGCTGCTCGGGGGCAGGCACGTTTTCGGATTTGCTCTACAGAGGTGTAGAGATCGTACGCAGCATAGAGCACGCCTGTTCGGTGGCAAGTCCGCTCGTGAACGGGCCAGCAGACACTACACCGGGCAGTTTCTGAGCCGGTCGGCGGGGCGCCGACGGAGAAGGAGGAGGGTCGTGGCGACCACAGGCGCAGCGGGACGGCCGGAGAAGCGCAGGGCGATCACCGCGGCCGCGACCACGGTGTTCGGACGGGAGGGGTACGTCCGGGCCAGCATGGACGCGATCGCGGCCGAGGCCGGGGTGTCCAAGCGCACGGTCTACAACCACTTCGCCGACAAGGAGACCCTCTTCCTGTCGGTGGCGCTGCAGAACTCGGCGGAACTGGCCGAGCGGATGCGGGAGTTGCTGGCGGAGCACCTGGAGGGGGCGGTGGACGTGCGCAGTGCCCTCACCGCCTTCGCGGTGGAGCGGGCGAACGCGGCGCCGGCCGCGGGTGAGCTGGGGGCGCTCGGGCGGGCGATCCGGGCCGAGGTGGCCAACATCCCGGCGGACGTCCTGGAGGCCTGGCTGGAGACCGGCCCGGCGGCCGCCCAGCGCGCTCTCGCGCAGTGCCTGGCGGAGCTCGGCGGGCGCGGGCTGCTGACGGTCCCGGACCCGGGGCTCGCGGCCGAGCGGTTCACCCTGCTGACCTTCCACGGCGTGGCCGAGCGCTCCTTCTGGGGCGCCCTGCCGGTGGCCGAGGAGGAGGTCCGGCGGCTGGCCGGCTCCGCCGTGGACGCCTTCCTGCGGATCCACGGCGGGCCGGCTGAGGGCTGAGCGCTGAGCGCGGGCCGGCCACGGCCGACGGTGTGCCGGTGGGTGTGCCGGTGGATGTGCAGGCGGGCGGGGCGGCCAGGAGCCGCCCCGCCCACCGGGTCATCGCCGATCAGCGACGGTCACCGTCGCCGGTCACCGTCGCCGGTCACCGTTCGACGGGTCACTTCCAGTTGACGCCCTTGCCCAGGGTGTACGGCTCGCCCCAGTACTCGGCGCCCGACACCTTGGTGGCCGTCGGGGCCAGCGCCAGCACGCAGGAGGTGATCGACTGCCCGTTGGTGAAGCCCTTCGGGAAGGAGGGGTGCGGGCACTTGTCGAAGCTGCCGATCAGCATCACCTCGGCGGCCTCCGAGCCGTCCGGCAGGGTGCCCTTCACCTGGGTCAGGCTGGAGAAGGACAGGTCGGTGCTGCCGGTGTTGGTGACCTTGAAGCGGATGTAGTACGGCACCATGCCCGCGGCCTTGTCGCCGAGCTTGAGCGGGGTGAGGTCGGCCGGGTCGCCCTTGTCGATCGAGGTGACCGCGAGCGAGACGGTGCCCTTGGTGCTGCCCGAGCTGAACGGGATGGTCGCCGCGTCGCCGATCTTCACCGTGGTGCCGGGCGCCGCCGTCGGACCGGCCTGGGCCGGGGCGCCGCCGGTGGTCCCGCCGGTGGCAGCGCCGGTCGGCGCGGCCGCCGAGGCGGAGGCGGCCGGGGTGGTCGGCGCGGCGGACGGCGCGGCCGGGGCCTGGGTGGCCGGCGGGGTGGTGGCGCTGTCGGACGACGCGGCGTCGTCGTTGCAGGCGGTCATGGTGAGCGCGCCGATCACGGCCAGGCCGGCCAGGGCCATGGTGCGACTGTTGCGGATGGTCTTCATGTGACGTCCCCCGTGCATGCGGACCGCCGTGGCGGCGGTTCTCCTGAGGGATGTTCATAGCGCAAGGGGAAAGCCGGGCGCCATTCCTTCGGTGCCGTCTTGACTGCGCCGTGACGAGTCCCACGCGGGTTCGTGACAAGGGATGCCGAGTCGTGATCAGTGGTGCCCGAACCGCCGGCCGCCCCGGGCCGGCGGAACGGGCCCCGCGGAACGGCTACTTGTGCCAGCGCTGGGCCGGGTCGCTGCCGTTGCAGGAGGTCACCGAGGTGTACTGGGCGATGCCGTTGCCCTTGAGGCACTGCCCGGTGGCGACGTTGCGGATCAGGTACCAGCCGCGGTCCTCGTCGGTCAGCCGCCACTTCTGGTTGGCGCCCATCCAGGCGCCGTTCTGCTGGTTGAGGCCGTCCCAGCCGCCGGGGGTGTCCCAGAGCTGGACGGCTCCGGTGCCGTGCGAGTCGAGGTCGAGCACCTTGCCGTTGCCGCCGTGCGAGATGGCGGTGGTGCCGTCGCAGTAGTCCCAGAACGTCCAGGTCTGGGCGGGGGACTGGTTGGCGGTGTAGGTGCCGACCCGCTTGCCGTTGGTCTCGTCGTTGGACGGCAGGTCGAGGGCGCCGGCGGAGCCGTTGAAGACGTTGACGGTGGCGCCGACCGACGGCCCGAGGTCGCAGGGCCCGGGCGTGGCGGCCTGGGCGGCGGGGGCGGCGACCAGGACGGTGGTGGCCAGGGCCGCGGCGGCGCCGAGGCCGGCGAGCAGGCGGCGGGTGGGGGTGGTCATCGGGATTCTCCTTCGGGTGGGGTGCGGTGATCGGTGGGCGTCGGACCCTGGCCGTCAGACCTGGCCGAGCGTCAGCACGTAGCGGCCCGGGGCGCCGGAGCGGCCGGGGGCGAAGCCGGTGCCGAGGTGGTTGAAGCGCGG
Organism: Kitasatospora sp. NPDC098652; assembly: GCF_044760155.1. NCBI lineage: Bacteria > Bacillati > Actinomycetota > Actinomycetes > Kitasatosporales > Streptomycetaceae > Kitasatospora > Kitasatospora sp. NPDC098652. Next base: position 23,493 of record NZ_JBIWAQ010000014.1, read on the forward strand.
GTCGAGCACGGCGTCACGGTGCCGGGGGCTGTTCATCCACAGCTGTACGGCCTGGGGCACGCTGTCGGCCGGGGCGATGAGCTCGGCGGCGAAGCGGAACGCGAAGCCGGCCGCCCGGACCCGGCGCCAGGGCGTGCTGCCGTCGGTGCCGTCCTGCTGGAGGAGGTCGTGCGCGGCGAGGTCGGCCGCGTGGCGCTGGGCGGCGGCGTCCAGCCGCCCGTCCGGGTTGAGCAGCCGGGCGCCGGAGTGGACCCGCCGGAAGTTGACGGAGGTCAGCAGTTCGGTGCGGAAGTCGACGCCGGGTCCGGTCAGGTCGGCTGCCGCGGGGGTCAGGACCGGGCCGCCGTGCACGAGCGTGGTCATGGTTCGCGCCTCTCCTCGGGTGTCGCCCCGGGGCGGCGGGTGCCGCGGTCCGGGGCCGGATGAGGAGTACGGTCCCGGACCGCGGTAGACAGGCGGTCAACGCGCGTAGCGGGCGATCACCCGGGGCCGGTCACCCCAACTCGGCCAGTACGGCGCTGACCTGGGCCGCGTCCTCGTCGAGGCCGAGCCGCCGGTAGCCGTCCAGGGCGTCGGTGAGGCAGGCCCGGGCCTGGCGCGGGCGGCCGAGGCCGGTGAGGGCGGTGCCGAGGGTGCGCAGCAGCCCGGCCTCCAGGGCGGGGCTGGTGCGGCGGGCCTGCGGCAGGGCGGCCTCGGCGACGTCGGCGGCGAGCAGCCAGCGCCGGGCCTCGCCGTGGATCCGGGCGGCGAGCTCCCCGGCGGCGGCCTCGAACACGGTGACCTGGAGGGCGGCGAACTCGTCCCGGGCGCCGAGCGCGTGGGTGAGGGCGGCCTGGCCGTCCCCGCACAGCCGTAGCACCCGGGCCAGGTAGTAGCGGCCGGTGGCGGCGGAGACCGGTCCGGCGGCGGTCATCAGCCGGGCGCCGCGCTCGGCGGCCTCCCGGGCCTCGGCGAGGCGTCCGGTCTGGGCGGCGTTGAACGCGAACTCGCCCAGGGCGCTGCCTTCGGCGCGTTCGGCGCCGAGGCGGCGGAACAGTTCGGCGGCGCGGCCGGTGTGTTCGGCGGCCTCGGCGTGGCGGCCGTGGACGCGGGCGTTGCCGCCGAGGTTGACCAGGGCCTTGGCGAGGATCCGTTCGGTGTCGGGCGTGGTGCAGAGGTCGACGGCGCGGCGCAGCTCCGCCTCCGACTCGGCGTAGTGGTTGACGTGCCAGAGCATGGCGCCGCGCAGGTAGCGGGCGAGGGCGAGCGGGCCGTGTTCGCCGCGGGCCTCGGCCTCGTCGGCGAGGCGTCCGGCGAGGTCGACGATGACGCCGGTCTGGGTGCGTTCGGCGAGCACGGCGCCCATCCGGTCGGCGAGTTCGGCGGCGCGGTCCAGCGGCAGGGCGGGGTCGGCGCAGCTGAGCGCGATGGCGGCGGCGTGCACCTCGGCCTGCTCGCGCATCCAGCGCACGGCCTCCGGGCCGTCGGCGATGGGCACGCCGGGGGAGATCACGGGGGCGCGGAGCAGGCTGAGTTCGGCGTCCTCGGCCTTGCGGGCGGCCCGGTCGGCGCTGCGGGCGGCGGCGAGGCAGAAGTCGGTGAGCCGGTCGGCGGCGGCGGTGTGTTCGGCCGGTGGTTCCTCGGCGGCGAGTCGGCCGCGGGCGTAGTCGCGGACGAGGTCGTGGAAGCCGTAGCGACCGAAGCGCGGGGAGTGCAGCAGGTTGAGGTCGACGAGGCTCTCCAGCAGCTGGTCGGCCTCGTCCTCGGTGCGGCCGAGCAGCGCGGCGGCGCAGGGCAGCGGGAGGTCGGGGGCGTCGGGCAGGGAGAGCAGGCGGAAGGCGCGGGCGAGTTCCGGGTCGAGGCGGTGGTAGGAGAGGGCGAAGGTGGCCTCCACGGTCCGCTCGCCGTCGCTGAGTTCGGCCAGCCGGTGTTCGCGGCGCAGCCCTTCGGCGAGGGCGGCGAGGGTGAGCCCGGGGTCGGTGGCGAGCCGGGAGGCCGCGATCCGGACGGCGAGCGGCAGCAGCCCGCAGGCCCGTACGACGTCCTCGGCGGCGGCCGGTTCGGCGGCGACGCGCTCGGCGCCGACGATCCGGGTGAGCAGTTCCAGCGCCTCGGCGGGCGGCAGGGTGTCCAGGCGCAGGTGGTGGGCGCCGGAGAGGCCGGTGAGCCGCTGTCGGCTGGTGATCAGGACGGCGCAGCCGGCCGCGCCGGGCAGCAGCGGCTCGACGTGGTCGAGGGTGGCGGCGTTGTCGAGGACGACGAGGACGCGCCGCCCGGCGAGGGCCGAGCGGTAGAGGGCGCTGCGTTCGCCGGTGTCGTTGGGGATCTCGCCGGGGGCGACGCCGAGGGCGCGCAGGAAGCCGGCCAGGACGGTGCCCGGGTCGGGCGGGGTGCGGTCGGCGCCGCGCAGGTCGGCGAAGAGCTGGCCGTCGGGGAAGCGGGCGCGGACCTGCCGGGCGGTGTGCACGGCGAGGGCGGTCTTGCCGACGCCGCCCATGCCGTCCAGGGCGGAGACCACCACGGCGCGTCCGCCGGCCCCGGCCAGCCGGTCGGTGAGGGCGTCCAGTTCCTCGGTGCGGCCGGTGAAGTCGGGCAGTCCGGAGGGCAGCTGGTCGGGCGCGCGCCAGGGCTCGGCGGCGGGTTCGGGGTCGGCGCCGGCGGCCCGGGCGGGCAGCAGGGTGGTGTCCTCGCGCAGGATGCGCAGCTGGAGTTCGGCGGCGGCCCGGTCGTGCGGGGGCAGGGCGGGGCGGGCGTCCTCGTAGACGGCGAGTGCCTCGGCCTTGCGTCCGGCCTGGTAGAGGGCGCGCATCAGGACGGCGGTGAGCCGGGGCCGGCCGGGGTGTTCGAGGGCGAGCGCGGTGGCCTCGGCGGTGAGGTCGGTGCGGTCGCCGAGGTCGGCGTCCAGTTCGAGCTGGGTCTCCTTGGCCGAGATGCGCTGTTCGGCGAGGCGGGCCCGGAGCGCCTCGGCGTGCGGCCCGGGGAGCCCGGCCAGGGCTTCGCCGGCCCACAGCCGCTGGGCGCGGCGCAGCACCTCCCGGACCTCCTGCCCGGGCGCGTCCGCCCGGCGCAGGTGCTCGGCCTCGGCGAGCAGGGCCTGCCACTGCTGGGCGTCGGTGGGGGCGGCGCGCAGGGCGTAGCCGTCGCCGACGCGGTGCAGCGGCAGCTGGTCCGGGTCGCCCGCGGTGTGCGGCCTGAACGCGGCGCGCAGCCGGGAGACGGCCAGCTGGACGGCCTTGCGCGGGTCGGACGGCGGGGTGCCGCCCCAGACCCCCTCGACCAGCACCGAGGTCGCGACCGTCCGCCCGGCGGCGCCGATCAGCACGGCGAGCAGCGCGCGCTGCTGCGGGCGGCCGAGCTCCACCTCTTCCGTCCCGTACCAGGCCCGTAGCGGGCCGAGCAGCGCGAAGCGCAGTCCGGTCCCCCCGATATCCACCATGTCGTCCCGTTTCCTGATTCGTCCCGTGCCGGATTCTCGCCACTTCCGTCCGGACGGCGGCGCCCCCAAGTCCCGGCTTCTATGCTCTGTTCACAGATTGTGCCCCGGACGCCGGAATTCCGAGAGGGTGGGGAGTGGAGCTCGATTTCCGCGTGCTGGGGCCGTTGCGCGCCCGGTGCGAGGGCCGTGAGGCCGACCTCGGCAGGCCGCAGCAGCGTGCGGTGCTGGCGGCGCTGCTGCTCGCCCCCGGGGAGCTGGTGTCGACGGACCGGCTGGTCGAGGGCGTGTGGGGCGAGGATGACGCGCACTGGCCGAAGGATCCGGTGGGCCAGATCGGCACCCACGCACACCGGTTGCGGCGGGCCCTGGACGCGCCCGGGCTGCTGGTCGCGGCGGCCGGCGGGTACCGGTTGTCGGTGCCGCGGGACGCGGTGGACCTGTTCCGGTACGAGGCCGCGGTGGCCGAGGCCGTCGCGCTGCGTCACCGGGATCCGCTGCGAGCGCGGGAGTTGCTGGTCGGGGCGCTCGACGCCTGGGAGGGGCCGCGGGCGCTGGACGGCGTACCCGGTCCGCTCGCCGAGCGGGCCAGGGAGCGGCTCGCGGCCGGGCGGCTGGCGGCGCTCAAGGTGCGGTACGACCTGGACCTCGCGCTCGGCGGCCACGAGCAGGCGCTGGAGCCGCTGGGCGAACTGGCGCGGGCCTACCCGCTGGACGAGGAGGCGCACCGGCTGCACCTGCTGGCGCTGCACCGCTGCGGCCGTTCCGAGCAGGCGCTGGCGGCGTACGAGGAACTGCGGGAGCGGCTGGACCGGGAGCTGGGCCTCGAACCGGGGGCCGCGGTGGCGGAGCTGGCCGAACGGGTCCGGGGCGGGGAGCCGGTGGCGGCGGCCCGGGCGCTGCCCCGACCGTGCCAGCTGCCGCCGGACATTCCCGACCTGGTCGGTCGGGCGGGGCTGCTGCGGGAGGCGGAGCGGGCGCTGCGGGCGGGCGGCTCGCCGGTGGTGGGGTTGTCGGGGCCGTCCGGCAGCGGGGCCTCGGCGCTGGCCGTGCACGTCGCGCACACGGTGCAGGACGCCTTCCCGGACGGGCAGTTGTACGCGGCCGGCGGGGAGGCCGGTGCGGTGCTGGCGGGCTTCCTGCGCGCCCTGGGGGAGCGGCCCGGCGACGGCGCGGGGGTCGGCGAACTCGGCGCGCGCTACCGCGAACTGCTCGCCGGGCGGCGGGTGCTGGTGGTGCTGGACGGGGTGGCCGACCCCGGGCTGCTGCTCCCGGAGGTGCCGGGCTGCGCCGTGGTGGTGGCGGGAGCCGAGCCCGGGGCACTGCCCGGCTGCGCCGTGCGGCTCGCGGTGGGACCGCTGGAGCCGCACGACGCCTATGAGTTGCTGGCCCGGATCGTGGGCGCGGAGCGGATCCGCCGCGAGCCGGACGCGGTGGCGGGGCTGGCCGCGCTCTGCGGGTACCTGCCCGTCCTGCTGCGGACGGCGGCGACCCGGCTGGCGGCCCGCCCGCAGTGGTCGGTGGCCGACCTGGTGCGGTGGTTCGCGGGGCGGGGGTGAGCCCGCCTCGGCGGCCTCAGTACAGGTCGGAGGAGAGGGGAACGGTGTTGGGGTCGCCGCCGTTGCTGCTGCGGGGGATGATGCCGCCGTTCCAGTGGACGCCGGAGCGGCCGGCGTCGAAGACCATCAGCTTGGCGTGCGGGTGGCCGGCCGTGCCGAGGGACCAGCAGACGCCGCCGTTGGCGGAGTAGACCACGAGGTTGCCGTCGGACTGCATGACGGCCTTGTAGCCGCAGCCGACGGTGTTGCTGGCATAGGTGACCTTGGTGAACTGCCCGCTGCCGTCGTTCTGGTAGACGACGAAGTTGCCGTCGGGCTGCATGATGACGCGCGTGGTCATGGAGTCGAGGTGCCAGCCCGGGTAGAGCGGCTCGTCGTCGTAGATCGCCTTGTAGCCGTTGCCCTGTTCGAGCGCCGCCTGGGCGGTGCCGGTGGTGGCCACCGTCCCGGCCAGGGCGAGCGCGGCGGTCGCGGCGGCCAGCGCCGTGTGGCGGAGGGTCTTCTTCGTCCTCATGTCCCGTGTCTTCCTTCGGTGTCTTCGGTGCCCGTGGTCCATCCGTGCTGAACGCCCGCGCGCCGCGCCTCACCTGCGCGCCGGGCCGGCGGGCGGGTGAGGCGCGGCGGGGCCCGGCGTCAGTACAGGTCGGAGCTGCGCAGGCTCGCCCAGTCGACGCCGTGGGAGGGCGGGTTGGTGAAGGCGATCGCGAGCCCGCCCTTGTCGGCGACCACCAGCGTGGCCTTGCCGGCGGGGTTCGGCTTGAAGGTGTTGCTGGCCCAGCAGGGCTGGTTGTAGGCGTTGTAGACGACGAAGTTGCCGTCGCCCTGCATGATCGCCTTGACACCGCAGCCGAGGGTCTTCGGGGCGACCCAGACGGGGGTGGGGGCGCTCGGGACGCCCCGGTAGAGGACGAGGTTGCCGTCGCCCTGCATGATCAGGCTGGTGTCACCGGCGGTGAGGCGGTCCCCCTGGTAGAGGACCCCGGGCTCGTCCATCCCCACACTGTCGTCCGCCTGCGCGGTCCCCGCCGACACCATCGTCCCGGCCAGTGCCAGCGCACCGGCCGCCGCGGCCATGGCCATGTGCCGCACGGTCTTCTTCGTCTTCATGTCCCCGTGTGCCTCTTCTCGTACCTCGCGCCCGTGATCCCCCGGGGCGCCTCCTGGAACGATCATGGCGCAGGGCGGTAGACAACCGATGAACGCCCCCGTCGGCCCGTCGGCCGGCCGTTCCCGGGCGAGGTCAGGGCCGTGCGGCCGGCGACAACCACTGGAAGCCGGTCCGGTCGACGAGGAACGGACGGACCGGCGAGCCCTGCTGAGTGATTCCGTACCGTCCCAGGTGCAACCGAACACCCGTCGCCCTCCGTTTCAGCAGGTGTGAAGCTCACCGGCACGCCGTTCCTCGTCCTCGCGCTGTTCCTCGTCCCGCTCTCCGTGGGCCTGCTGATGTACCTGTGGAACCGGGTGCGCGGCCCACAGGCCCTGCGGTTCGGGGCGCGGCTGCTGATGGTGGCCTTCGCCCAGGTCACAGCGGTGACGCTGGTGTTCGTGCTGGTGAACAACGACAACCAGCTGTACGGCAGCTGGGACGACCTGCTCGGCACCGGCAACCACGTGCGCGCCGTGCCCGTCCCGCCCCCGGCGGACGCCACGGCGGCGGCGAACGCGCCCGACCAGCCCAAGGTGGTGCAGCAGTTCGGGCCGGTGGACGACAACGCCGTGCCGAAGGACGTGCGGACGACCCAGCTCAAGGGCCGGGTGTCCGGGGTGGACGGCGAGGTGCTGGTCTGGACGCCGCCGCAGTACGACGACCCGGCCTACAAGGACAAGAAGTTCCCGGTGGTCGAGCTGCTCGCGGGCTTCCCCGGTTCGTCCAGCGCCTGGTTCGGCAGCATGAACGTCTCCAAGCAGCTGGGGCCGTTGATGAAGTCGGGGCAGGTCGCGCCGTTCATCCTGGTCTCGCCGCGGGTGGTGCTGCTCGGCAGCCACGTCGACACCGGCTGCGCGGACGTGCCGGGCAAGGTCAACGCCGAGACCTGGCTGGCGCGCGATGTGCCGCAGATGGTGCTGGACAACTTCCGCGCCGAGCCGGGCCCGGAGCACTGGGGGGTGGCCGGCTACTCGGCGGGCGCGCACTGCGCCGTCCGGCTCGCGCTGGGGCACCCGAACCGGTTCCACGCGGGCGTCAGCCTGTCCGGCTACAACGACCCGATGGGCGAGTCCGACTCGCTGACCGCCAAGGACGCGCACCTGCGCGAGGTCTCCAACCCGGTCTACCTGCTCCAGCACGCGCAGACGCCGCCCAACGTCGCCCTGTACGCGACGGGCAAGAAGGGCGACGGCCTCGAGGACGCCCTGGCGCTCCAGAAGAACGCCAAGGCGCCGACGGTGGTCACCCCGGTGGAGGTCAACGGCCCGCACCTGACCTCCACCTGGCAGCCGCTGGTGCCGTCGGTGTTCACCTGGCTGACCCAGACCATCGGCAAGACCGGCTGACGGTCTGCCCTCGGCCCTCGGCGGTCAGTGGACGGCGGTCAGCGCTGCGGCAGCTCGCAGCCGTCCGGCCCGCAGGCCTCGGCGTCGCCGGGCGTGCCGACCTGGACCAGCGGGGCCGGCACCCGGCTCGCCCAGGCCTGCTCCAGCGCCATGGTGAAGGTCTCGGCGGGCTGGGCGCCGGACACCCCGAGCCGCCGGTCGAGGACGAAGAACGGCACGCCCGTCGCCCCCATGGCGCTCGCCGTCGCCTCGTCCTCGCGCACCGCCTCGGCGTACGCCTCCGGGTCGGCCAGTACGGCGGCCGCCGCCCCGCCGTCCAGTCCGGCCTCGACGGCCAGCTCGACCAGCCGCCCGGGGTCGAAGGCGGAGCGCTCCTCGGCGAAGTTCGCCCGGTACAGCGCGTCCAGCAGCTCGGCCTGCCGGCCGTGCTCGGCGGCGAAGTGCAGCAGCCGGTGCATGTCGAAGGAGTTCGCGGCGTCCCGGCCCTCGTCCAGGTACGGCAGTCCCTCGCCGCGCGCGTTCTCGGCGATCCGGGCCTCCGCGGCCTCGGCCTGCTCCAGGCTCAGCCCGTACTTGGTGGCGAGCAGCGGGATCACCGGCCGGGCCGCGTCCGGCGCGTGCGGGTCCAGCTCGAACGAGCGGTGGACGACCTCCACCTCGTCGCGGTGCGGGAACGCCGCCAGCGCCCGTTCGAACCGGGCCTTGCCGATGTAGCACCACGGACAGTTGATGTCGCTCCAGATCTCCACGCGCACGGCGCCGCACTCCTTCTGCTCCCGCGCGGTCCCTCCGCGCACTGCGGTGGTGCCAACGCGGTCGAGGACCTGAATATTTCTTGCCATGAAATATTCAGGTCCGGGGTTCGGCGACCGGGCGCTCGTAGCGGCTCATCCAGAGCACCGGGACGGCCTCCTTCGGCTGCCCCGGCAGGCCGAGCCAGCGGGCGTCGCCGCGGTGGGTGAAGCCGCGGCGCTCGTAGTAGTCGCGCAGCGAGCGGTTGTGGGAGACGCAGTCCAGGCGGAGGGCGGCCGCGCCGCGCTCGCGGGCGCGGTCCTCGGCCCAGGCGAGGATCACCGCGCCCAGGCCGCGGGCCGACCGGCGGACGGCGAGCCGGTGCACGTAGCCGGCCGTGCCGCCGACGTCCGCCCACAGGTCGTCGGCCCAGTCCAGGGTGACCGTTCCGGCGGTCTTGTCGCCGACGTCCACCAGCCAGGTCTCGCCGCGTTCGATCGCCGCGACCACCCACCCGGGCGGGAAGCGGTCCGGCCACTGGCGGATGCCGCGCCCGCCCAGCCAGCCGGCCGCCTCGTCCAGCACCTCCAGCACCTCGCCGGTGTCCGCCGGGGCGGCGGGCCGGAAGGACACCCGGTCGCCGGCCCACTCGATCGGAGCGTTCGTCGTTGCCACAGTCCCTACCGTCCTACCGTTCGGGTGCGAAGGCCGAGGCGAGGTCCCCCGCCGTCCAGCGTTCCGGCTCCGCCGATTCTTCCGTCACCTCCAACGCTCCCGGTGCCTCCGGTGCTCCCGGCCCTCCCGGCCCTTCCGGCCCTTCCGGGACTCCCGGTGCTCCCGGAGCGGGCGGTCGGCCCGGGCGGACGGTCGGGTCCCAGAGGCCGGTGGCCTCGCCGCGCGCGAGGTGCTCGGCGTAGACGGCGGTCTTCCGGGCGATCACCGAGCGGCACTCCTCCAGCGCCCGGATCCGCTCGTCGACGCGCTGCTGGTGGGCGTCGAGCAGGCGCAGCCGCTCGGCCTCGTTGCCCGGGCCCCGTCGCACCAGCTCGGCGAAGCGCCGCAGCTCGGCGAGCGGCATGCCGGACTCGCGCAGCTTGACGCAGATCAGCAGCCACTCCACGTCCAACGCGCCGTAGCGCCGACGGCCGCCCGCGGTGCGCCGGACCGGCTCGACCAGCAGGCGCTGGCGCTCGTAGAAGCGCAGGGCGTCCACGCTGAGCCCGGTCTGCTCCGCCACCTCGCCGATGCCCAGCTCCGCCGCGCCGTCCCCGTCCCCGTCCCCGTCCCCGTCCCCGTCCCCGTTCCCGTCACCCGCCATGGCGCCCAGCCTAGTTCGGAGGGGACGGACTTGAGCTGGACCGCACTCCAGCTCCTACCGTCCTCGCCATGACCACCGACGAACAGCAGCCGCTCGGCTCGCCCTTCTGCGCCACCAGCACCGCCGAGGCCGTCATGGCCGGCCTCGACCTCTCCGGCCGGACCGCCGTCGTGACCGGCGGCGCCTCCGGCCTCGGCCTGGAGACCGTACGGGCCCTGAGCGCGGCCGGCGCCCGGGTGATCGTGCCGGCCCGCCGGCCGGAGCCCGCCCGCGACGCGCTGCGCCACCTCGACGGCTGCGAGGTCGTTCCGGCCGACCTCACCGACCTCGACAGCGTGCGCGCCGCCGCCGAACTGATCGCCGGGGCCACCCGGCACATCGACCTGCTGTTCGCCGTCGCCGGGGTGATGGCCACCCCGGAGCGGCGCGTCGGGCCGGGCTGGGAGGGGCAGTTCACCGCCAACCACCTCGGACACTTCGCGCTCGCCCGCGCGCTCCACCCGTTGCTCGCGGCGTGCGGGGCCAGGGTGGTCGTGAACAGCTCGGCCGGGCACGCCCTCACCGACATCCGGTGGCACGACCCGCACTTCCACCACGGGTACGACAAGTGGCTCGCGTACGGCCAGTCCAAGACCGCCAATGTGCTGTTCGCCGCGCACCTCGACGTGCTCGGGCGGGCGGACGGCGTCCGGGCCTTCGCGCTCCACCCCGGCAAGGTCATCACCGGCCTCCAGCGGGAGCTGACGCTCCGGGAGCAGGTCGACCGCGGCTGGGTGGACGAGCGGGGCGTGGTCGTCGGGGCGGACTTCAAGTCCCCCTCCCAGGGCGCCGCCACCGGCCTGTGGGCGGCGACCTCCCCGCTCCTCGACGGCCGCGGCGGGCTCTACCTGGAGGACTGCGAGGTCGCCCGCGTCGCCGCACCCGGGGAGCCGATGGACGACGGCGGCGTCCGCGCGTACGCCCTCGACCCCGGTTCGGCGGCCCGCCTCTGGGACGTCTCCCTCGCCGCGACCGGAGCCGCCCCGATCACCCGCTGAGGGCAGGACCGCCCCGCTACAGGCAGATCCAGCAGTACAGCCGTTCGCCAGCCGCCCGCGCCCGGCGGGCGAGGGCGATCAACTCCCCGGCCAGCGGTGCGAGATCCGCCGGATCCACCCCGCCCCACTCCTCCGCCTCCGCCCACTGCCGGACGGCCTCCGGTATTCGCTCGTCGGGCAGCTCGGCGAGAGTGTCGCGGGTCGCGTCGTCGAGTTCGAACGCCCACGGGCCGGTCGCCCACGGATCGTCCTCGCCCCGGGGCCCGTCCGGGCCGGGGCGCGGGGTGGTCGGCCAGATCGGCGTGTCCTCCACGAGGTCGACCCGCCACGGCTCCGCCCGGATCGCCGCGACGAGCTGCGCCAGCACGACGCCCGGGTCGATCCGCTTGGCCTCGACCACGTCGAAGTCCGCGCGGACGGCGGCCAGTGAGCCGTCGGCCGCGTCCAACGCCCGCACCACGGCCTCCGCGTCAGGCGCGCGGAAGTAGTCGGTCAGCACACCCATCCCGGCTGCCACCTCCTCGTCTCGGTCCTGCGAGCAGTCCAGCAGACGCCACTGACACCGTTCACTCGATCGGCTGATGCCCGGAACGGGAAGTCGGCCGGTCCGACCTCCCGCTCCACAGACGGGCCGGGCCCGTCAGGCGAAGGACGGCCAGCGGGCGGCGGCCCAGGCGTGCCAGTCGGGCCAGGGGGTCGGGGGCGGGTCGAGGTGGTGGCCGGCCAGTTCGGCGGGGTCGGGCTCCTCGAAGTGGGCGCGGCCGTCGAGGATGTCGGCCTCGGTCATCGGGAAGGTCTCGTCCGGGGTGGCGGCCCAGCGCTGGGCGATCCGGGCGCGCTGGGTGTGCACGTCCACCGGGAGGTAGAGGAGTCGGCAGGACGCCCCGGCCCCGGCCGCCAGCCAGCGAATCGCGGAGCGTTCGTCGCGCCCCTCGGGCGTGTCTGACAATTCGCGTCGGATCAGCGCGCGGCGTTGGGGTGCGTGCATCGCAAGGCGGAGGAGGGAGTCCATGCGGAGCATCGGCGACTGACGACAACGCGGCGAGGTGCGTGCCCCGGCGTCGCGCGCCCGGCGGGAATTGTCAGACACGCCCTAGCAGCCGAAGTCGACGACGACGTCGGTGCCCGCGCGCAGCGCCTTCAGGCCGAGCGAGAGCAGGCGGCCCTCCAGCACGTCCCGCTTGCCCTCCGCCTCGGCCGTGCCGAACAGCGGGAGCATCCACTCGTCCGGGCTCAGCCGGACCGCCCGGTGCTCCGCGGCGAGTCGGCGTGCCAGGGTCGTCTTTCCGGCGCCGGGCAGCCCGACCATCAGGAAGAGCGTCGTCACGCCCGCATGGTGGCAGCCGCGGCGTGGCGGGCGCGAACGCTTTTGCCCCCGGGGCGGGAAGTCGGCCGGTCCGACCTCCCGCTCCGCGGGCACCCGGTGGCGGGGTCAACAGGAGATGTTGCCGCCGCCGACGTTGGTGCCGAGCACGCCGACGAACTGCTTGAACAGGTTGATCCGGTCGTTGCGCTCGTCCGGGTTCTTGCCGTCGCACTCCAGGGCGCCGTTGATGCTGCGGATGGTCTCGCCGAAGCCCCGGTTGTTGACGATGGCGTCGTGCGGGGTCATGGTGCCGGCGCCCTTCTGGGTGTCCCAGAACCAGAGGGCCGTCTTCCAGGAGACGGCCGGGTCGGTCTGCACCAGGTTCGGGTTGTGCAGCAGGTCGATGTGCAGGGCGTCGCCCGCGGCCTTGTAGTTGAAGTTCCAGCTGATCTGCAGCGGCCCGCGCCCGTAGTAGGCGGACTGCCCGGCCGGACAGCCGTAGGGCTGGCCGGCGTCGCAGTAGTGGCTGTAGTTGGCGGTGTTCTGCTCGACGACGTACTTGAGCCCGCCGGTCTCGTGGCTGACGTTGGCGAGGAAGGCGGCGGCCTCGCGCTTGCGGGTGGCGTCGTCGCCGCTGGTGGCGAACCTCGGGTAGGCGCCCAGGGCGTCGGTGAGGCCCTTGTACGTGTAGAAGGAGTTCCGGCTCGGGAACATCTTGTTGAACTGGGCCTCGCTGACCACGAAGGAGGCGGCGGAGGCCGGGGTGGCGACCGGCCCGGTCAGGGCGAGGGTGCTCAGGACGGCGGCCGCGGCGAGTGCGGAGAGGGTGCGGGAGAGCTTCATCGTTCCTCGGCAAGGGTGGGGATCCGGATGCGAAAGGTGCTTCGCTCTCGAAGCACCGGAGTCATCGTGGTGGCCGCCGCCCCGGAGCTGAACCCTTCTCAGGTCTAAACCACTCGTAAGGGTCTTGTCCGACGGGTCAGTTGTCCGCCACACCCAGCGCGGGGTGATCATCCGCCAGTCGTACGTACCGGATAGCCTCGTCCGCGCACGAGGACCGAGGAACCAGCGAACACCGCGCGACCGCGACCGGGGGACAGGGCATGGCGCACACCGACGACGACGGCGACGAACGGCTGGCGGCCGAGGGCGAGGTGGCCGTCGCCCGGCTGGCGATCGACTCCGGCGACCTCGGCCACGCCGCCGACCACCTCGCCGACGCCATCCTCGCCGACCCCCAGCTGCCCGAACTGCACGAGGCCCTGGCCGAGTTGTGCGCCGCCACCGGCGGCCCCGCCGCGGCCCGCGAGCTGTTCCCGCTGGACGGCGAGGTCTACCTGGGCACCGTCGTCTGCCGCGCCCACGTGGAGGCCGCCGCCGGGGACTGGGACACCGCCGTCGGCCTGCTCGCCTCGGCGATCCAGTACGAGCCGGCCCGCCCCTGGGCACACACCGCCTGGCTCGCCCGCGAGGACCTGCCCACCCTGGTCGACCCGGACGCCGTCGCCCAGGCGGTGGCCCGCGCCGCCGGTGCGCTGCCGGACCCGCTGCCCGCCGAACTCGCCGACGCAGTGAGACCCTTCGAACGCTTCCTGCGGGCCGTGGTGGCCCGCCACCCCGACCACCCGCTGCTGCTGGCGATGGCCTCCGGCCTGACCCGCCGCTTCGGCGCCACCACCCGCGCCGTCGAACTCGCCGAGCGGGCCCACCGGCTGGCCCCCGACTACCTGCCCGCCGTGATGCTCGGCAACGCCCTGCGCGCCGACGGCCGCCCCGAGCACGCGCTCGCCGTCTGGGAGGCCGAACTGGCCCGGGTCGCACCGGCCGAGGGCAACTCCAGCGGCTACCTCGCCGTGGACGTCGCCGAGCTGTACGGCGCCCTCGGCCGGCCCGCCGAGGGCCTGCCCTGGCTGGAGCGGGTCCTCGCCGCCGAACCCGGGCACCCCAAGGCCGGCCCCGCCCTGTACGGGCTGCGGCACGCCGTCGACGGCGAGGCGGTCCACCTGCTCGCCCTCGCCGACCACCACCGGGACCACCCCGACCACGCCTACGCCCAGGACCTGCTGGAGCGGCTCAGCCACCGGGAGCCCTGGCTCGGGATGGTCTCCGGCACCACCGAGGCGACCGTCAACGTGCTGCACCAGGTGCTCGGTTCGTCCGGCGCCGGCCGCGACACCGAGGTCGACTGCACCGCCTCCGCCGTCGAGCCGCCCAGCTCGGTGCTGGCCGTGCACCTCGCGCTGCCGCGCTCCACGGTGTCCTACCGGTCCGTCGGCGAGCCCGACCCCCGGCTGCCGCTGACCGAGCCCACCACCCGGATCTGGGCCTGGGACGGCACCGACCCGCGCCCGGCCGTCGCCGCGCCCGCCCCGGCGAGCGCCGACCTCGTGCGCGCCACGGCCGAGATCGTCTGGCCGACCGTCCCCGCCGCCTACGACCACGCCGTCCGGCTGGCCGGGCTCCCGCTGGACGAGCTGCTCGGTGTGCTGGTCCACCCGCCGCTGCCGCGCGAGGACGACCTCGGCCGCGCGCTGCTCGCCCACCAGCCCGAGCTGTGGGTGCGCGCCGTCCAGGCCTTCGCCTGCCTCGGCATCGCCCACCACCGCACCGACCAGCCCTGGGAGGGCTCCGAACGGCGCCGGGTGCTGCGCGACCTGCTGCTCGGCCCGGAGGACTGGGTGGTCGAGGCGGCCGGCTTCGCCCTGGTCGCGATCGGCTGGACCCACCCCGCCGCCCGCACCGACATCGCCGCACTGCTGCGGCAACGGCTGCACTACAGCGCCCGGGCGAGCCGCAGCCGGGTGGTGACGATCCTGCGCTCGTACTGCGCCCTGGTGCTGGCCGCGCCGTGGGTGGAGCTGTCCGACCGCGAACTCGCCCGGCAGCTGCTGGCGGAGGCCGACGCCCGGGACGCCCGGGACGGCGAGGAGGCCGAGGAGGCCGAGGATGCGAAGGGACCGGAGGACGCCGAGGGTCCTGAGGGACCTGAGAGTGCTGAGGGTGCTGAGCGCCCCGGGGACGCCGACGCGTCCGGCCCGGCGGTGCCCGAACCCCCGCAGCGGCAGCGGCAGCGGCAACGGCCGGCGGAGCCGGGGCGGTCCCGCCCCGGTCTGCTCCGCCGCCTCTTCGGCCGCTCCTAGCCCTGTCCCCGGCCTGTCACGGGTCCCGGCCGGCGCCCTACACGCCCGGCAGGGTCTCCTGCTCCACGTCGAACCGGGCGACCCGCTCCGCCGGGTCCCGGCACTCCGGCCCGAGCCGGAGCATCCGCGACTCAGGGTCGTGCAGCGGCCGGTGGCAGCGCCGGCAGGTGACCCGGGGGCGGAGGACCTGGGTGGTGTCCGTGCCGGGAAGCGGCTGAGGGCTGGTCATGGGGGAGACGGTAGCCGCCGCCTCCCGTGGGCGGATCCTCCGCATGGCCACCGACCGCAGCAGCGCCGACCGCAACGGCGCTCCACCAGCCGCCCGCCCAGCAGGACAGCGCGATGACCGACGCCCAGTGGTGGCAGGCCAACGCCGAGCTGCCGGCCCGGGTCTTCGACCCCGAGCGCCACCCGGTGGCGGCCAGGGTCTGCGCCGCGGCGGGCGCGGCGCACGGCGGCGCGTACGACCCGGACCACGCGTACGCCTTCGGCCTGGCCCGGGTGCTGGACGGGCTGGAGGCCCTGATCAGGGAGCGGTAGCCCGCCCGTCGTACTCCTCGCGCGCCGCGACCACGGCGGCCACCCGCCGCTCCGACCAGTGGGCGAGCGCCGCGACCAGCTCTGCCGCCTCCCGCCCGAGCGGGGTGAGGCTGTAGTCGACCCTGGGCGGGATCACCGGGTGCGCCTCGCGCAGCACGAAGCCGTCCCGCTCCAGCGTCTGGAGGGTCTGGGCGAGCATCTTCTCGCTGACCCCGGAGACCTGCCGCCGCAGTTCGCTGAACCGGTAGCCGCGCTCGCGCAGCGCGCCGAGGACGAGCACGCCCCAGCGGCTGGTGACGTGCTCCAGCACGCCCCGGGACGGGCACATCCGGTCGAAGACGTTCGCCGGGGGCGGCACCGCGTCGACCGGCGCCCCGCCCACCATCCGCATGCTGCTCACCTTCATGTCAGTACCCTACTTCGAAGTGCGTACTTTCGAAAGGTTAGTGCCGGTCCTAGGGTGAGTGTCGAGGTCAGAACCCGTCCAGAGGAGCACCCCATGTACGTCGTCACCGGAGCCACCGGCCAGCTCGGCCGCCTCGTCGTCGAAGGCCTGCTGGCGCAGGTCCCCGCGGGCGAGGTGGCGGTCGCCGTCCGCTCCGCCGGGAAGGCGGCCGACCTGGCCGCGCGCGGGGTCGACGTCCGGGTGGTCGACTACGACCGGCCGGAGAGCCTGGCCGGCGCCTTCGCCGCCGGGGACCGGGTGCTGCTGATCTCGGGCAGCGAGGTCGGCCGCCGGATCCCGCAGCACCGGGCCGTGGTCGAGGCCGCGCGGGCGGCCGGGGTCGCCCTGCTCGCCTACACCAGCATCCCGGCCGCGGCCACCTTCCGGCTGGCCGACGAGCACCGGGCCACCGAGGAGCTGATCCTCGCCTCCGGCCTCCCGTACGCCTTCCTGCGCAACGGCTGGTACACCGAGAACTACCTGGGCGACGCGGCCGGCACGGTCGGGCGCGGGGTGGTGCTCGGCAGCGCCGGGAACGGTCGGGTGGCCACCGCCCCGCGCCGGGACTACGCCGACGCGGCGGTCGCCGTGCTGCTGGGCGGGGGTGGGAGCGACGGCGCGGGTGAGGGGGCGGGCGAGCGGGGCCGGGTGTACGAGCTGAGCGGTGACACCGCCTGGAGCCTGTCCGAGCTGGCCGCCGAGCTGGCGCAGGCCTCCGGCAAGGCGGTCGTGCACCGCGACGTCACCCCGGTCGAACACCTGGCGGCCCTGGTCGGCGCGGGCCTGCCGCAGGGCTTCGCGGAGGCGCTGGTCGACGTGGACGCGGGCATCGCGCGCGGCGAGCTGGCCGGCACCCCGGGCGACCTGGCCCGGCTGATCGGCCGCCCGACCACCCCGCTGGCGCAGTCCGTCCGCGAGGCGCTGGCCGCCCCGCCGGCCGGCGCCTGACCAGCCCGGCGATCGGCGCCTGACCAGCGCGGTCGCCGGAGCCGTCCAGCATTCAAGCAATGTCATGACCAAAATCCGGAAACGGAGATGACAGCCTGCCCTCCCGCCCGCTACCGTCGCATCGATATTCGCGCGCGCGGGAGGGCACTCGGCCATGCCACAGACGACCCAGCAGAACAGTGGCCGAGGCCTCTGGTACGGCATGGCGGCCTACGGGATCTGGGGGATCTTCCCCCTGTTCTGGCCGCTGCTCGAGCCCGGCGCCGCCGACGACATCCTCGCCAACCGGATGGTCTGGTCGCTGGTCGCGGTGGTGCTGATGCTGGTCGCCCAGCGGCACTGGAGCTGGATACGCCCGCTGCTGCGCCAGCCCCGCCGACTCGCCATGCTGGCCGGCGCGGCCACCGTGATCTCCGTCAACTGGGGCGTCTACATCTGGGCCGTCAACAACGGCCACGTGGTGGAGACCAGCCTCGGCTACTTCATCAACCCCCTGGTCACCATCGGCTTCGGCGTCCTGGTGCTCAAGGAACGGCTGCGCACCGTGCAGTGGACGGCCGTCGGCATCGGCGCCGCCGCCGTCGCGGTGCTCACCGCCGCCTACGGTCAGCTGCCCTGGGTCGCGCTCACCCTGGCGCTCTCCTTCGCCACCTACGGCCTGTTGAAGAAGCAGGTCGGGCTGAGCGGGCTGGAGAGCCTGGCCGCGGAGAGCGCCTTCATGTTCCCCTTCGCCCTCGGCTACCTCGTCCACCTGGAGCTCAGCGGGCGCGGCACCTTCGGCCACACGGTGGCCGGCTCCTACGGCTGGGGGCACTCCGCGCTGCTGGTGGTCAGCGGGGTGATCACCGCCGTCCCGCTGCTGTTCTTCGGCGCGGCCGCCGTCCGGGTGCCGCTGACGGTGCTCGGCCTGCTGCAGTACCTGGCACCGGTGTTCCAGTTCCTGATCGGCGTCGCGGTGTTCCACGAGTCGATGCCGCCCGCGCGCTGGGCCGGCTTCGCCCTGGTGTGGGCCGCGCTCGCGCTGCTCACCTGGGACGCGCTGCGCCAGGTGCGGGCGGACCGGGCCGGGCGGACCGCGACCGTGCCGCGGCCCGCCCCGGCGGGGGCGGCCAAGGAACCCGTCAGGCGCTGATGTCGCGGCTGGTGAACCGGGCCCAGGCCGCCGAGCCGAACACGGCGACGTAGGCGGCCTGGAGGCCGAGGTCCTTCCACACGCCGTCCCAGTACATCGGCTCGCGCAGCAGGTCCGAGAAGCTCATCCAGTAGTGGGTGAACAGGAACGGCCGGACCGCGTCCAGCTGCGGGAAGGCGTCCAGGATCTGCACCGTGATCACCAGCCCGACGGTCGCGGCCATCGCCGCGATGCCGCTGCCGGTGAGGGTGGAGACGAACAGCCCGATCGCCACCAGCCCGGCCAGCGAGGCGGCCACCACCCCGGCCACCAGCACCGCCCGCAGCAGGGCGTCGCCGAAGCCGATGGTGTCCCCGGAGATCAGGGTGACCTCGCCGAGCGGGAACAGAGTGGCGCCGGTGGCCAGCGCCGTCACCGCGACCGCCGCGGTGGCGGCCAGGCAGAACACCAGCCCGGCGGTGAACTTGGCGGCCAGCAGCCTGGTCCGCCCGGCGGGGGCGACCAGCAGGTAGCGCAGCGTCCCGGTGGCCGCCTCGCCCGCCACCGAGTCCCCGGCGACCACGCCGACCGTCATCGGCAGGAAGACCGGCAGGGCCACCGCCAGCGCGGTGAACACCAGGAACAGGCCGTTCTGGGTGGTCTGCGCGATGAAGCTCGGCGCACCGCCGCCACCGCCGCGCGGACTGTCGGTGTTGAGCTTGACGATCACCCCGATCAGGACCGGCAGCGCCGCCAGGATGCCCAGCAGCACCTTGGTGCGCATCCGGCGGAAGGTCAGGTGCAGCTCGTTGCGGAACAGCGCCAGGAAGCCGGACGCGGTCTGCGGCCGCCGTCCGGCGAGCAGCACCGTCCCGGCCGGGGCCGCTCCGTCCGCCGTCGTCCCGCCGGCTGTTGTCCCGCCCGTGGCCGTCGTTCCGCCCGTGGCCGTCCCGCCCGTGGCCGTCCCGGCCGCCGAAGCCTCAGCCCGCGACATCGAAGCCCTCCCCGGTCAGCGCCACGAAGGCGTCCTCCAACGTGCCCCGCTCCAGCCCGAACCCGTGCACCCGGACCCCGGCCTCGACCAGCGCCGCACACAGCTTGGGCAGCGCCTCGTCGTCGCTCGCGCCCAGCTCGCCGTCGACCCGGCCCTCGCCGGGCACCAGCGCGCCCACCTGGTGGGCGGCCAGTACCTCGGCGGCCTGCGCCACGTCGGGGGTGCGGACCACCAGCCGGCCCTGGGCCCGGGCGGCCAGCTCGGCCACGGTGCCCTGGACGACCAGCCGGCCCCGGGACATCACGGCCGCGTGGGTGCAGACCTGCTCGATCTCGTCCAGCAGGTGCGAGGAGAGGAACACCGTGGTGCCCTCCGCCGCGACCTCCCGCACCAGCGCCCGGATCTCCCGCATGCCCTGCGGGTCCAGCCCGTTGGTCGGCTCGTCCAGCACCAGCAGCTCGCGCGGCTGCAACAGCGCTGAGGCCAGGCCCAGCCGCTGCTTCATGCCGAGCGAGTAGGCGCGGGCCTTCTTCCCGGCGGCGGCACTCAGGCCGACCCGCTCCAGCGCGGTCTCCACCCGCTGCCGGCGGGTGCGCGGGTCGGCGGTCGGGTCGGCCGCGTCGAAGCGGACCAGGTTGTCCCGGCCGGAGAGGAAGCCGTACAGCGCCGGGCCCTCGATCAGCGCGCCCACCCGGGGCAGCACGGTGGCGACGGACTGCGGCATCGACTCGCCGAGCACGGTGGCCGCGCCGGAGGTGGGGGCGATCAGGCCCATCAGCATCCGGATGGTGGTGGTCTTGCCGGAGCCGTTGGGGCCGAGGAAGCCGAACACGGAGCCGCGCGGCACGGCCAGGTCCAGGCCGTCGACGGCGAGTTGGCCGCCGCGGAAGCGCTTGGTCAGGCCGCGGGTCCTGATCACGTCGTCGGTGCGGTCGGTGCGGTCGGTGCGGTCAGTGCGGGGGGCCGGAGGAGCGGAAGGAGCGGAAGGAACGGGGGCCGGGCGCGACGCGGCGCCCGGACCCCCGGCCGACTCCGTAACGTCCCCCGTTACGGGAGCGTCGGTCATCCGTCAGTTCACCCCGGCGGCGTGCTGGAGGACCGACAGGGTCACCGCACCGGCGAAGACCCGGCCGTCGTCGGTGAGCAGGACGTTGACGACCTTGGAGCTGATCAGGGTGCCGCCGCCGACCGGCTTGCCGAGCGACTTCACCAGCGCCTGCGGGTTCATCGACCGGCTCTGGTGCTTGCCCTGCCGCCCGTCGGCGTTCGGCGCCTCGGCGGGCGCCCCGACGGCGGCGGGCAGCTGGGCGGAGACCACGGCCGTCCAGCCCTCGCCGATCACGTTCACGCCGTCGTGGCCCTTGGCCTGCTCGCCCGCGAAGCCCTGGACGTCCTGGGCGCCCTGGTCGCGGGAGCCGTGCGCGCTCTTCGCCGCCGCGTCCGCCTTCCGCTCCGTCACCTTGGCGCCCTTGGGCACGGTGAAGTCGAAGGTCTTGGCGGCCGGCTTGGCGAAGGACACGTCGGTGAAGTGCACGTCCAGCACGGTGGAGCCGTCGGTGGACTTCACCACCACGGCGAGCGGCACCCCGTTGTCGGCCGCCACCGAGATCCGCACCTCGGAGATCGTCGAGCCGGACTGGGTCGGCTTGACGCTCAGCCGGTAGGCCTTCTGCCCGGCCACGTTGGCCGTCCCGTCGACGGTGACGGAGGTGGTGCCGGCGCTCCCGGTCAGGAACTGCTTCGCGGCCTCCTGCGGGGTGGTCGGCACCCCGGTCAGCGGGGCCTTCGGCTTCCCGGCGTGATCGGCGTGATCGGCGTGACCGGCGTGACCGGCGTGGTCGGCCGGACGCCCGGTCAGGTGCAGGGCGGTGTTGGTCGAGCTGTCCCAGGCCCAGCTCTGGTCCCCGTTGCGGACCAGGGTGTAGCCCGCCATGTTCTCCATCAGGTCGACCCGCTGACGGTCCGGGCCGTCCACCGCGACCCGCAGCGTCCGGTCGCCGCTGAGCAGGCCGAGCAGCTTGGCCTGCGGGTCCGCGCCCGCGCCGCCCCCGTCGTTCCCGCTGCCGTGTCCGGCCGCGGCGCCGAGGCCGCCCGCGGCCGCGCCCAGCAGCTGGCTGGGCACCCCGAGGTCGGTGGAGACGGAGACCGTCCCGGACAGGGTCTGGGCGTCCGAGCCGAGCACCTTGGCCACCACCTGCTCGGCGGACAGCTGCGGCAGGTCCGGCGGCGAGTCGGCGGCCAGCGCCGGCACCAGCCCGACCCCGGCGGCGATCACCGCGACCACCGCCACCGGCACCCCGACCCGCACCATGGTGCGCCGCCGTGAGCGGTACGGCACCCCGCCGTCCGAACGGTCTTCCCCTGCCGTCCCATTGGTCATGGCGTCCTCAACTCCTCTACGAACCCGTGCGATTGGCCGTGCTCCTCCATTAGAGGCCGGTGCCGCCGCCACGTCATCGCCCTGCAGGGGCACTTCGAGGTGAACCTGACGGGTACGCCGACCCTGAGACGGCCTCAGGGTTGGGTCATCCTGCCGTACCACCCTGGCGTAGGGTCGCGCCATGGACGGAACCGCAACGGACGCAAGCAACCCTCCGACCGCGAACGCCATGCGGCGCGCCCTGCGCCGCGCCCGGGACGGCGTGGCCCTCGACCCGACCGAGGCCGCCGTACTGCTCCAGGCCAGAGGCGAGGACCTGCGCGACCTGTGTGCGAGCGCCGCCCGGGTGCGCGACGCCGGCCTGGAGGCGGCCGGCCGCCCCGGCGTCATCACCTACTCCAAGAGCGTGTTCATCCCGCTCACCCGGCTCTGCCGCGACAAGTGCCACTACTGCACCTTCGCCACCGTCCCCGGCAAGCTGCGCCGGGCCGGGCACGGGATGTTCATGTCCCCGGACGAGGTGCTGGAGGTGGCCCGGCGCGGAGCCGAACTCGGTTGCAAGGAAGCCCTGATCACCCTCGGCGACAAGCCCGAGGACCGTTGGCCCGAGGCCCGCGAGTGGCTGGACGCGCACGGCTACGACGACACCGTCGCCTACGTCCGGGCCATGTCCATCCGCATCCTGGAGGAGACCGGCCTGCTGCCGCACCTCAACCCCGGGGTGCTGAGCTGGACGGACTTCCAGCGCCTCAAGCCCGTCTCAGCCTCGATGGGCATGATGCTGGAGACCACCGCCACCCGGCTGTGGAGCGAGCCCGGCGGCCCGCACTTCGGCTCCCCGGACAAGGAACCCGCCGTCCGGCTGCGGGTGCTGGAGGACGCGGGCCGCAGCTCCGTCCCGTTCACCAGCGGCCTGCTGATCGGCATCGGCGAGACGTACGAGGAGCGCGCCGAGTCGCTGTTCGCGCTGCGCAAGGTCTCCCGCGCCTACCACGGCATCCAGGAACTGATCCTGCAGAACTTCCGGGCCAAGCCGGACACGGCGATGCGCGGCATGCCCGACGCCGAACTGGACGAACTGGTCGCCACGGTGGCCGTCGCCCGGCACCTGCTCGGCCCGACCGCCTGCCTCCAGGCGCCGCCGAACCTGGTCGACGGCGAGTACGAGCGGCTGATCGCCGCGGGCATCGACGACTGGGGCGGCGTCTCCCCGCTCACCCCGGACCACGTCAACCCCGAGCGCCCCTGGCCGCAGATCGACCGCCTCGCCGAGCGCTCCGCCGCGGCCGGCTTCGAACTGCGCGAGCGCCTCGCCGTCTACCCCGAGTACGTGCTGCGCGGCGAACCCTGGCTGGACCCGCGGGTGCTGCCGCACGTGCGCGCCCTGGCCGACCCGGCCACCGGCCTGGCCAACCCGGACGCGACCGTCCTGGGCCGCCCCTGGCAGGAGCCCGAGGACCTGCCGGAGTCGTACGGCCGGACCGACCTGCACACCGCCGTCGACACCGAGGGCCGCACCGGCGACCGCCGGGCCGACTTCGAGGACGTGTACGGCGACTGGGAGGTGCTGCGCGAGCAGGTGCTGGCCAAGGGCGCGCCCGAGCGCCTCGCCGGGGACCTGCGCGAGGCGCTGGCGGTGGCCGCCGACGACCCGACGAAGCTCACCGACGACCACGCGCTGGCGCTCTTCCACGCGGACGGCCCGGCCCTGGACGCCCTGTGCCGGATCGCCGACGACGTCCGCCGGTCGGCGGTCGGCGAGGAGGTCACCTACTGCGTCACCCGGAACATCAACTTCACCAACGTCTGCTACACCGGCTGCCGCTTCTGCGCCTTCGCCCAGCGCCGCACCGACGCCGACGCCTACACCCTCTCCCTGGAGCAGGTCGCCGAACGGGCCGCCCAGGCCTGGGAGGTGGGCGCCACCGAGGTGTGCATGCAGGGCGGCATCCACCCGGACCTGCCCGGCACCGCCTACTTCGACATCGCCCGCGCGGTGAAGGAGAAGGTCCCCGGCATCCACGTGCACGCCTTCTCCCCGATGGAGGTGGTCAACGGGGCCACCAGGACGGGCCTGTCGATCCGCGACTGGCTGCAGCGGGCCAAGGAGTCCGGCCTGGACACCATCCCCGGCACCGCCGCCGAGATCCTCGACGACGAGGTCCGCTGGGTGCTCACCAAGGGCAAGCTGCCGGCCGCGACCTGGGTCGAGGTGGTCACCACCGCGCACGAGCTGGGCATCCGCTCCTCGTCCACCATGATGTACGGGCACGTGGACACCCCCGCGCACTGGCTCGGGCACCTGCGGCTGCTCGCCGAGATCCAGCAACGCTCGCTCGAATCCAACAGCAGCGGCGGCTTCACCGAGTTCGTCACCCTCCCGTTCATCCACACCAACGCCCCGGTCTACCTGGCCGGCATCGCCCGCCCCGGCCCGACCGCCCGGGACAACCGCGCCGTGGTCGCGATGGCCCGGCTGCTGCTGCACCCGCACATCCCCAACATCCAGACCAGCTGGGTCAAGCTGGGCGCCGAGGGCGCGGCCGAGATGCTCCGCTCCGGCGCCAACGACCTCGGCGGCACGCTGATGGAGGAGACCATCTCGCGGATGGCCGGCTCGGCGTACGGCAGCTACAAGTCGGTGCGCGACCTCCAGGCGATCGCCGAGGCCGCCGGCCGCCCGCACCGCCAGCGCACCACCGTCTACGGCGAGGTGTCCGCCGAGCGGCGGGCGGCGGCGCTCGCCTCGGACGGGCACCTGCCGGAGCTGCTGCCGGTCCTGGACTGAGGCGCCGGGCGTCCGGCCCGCCGCACCGTCGGCGGGCCGGACGTGGGCCGGACGTGGCCGGACGCGGGGGCACGTGGGGCACGCGGGGCACCGGAGCGAGCCGGCACCGGAGTACGAGGGATCCCGTCGATCCGTTCGAACCTTCGAAGTACAGTGCCAGGGCGCGTCGGCGGCCGTGGTGTCGCACGCGGCCCCCGACCCCGACGAAAGGCGCCCCGTCGTGATGCCACTGTGGTCACGAGCCCAGCAGCAGGACTTCCGCAGCCGGGTGCGCGGCTGCCTGCTCGGCGGTGCCATCGGTGACGCGCTCGGCGCCGGCGTCGAGTTCGAGCCGCTGGAGAAGATCCGGGCCCAGCACGGCCCGCAGGGCGTCACCGGCTACCTCCCCGCCCACGGGCGCACCGGCGCCGTCACCGACGACACCCAGCTCAGCCTGTTCACCGTGGACGGCCTGATCCGCGCCCACATCCGGCGCGACACCGGCAGCTGGCACCCGCCCACCGACCTGCACCTGGCCTACCTGCGCTGGGCCGCCACCCAGCGCGACTGGGGCCCGGACGAGCGCCGCCCCGACCTCGGCTGGCTCGGCCGCGAGGAGTGGCTGTACGCCCGGCGCGCCCCCGGCCAGGGCTGCCTGACCGGCCTCACCGGCCCGGACGGCGAGCGCCTCGGCACCCTGGACCGGCCCAAGAACCCGCACTCCAAGGGCTGCGGCACGGTGGTGCGGGCGGCGCCCTTCGGGCTGCTCACCACCTGGGAGCCGGGCCTGGTGTTCCAGCTCGCGGTGGAGTGCTCGGTGCTCACCCACGGCCACCCCACCGGCTACCTCGCGGCGGGCGCCTTCGCGGTGATCGTCCAGGCCGTCGCCCGCGGCGGCACCCTGGAGGAGGGCGTGCACCTGGCGCTGGCCCTGCTCTCCGAACGGCACGCGCACGAGGAGACCACCGCCGCGCTGCGCGCCGCACTGGACGCGGTCCGGGCCGGCGAGCCGTCCGCCGAACGGGTCGAGGCCCTGGGGGAGGGCTGGGTCGCCGAGGAGGCGCTCGCCATCGGGGTCTACTGCGCGCTGGTCGCCCACGACGTCCGCTCCGGCCTGCTGCTGGCCGTCAACCACTCCGGGGACAGCGACTCCACCGGCTCGATATGCGGCAACCTGCTCGGGGTGCTGCACGGCGACACCGCGCTGCCGCCGGGTCTGGTGGCGGGGCTGGAGGGGCGCGGAGCGATCCTCGAACTCGCCGACGACTTCACCCTGGAGCTGATGCACGGCACCGAACTGCACGACCCGCAGAGCCCGGAGGGGGCCGGCTGGGCCACCCGCTACCCGGTGGCGCACTGAACGGCGGGGCCCTGAACGGCGGCGCGCGGCCCGCCGGCCGTACGGACGAGGGCCCCCGGAACGGCAGTTGCCCGTAGCTCCGACCGCCGCCGCTCGGGGCGACGGACAGCGCTACGGGCAACTGGGCCGAGCACGGATCCCGTTCAGACCTCGCCGAAGGCCCCCGCCGCCGCGGCGGACGCGAAGGCGTTCCAGGCCTGGGTGGAGAAGCGCAGCTGCGGACCGGCCGGGTCCTTGGAGTCCCGGACCGCGACCGCACCCGCGGCCGGTCCGGCGATCTCCACGCAGGCGCCCTGGCCTCCACTGTGACTGCTCTTGCGCCAACGGGTTCCGTGCTCGGCGGCGGTGCTCATTCGTGGTATCCCTCTTCGATGTCGGCTATCAGCGACCGGCTCTCCGCGACACCGAGTGCGGCCGCTCTCAGGTAGTCGTACAGACCGGTATAGCGGCGCACATCGGCCTCCTTCTCCAGGTA
Source organism: Kitasatospora sp. NPDC098652 (assembly GCF_044760155.1). Lineage (NCBI taxonomy): Bacteria > Bacillati > Actinomycetota > Actinomycetes > Kitasatosporales > Streptomycetaceae > Kitasatospora > Kitasatospora sp. NPDC098652. The sequence continues at coordinate 49,513 of NZ_JBIWAQ010000014.1, forward strand.
GAGATCGCTCGTCACACCTTCGAAGTAGACAACCGTGGAATCGGCTGACTCCGGGAACTCCAGCAGGGAGAATGTCCCGGTCATGCCGGGGTGGGCGCCGTGCGAGAACGGGATCACCTGGATGGTGATGTTCGGGCGCAGGCTCAGCTCCAGCATCTGCCGCAGCTGGCGGGCCATGATCTCGCGGCTGCCGACCTCGCGGCGCAGCGCCGCCTCGTCTATGACGGTCCACAGGCTGCCGAGCTGGTTGTCGCCGTGGACGCGCTCCTGGCGCTTCATCCGCACCTGGACCCGGCGCTGCACCGCGATCGCGTCGGTGTCCGGCTGGGTGCCCTCGACCACCGCCTGGGCGTACTGCTCGGTCTGCAACAGGCCGGGGATGAAGGAGGACTCGTACGCGCGGATCGAGGAGGCCTCGGCCTCCAGCCCGATGTAGACGCTGTACGGGGTCGGCATGTCGTTGAAGTCGTGCCACCAGCCGCGCTGGCGGGACTCCTTGGCCATCTCCATCAGGCTGCCGCGCATCTGCTCGTCCGCCACGTTGTACACGTCGCAGAGATCGCGCACGTCGCGCTGGCTGATGCTGCGGCGGCCGTTCTCCAGCCGACTGATCTTCGACTGGGAGACCATCAGACGGCCGGCCACCTCCTCCGCCGTCATGCCCAGGCCCTCGCGGAGTTTGCGCAGCTCGGAGCCGAGGCGTCGGCGGCGCACGGTGGGATTGATGTTCGCGGACACGTCGACCTCCGGCCGAACCTCTGGTGATCGTTGGAACGGCAGCCCTCGGAACACTTCGGACATTGGGACCAACCCCCCTGACTTGGAGCAGCATGTCACCTTGGGCCAGGTCGGCGCCGGGGAATCACAGCAGCGCAGTAGAACAGATCATCGGAAAAGCGCGTCTGTGAGACAGCGAAAGCCCCCAGGTGGTAATGCGGCTCGGCGACTCGAACCGGTAGTTGCGGTGGGCCCCGACGGGCCTGCGGGAACGGCAGAGGGGCGGTCGCCGGGCGACTTGCGTCGCGGGGCGACCGCCCCTCTGTGCTCCTGGTGCTTCTCGTACTTCTCGTGCTTCCGGTGTTCCCGGTGTCTCCGGCGGTGCCGGTGGCGCCGGTGGTACCGGTCGTCCTGGTGGTGCGGAGATGTGCGGAAGGTCGTTCAGCGCCGCCGAGGGGCGCGAACGGTGCGCCGTGCGCTGCCGGGCGTTCCGTCGGACGACCTGTCGGACGTATGGTCCGGGTTGTCGCCCGGTACGGGGCCGGGGGTCCGGGTCAGCGCACCCCGACCCGCGGTGCGGGGACCCGCCCGCCCGGGGCCCGGCCCGTGACACGGGCACCGGAGCGCCCGGAACCGGCTCCGGCTGTGGCCCCGGAACCCTGGGATGAACGGTTCTGCTGCGCCGGCAGGCCGTTCTGCACGTCCATCACGGCGTGCGCGACCATCCCGCCCAACGGGTCGTACCGGATCAGATCGCGCAGCCGCGACCGTGAGGACCGGCCCTCGTTGCCCGGGTACAGGTGCTTGCCCAGCCCCACCGAGTGGGCGAGGGCCGCGAGCGCGGCCGTCCGCGGGTCCGGCGGCACGCCGGTGCGGATCGCGGTGTCCAGTCGCTGCTTGATCGCGGCGTTGGTGCAGTCGTCGGACGCCTGGTACCGGGTCGTCGGCAGCACCCCGCACACCTGTCCCGGCACGGCCGTGACCATGCCGCAGCGCTCCAGGTGCGCCAGGTACGTCTGTCGCAGCCCCAGTCGGGGCCCGCCGATCCAGTGCGCCGCGCGGACCGGACTGCCGCGTCGGCGCAGCAGTTCCAGTGCGTGGTCGAGGGTCGGGTCGCCGGTCGGCCGTGCGAGCACGACGGCGATCCGGTCACCCTCCGGTACGATCCGTCCGGCCAGGGACAGCTCGACGAGCTGGGCCCCGGCGAGTCCGAGGTCGAGGGTCTGCGGCTGCGCCGTGGTACCCGTGGTCGGGTCCAAAGCGAGCAGCAAGAGTTCCTCGGGAACAGTTCTGCGGCTCTTGCCCATCCAAGCCTCCCCGCGTGGATGAGAGACAGGGTGACGCCTCTCACACGGGCTTGTCGAGTACGCCTCCGAATCGTGACCTTGCGGTGAAGGCGCGGAACCGGCGGCCTCGGGCCCGGCGTCTGACCCTCGAACAGACCGCGTTGCGGCCGTGCGGCGGCAATAAGCGCCGGTCGGGCGGGGTGTGCGCGGCCGGACGGCCGTCGGTGGCGGAGACTGTACAGGTACACGGGGCGGGGCGTCGGCTTCCCGAAATCGGGTCTGCCGGTGCCCCGCCGGGCGTTGAGGAGGCTGGGATACGTGGGCGAGTCCCCCGACAGGGTGCTGAGGGACGGCGAGCGGGAGCGGGACCGCGAGCGCGAACGGGCGGGCGCGGCGGCTGCCGGGGAGTCAGCCGGGGAGTCAGCCGGGGCTGTCCGGTCCTCGGCCGGCGCCTCGACCGAGGCTGCCGCCGACGCGTCCGCTGACGCCTCGCCCGCTGCCGACACCGCTACCGGTACCTCTGCCGACACCGCTGCCGGCTCCTCCGTCGACGCGCCGAAGGCGGGCGCCAAGGGCGGCCCGACGGTGGAGCTCCGTGTCCGGGATGTGGACAGCCGGACGACCACGCTGCGGCTGCCGACGGACGACCGGACCACCGCCCTGCGGCTGCCGGTGGACGACCGGACCACCGCCCTGCGGCTGCCGGTGGACAACCGGACCACCGCGCTGCGACTGCCGGACGAGCTGCGCAAGCCCGCGGACAAGGGCGGCTCCGGCGACGGCGCACAGAACGAGAAGGACGCGCCGGAGGCCGACGGCGAGCAGGGGAGCGCCGAGCGGCCGCCCGCCGCCGACCCGCGTCTCGCCATCCGGACCGCCGCGGCGGCGGAGCCGGCCGACGGTGAAACCGACGAAGCCGACGAAGCCGACCGGCCCGATGAGGCGGCGAAGGCCGCGAAGGCCGCGAAGCCCGCAGGATCCGAGCAGCCGGAGAGCGCGAAGCGGGCGGAGGCCGGGAAGGCCGACACGCCCGACGACGCCACCGCCTCCGCCGCCGGGAAGGCCGACGCGCCCGGGACCCTCGGAACCTCCGAGACCCCCGAGACCTCCGACACCCCCGAGACCCCCGACACCACCGCGCCCGTCGCACTGACCGGGAACGGGCAGCCCGGTCAGCGGCCGGGCGGGGCGGGGCAGTCGGGCCGGTCCGGGAAGCTGGAGAAGCCCGCGCCGCTCCGTACTCCCGCAGCCCCGGCGGCGGCGCCCACCGCCGGTACCGTCCCCGAGCCCCCGGAGCCCGCTCCGCTGCCGGAGCCGGACCCGGCCCCCGAACCGCTGCCCCGGCCCGCCCCGAAGCCGGCCCCCACCCCCACCCCTGCGCCGACACCGCTGCCCGAACCGGACCAGCGCCCGGTGCCGCCCGTCCCGCCGCTGCCCCGGCCCGAGCCGCTGCCCTCCCAGCAGGTGCCGCCGCGGCCGGCGCCCCGGCCGGAGCCCGAGCCGGAGCCCCAGCCCCAGCCGCTGCCCTCGCCGGAGAACACCGCCGAGGCGATGGAGGTGCTCGCCACCCTCAACGCCCGCCCGGTCTCGCCGCTGCGCCGCGCGCTCAAGCGGATCACCATCTGGACGGCCTTCCTGGCCGTGGTGCTCGGCGTGCTCGTGGTGGCCCAGCTGCTGCGCCCGCTGCCGGACCCGAAGATGCGGATGACGACCGCGGGCAGTTTCAGCTTCGCCGGTGACCAGTTGGACCTCGCCTGGCCGGCCAAGGGCCAGTCCGCCGCCGAGGTGGTCGGCGTCGGCAGCCTGGGCAGCTCGGGCCAGGAGACGCCGGCCCCGATCGCCAGCGTCACCAAGGTGATGAACGCCTACCTGATCCTGCAGAAGTACCCGCTCAAGAAGGGGGAGAGCGGCCCCAAGATCAAGGTCGACAAGCAGGCCGCGCAGGAGTCCGGCAACGCCGACGAGTCCCGGGTGACCCTCGTCGAGAACCAGGAGCTCACCGAGTACCAGGCGCTGGAACTGCTGATGCTGCCGTCCGCCAACAACGTGGCCCGGCTGCTCGCCCGTTTCCACTCCGGCTCCGAGGACGCGTTCGTCAAGCAGATGAACGACACCGCGGCCAAGTTCGGCATGACCAACACCACCTACGCCGACCCGGCGGGCTTCAACGCGGATACCAAGTCCACCGCGAAGGACCAGCTCAAGCTGGCCGAGCAGGTCATGCAGGACGAGATCTTCCGGCAGATCGTCTCCACCCCGGACACCACGTTCAACAACGTGAAGATCCCCAACACCAACAACCTGATCAACCCGAAGACCGGCGTCATCGGCGTCAAGACCGGCTCCAGCACCCCGGCCGGCGGCTGCCTGATGTGGGCCGCGTACAAGGAGATCGGCGGCGTGAAGCGGCTGATCCTCGGCGTCACCCTGGGCCAGCAGGCCACCGGCCCGAACGTCGGCGACGGCATCCTGCCGACCGTGCTCAAGGTCAGCGGCAAGCAGATCCAGGCCGCGCAGAACGGGCTGACCGGCCAGACCGTGGTGAAGAAGGGCGACGTGGTCGGCAGCGTGGACGACGGCCTCGGCGGCAAGGTCGCGGTCGTCGCCACCAACGACCTCGTGGTGCCCGGCTTCCCGGGCGTCACCGGCACCGTCACCCTGGACCCGTCCGCACTGGGCCACAACGAGAAGGCGGGCAAGGAGGTCGGCACGCTGCGCGTGGGCGCGGGCGACAGCCGGACGGAGGTCCGGGTGGCCCTCCAGAGCGACCTGAACCCGCCGTCCATCGAGTCCCGCCTGCTGCGCCTGCTCTGACCGTCCCGGCGCGGGGGGAGCCGGGCCCGCCCGGCTCCCCCCCCCGCGCTGTCCCCCCGTCAGACCCCGGCACCCCCCGCCTCCCGGTCCGCCACCCCCGGCCGACCCCAGATCCGGTACGCTGTGAACGGCCTGGTCACCGACCGGCCACGCCTCAGTAGCTCAGGGGATAGAGCACGGCTCTCCTAAAGCCGGTGTCGCAGGTTCGATTCCTGTCTGGGGCACATACAGAACCGCAGTTCGCAGGCCCTCCGCCCACCCGGGTCGGAGGGCCTGCGGCGTTCCCGCGCCCTCCGTACCCTCGGTCCTCCGGCGCTGCCCGCCCAGGGGCAGATCAGCGGACCGGACCGTCCAACTCACTGTCCTCCAGCGGCCCGTCGGCCTGCGGCGCCCGGACGGACGGCACGATGACCCGCTGGACCCTGGGTCTGGTGCGCCAGTTGACCCGGCGGACGTCCCGGGCCAGGGCGCCCGGCCGCCAGAGTTCGATCACGGCCGTCACGGCGCCGAGCACGGCGCCGGCGGCCAGCCAGCCGGCCAGTACGTCGCTGGGCCAGTGCACCCCGAGGGCGGTCCTGGTCCAGCCGATGGTCAGCACCGTCACCGCGGCCACCGCGCAGGCGGCGGTCCGGCCGCGTCGGCCGACCCGGTACCAGAGCAGGCCGACCAGGACGGCACAGGTGATCGCCGAGGCCATGGCGTGCCCGGAGGGGAAGGCCGGACCGCCCGCGTGCGACACCGGATCGGAGAAGGCGGGCCGCTGCCGGCCGACGGCCAGCTTGAGCGTCCACTGGGCCGCCCAGCCCACCAGTGCCTGGGCGGCCACCCAGCCGGCCAGCACCCGGGCGCCGATCAGCAGGAGCCAGGCGGCCGCGCAGCCCAGCAGGATACGCATCGTGACGGGGCCGCCGATGTCGGAGAGGGTCTGCACCGCGGCGGTCCAGATCCGGTGATCGCGGGCGTAGGAGTGCAGTCCGTCGATCCAGTCCTGGTCGAACTCGTGCAGGGGGCTCCAGCGGTCCGTCACCAGTGTCGCCAGAAGGCCGAACAGCGCGGCGCAGCCCAGCGCGACCGACGCGTCCCGGAGGAGGCGGCGATGACGCACGGTGACGGGTCTCGTGCTGTTGGTCAGGTGCATGCCTGACACCTTCCCAGTGCGCTGCGCCGATCGGGAGCTGGAGTGATAGCGATTCGGCATCATTTGTGCGGAGGACCTGCGTGCGCCGGGGGGCGGGCGCGGGCGGAAGCCGGGGGCGCGCGGGAACGTCCACGAGTGTTCGCCTGTTCAACCAATGGGCGACGGTTGCGTGTGCGGGCGGTGAAGAAGCGCTCTACGAGCGGTCGCGAACGGGCACCCGAGGTGCCCGGGCGGTCACCGAGTGTCCAGAACCGGAGTGAAAACCGGCAGGATACTGCATCCCGAGGAAGAATCTGAACGACTTGGGAATGTTGTCCGGAATCTGTTCGTTGGATCGTTACGTGTGAGCCCCTGGGGGCCCGCACTTCTTGCCCTCCAGGGGGGCAGGCAGGCAGACCTCGGCAACACCAGCAAAGGGAGCAAGCATGGCCACCCGTGCCGTCGTTCGCGACAGGGCCGACCGGACTCGCGCGGCCCGCCCGACCAACCTTGAGGCCGACCGCGACCTGGTCGGTATGTACCTCGACGAGATCGCCAGGACGCCCCTGCTCGATGCCGCCGAGGAGGTCGAGCTCTCGCTGCGGATCGAGGCCGGTGTGTACGCCCAGCACCTGCTGGAGGAGAGCGAACTCCCCGACGGTCAACTCCCCGACGGCGTCACGCGCGAGGAGCTGGAGGTGATAGCCGCCGACGCCGAGCGCGCCAAGGACGTCTTCATCCGCTCGAACCTCCGTCTGGTGGTGGCCGTCGCCCGGCGCTACCCGCGCAGCGGCCTGCCCCTGCTGGACCTCATCCAGGAGGGCAACGCCGGCCTGGTGCGCGCCGTCGAGAAGTTCGACTACGCCAAGGGTTTCAAGTTCTCCACCTACGCGACGTGGTGGATCCGGCAGGCGATCACCCGCTCGATCGCCGACCAGTCCCGGACCATCCGGCTGCCCGTGCACCTGGTCGAGGAACTCGGCCGGATCCGCCGGGTGCAGCGGGAGAAGTCCAAGGAGCTGGGCCGTGAGGCGGAGCCGGCCGAGATCGCGGCCGAGCTGGACACCACCGAGGCCCGGATCAAGGACGTGCTGGACTGGGCGCGCGACCCGGTCAGTCTCAACATGTCGGTCGACGACGAGGGCGAGACCCAGTTCGGTGACCTGGTGGAGGACACCGGGGCGACGTCCCCCGAGGACGCCGTGATGGTCATGCTCCGCCGCGAGGAACTGGACGACCTGATCGGGCGGCTGGACGACCGCACCGCCTCGATCATCCGCTCCCGGTACGGCATGGAGGACGGCCGCGAGCGCACCCTCACCGAGGTGGGCAAGCAGCACGGCCTCACCCGCGAGCGGATCCGGCAGATCGAGAAGCACGCCCTGGCCGAACTGAAGAAGATCGCCGACCATGCGGGCTTCGAAGCCGCCTGACGGCCGGCGGCCGAGGTCGACCACCCGGGCCCGGGTGCGGAGCGCTCCGCACCCGGGCCGGCGCATGTCGCCGGGAGCCTCACGAGGCTTCTACGCTGAAAGGACAGGTCGGACCGTGAGCAGGGGAGTGGACGAGATGAGCGAGCAGGAACAAGAGCAGGCGCCGGAACCGGGGCGCGAACTGGGCCAGGGCCGCACGCGGGGGGCCACCCCCGCCCCTCCCTCCCCCTCCCCCCTCCCTCCCTCCTCCTCCACCCCTCCCACCTCCACCACCCCACCCACCACCACCCCACCCACCACCACCTCTGCCACTCCCACCCCTCCCGCCCCTGCCAAGGCCCGCCTGGTCTTCCGTGACCCGCTGGACCAGCAGTCCCGGGACGACACTGACGCCGGCTGGGGCGATCGCCCCGGGGCGGGTGCCGGCGGTGGGCGGGGGCTGGACTGGTACCTGAGCCAGCGCCCGCCGCACCACGGCGACTGAGGGACTTCCTAGCGCGCCGCGACCAGCGCGTCGCGGATCTCGGTCAGCAGTTGGACCTCCTTGGCCTCGGCCTCGGCCGCCACCTCGGCGACACTCTTGCGCTTGGCCGCCATCCGGTTCATCGGCACGATCAGCACGAAGTAGACGACGGCGGCGGTGATCAGGAACTGCAGGACGGCGCTGAGCACCGACCCCCACAGGATGAGGATCCCGGACGTGACCTCACCGGTGGCGCTCACCTCGCAGGGCCCCTTGAGGCAGGAACTGTAGGACGCCAGGTCCTTCGTCCCGAACACGCCGACGATCGGATTGATCACGCCCTTGACGAAGGCGTTGACGATGTTGGTGAAGGCCGCGCCGATGACCACGGCGACGGCGAGCTCGACGACATTTCCACGCAGCAGGAATTCTTTGAAGCCTTTCATGCCGCCTCGAACGACGAAGTCGTTGCCGGGTTACGGGTGATCTTCCGGAAGCCCGGATTGACAACCCGTACGGCCCACGGCGCCGCCCGGCGGCGGTGGCAGGCCGGCCCGTGCGGGCCCGGAGGCGAGTGCCGCGGCCGCCGCGAGCAGCACCAGCGCGGGCACCCCGCCCCGCCGCCGGACGGCCCGGCGCCAGCGGTGCCACCCGCCGCAGCCGCGCCGGATCGGTGGGAAGCTCGGCACCTCCCGCCGGGGCGGTACGGAGGGGGCGGGCAGCGGGAGGGACAGGCTCGTGGTCGACATCGGGACACCTCCGGACTCGGTCGGGTCTTGCTCGGTGTCCCACACCTTGCGCGTTCTTGCCGCGCTCCGGAAATCGATTCCCACAGCCTGTGGACAAACCCGCCCCTGTGGATAACTTCGTACACCCGCAGGAGTTGTTTCGATTCCGGAAGTTGACGGCGGCGCGCGAAAGGCCCGCCGCGGCGCGCGAAAAGGCCCGCCGTCCCCGCGCGCAGCGGGGTCGACGGGCCTTCCCGTGAAACCGAGGTCAGCCGGCGGCCGGAGCCGGGCTGCTGGACGAGCTCGACGCGCTCGACGCGCTCGAGGAACCGGACGACGAGCCGGTCGAGCCCGACGACGCCGAGGAGCCGGTCGACGAGCCGGCGGACGAAGCCGCGCCCACCGAGCTGCTGGAGGACGAACGGCTGTCGGTCCGGTAGAAGCCCGAGCCCTTGAACACGACGCCCACGGCCGAGAAGACCTTGCGGAGCCGTCCCTGGCATTCGGGGCACGTGGTCAGCGCCTCGTCGGTGAACTTCTGCACCGCCTCCAGGCCGCTGCCGCACTCGGTGCACTGGTACTGGTACGTGGGCACTTGTCTTCCTCCTGGCACTCTCGCCTGATGAGTGCTAACGATGGTCAATGATGCGGTATTCCGTTGGATCAGTCCAGCGAATCCGGTGTGAGATGAGCCGGTACCGAGTCACCGACGACCGTGCGTTCAGCCCTTCGCGGCACCGACCAGCTGTCCCGCGCCGCCGAGGTCGGCCGAGGAGGCCACCACGCGGCTCGTCCCGCTCGGGGCCACCAGCAGGCGCCGCAGCGACACCAGCGCGATCAGCCCCAGCCCGGCGCCGACCAGTGGCACCAGGAAGCCGGCGGACGGCCCGTGGCCGTCGATCAGCCGCCCGGCCACCATCGAGCCGACCGCCAGGCCCAGGCCGATGGCACCGGTCAGCCAGGTGAAGGCCTCGGTCTTGGCCCCGTCCTCGACCAGGGTCTCGACGAGGGTGTAGCCGCTGATCAGGGTCGGCGCGATGGCCAGGCCGCAGACCAGCGCGGCGATCGACAGCGTGACCAGGTTGGGCATCGCCCACAGCGTGGAGCAGCCCGCCACCAGCAGCGCGTAGCTGATCACCATCCGCTGCTGGACGGCCCGCCGCCAGGCGATGACGCCGTAGAGCACGCCCGCGACCATCGAGCCGCCGGCGAAGATCCCGTACACGGTGCCGGCCGCGTCGTGCTGGCCGACCGAGTCGGCGAAGGCGTTCACCGAGACCTGCATGCCGCCGAAGACGGCCCCGACCCCGAGGATCACCCCGGCCAGCAGCCGGACGCCGGGAGAGGACAGCGCGGAGGCGCGCCGGACCCCGGGCTCCGGGGTCATCCGGGCGGGTGCGGTGCGGCGCTGGGCGGCGAAGACCAGGCCGCCGACGAAGGTCAGCGCGGCCTCGACGACCAGGGCGGTGGCCGGGTTCACCGAGGTGGCGATGTTGGCGGCCAGGATCGGACCGATCACGAAGGTGAACTCGTCCGTCACGGACTCGAAGGCGAAGGCGGTGCTCACCTTGGCCGAGGCGGAGGCGGACGCGCCCTGGGCGCCGATGGTGGCGATCCAGCGGGCCCGGACCATCGCGCCGATCTGCGGAACGCTCGCGCCGGCCGGGACGGCGGCCAGGAACAGGCTCCAGGCGGGCGCGTGGCCGAGCGCCAGCGCGATCAGCAGGCCGACCGAGGCCGCGTGCACCGCTACGGTCGGGACGAGGACGGCGGCCTGCCCGTACCGGTCGGCGAGCCGTCCGGTCTGCGGGCCGATCAGGGCCTGGGCGACGGCGGCGATGGCCGTGACGGTGCCCGCGGTGCCGTAGGAGCCGTGGGTGTCCTTGACCAGGAGCAGGATGCCCATGCTGAGCATCGCGTAGGGCAGTCGCGCGATGAAGGCGGGGGCCAGGAAGGTCCAGGCTCCGGGCGTGCGCAGCAGCGCGCCGTACCCGACCTTGGCCGGTGTCACGGCGTCGGCGGTCGCGCTGTTCGGGGTGCTGTCCGCGGTGTCCGGAGCGTTGTCCGCGGTGATCTCGACCGTTCGGCGGGCCGTCACGGTCGGTCCTTCCTGCTGCCTGGTAGCGCGGCAGGGCATGGGGTGGCCCCGACGGCGCCGAGAGTCGTCCTCTCGCGCGTCGACCGGGGTAGATACCGGGCCGGCCGGGCCTGGTGGGCCGGGGCCGGGCCGCGGCCGCCGAGCGGTCGCGCCAACTCTGCGTCAGGCAGATGCTGGGGGTGGTCTAACGGTAGTCATACGGCGTGGTCGTACCAGCATACAGTTACGCGCGTAGATCCCGCCAGGCCACCCAGAACACCCGAGCACCCCAGGCCACCGGCGCACCCCGGGCCACTCAAGTCACCCCAGTCACCCCAGCCACCCCGGCCACCCGAGCAACCCCGGCCACCCCAGCCACCCGAGCAACCCTGGCCGCGCCTCAGCGCCCGTTCAGCCACCCCGCCAGCTTGCCGCCCTTGTCCACGGCCCGCAGCCGCCGCTCGGCCGCCTCGCCGACCTCGTCCGTGGTGACCACCAGCAGTTCGTCCCCGCCGCGCAGCATCGTCGCCTTGTCCGGCACGAAGGAGCTGCCGTCCCGCACGACCAGGGTGACCGCCGCCCCCTTGGGCAGCCGCAGCTCGCTGATCTCCACGCCGGACATCCGCGAGGCCGGCGACAGCGTGACCGAGAGCAGGTGCCCGTGCAGCTTCTCCAGCGGCGCGGACTCGATGTCGAGGTCCTGGCCCATGGCGCCCTCGCCGATCCGCAGCCGCTTGGCCATCCAGGGCAGGGTCGGGCCCTGGAGCAGGGTGAAGACCACGACCAGGATGAAGACGATGTTGAACACGTCGTCGGCCTTGTGCGCCCCGGAGACCACCGGGATGGTGGCCAGGACGATGGGCACCGCCCCGCGCAGTCCGGCCCAGCTCAGCAGCGCCTGCTCGCGGGCGGGCACCTTGAACGGGGTGAGCGTGAGCACCACGGACAGCGGCCGGGCCAGGAAGACCAGCACCGCGCCGATCACCAGCGCGGGGACCACCGCGTCGCCCATGCTCTCGGGCGCGGCGAGCAGCCCGAGCAGCACGAACATCCCGATCTGCCCGATCCAGGCGAGCCCGTCGGCGAAGCCGCGGACGGCCGGGCCGTGCGGCAGCTTGGAGTTCCCGAGGATCACCGCGCTGATGTAGACGGCGAGGAAGCCGGAGCCGTGCAGCAGCGCGCCGCCGGCGTAGGCGAGCACGGTCAGGGCGACCACGGCGATCGGGTACAGGCCGGAGGACGGCAGGGCGACGTGCTTGACCGCGAACGCGCCGAGCTTGCCGACGGCCAGGCCGACCGCGGCGCCGATCGCCAGTTCGGCGGCGATCGTGGCGAGCAGCACGTACCAGGAGTCCAGCTCGCCGGTCGAGGCGAAGGCGACGACCAGGATGACCACGGGCGCGTCGTTGAAGCCGGACTCGGCCTCCAGCAGGCCGGTGAGCCGGTGCGGCAGTGGGACCATCCGCAGCACCGAGAAGACGGCGGCGGCGTCGGTGGAGGAGACGATCGCGCCGAGCAGCAGCGAGGTGCGCCAGTCCAGGCCGACCAGCCAGTGCGCGCCGGCCGCGGTGACGAAGACGCTGACGCCGACGCCGACGGTGGCCAGCACGGTGGCCGCCGGCATGGCCGGCCTGACCTCGCGCCAGCTGGTCTTGAGGCCGCCCTCGGCGAGGATCACCACGAGTGCCGCGTAGCCGAGCACCTGGGTCAGTTCGGCGTTGTTGAAGGTGACGCCGATCCCGTTCTGGCCCAGCGCCACGCCGATCCCGAGGTAGATCAGCAGACTGGGCAGTCCTGATCGGGTCGAGAACCGGACGGCGACCACTGCGAAGAGCAGGATCACGGAGGCTTCGAGCAGGAGCTGGTTCAGGTGGGCGACGTTCACGCAGTGGCACCTCGGGCAGGCATGGGCGGGCGGGGTGTCAGGTGGTGCCGGGCCGGGGCAGTGCCGGACCGTCGACCCGTTAAGAAGTCGTCAATGCTCCCCTTGCGGATCGTTACTCAGTCTAACATTTTGCCATATCTTTAGTTTCATTGCCTACTTCCTCCCTCGTCGCGCCCGTCGCGAGCGCCCGCAGGGCGCCCACCAGCCCCTTCCGGGCCGCTCGTTGACCTCCCCCGATCCCGCCGGGAGCGTCCCCCGTGCACGCCGGTCGTCCGACTCGGCCTAATGTGGTGCCCTGTCACGGCCCCAGGCCCGGGACACGCCCGCCCGCCCCGAAGTCAGGACCGCAAGGACCCAGATGCCCCGCTCGAAGAAGTTCCGGCGCGCCCGTCTGATCGTGATCGTGCTGGTCGTGCTGCTGGTGGCCGGCGTCGGCTACGGCGGCTACCGCGGGGTCACCGCGGTCCGCGCCTCCTTCCCGGAGGTGGACGGCACGGTCAAGGTGGCGGGCCTGAGCGCGCCGGTCGACGTCAAGCGCGACGCCAACGGCATCCCGCAGCTGTACGCGGACACCAGCGAGGACCTGTTCCGCGCCCAGGGCTACGTCCAGGCCCAGGACCGCTTCTGGGAGATGGACGTCCGGCGGCACATCACCGCGGGCCGGCTGTCCGAGATGTTCGGTGACGGCCAGGTCGACACCGACTCCTTCATCCGCACCATGGGCTGGCGGCAGGTGGCGCAGAAGGAGTACGACACCAAGCTCTCGCCGGAGACCAAGAAGTACCTCCAGGCCTACGCGGACGGCGTGAACGCCTGGCTCGCCGAGCACCCCGGCGGGGAGAAGGCCTCGCTGGAGTACGCCATGCTCGGCGTGGTCAACAGCGGCTACACGCCCGAGCAGTGGACCCCGGTCGACTCGGTGGCCTGGCTCAAGGCGATGGCCTGGAACCTCTCCGGGAACCTCCAGGAGGAGGTCGACCGCTCGCTGCTGGCCCAGGACTTCGGCCCGGACAAGATCGCCGAGCTGTACCCGGACTACCCGTACGCCCGCAACGGCACGATCGTGAAGACCGGCACCGTCAACGGCGACACCTACCGTCCGGCCGACGGCTCGACCCCGGCCGGTGCCGCCCCCGGTGCCGGCACCGCCCAGGGCGCGGCCACCACCAAGGCGCTGCTGCAGGGCCTCACCGACCGGATCGACGCGATGCCGCAGCTGCTCGGCCGCCCCGGCCAGGGCATCGGTTCCAACTCCTGGGTGGTCGCCGGCTCGCACACCACCACCGGTAAGCCGCTGCTGGCCAACGACCCGCACCTCGGTCCCGGCCTGCCCTCGGTCTGGTACCAGATGGGCCTGCACTGCCGGACCGCCTCGCCGGCCTGCCAGTTCGACGTCTCCGGCTTCACCTTCGCCGGCATGCCCGGCGTGGTGATCGGCCACAACAAGGACGTCGCCTGGGGATTCACCAACCTCGGCGCCGACGTGACCGACCTCTACCTGGAGAAGGTCACCGGCCCGGACACCTACCAGGTGGACGGCAAGGACGAGAAGTTCGACCTCCGTAAGGAGACCATCAAGGTCGCCGGCGGCGAGGACCGCACCATCACCGTCCGCACCACCCGCACCGGCGCCCCGCTCATCTCCGACGTGAGCACCGAGCAGCAGAACGTCGGCAAGTACGCCCCCAACGGCAGCTCCGCCCCCGACCGCGGCACCGGCGGCTACGGCGTCGCCCTGCAGTGGACGGCGCTCAGCCCGGGCAGGACCATGGACGCCGTCTTCGAGCTCGACAGGGCGAAGAACTGGGACGAGTTCCGCGCCGCCGCCAAGGACTTCGCCGTCCCCGCGCAGAACCTGATCTACGCCGACAGCAAGAACATCGGCTACCAGGCCCCGGGCGTCGTCCCGGTGCGCGGCAAGGGCGACGGCTCCATGCCGGCCCCGGGCTGGGACTCCTCGTACCAGTGGAAGCCGGACCCGGTCCCCTTCACCGCCCTGCCGTACAGCCTCAACCCGGCGTCCGGCTACATCGTCACCGCCAACCAGGCCGTGGTGGACCAGGGCTACAAGTACAACCTCACCAAGGACTGGGAGTACGGCACCCGGGCCAAGGAGATCACCGACCAGATCGAGGGCCTGCTCAAGAACAACGGCAAGATCTCGCCGGACGACATGCAGACCCTCCAGCTGGACAACACCAGCATCATGGCCAAGACGCTGGTCCCGCTGCTGCTCAAGCAGCGGATCGACGACCCCTACGTGCGCGAGGCCCAGGACCTGTTGAAGGACTGGAACTTCCACCAGGACGCCGACTCGGCCGCCGCCGCCTACTACAACGGCGTCTGGCGCAACCTGCTCAGCCTGGCCTTCGGGCAGAAGTTCCCGGCCGACATCCGGGCCAAGGACAACTGCCTGCTGGTGCGCCAGCAGGACGACCCGACCAAGCCGGACAGCTCCAGCAAGATCGTCACCCAGTGCGGCACCCGCGACCCGGGCAAGGCCCAGCCGGACGGCGGCGACCGCTGGACCGAGGTCGTGCGCGCCCAGCTCGACAAGCCGGACAGCTCCTGGTGGACGTACATCGACTCGGACCACAAGGAGCAGAAGGGCCTGGACAACCTGCTCAAGGAGGCGATGAAGAACGCCCGGCAGGACCTGACCTCGCTGCTCGGCAAGGACATCTCCACCTGGAGCTGGGGCCGTCTGCACAAGCTGGAGCTGCGCGAGCAGACCCTCGGCACCGACAACTCCTCGATCGCCTCCGGCCTCGTCCACAAGCTGCTCAACCGCGGCCCGTACCGCCTCTCCGGCGGCTCGGCGGCGGTCGACGCGGCCGGCTGGAACGCGGCGGCGGGCTACCAGGTGGACTGGATCCCGTCGATGCGGATGGTGGTCGACCTGAACGACCTGGACTCCTCGCGCTGGGTCAACGTCGGCGGCGCCTCCGGCCACGCCTTCCACCAGAACTACAACGACCAGACCGACCTCTGGCTCAAGGGCAAGCTGCTGACCTGGGCCTACACGCCGGACGCGGTCGAGAAGGCCACCAAGCACAAGCTGGTGCTCACCACGGGCTGAGGCCCGTCCCGAGCCCGAGCGGCCCCGCCCTCCTCCCCGGGAGAGCGGGGCCGCCGCCGTCTCATCCGCCGCCGTCCCGGCCCCGCCGCTTCACCCGCCGTCCGGGCCGCCGCCGTCCGGGCCGCCGCCGTCCCGGCCGAGCGCCCGCACCCCCGAGGGCGTGACCACCAGGTCCACCGGCAGGTCGTGCGGCTCGGCCGGCACCCGCTCCAGCAGCTCGTGCTCGTACAGCAGCACCGCCAGGACCGGCCGTACCCCGGCCCGCTCCAGCCGGGCCAGTACCCGGTCGTAGCTGCCCCCGCCGCGGCCCAGCCGCAGCCCGGCCGCGTCCACCGCCAGGCCCGGCAGCAGCACCACCGAGGCCTCCGTGACGGCCTCCGGCCCCAGCCGCGGCCCGACCGGCTCCAGCAGCCCGCGCCCGGCCGCGGCCAGCGCCGCCGGCCCCGCGTACTCGGCCCAGTCCAGGTCGTTGTCGGGCAGCAGCACCGGCAGCAGCACCCGGACGCCGCTCTCCCGCAGCGCGTCCAGCAGCGGCCGCGTCCCGGGCTCCGCGCCCACCGACACGTACGCGGCCACCGTGCTGCCCGGCGCGGCGAGTTCCCACGCGTGTCCGGCCAGCGCGAGCGCCGCCTGCGCGCGCCCCTCGGCGGTGAGTGCGCGGCGCCGCGTCAACAGCCGTGTCCTCAGGTCGCTCTTCTCGTTGTGCACCGGATCCTCCACGTCCGAAAACCGTGACGCGCAGAGCCTGACACGCGAAAGGGCGCCCCGATTGTCCACCCCGTTGCTGGTCCAGGCCCTGGCCGCGCTGAGCGCCCCCGCGCTGGCCGGCGCCACCGTGCTCGGCGTGCGCGCGCGCCGGGAGCGGGCCGGGGCCGCCGCCGACCGGGAACGGCTGACCGGCCGGATCGCCGAACTGGAGGAGCGCTGCGCCGAGCTGGAGCGGACCGCCTCCTGCGACCCGCTCACCGGCGTCTGGAACTACCGCCACCTGCAGCTCACCCTGGACCGGGAGATCGAACGGGCCCGCCGCGCCGAGCACACCGACCAGGCCGAGGGCCCGCGCCCGCTGGCCGTCCTGCTGCTGGAGATCGCCGGCTTCGACGCGGTGCTCGCCGAGCACGGCCGGGCCCGCGGCAACGCGATACTGCGCGACCTCGCCCAGCGGCTGGCGATGGAGATCCGCCGCGCCGACACCCTGGGCCGCTACAGCGGCGAGGAGTTCCTGGTGGTGCTCCCGGACACCGGCGCCGAGGGCGCCGCGCAGGTCGCCGAGCGGCTGGTCTGGTCGGTCCGCCGGCACCTGCTGCTCGACTGGTCCTCCGGCACCCGGGCGCCCCGCCCGGCCGGGGGCAACGGCCTGACCGCCGCCGTCGGCGTCGCCGTGCTCCCCGAGGACGGCACCCACGCGGCCGTCCTGCTGCGCTCCGCCGACGGGGCCCTGGCCGCCGCCCGAGCGGCCGGCGGCGACTGCTGGCGGCTCGCGCCGGGCCCCGGCCGCCCCGCCGGGCCCCGTGAGCAGCCCCCTTCCGCACCGGAGCGGGCGCCGACTCCCGAACGTGACCGTTCGGAAAAGCCGGGTAGTCTGTCCGCCTGTACCGGAGGGGACCCCCTGGCCCAGCCGGTCGCTTCCCATACGCCTGCCACCGTGGCCGTGCCCCGGGACGTGCTGTCCTAGCCGCCCGACCGCGCTCGGCCGGGCGAAAACGTGCCTGAGTAAGGTAAACGCATGACGACGACCACCTCCCGAATTCCGGTAACCAAGGCCGTGGTACCCGCGGCCGGACTGGGCACCCGCTTCCTCCCGGCGACCAAGGCCACCCCTAAGGAGATGCTGCCCGTCGTCGACAAGCCGGCCATCCAGTACGTCGTCGAGGAGGCCTCCGCCGCCGGCCTCTCCGACATACTGATGGTCACCGGCCGCAACAAGCGCGCGCTGGAGGACCACTTCGACCGCGCCTACGAGCTGGAGGAGCTGCTCGTCCGCAAGGGCGACGAGGACCGCCTGCGCCGGGTCCGCGAGTCCGTCGAGCTGGCCAACATGCACTACGTCCGCCAGGGCGACCCGAAGGGCCTCGGCCACGCCGTCTCCGTCGCGGAGCAGCACGTCGCCGGCCAGCCCTTCGCCGTCCTGCTCGGCGACGACCTGATCGACCCGCGCGACCCGCTGCTCGCCCGCATGATCGAGGTGCAGCAGGAGCTCGGCGGCTCGGTCGTCGCCCTCATGGAGGTCGACCCCTCCCAGATCCACCTCTACGGCTGCGCGGCCGTCAAGGCCAACGGCTTCGGCGAGGACGTCTTCCAGGTGACCGACCTGGTCGAGAAGCCCGAGCCGGGCGAGGCGCCCTCCAACTACGCCGTCATCGGCCGCTACGTCCTCGACCCGCTGGTCTTCGACGTGCTGCGCGAGACCCCGCCCGGCCGCGGCGGCGAGATCCAGCTCACCGACGCCCTGCGCGAGCTGACCACCCGCGACGCCGAGGCCGGCGGCCAGGTGCACGGCGTGCTCTTCAAGGGCCGCCGCTACGACACCGGCGACCGCGCCGACTACCTGCGCGCTATCGTCCGACTGGCCGCCGAACGCGAGGACCTGGGCCCGGAGTTCCGCTCCTGGCTGCGGGAGTTCGTCGGTTCCGAGCTGCAGGACTGACCGCACGACACAGAGAGCGAGCCGCCGATGACCGGGTCCACGGAGCACACCACCACCCCCGCAGCCTGCTGCGACGGGTCCGCGGACCGGGCACCGGCGGCTCCTCGCTTCTGGACGGTGGACGAGCACCGCGCCGACGTGCTGGCCGCGGTCGGCCCGCTGCCCGCGATCGAGCTCCAGCTGCTCGACGCCCAGGGCTGCCGGCTGGAGGAGGACGTGGTCGCCGAGGGCGACCTGCCGCCCTTCGACAACAGCTCGATGGACGGCTACGCCGTCCGCACCGCCGACACCCAGGGCGCCACCGAGGAGTACCCCTCGGTGCTCGCCGTGGTCGGCGACATCGCCGCGGGCGCGGGCGAACTGCCCAGGGTCGGGCCCGGCCGGGCCGCCCGGATCATGACCGGCGCCCCGGTGCCGCCCGGCGCCCAGGCGGTCGCCCCGGTCGAGTGGACCGACGGCGGCACCGGCACCGGGACGGCCGCCGCCGCGATGACCGCGCCGGTGCCGGACGAGGAGGTCCGGGTGCTGCGCCCGGTCGCCGAGGGCGCCCACATCCGCCGCCGCGGCAGCGACGTCGCCGCCGGCGCCACCGTCCTGGAGGCCGGCACCCGGCTCGGCCCCACCCAGCTCGGCCTGCTCGCCGCCATCGGCCGCGCCACCGTGAAGGTCCGCCCGCGCCCCCGGGTCGTGGTGCTCTCCACCGGCAGCGAGCTGGTCCAGCCCGGCGAGCCGGTCGGGCCCGGGCAGATCTCCGACTCCAACAGCTTCACCCTCACCGCGGCCGCCCAGGAGGCCGGCGCCATCGCCTACCGGGTCGGCGCCGTCCCGGACGACGCCGACCGGCTGCGCGCCGTGCTGGAGGAGCAGCTCGGCCGGGCCGACCTGATCGTCACCAGCGGCGGGGTCAGCGTCGGCGCGTACGACGTCGTCAAGGAGGTTTTCGAGTCCTACGGGGGAGTCGACTTCCGCAGGCTGCGGATGCAGCCCGGCAAGCCGCAGGGCTTCGGCCGGATCGGCGGCGCGGCCGGGGTGCCGCTGCTCGCCCTGCCGGGCAACCCGGTGAGCGCCTACATCTCCTTCGAGCTCTTCGTCCGCCCGGTGATCCGCACCATGCTGGGCGCGAGCGACGTCCACCGTCCGGTGGTGCGCGCGCTCTGCCCGTCCGCGCTGCGCTCCCCGGCCGGGCGCCGGCAGTTCCTGCGCGGCCGCTACGCGGCGGACGGCACCGTACGGCCGGTGGGCGCCGCCGACTCGCACCTGGTGGGGGCGCTGGCCCGGGCGAACTGCCTGATCACCGTTCCCGAGGAGGTCACCGAGCTGCCCGCCGGCAGCGAGGTCGACGTGGTGCTGCTGGAGTCCTGAGCGCCGCGGGGCGGCGGGTCAGCAGCGCCCGGAGGCGAGCGGGGTACGGCAGAGCGGTACGGTAGCGCGGTATTCGACCTGCGCGCCCCTGGAGTTACCCGTGACGACACCGAATCCCGGCGACCGCCTCACCCACGTCGACGACCGGGGCGCCGCCCGGATGGTCGACGTCTCGGAGAAGGCCACCACCGCGCGCACCGCCGTCGCGGCCGGGCGGGTCAGGGTCTCGCCGCGGGTGGTGGCGCTGCTGCGCGGCGAGGGCGTGCCCAAGGGGGACGCCCTCGCGGTGGCCCGGATCGCCGGGATCATGGGCGCCAAGCGGACCCCGGACCTGATCCCGCTCTGCCACCCGATCGCGGTCTCCGGCGTCGAGGTCGACCTCACCGTCGGGGACGACGCGGTCGAGATCACCGCCACCGTGCGGACGGCCGACCGCACCGGTGTCGAGATGGAGGCGCTGACCTCGGTGACGGTCGCCGCGCTGACCGTGATCGACATGGTCAAGGCGGTCGACAAGGGCGCGAGCATCGAGTCCGTCCGGGTGCTGAGCAAGACCGGCGGCAAGAGCGGCGACTGGTTCGCGCCGGAGGCGGGCGCATGAGCACCCGGCGCATGAAGGCGCTCGCCGTGACCGTCTCCAACCGGGCCTCGGCCGGGGTGTACGAGGACAGGGGCGGCCCGCTGCTGGTGGCGGGCCTGACCGCGATGGGCTTCACCGTCGACGGACCGCGGGTCGTGCCGGACGGCGAGCCGGTCGAGGCCGTCCTGCGCGAGGCCGTCGCCGCCGGCTACGACGTGGTGCTGACCACCGGCGGCACCGGCATCTCGCCGATGGACCTCACCCCCGAGATGACCGCCCGGGTGATCGACCGGCAGGTCCCCGGCATCGCCGAGGCGGTCCGCGCGTACGGCCGCGACAAGGTGCCGACCGCGGCGCTCTCCCGCGGGCTGTCCGGGCTCGCCGGACGTACCCTGATCGTCAACCTGCCGGGCTCGACCGGGGGCGTCAAGGACGGTCTGGCCGTCCTGGAGCCGCTGCTCGCGCACGCCGTCGACCAGCTCGGCGGCGGGGACCACCCCCGGCCCGACGCACCAGCTTCCGGGAGAGCGCACTGAACGCCGGCTGGCCGGTAGAACTCCACGAGGGGGAGGTCGTGCTGCGCCCGATCCGGGCCCGCGACCAGCGCGAGTGGCAGGAGGTGAGCCGCCGCAACCGGGACTGGCTGCGGCGCTGGGAGGCCACCGTGCCGCCCGGTCCGGCCGGCCAGGCCGCCGGGCCCCGCCCGACCTACCGGCAGATGGTCCGCTTCCTGCGCGGCGAGGCCTCGGCGGGCCGGATGCTGCCCTTCGTGGTGCTCCACAAGGGCCAGCTGGTCGGCCAGTTGACCGTCGGCGGGATCACCTGGGGCTCGATGTGCTCGGCCAACGTCGGCTACTGGATCGACGAGGCGGTGGCCGGCCGGGGCATCATGCCGACGGCCGTGGCGCTTTCGGTGGACCACTGCTTCCGCACCCTCGGACTGCACCGGATCGAGGTCTGCATCCGCCCGGAGAACGGCCCGAGCCGGCGGGTGGTGGAAAAGCTCGGCTTCCGTCCGGAGGGAATGCGCCCGCGCTATCTCCACATCGACGGGGACTGGCGGGACCACCTGGTCTACGCCCTGACCGCCGAGGAGGTTCCGGAAGGGATGCTGGAGCGCTGGCGGGCGATCAGCTCCGGCCACGAACCGCGTAATTGAATATTTGTTCGAAAGAAATATCGATATGGCATCGGCGTGGTGGCGGACCGTCACAAACACCGGCAAAATAGTCGGAGAATCAGCTTGATCACACGACACGCCGCGCCAAATTGCTGCCGGGCCTTCCCCGTCGCCCGTACGGTGTGAATCGTGAGCAGTAGCGGCCTTATCTACGCCGTCATCGTAGGGGCCTGGGCCGCCTATCTGGTGCCGATGTGGCTCCGCAGGCAGGACGAACTCAACGAGGCGCGCCCGACGGAACGCTTCAGCACCGCCATCCGCCTGCTGGCCGGGCGTTCGGCGCTGGAGCGACGGGCAGCCCGGGCCCTGGGTGACGAATCGCGTGACGACGAGCACAGCAACGACGGCCCCCCGGAGCGGGACGCGGCCGACTCCGGCGACCCCGCGGTGCGGGAGCCCGAACCACCGGCGGAGCGGCCGGCCGAACGGCCGGCCCCGGCGCGGCAGGTCGGATCCGAGCGCCGGGCGCTGCTGCTGGCCCGTCGGCGCCGGATGGTCACCGCCCTCTTCCTGGCCTTCGCGCTCGGCGCGGTGGTCGCCGCGGTCGCGGGCCTGGCCTTCCTCTGGGTCCCGGCCGTGCCGGCGGTCCTCCTCACCCTCTACATCGGCCACCTGCGCAAGCTGGAGCGCCAGCGGTACGAGGTGAAGCTGGACCGCAACCGGGCCGCCCAGGCGGCCGAGCGGCTGCGCCAGCGCGAGCGCCGGCGTGCCGAGGCCCCGGCGGACGACCGGCCGACGGTCGAGGCGCCCGCCCCGGACGACGCCGGCCAGGCCGCGCCCGCCGAGCACCGCCCCGGCCGCCGTCCGCACCTGCGGCTGGCCGCCGACCCGGAGCAGGCCACCGTCGCGGTGCCCTCCTCCGCGGTGGCCTCCGCCTCCGCGGTGGCCGAGGCGACCGAGCACGAGGAGTGGGTCGACGGCATGCGCGAGCGCGGTGCGGCCGGCCCCGACTCCTGGGAGCCGGTGCCGGTCCCGCTGCCGACCTACGTCACCGCGCCGGTCGCCCCCCGGGTCTCCCGTGGCCTGGACCTCTCGGCGCCCGGCACCTGGACCGCCGGCCGGCCCGCCGAGTCCCGCAACACCCCGCTGTTCGACCAGTACGCCGAAGCCCCGGCTCCGGAGTCCCGCCCCCGCGCGGCCAACGAATGACCGCCGTGACCGCCCCCCGACCAGGGGGGTGGTCACGGACCTCCTCCGAAAGGTGCTAGAGTTTCTTCTCGTTGGGGCTGTGGCGCAGTCCGGTAGCGCACCTCGTTCGCATCGAGGGGGTCAGGGGTTCGAATCCCCTCAGCTCCACCCAACGGACCGGTTCCGACCGGTCGGGCAGATCCCGCCGGGAGTTCAACTCCCGGCGGGATTTCGCGTTTTGACGCCCCGGAAGCCCCCGGAAGCCCCGGCGGCCCGCGCCGTGACCGAGCTCACAGCGCCCTTGCCGGGCGGAATTCGTTGTGCTTGCGGGCCCGGGGGACTCTCAGAGGGGTCGGTTATGGTGGGTGGGCCCAGACGGTGACGAGGGAACGATCTGGTCTATCTCAACGGGGTGCCATCGCGGTGCGCGAGTTCGGTCTGACACGGTGGACGCGGCAGGCGGACCCGGAGGGGCCCGACGGCGGCCCGGCGAGCGGAGGACCGAACCCCTGGACCATCGCGGCGGCCTGTGTGGCCGTGGTGTCGGTGGCGGCCTTCGTCCTCCAGCGGCACCTGCACGGGGCGAACATGGTCGACATGCTCGTCTACCGGGCCGAGGGCCAGGCCGTGGTCAGCGGCGACGACCTGTACGCGATGCGCCTGCCCGGCTGGGACCTCCCGGCCACCTATCCGCCGTTCGCCGCGATGCTGTTCGTGCCGAGCACCTGGTTCGACGTGAGCCCGCTGCGGATCCTGGTGACGCTCGGCAACTACGCGCTGCTCGGCCTGGCCGTGCACCTGTCGCTCAAGCTGGCCGGCTGGCCCGCCCGGCGGTACCGGACGGCGGCCACGGTCCTCGCCGCCGGCCTCGCGGTCTGGCTGGAGCCGGTCTACACCACCTTCCAGTACGGCCAGGTCAACCTGGGCATCCTCTGCCTGGTGCTGTGGGACCTCACCCGCCCGGACCGCAGCCGGTCCAAGGGCGTGGGCATCGGCCTCGCCACGGCGATCAAGATCACCCCGGGGCTGTTCACCGTCTACCTGTTCCTGACCGGCCGGACCAGGGCCGCTCTGGTCTCCATCGGCACCTTCCTGGCGGCCGGCCTGGTCGGCTGGGCCGTGCTGCCGGACGCCTCGTACGGGTTCTGGACCACGTACCTGTGGGATCCGAGCCGGGTCGGCGTCACCGTGCTGGTCGACAACCAGTCGCTGCGCGGGGCCGTCTGCCGGCTGCTCGACGTCAACGACCCCGGCACGGTCGGGCTGATCGCCTCCGGGCTGGTCGCCACGCTCGGGCTCGGGGTGGCCGTGCTCGCCGGGCGCTCCGCCCGGGTGCTGCGCCGGGCCGACGCCTGGGGCGGTGTCTGCGCCGCCCTCACCGCGCTGCTGGTCTCGCCGATCAGCTGGACCCACCACTGGGTCTGGTGCCTCCCGCTGATCGCCCTGCTGGCCGCCGAGGCCCGGAGCACCGGCCGCCGGGTGCTGCTCGGCGTGACGCTGGCGGTGTTCCTCTCCCATCTGATGTGGGCCGTGCCGCACCGCTGGGGCCGCGGCGTCGCCTGGTACTGGCAGCTGCCCGGCTCGATCTACCCGCCGCTGGCGCTCGCCGTCCTGGTCGCGATCGGCCTGCGGCTGTACCGGGCCCGGCGCCAGGCCGTGGACGCCTCGGCCGGTGCCTGGGCGCTGCTCGGCGCCAGGCTCGACCACGACCACGACCACGACCACGACCGCGACCGTAGCCACGACCACGACCACGACCACGCCCGCGACGACGACCGCGACCCCGCCCTGAGCAACCGGACCTGACGGACCGGGCCGCACGGACCAGAGACGGACCAGAGCCGACGTGACCACCGAGACCGCGACCCCGCCGACGACCCGGGCCGCCGTACCCGCCGCCGCCCGCCGGGCCGCGGCCGTCCTGGGCCCGCCCGCCCGGCGCACCGTGCTGCTCAGCCTGCTGTGCTTCGCGGTGATGTGCGCCATCGGGATGCAGGGCTGGCTCTCCGTCTCGCTCGGCGGCTTCGACCTCGGCATCTTCGACCAGGGCGTGCGCGGCTACGCCCACTTCGGGCTGCCGGTCTCGACGTTGAAGTCCTACCACCACGAGTTCCCGCCCGGGTTCTCGCTGCTCGGCGACCACTTCTCCCCGGTCCTGGCGCTGCTCGCGCCGCTGTACTGGATCTGGGACGACCCGCGCTCGCTGATCATCGGGCAGGCGCTGCTGTTCGCGCTCGGGGTGCCGCTGATCCGCCGGATCACCGCGCACTCCTTCGCCGCCGCCGAGCCGCGCACCGCCCGTCGGGCCGCCGACCTGGCCGGGCTGGTCTACGCGCTCGGCTGGCCGCTGCTGGTCGCCTCCCGGGTCGGCTTCCACGAGGTGGCCTTCGCCGTCCCGCTGACCCTGCTGATGCTGGAGCGCGGCCTGGCCCGCCGCTACGGCGCGGTGGTGCTCGCCGCGGTGCTGCTGTGCTGCACCAAGGAGGATCTCGGCCTGCTGGTCGGCGCGTACGGGCTGGTGCTACTGCTGCGCACCCGCCGCACCGGGGACCGCGCGGGGCGCCTCACCGGACTGGGGCTGCTGCTCGGCGGGCCGGTCGCCTCGGCGGTGGCGATCAAGTGGCTGATCCCGGCGATGGGCGGCGAGCCGGGCTACTACTGGAACTACAAGGCGCTCGGCGACGACGGCGGCCAGGCGGTCGGCAACCTGCTGCACAACCCCTTCCTGCTGGTGCAGACCGCCTTCGACCAGCCGTTGAAGCCGCTGCTGCTGCTCTGGCTGTTCGGCACCGTGTTCCTGCTGCCGCTGCGCTCGGCCACCGTGCTGTGCATGCTGCCGCTGCTGGCCGAACGGATCCTCTCCAGCAACCCCAACCACTGGTCGATCGCCCGGCACTACGACTCGATGCTCTGGCCGGTCCTGCTGACCGCGAGCATCGAGGTGCTGGGCCGGCTCAGCAGCGCCGAGCGGCCCGAGCGGACCCGGCGCCGGGCCCGGCGGCTGGGCCTCGGCACGGTCAGGGTGGCGCTGGTGGCGGCGGTGCCGATCGGGCTGCTGCAACTGGCCGTGCCGTCCTCCTGGGAGCCCAGGGCGAGCGAGGCCGCGCTGGTCCGGGCGGCCGCGCTGATCCCGGACGGCGCCTCGGTGGAGGCCGACAACCAGATCGCGCCGCGGCTGACCGCCCGGACGGACGTGGTGCTGGTGGACGGGACGCCGCGCGGGCGCGAATACGTGCTGACCCGCTCCGACAAGCGGTCCTTCCCGTTCAAGACCGACAAGGAGCAGGCCGACCGGATCCAGCTGCTGCTGGCGCACGGGTACCGGCAGCTCTGGGCCGAGGACGGGGTGGTGCTGCTGCACCGCGAGGGAGACCAGCCGATCCCGGGCGAGCACGTGCCGGGGCCGGGCAGCACACCGGTCCAGGACGAGGTGCCGTCCGACGTGGGGCACAACCTGTTCAAGGGCTGAGCCGCGCACCGTCCGCCCGGGCGGTGCGTTCGCCGTCCGCCCGGACGACGGCGACCGGGCAGGGCGCGTGGTGCAGGCAGTACTGGGCGACGGTGCCCAGCGGGGCGTCCGGCGGGGTGGAGTGGCCGCGGTTGCCGAGGACCAGCAGGGCGGCGCCGGCCGCGGCGGCGACCAGGGCGGGTCCGGGCGGTCCGGCCCTGAGCCGGCGGCTCAGCGCGAGCCCGCAGTCGGCGGCCGCCTCGTCGAGGATCTCCGCGGCGCGGCGCTCCGGTTCGAAGCCGTCCAGGGCGGGCGGCACCAGGCCGTGCTCGCCGAACAGGCAGGGGAAGTCCCAGACCGCCACCGCCTCCAGCCGGCCGCCGGTGCGGCGGGCCAGCCGGGCCGCCCAGCGGACCGCGGCGCGGGCGGGGGCGGAACCGTCCACGCCGACCACGATCCGGCCGCGCGGCTGCACCTTTCGATCGTAGACGCGTGCGAGGGCCGGCCGGAAGGTGTCCGGCCGGCCCTCGACGGGTGGGGCCACGGGCGGGGTGGGGCTACCGGCGCTCGGCGTGGTCGCCGTGCTGGTGGTACGAGCCCTGGTGCGGGACGGGGCCGTGGTGGCCCGGGCGGTGGCCGCGCGGGTGCCGGGTCAGGTGGTAGCCGAGGACACCGGCCAGGGCGGCCAGGAAGCCGCCGCCGATGGTCCAGTACCAGCGGCTGTTCCAGCCGGAGAACCAGCCGGTGTACCAGTGCTCCTTCTCGGCGACCGGGGCCGCGGCCCGGGCCGTGCTCGCGCCGCCGCCGACCGGCGGGACCAGCGGGGCCTTGAGCTCGCCGCCCTCGGGCTGGGCGTTGTCGGCGTTGCCCTTGGCGGCGACGTGCAGGTGGGTGGTGGCGGCCAGGCCGAGGTCGGACTGCGGGGCGTCGGTGACCGAGAGCCGGACGTAGTAGGTGCCGGGCAGCGGGTCGCCGGACCACGGCTCGGCCCAGGTGCGGACCTCGCGCAGGGTGCAGTTCAGCGTCAGCGAGGTGGTGCTCTGGTCGCCGGTGGCGTTCTGGGTGCCGGCGGTGCAGGCCTGGCGGCGGCGCAGCCCGTCGAAGACCTCGACGCTCCAGGTCTGCGGGCCGTGCCGGTCGGCGGCCGGGGCCAGGTTGACGGTCAGACTGACCGTCGGGGTCTGGCCCTCGGAGGCGCCGAACGCCCAGTAGAGGTAGTCACCGGTGGAGACGGCGACGTCGGCGTCCTGGCCGGGGGAGAGGTTGACCGCGGTCAGGAAGGAGGTGCCGGCCTTGGTGGCCGGGGCCGGGGTGCCGCTCGCGGTCGCCGTCGGGGACGGCGAGGCGGCGGAGGCGGCCGGGGCGCCCAGCGCGAGGGCGGGCAGCAGGGCGAGGGCGGCGAGGGCGCCGCGGATCGTGGTACGCATGATCAGTTCTCCCGCCAGACGGCGATCCGCCAGCGGGCGATCCAGCCGGCGACCAGGCCGAGGAAGAGGCCGGCCAGGGTGAGGGTGAGCAGCAGGATCCAGCCGCGGCCGAGGCCCATCGCGGCGCCCTCGGGGGCGGGCGAGGCGGAGGCGAGGTCCACGGTGAGCTCCAGCGGCATGCCGGGGTCGGCCTGGACGCCGGCCTGCGGGGCCAGCGAGTTGCTGACCACCAGGCAGACGGTGGTGTCCGGCTTGTCCTTGGCGGAGGTGGTCGGGCCGGCGGTGACGTAGCCCTTGGAGTCGTCGGTGGACCAGCGCAGGCCGGTGGAGATCACGTCGGTGCGGGCGCTGCCGGCGTCGGTGCCGCGGACCAGTTCCTGGCCGGTGGCGCTGGTGGCCTGGAGGAGGACGCCGTAGTCCCGGGCCACCGCGCGGTCGAGGCCCACGCTGACCGAGGCGCGCAGCTCCTGGCCGGACTTGACCGGGACCTTGTAGACGCGGTGCTCGGAGAACTTCTCCCGGTCGCTGTAGACGCCGGGGGTGAGCACCGGGGCGCTCTCGCACTTGTCGGTGCCGGCGGTCTTGGACGGGGTCACCGTGTAGGTGTCGTTGGAGCGGTCGACCAGCTGCTTCACCTTGTCGGTGAGCTGCTGCGGGGTGCGGACGTCGGTGTAGGTGCCGCCGGTGGCGTTGGCGATGCAGAGCAGCTGCTGGCGGGTCTTCTCGTCGTGCGCCAGGCCGAGGGTGTCGACCACCAGGTGGATGCCCTGGGAGGCGAGTTCGCGGGCGACGTCGCACGGGTCGGGCGGGGTGCAGGTGTCCTCGCCGTCGGTGATCAGGACGATCCGGCGGGTGGCGTCGCCCTTGCCGAGGTCCTGGGCCGCGCCGCGCAGGGCGAGGCCCATCGGGGTCCAGCCGGTGGGGCGCAGGGTGGCGACCGCGGTCTTGGCCTCGACCTTGTTGGTCTTCCCGACCGGGAAGAGCTGCTTGGTGTCCTGGCAGCCGATGTTCTTGTCGTTGCCGGGGTAGGTGGCGCCGAGGGTGCGGATGCCGAACTCGGTCTCCGCGGGCAGGGCGTCGATCACCTCGTTCAGCGAGTTCTGGGCCACCGAGATGCGGCTCTTGCCCTGGATGTCGGCGGTGTTCATGGAGCCGCTGACGTCCAGGATCAGGTCGACCTTGGGGGCCTCCTTCGGTGCGGGGGAGGCGCCGGCTGAGGGTTCGTCGGCGTGGGCGGGCAGGCCGAGGAGCAGCGAGGCGCCCGTTATCGCCAGGGCGGCCAGCAGGCTGCCGAGCCTGGTCTTCGGTCGTCGTCCGGTATTCACCCGGCCGATCCTAGGGATCATCAGTTCGTCAAGGCCAAACGGGACCGGACGGTGCACCCCGCCCGCCCCGGTGTGAACTCCGGCGCGCGGGGAGGGGTTTGCCGGGCGCGGAGGTGCTGTTCGTGGACCACGACCCGGCCCGGCCGGCCGGGCGGACCGGCGCCGCCTACCGGGTGGGGGCGGACGGCGGGCGGCGGCCGGAGTGAGCCGCGGCGGGCGCGACCGCGGCAAAGGCGGACACACCGTGGCGAAGAGCCGATAAATATGGATAGCGCTCGTTAGGGTGACGAACCGGGGCACCGGTGTCCGGACCCGGTCGGCCCCTTCGACTCCCGCCTCCCCCAGGACGGTCCGTGGCGACACCCTCCGCCGTGACGAGATCCGCGGCCCGGCCGGTGCGGCCGGTGCGGCCCCGGCGCACCACCGAGCTGGTGCTGGTGCTGGCCGCCGTCCTGACCGCCGTGTTCGGCTACGTCGAGGTCGGGGTGAACCTCGACGGCGAGGCGCCCGCCGACGCCGCCCAGTACGGGGCGGCGCTCGGCGTGCTCGCCCTGGTGGCGCACGGCGCGGTCCGTCGGCGGGCCCGGTACGCGGACCCGCTGCTGCTGCCGATCGCAGTGCTGCTGAACGGGATCGGCCTGGTGGTGATCTACCGCCTGGACCGGGCCACCCCCGGCCGGGAGGCCGCCTCCGCCCAGCTGCTCTGGTCGGCCCTGGGGGTGGGGCTGTTCACCGCCGTGCTGCTGCTGGTGCGCGACCACCGGCGGCTGCGCCGCTACGCCCATGTCGGGGCGCTGCTGGCACTGGTCCTGCTGGTGCTGCCGATCCTCTTCCCGCCGGTGTACGGCTCGCGGATCTGGATCGTGCTCGGGCCGCTCTCCTTCCAGCCGGGGGAGTTCGCCAAGGTGCTGCTGGCGGTGTTCTTCGCCGCCTACCTCGCGGTGCACCGGGACGCGCTGGCGCTCACCGGCCGCCGGGTCTGGCGCTGGCAGCTGCCGCGCGGGCGGGTGCTCGGGCCGGTGCTGCTGATCTGGGCGGCCTTCGTCGGGGTGCTGGTGCTGGAGACCGACCTCGGGACGGCCCTGCTGTACTTCGGGCTGTTCGTGGTGATGCTCTACGTGGCCACCGCGCGCACCGGCTGGATCGCGATCGGGCTGGGCCTGGCGGCGGTCGGCGCGGTGACGGTGGGCTGGCTCTCGCCGCACGTGCACAGCCGGGTGGTGGACTGGCTGGACCCGCTGGGATCGATCGCGGCGGGCCGGGGCGCCAACCAGATCGCCCAGTCGCTGTTCGCCTTCGCCTGGGGCGGTGAGCTGGGCACCGGGCTGGGCGAGGGGCACTCGGTGCTGATCGGCTTCGCCGCCAAGTCGGACTTCATCCTCGCCACCATCGGCGAGGAGCTCGGGCTGACCGGGCTGATCGCGGTGTTCCTGCTGTACGCGGTGCTGGTCTCGCGCGGCTTCAAGGCCGGTATCGCGCTGCGCGACCCGTTCGGGCGGCTGCTGGCGATCGGGCTGGCCGCGATCGTCGGCCTCCAGGTGTTCGTGGTGGCGGGCGGGGTGCTGGCGCTGATCCCGCTGACCGGGATGACGATGCCGTTCATCGCCCAGGGGGGTTCGTCGGTGGTGACCAACTGGATCATCGTGGCGCTGCTGGTGCGGATGAGCGACGATGCCCGGCGGCCGGTGCCGGTGCCCGTATCGGTGCCCGGGCCCGGGGTGGCATCCGGGCCCGGGCCGGAGGTGCGGTGATGGTCGGCCCCGGGCCGCGGGGCAACGGACCGCAGGGGCTGCCCGGGATCTCGGTCACCGGTCGCCGGGCCGCCACCTTCTGTCTGCTGCTGGTCGTGGCGCTGTGCGTGCAGGCCACCCGGGTGCAGGTCTTCGAGGCCCGGGACCTCGACCGCAACAGCGCCAACCAGCGGCTGGTCATCGAGCGCTACGCCCGGCCGCGCGGGGACATCCTGGTCGGCGGGCAGCCGGTGACCGGCTCCGGGCCGACCGGCGGCCGGTACGCCTACAAGCGCACCTACACCGACGGAACGACGTACGCCGCCGTCACCGGTTTCGCCTCCCAGGCGTACGGCAACAGCCAGCTGGAGGGCACCGAGGACGGTCTGCTGAACGGCACCGACGGCCGGCTGACCGGCTGGTCGCTCCGGGACGCGCTCACCCGCCGGCGCAGCCCCGGCGGGAACGTCCTCACCACGATCGACCGGGCCGCCCAGCAGGCCGCGGTGCGCGGGCTCGGCGACCAGAAGGGCGCGGTCGTCGCGATCGAGCCGGCCACCGGGCGGATCCTGGCGCTGGCCAGCACCCCCTCCTACGACCCGGGTGACTTCGCCGGCTCGGCGGGCGCCGACCAGACG
Organism: Kitasatospora sp. NPDC098652; assembly: GCF_044760155.1. Lineage (NCBI taxonomy): Bacteria > Bacillati > Actinomycetota > Actinomycetes > Kitasatosporales > Streptomycetaceae > Kitasatospora > Kitasatospora sp. NPDC098652. The sequence continues at coordinate 80,577 of NZ_JBIWAQ010000014.1, forward strand.
GCCTGGAACCGCCTGCAGACCGACCCCGACCGGCCGATGCTCAACCGGGCGCTGCGCCAGACCTACCCGCCGGGCTCGACCTTCAAGGTGGTCACCGCCGCCGCGGCGCTGGCGGCCGGGGTGGTGACCGACCCGGACGCGCCGACCGACGCGCCCTTCCCGTACGTGCTGCCGGGGACGACCACGCCGCTGGTGAACGACAGCGCGGCCTGCGACCGGCCCGGGCTGTCGCTGGCCGCGGCGATGACCGCCAGCTGCAACAGCGTGCTGGGCCACCTGGGGGTGCGGACCGGGCTGGAGAAGCTGGTGGCGACGGCCGAGGGCTTCGGCTTCAACGACCCGAGGCTGGACGTGCCGGTGCGCCCGGCCCGGTCCAACGTCGACACCGCGATGGACCCGGCGCAGCTGGCCCTCTCCTCGATCGGGCAGTTCGACACCGCGGCCACCCCGCTGGTGATGGCGATGGTCGCGGCCGGGGTCGCCAACGACGGGACGGTGATGCGGCCGCGGCTGGTGGACCGGCTGACCAGGAGCGACGGCACCGAGGTCGAGGTGCGCGGGCCGACCGTGTACCGGCAGGCGCTGACCCCGGCGGTGGCCGGGCAGCTGCGGAAGCTGATGACGGACGTGGTGGAGAACGGTACCGGCGGCAACGCCCGGATCCCCGGGGCGGTGGTCGGCGGCAAGACCGGTACCGCCCAGCACGGGGTGGACAACAGCGGGACGCCGTACGCCTGGTTCGTCTCCTGGGCCAGGCCAGCCGGTTCGGCCGCCGTGCCGCCGGTCGCGGTGGCGGTGGTGGTGGCGGACAGTGACGCCACGGACGTCACGGGTGGCGCGCTGGCGGCCCCGATCGCCCGCTCGGTGATGCGGGCGGTGCTCGACCGCTGACCCGGACAGGGGCGCTGACCTGGTCTTTTAATCGATGTCCGGAAGATCCGCCGCGTACGAAGTGTCCGGTTTGTGAGCTCTGGTGCGCCGATTCGTACAATGCGCCGATCAGTATTGTTTGTTTGCGACACTGGTGTCTTTGCCGGGTACTGTCCCATGTTTGTTCGGTTGGTCCCGACGGCACCCCCCAGTGCCCAGAGTGACCGGCCACTAGGACACCCTCCCCCGCCTAGAAGGACAGCAGTTTTGGCCAGCAACACCCTCGGTGCGCGTCTGCTGCGCCGCAAGCCCGTCTCGACCCTGATCGCCGAGAGCGAGGGCCACGGCCTTCCGGCCGGCGCACCCGAGGAAGGCGGCCGCTCCGGCATCCACCTGCGCCGCTCGATCGGGCTCTGGCAGCTGTCCGCGATCGGCATCGGCGCGACCATCGGCACCGGCATCTTCTTCGTGCTCCGGGATGCCGTCCCGGCGGCCGGGCCGGCCGTCATCCTGTCCTTCGTGGTCGCCGCCGTCACCGCCGGACTCACCGCGCTCTGCTACGCCGAGATGGCCTCCGCGATCCCGGTCTCCGGCTCCTCGTACTCGTACGCCTACGCCACCCTCGGCGAGGGCGTCGCCTTCGGCGTGGGCATCTGCCTGCTGATGGAGTACGGCGTCTCGGCCTCGGCGATCGCGGTCAGCTGGGCCGAGTACCTGAACAAGTTCCTCGACCTGGCCTTCGGGTTCAGGATCCCCGAGCAGCTCTCCGGCGCCCCCGGCGGCGGGCACTGGTTCAACCTGCCGGCGCTGCTGCTGGTCGCCATGGTCTGCTTCCTGCTGGTCCGCGGCGTCAGCGAGTCGGCGAAGGTCAACGCGGCCATGGTCGGGATCAAGATCCTCATCCTGGTGCTGTTCGTCGGCGTGGCGCTGACCGGCTTCCACTCCGGCAACCTGACCCCGTTCCTGCCGCTCGGCATCGGCGGCGTGCAGACGGCCGCCTCCAGCATCTTCTTCTCCTTCATCGGCCTGGACGCCGTGTCCACCGCCGGTGAGGAGGTCAAGAACCCCCGCCGCACCCTGCCGCTGGCGATCATCATCTCGCTGGTCGTGGTGACCCTGATCTACATCCTGGTCGCCCTGGCCGGCATCGGCGCCCAGCCGTGGACCAAGTTCGACCGCCAGGAGGCCGGGCTCGCCCAGATCATGCAGGACATCACCGGCCAGGGCTGGCCCGCGATGATCTTCGCGGTCGGCGCGATCATCTCGATCTTCAGCGTCACCCTCGTGGTGATCTACGGGCAGACCCGCATCCTGTACTCGATGGGCCGCGACGGCATGCTGCCCAAGCGCTTCGCCCAGCTCTCCCCGCGCACCGGCACCCCGGTCTGGAACACCCTGGTGGTCGGTGTCGGCGTGGGCGCGCTGGCCGCGTTCATCCCGCTGAACGTCCTGGCCGACATCACCAGCCTGGGCACCCTGATCGCCTTCTCGGTGGTCTCGATCGGCGTGATCGTGCTGCGCCGCACCCAGCCCGACCTGCCGCGCGGCTTCAAGGTCCCCGGTTACCCGGTCGTCCCGCTGCTCAGCGTCGGCTTCTGCGGCTACCTGATCACCGGCCTGCACGCCGACACCTTCCGGGCCGGGGCGATCGCCCTCGCCGTCGCCGTGGTCGTCTACTTCGGCTACAGCGTCAAGCACTCCCGGCTGGAGCGCGCCGAGCGGCCGGCCGTCCCGAGCGAGGCCGGCACCGGCTGACCAGGGCGTCGGCCGCCGGGCCGTTATCCAATCGTGAAGGGCCGCCGCGTGGTACGACACCCGGCGGCCCTACGCGCGTAGCGTGCCGATCGGCGCCCGCGGCGGTGGCGACAGGGCCCGGTTCGCCGCCATAACCTTCCACCATGGTGAGCACCCGCACGCCCGGCTTCTCCCGCCCGCGCGGCCGCTTCACCGGCCGCGCCAGAACGCCGGCCCCGACCATCGACGCCGAACCGCCGGCCAGACCCGGACGGCCGCCGGCGGGCTTCACGAGCCGCCCGTTCCCCCGTCAGCGTGGTGAGAGCACCTTTCCGCCCACGCCCGTTCGGTGGAATCCCGCCCGGCTCGCCTCGCTGCGCTGGGTGCAACTGCTCGGCTGTCTGATCGCGGCCGGCTGGGCCGCGGCCTTCCCGCTCGTCTCCGACCTGGCCAACCAGCGGCTGTGGGGCCTCGTCGCGGCCCCCGCCTACGTGGTGGCCGGACTGCTCTGCCTCACCCTGCCGCGCCGCTTCGCGGCCGAGGCCGCCGCCGTGGTCGCCCTGCTCGGGGCCGTGCTGGCGCCGCTCGGGCTGCTCGCGGTGACCGGCCGCCACCAGTCCGAGGTGATGGTGGTCGAACGCTCGGCCCACCTGATGCTCACCACCGGTGACGTCTACCTCCCGCACCCGGTGGTGGTCACCGACTACAACCCCTACCTCCCGGCGATGTCCCTGTTCGGGCTGCCGCGCCAGCTGCTCGGCAGCTCCACCGCCTTCGCCCGGGTCGCCGGGGACGCCCGGATCTGGTTCGCCCTCACCTTCGTGGTCTGCCTGCTGGCCGCCTGGCGGCTGCTCCGGCCCACCCGCGACCGGGCACCGCTGCTGCCGCTGGCCGTCCTCACCGCCTCGCCGCTGATAGCGCTGGCCCTGGTGGTCGGCGGCGTCGACCTGCCGCTGATCGGGGTCTGCTGCCTGGCCATGGCGCTCGCCGAGCGGGACCGCACCGTCGCCGCCGGGCTGGTGCTCGCCCTCGCCTGCAGCCTCAAGTGGACCGCCTGGCCCGCCCTGCCGGTGGCCGTCCTGCTGCTGTGGCGGCTGTACGGCCGGCGGCCCGCCGCCCGGACCGCGCTGATCGGGGCCGGGGTGAGCGCGGCGGTGCTGCTGCCGTCCGTCCTGGCCCAGCCGCAGGCGCTGCGCGACCAGGTGGTGCGCTTCCCGCTCGGGATGACCGCGATCCGCACCCCCGCGGGCAGTCCGCTGCCCGGCAAGGTGCTGGCCGGCTTCGGGCCGACCGGGCACAGCGTCTCACTGGCGCTGATGACCCTCGCCCTGGTCGGGGTGGCGATCTGGCTGGTGGCCCGGCCGCCGGTCTCCGCGATCGCCGCCGCCGACCTGCTGGCCGCCGGGCTGGCGATCGCCTTCACGCTCGCCCCGGCCGGGCGGTTCGGGTACCTGGCGCTGCCCGCCGTCCTGGTGATCTGGCCCCGGCTGGCGGCCCGGCGCTGGAGCAGCCGGCGCCCGGTGCCGCCCAGGCCCGCGCCGGAGGCGCCGGCGCCCGCCCTACCGAGGAGCTGAGCGGGGCCCGGACGCACGGGAGCCCGCCACGTCGTCCGTGGCGGGCTTCGCGCGTACCGGCCTCAGGCGGTCACTTGTTGCCGGACTTGAGCAGCGAGGCCACGGCCGGGCCGGCCGCGTCCACGCCGTGGCCGCCGCCCTGAACCTCGGCGGCGACCGCGAGGTTGCCGCGGAAGGCGGTGAACCAGCTGTTGGTGGTGGACGCGCCCTGGACCTCGGCGGAGCCGGTCTTGGCCCCCGCGTTGTCGGTGATCCCGGCCATCACCTGGCTGGCCGTGCCGCTGACGGCGGTGGCGTTCATCATCGCGCGCAGCTTGGCGGCGACGTCCGGCGAGATCTGCCGGGCCGCCTGCTGCTGGGGCAGGCCGGCGACCAGGATCGGCTGCTTGAACGCGCCGCTCTGGACGGTCGCCGTGATCGAGGCGATCGCCAGCGGGTTCATCTGGACCTTGCCCTGGCCGATGTAGTTCATCGCCTGCTCGTCCTTGCTGCCCGGGGTCGCCGGGATCTTGCCGTCGGCGTTCGGCAGGCCGGTCTTCCACTCCAGGCCGATGCCGTACACGTCCTTGGCGGTGCCGGACAGTGTCTCGGGCTTGAGGCTGGTCAGGCCCTGGTTGATGAAGGCGGTGTTGCAGGACACCATGAAGTCCTTCTGGAGCGTGTAGTCCGGGAAGGCGCCGGGGAAGTCGTTCGGGATCGCCACCGGGTTGCTGCTCTTCTCCGGGCAGGCCACGTTGCTGTCCGGGGTGAGCCCGGCCTCCAGCAGGGCCGTCGAGGTGACGATCTTCATCGTCGAACCGGGGGCGAGCAGGCCGGTGAAGGCCCGGTTCTGGCCGGTGGCCGGGGCGTTGGCGAAGGCCAGCACCTGGCCGGTGCTGGGCTCGACGGCCACGATGGAGCCCTGCTTGCCGCCCAGGTCGGTCATCGCCTTCTCGGCGGCGGCCTGGAGGGTGTTGTCGATGGTCACCTTGAACGGCTTGCCGGGCTTGGGCTCGACGATGGTGAACAGCTTGTCCGCGGCGGTCTTGCCGGCCGGGTCGGTGATCACCACCGCGCTGCCCGCGTCCTGGTCCTTGTTCGGGTCCGGCGGCAGCAGCTTGCGGGCGTTGTCCTGGAGGGTGGCCATCAGCGCCGGGGTGAGCGAGGCGCCCTGCAGCGCCTTGCCGTTGCGGTCCACCACGGTGGACGGCGGGGCGAAGACCTGCTGGGTGGCGATGGTCTCGTTGCCGGACAGGTGCGGGTGGATCACCGAGGGCGCCCAGTGCACGGCCGGGGTGTTGTCGCTCATCTTCACGACGCCGAGGAAGCCGTTGTAGTCCCAGACCCGGCTGGTGCCGGCGAACTCGGCGCGGGCCTTGAAGCCCATCAGCACGCCGGTCGGCCCGGAGGCGGTGGCGGACGGCGATTCGGTGGCGCCCGCGGTGGCGCCCGCCGACGGGGTCGCCGAGGCCGCGCCGGTCGGCTTGGCCGGGGTCGGGGTGCCGGTCGCCGAGGCGAAGGCCTGCGGGGTGGCCGGGCCGGCCGGGGTCAGGGTCAGCGCGCTCGGCTTCACCTGGTCCTTGAAGGCCGTCAGCGCCGTGGTGGCCGCGGCCGGGTCGTCGGTCAGCGAGGCCGCCTTGGCGATGTCGCCGGAGGACCAGGCCGCCAGGAAGTCCTTCGCACCGTTCGCCGCCTGGTCGGCCGTGGGCGGCTCGGCGACCACCGTGCGGGGCTTCTTGTCGCCGGACGAGGAGTCCGACCCGCCCATCAGGCTGTAGGCCCCGTAGCCACCGCCGGCGAGGACGGCGATGGACACGCCGGTGATGATGCCGATCTTCGCGCCACTGCGCATGGTGCAAATCCCCCAGGGGTCTCGCGGCCGGGCGCAACCGGCGGGGCCGGAAACGCGGTACTCCCCCCACCCTAGGCAGGGCGGATCGGTGGGCCGACGGAACCCCGGGGACTTGTGACGGATCTGGTACGTGTCGTGGACCGGGTACGGACGGTTCGGGGGGAGGGTGTGCGCGCGCTCCCCGGAGGCTTCCCCCGCTGGTCGCGGGGGGTCTCAGATCCAGCTGTTGAACCACATCCGGGCACGCCAGTCGCTCAGCGGGATGGTCTGCCCGGTGAACAGCGGATAGAAGTACAGGAAGTTCCAGATGATCAGCAGCACCAGCAGCCCGGCCGCGGCCGAGCCGATGATCCGGCGGTCCCGGGAGGCGCCGGCCGGCCCGATCAGCGCGCCGATCAGCATCGTCACGGCGAGCACCAGGAACGGGACGAAGACCACCGCGTAGAAGAGGAAGATCGTCCGCTGCTGGTAGAGGAACCACGGCAGGTAGCCGGCGGCCAGGCCGCACAGCAGCGCGCCGGCCCGCCAGTCCCGGCGGAAGGCCCAGAGCCACAGGCAGTAGACCAGCGCCAGCAGGGCCGTCCACCAGAGCAGCGGGGTGCCGATGCCCAGCACCTCGCGGGCGCAGTCGGCGACGGTGCAGCCGTTCTGGCCGAGCTTGGGGGACTCGTAGTAGAAGGACACCGGGCGGCCCAGCACCAGCCAGGACCACGGGTTCGACTGGTAGGTGTGCGGGTCGGTCAGGTGGGTGTGGAACTCGTAGACCGTCGAGTGGTAGTGCCACAGGGCCCGCAGGCCCTCGGGTATCCACGGGTAGTCGGTGGAGCGGCCGACCGCCCAGTCCCGGCCCCAGCCGCCCTGGCCGGGCGCGTTGCTGCTGGCGAACCAGCCCCACCAGGACGCCACGTAGACCGCCACCGAGACCACGACGACCGACACGAACGCCGGCACCACGTCCCGGGCCAGCACCGCCAGGTACGGGCGCGGGGCGCCGGCCAGCCGGCGGGCGCCGACGTCCCACAGCACGGTCATCAGGCCGAACGCGGCCGCGACGTACAGGCCGCTCCACTTGGTGGCGCAGGTCAGGCCGACGCAGACGCCGGCCGCGATCCGGTACGGGCGCCAGCCCAGGTTGAGCCGCTGGGCGAGCAGCGCGTCCTCGACCCCGCCGAGCCTCGCCGCGAGCCGGGCCCGGGTGCGGTCCCGGTCCAGGACCAGGAAGCCGAAGGCGGCGAGGATCCAGAACATCACCACCAGGTCGAGCAGGGCGGTCCGGCTGAGCACCAGGTGCAGGCCGTCCACCGAGAGCAGCAGGCCGGCCACGCAGCCCAGCAGGGTGGAGCGGAACATCCGGCGGGCGATCCGGGCCAGCATCAGCACCGACAGGGTGCCGAGCAGGGCCACCGCGAACCGCCAGCCGAAGGGGTTCATGCCGAACAGCTGCTCGCCCGCGCCGATGATCCACTTGCCCACCGGCGGGTGCACCACGTACGACGGCGTCGGGCGGTACGGCACGGCCGCGCCCGGCGTCATGATCGTCGTGTTGGCGTCCTCCGGCCAGTTGATCTCGTAGCCGCCGTGCCAGAGCGCGTAGGCGTCCTTGGCGTAGTACGTCTCGTCGAAGATGATCGCGTGCGGCTGGCCGAGGCCGGTGAACCGCAGCAGCCCGGCGAACACCGCGACCGCGACCGGGCCCAGCCAGCCGGACCAGCGGCACAGGAAGTACCAGAGGCCCTGCGGCAGCCGCAGGCCCAGCCGCAGCAGCAGCGGGGACTGCGCGACGTCGGGCCGGGTCACCCCGGGGCCGTCCGGCATCGGCGGGACGAGGCGCTCGGTGAGCGTGCCGCTCGGGCGGGCCCGGTAGCCGAAGGCGGTCAGGCGCTCCCGCCAGCCCGTGGGGGCCAAGGGGGACTCCGGTGGGCGGGGGGACGGCAGGCCGGCACCGCCCCGTGCGGAGTGGTCCTTCACCGTGGGCGTCTGCGCCGCCGTGTCGCCGTTCATCCGCCACATCGTAGGGGCGGTCCTCGTACGTGTGACCGGTCCCTCGGAAGCTGACCGAATCGTCACCAAACGCCCCGGCGGCCCGGAGCTGCGAGGATGGGGCCCGTGACAGGAGTACTCGTTCTCGCAGGCACACCCATCGGCGACGTCTCGGACGCCCCGCCCCGGCTGCTCACCGAGCTGGCCACGGCGGACGTCATCGCGGCCGAGGACACCCGGCGGCTGCGCCGGCTCACCCAGGCGCTCGGGGTGACCCCGGCCGGGCGGGTCGTCTCCTACTTCGAGGGCAACGAGGTCGGCCGCACCCCCGAACTGGTCGAGGCGCTGCTCGGCGGCGCCCGGGTGCTGCTGGTCACCGACGCCGGGATGCCGTCCGTCTCCGACCCCGGCTACCGGCTGGTGGCCGCCGCCGTCGAGGCCGACGTCAAGGTCACCGCCGTTCCCGGGCCGTCCGCGGTGCTCACCGCGCTCGCGCTGTCCGGCCTGCCGGTCGACCGCTTCACCTTCGAGGGCTTCCTGCCGCGCAAGGCCGGCGACCGGGCCCGCCAGCTGGCCACGGTCGCCGCCGAACCGCGCACCATGGTCTTCTTCGAGGCGCCGCACCGGATCGCCGAGGCGCTGGCCGCGATGGCGGAGGCCTTCGGGCCGCAGCGCCCGGCCGCCGTCTGCCGCGAGCTCACCAAGACCTACGAGGAGGTCAAGCGCGGGCCGATCGGCGAGCTGGCGGCCTGGGCCGCGGACGGCGTCAAGGGCGAGATCACCGTCGTGGTCGCGGGCGCCCCGCCGGCCGCGCCGCAGGAGCTGACCCCGGCCGAGCTGGCCCGGCTGGTGGCCGTCCGGGAGGAGGCCGGGGAGCGGCGCAAGGAGGCCATCGCGGCGGTCGCGGTCGAACTGTCCGTGCCCAAGCGGGAGGTCTTCGACGCGGTCGTCGCGGCGAAGAAGGAAGGCCTGGACGGGGCTTTGAAAAAGGGGTGAATTCCGGGGGTTGCGTGGCGGGCGGGGAGTCGTACCTTGGAGTGAAGGCCCGGCTAAACGCCCGCTGCGATGAAGGTTCGACCCCGGATTCCGGTTCCCGACGCGCCCTTTGTATAGGGCTCGCCAACCCGCATCCAAGTCTTCACAAGAAAGGCGTCAGCCAGGGCGGTACGGGCATTTCCTTGAACGGAAAGACCCAGCCGGGCGAGCGCCCGACGGGCACTGGGAGTTGGCTATGAGCGACACGATCGGTAGCCCCCGCAGTGGCAACGCGCTGAACGCCCCCGGCCTGGCGGGGCGGGCGCACACTCCCGTCGAGACCGTGCGGGAGGCCTACTCCTTCGCCTGCCTGCGCTGCGGGTACGGCTGGGAGCAGGCGTACGACATCGAGCACCACGTCGCCCGGGACGGCCACATCGTGTTCGAGTACCACGCCAACGGTGTCCGGGTGCCGTCCCCGCTGCTCAAGCCGACCTGCCCGGGCTGCGGTGGGCACACCGTCCGGATCATGCGCGAGGGCCGGGTGGCCAGCGCCGACCAGCCCCTGCGGCACGCCCCCGGCTACCCGGCGCACGCCGAGCCGGCCCGGCCGGCCCCGGCCACCCGGCCCGCCGAGCCGCAGGGGCGCTGGGCCCGGTTCTGGTCGCGGCTCCTGGGCTGACGGGGTGGACCGGGCCGACGGGTCCGGGGGAGCGCGGCCGGGGCCGCCCGCCGCGAGCAGTGCGGCAGGCGGCCCCGCGGTACGCCGGGGCGATATCCGGTCGAGGGGTGCGTTCGGGCCCGACTAAGCTTTCCGACCATGGCGGCCACTGCAGACCACAGCACCACCGGGACGAGCGCCCCGGCGTACTACGTTTCCACTCCGATCTACTACGTCAACGACCGTCCCCACCTGGGCCACGCGTACACCACCGTGGCGGGCGACGTCCTCACCCGCTGGCACCGCCAGCGCGGCGAGAAGGTGTGGTACCTGACCGGCACCGACGAGCACGGTCAGAAGATCATGCGGACCGCCGAGGCCAACGGCGTCAGCCCGCAGGAGTGGTGCGACAAGCTGGTCGAGGAGGCCTGGAAGCCGCTCTGGCGGCACCTGGAGATCGCCAACGACGACTTCATCCGCACCACCGAGGACCGGCACACCGCCCGGGTGCAGGAGTTCGTCCAGGACCTGTTCGACAAGGGCGAGATCTACAAGGGCGGCTACTCCGGCCCGTACTGCGTCGGCTGCGAGGAGTTCAAGCTCCCCGCCGAGCTGCTCGACGGCGCCACGGAGGACGAGAAGCTCTGCTCCGTCCACAAGAAGCCGGTCGAGTGGCTGGAGGAGGAGAACTACTTCTTCCGCCTCTCCGCCTACGCCGAGCGGCTGCTGGAGTTCTACGCCGCCAACCCCGACTTCATCCAGCCGGCCTCGGCCCGCAACGAGGTGCTGCGCTTCGTCGAGCAGGACCTCAAGGACCTCTCGATCTCCCGCTCCACCTTCAACTGGGGCGTGCCGCTGCCCTGGGACGAGAAGCACGTCCTCTACGTCTGGGTCGACGCGCTGCAGAACTACATCACCGCGGCCGGCTACGGCAGCGACCCGGAGCGCTTCGCCGAGCTCTGGCCGGCCTCCGTGCACCTGGTCGGCAAGGACATCCTGCGCTTCCACGCGGTGATCTGGCCGGCCATGCTGATGGCCGCGGGCCTGCCGCTGCCCAAGCGGGTCGTCGCCAACGGCTGGCTGATGGTCGGCGGCGAGAAGATGTCCAAGTCCAACCTGACCGGCATCGCGCCCACCGACCTGACCTCGCACTTCGGCGTCGACGCGTACCGCTACTACTTCCTGCGGGCGATCCCGTTCGGTACGGACGGCTCGTTCTCCTGGGAGGACTTCACCGCCCGCTACACCTCCGAGCTCGCCAACGACTTCGGCAACCTGGCCTCCCGGGTCGCCGCCATGGTCGGCAAGTACTTCGGCGGGACGCTGCCGGCCGCCACCGCCGCGGGCGAGGCCGAGCAGGCCGTCGCGGACGGGCTGGCCGCGGCCGTCGCCGCCGCCGACGCCAAGATCGGCGAGGAGCTGGACTTCGCCGGCGGCCTCGCGGCGATCTTCGAGTTCGTCAAGCAGGTCAACGGCTACCTCACCACCCAGGAGCCGTGGAAGGTCGCCAAGGACGAGTCCGAGGAGGGGCAGGCCCGCCTCGCCACCATCCTCTACACCGCCGCCGAGGCGCTGCGCGGCACCGCCGTGCTGCTCAACCCGGTGATGCCGTCCACCGCCGAGAAGCTGTGGGCCTCGCTGGGCGCCGCCGAGGGCCTCGGCGCACTCGCCGACCAGCGCGTCGCCACCACCGGTGACTGGGGCCGGCTGCCCGTCGGCGCCACCGTCACCAAGGGCGAGATCCTGTTCCCGCGCCTCGAAGAGAAGCCCGCCTCCTGATGGCGAGGAAGGACGACGACCGGTCGACCCCGCCGCCGCTGCCGGAGCCCCTGGCCGTGGCGGTGGCCGACTCGCACACCCACCTCGACATGCAGGCCGGCACCCCGGCCGAGGGGCTCGCCCGGGCCGCCTCGGTCGGGGTCACCACGGTCGTCCAGGTGGGCTGCGACGTACCCGGCTCGCGCTGGGCCGCCGAACTGGCGGCGCAGTACGAGCAGGTGCACGCGGCCGTCGCCCTGCACCCGAACGAGGCGCCGCGGATCTTCCTCGGCGACGCCGACGGGTGGTCCGGGCAGCAGCGGCACGCGGGCGGGCAGGCGGCGCTGGAGGAGGCGCTCGCCGAGATCGACGCGCTAGCCGCGCTGCCCCAGGTCCGCGCCGTCGGCGAGACCGGGCTGGACTACTTCCGCACCGGGCCGGAGGGCGTGGAGATCCAGAAGGAGTCGTTCCGCCGCCACATCGAGATGGCCAAGCGGCACGGCAAGGCACTGGTCATCCACGACCGCGACGCCCACGAGGACGTCATCGCCGTCCTGCTGGCCGAGGGCGCCCCGGAGCGGACCGTCTTCCACTGCTACTCCGGCGACGCCGAGATGGCGAAGGTCTGCGCCGAGCACGGCTGGTACCTGTCCTTCGCCGGCCCGGTCACCTTCAAGGCCAACCAGCCGCTGCGCGACGCCCTGCTCGCCACCCCGCTCGACCGGATCCTGGTCGAGACCGACGCCCCCTTCCTCACCCCGCACCCGTACCGGGGGCGGCCGAACGCGCCGTACCTCATCCCGGTCACGGTGCGGTCGATGGCGGCGACCCTGGGACTGCACGAGGACGAGCTGTCGGCGGCGATCGCGGCGAACACGGCGCGGGCCTTCGGGTACTGAGCGGTTCGCGGGCGCGCCGTTGCGCGTGCGGGGGTCGTCCGGAGGCGGGTGTTCCGGTTCCGCGCGTCCGGGTGGCGCCGCCCGCGCCCGTATCCTTGGCGCGTGAGCACCACCGACCCCACCCCTGACAGCCACCTGCTGGGCGCCGCCGACATCCGCGAGCTGGCGGCCGCGTTCGGCGTGAAGCCGACCAAGCAGCGCGGGCAGAACTTCGTCATCGACGGCAACACCGTGCGGCGGATCGTCCGCGCCGCCGACGTGACGGAGCAGGACGCGGTGGTGGAGGTCGGGCCCGGGCTCGGCTCGCTGACGCTGGCGCTGCTGGAGGTCGCCCGGCACGTCACCGCGGTCGAGATCGACCCGGTGCTCGCCCGGCACCTGCCGGACACCGTCGCCGCCCGGATGCCCGGTCGGGTGGACTCCTTCGACCTGGTGTTCAGCGACGCCATGGAGGTCACCGAACTGCCGGGGCCGGCGCCCACCGCGTTGGTCGCCAACCTGCCGTACAACGTGGCCGTGCCCGTCCTGCTGCACATGCTGGCGACCTTCCCCAGCATCGAGCGGACCCTGGTGATGGTGCAGAGCGAGGTCGCCGACCGGCTCGCCGCCAAGCCCGGCAACAAGGTCTACGGCGTCCCCTCGGTCAAGGCCAACTGGTACGCCGAGGTGAAGCGGGCCGGTGCGATCGGGCGGAACGTGTTCTGGCCCGCCCCCAACGTCGACTCCGGGCTGGTCTCGCTGATCCGCCGCGAGCCGCCGAAGACCACCGCCAGCCGCACGGAGGTGTTCGCGGTGGTCGACGCCGCGTTCGCCCAGCGCCGCAAGACCCTGCGCGCCGCGCTGGCCGGCTGGGCCGGCTCCGCCGCCGGGGCCGAGCAGGCGCTCGCGGCGGCCGGGATCGACCACAAGCTGCGCGGCGAGATGCTGACGGTGGAGCAGTTCGCCGCGATCGCCGAGCACAAGCCCGCCAAGCCTGCCGAGGACAGCGAGTGATCACCGTACGGGTACCGGCCAAGGTCAACGTCCAGCTCGGGGTCGGCGGACTGCGCGCCGACGGCTTCCACGACCTGGCCAACGTCTTCTTCGCGGTCGCGCTGGGCGACGAGGTCACGGCGAGTGCGGGCGAGGGCGTGACGCTGTCCTGCTCGGGCCCCGATGCCGACGCCGTCCCGCTCGACGACAGCAACCTCGCCGCCCGCGCCGCCCGGCTGCTCGCCGCCCACCACGGGATCGCCGACCCGGGCGTCCACCTGCACATCGCCAAGGCCATCCCGGTCGCCGGCGGCATGGCCGGCGGCAGCGCCGACGGCGCCGCCGCGCTGGTCGCCTGCGACGCGCTGTGGAAGCTCGACACCCCGCTCCCGGTGCTGCTGGACCTGGCCGCCGAACTGGGCTCCGACGTGCCCTTCGCCCTGCTCGGCGGCGTCGCACTGGGCCGCGGCCGGGGCGAGATCCTGGAACCGCTGCCGGTCGAGGGCGCCTTCCACTGGGTCTTCGCGGTCGCCGACGGCGGCCTGTCCACCCCCGCCGTCTTCCGCGAGTGCGACCGGCTCCGCGAGGAGGCCGGCACCGGCTCCAGCGACCTCCAGGTGCCCACCCCCGACGCCGACCCGGCCCTGCTCGCCGCCCTCGCCGACGGCGACGCCGTCGCCCTGGCCGACGCGCTCACCAACGACCTCCAGGCCGCCGCGCTCTCCCTGCGGCCCGCGCTGGCCGCCACCCTGCGGGCCGGCACCGAGGCCGGTGCGCTCGGCGCCCTGGTCTCCGGCTCCGGACCGACCTGCGCCTTCCTGGCCAAGGACGCCGAGGCGGCGGCCGCCGTCGCGCGGGCGCTGCTGGCCTCCGGCACCTGCCGGGCGGCGCACGCCACGTACGGGCCGGTGCCCGGGGCGTCGGTCGTCTGACCCCGCGGGGGTGCTTGAGCTGGTGGGGCGCTCGACGCGGTGAGGGCGTTGCGGCCCGCCCATTAGGCTGGGGTGATCGGGTCGTCCCCGAGAGAGGGGCGGGCTGGGCCCGCCCCCGACCGCCGAACCCAGGAGCGCAGCACACGTGGCCGTCAACCTCGCCACCATCGAGTCCGTCACGAAGGTCTACGGCACCCGCACCCTGCTGGACGCGGTCAGCCTGGGCGTGAGCGACGGCGACCGGATCGGCGTCGTCGGCCGCAACGGCGACGGCAAGACCACCCTGATCCGGATGCTCGCCAAGCTGGAGGAGCCCGACGGCGGCCGGATCACCTGGAACGGCGGCCTCGAACCGGCCGTCCTCACCCAGCACGACTCGCTCGACCCGAAGGCGACCATCCGGCACGAGGTCATCGCCGACCGCGCCGACCACGAGTGGCTCGGCGACGCCCGGATCCGCGACATCATCGAAGGCCTCTTCGGCGGCCTCGACCTGCCCGGCTTCGCCGACGGCCTCGACACCGTCATCGGCCCGCTCTCCGGTGGCGAGCGCCGCCGGATCGCCCTCGCCAAGCTGCTGCTCGGCTCCCCCGAGCTGATCATCCTCGACGAGCCCACCAACCACCTCGACGTCGAGGGCATCAACTGGCTCGCCCAGCACCTGCAGAAGCGCCGCTCCGCACTGGTCTGCGTCACCCACGACCGCTGGTTCCTCGACCAGGTCTGCACCCGGATGTGGGACGTCCAGCACGGCGAGGTGCACGAGTACGAGGGCGGCTACTCCGACTACGTCTTCGCCCGCGCCGAGCGCTCCCGGATCGAGGCCGTCGAGGAGCAGAAGCGCCAGAACCTCGCCCGCAAGGAGCTCGCCTGGCTGCGCCGCGGCGCCCCCGCCCGCACCTCCAAGCCGCGCTACCGGATCGAGGCGGCCAACGCCCTGATCGCCGACGTGCCGGACCCCCGGGACAAGAGCGAGCTGATGAAGTTCGCCAACGCCCGGCTCGGCCGCACCGTCTTCGACCTGGAAGGCGTCACCGTCAAGGCCGGCCCCAAGCTGCTGCTGGAGAACCTCACCTGGCAGCTCGGCCCCGGCGACCGGATCGGCCTGCTCGGCGTCAACGGTGCCGGCAAGACCTCGCTGCTGCGCGCCATGCGCGACGCCTACGCCAGCGAGGGCGACATCCAGCCCGCCTCCGGCGTGATCAAGGTCGGCAAGACCGTGCGCCTGGCCTACCTGTCCCAGGAGGTCGCCGAACTGGAGCCGACGACCCGGGTGCTGCAGGCCGTCGAGCAGGTCCGCTCCCGGGTCGACCTCGGCAAGGGCCGGGAGATGAGCGCCGGCCAGCTGTGCGAGCAGTTCGGCTTCGGCAAGGACAAGCAGTGGACGCCGGTCGGCGACCTCTCCGGCGGCGAGCGGCGCCGGCTCCAGCTGCTGCGGCTGCTGATGGACGAGCCCAACGTGCTGTTCCTCGACGAGCCGACCAACGACCTGGACATCGAGACCCTCAACCAGCTGGAGGACCTGCTCGACGGCTGGCCGGGCTCGATGGTCGTCATCAGCCACGACCGGTTCTTCATCGAGCGGACCACCGACGTCGTCCACGCGCTGCTCGGCGACAAGAAGATGCGGATGCTGCCGGGCGGCGTGGACGAGTACCTGGAGCGGCGGGCCCGGATGGCCGCCGCCGCGGCGCAGGCCGCCCCCGTGGCCGCGGCCCCGGCCGTCGACCCCGCCGCCGGGCTCTCCGGCGGGGACCTCCGGGCGGCCAAGAAGGAGATGCAGAAGATCGAGCGCCAGATCGCCAAGCTGGACGACAAGGAGTCCAAGCTGCACGCCCAACTCGCCGAGCACGCCGCCGACTTCTCCAAGGTCGCCGAACTGGACGGGCAGCTGCGCGCCGTCCGGGAGGAGAAGGAGGAGCTGGAGATGACCTGGCTGGAGCTGGCCGAGCAGGTCTGAGCTGTCTTCCTTCTGAGCTGTCTTCTTCCTGAGCTGCCTTCTTCCGGGGTTGTCCTCTTCCTGAACTACCGCTGCCTGAGCAGGAGTTCCAGCTCGTCCGCCGCACGGCCCAGCGCACTGAGCGCCGGGTCGTGCGGTGCGTCCGGCCGGGCCGCCGGGCCGACCGGCGGACGGTGCTCCCGGGCGGCGGCCGTCAGCTCGTCCAGGGCCCGCCGGACCCGCTCGGTCTCCACCGGATCCGGCACCCGGCCCCCGTACCGGATCTGCGCGGCGAACGCCGCCACCGCCCCGCCCAGCCGCTCCAGCGCCGCCGTGGCCGGTAGCCACTGCTCGGCCAGCCGGCCGGTGGGCGGCGGCTCGGCCAGCCCCTGCCGCACCTCCTGCCGGGCGTCCGCCAGGGACCGGTAGGCCGTACGGCGCAGCCACACCTCGCCGGTGCGGTGCTCCGTCACCGCGTCCAGGTAGGCGCGCAGGGCGGTCGTCGCGGTCACCAGCCGCGGCTCGATCCGGTGCCGGGGGCGCTCCGGCCACAGCAGGTAGCCGAAGAGCAGCACGATCGCGCTCGCCAGGACGGTGTCCAGCACCCGCGGCCAGAACTCGGCGGCACTGCTCCGGCCGCCGAGTTGGAGCAGCACCAGCGCCATCGGCGTCATCGCCACCGTGGTCAGCCCGTAGTGCGCCGCCGTCGCGTACGGCAGCAGCGCCACGCACAGCGCCGCCACCGCCGTCAGCACCCACTCCTCGGTGGTCGAGGCCAGCAGCGCCGCCGTCACGGCCACACCCAGCACCGTGCCGACCGCCCGGCTCACCGCCCGCAGGAACACCGAACCCAGATCCGGCTTCAACACGAACGCGATCGTCATGGGCACCCAGTAGCTCTTGCTCAGCGGGTAGTTGGCCGTCACCGCCGAACCCACCGCGATGCACAGCGCCACCCGCAGCCCGTACCGCGCCGACGCGGCGGACCACAGCCGCCCCCGGAGCCGCCACGGGTCGGGCGGCGGTGCGGGCGCCGCGTCGATCCGGGTAGGCCGGCCCGCGACCGCGTCCGCGGCGGCCCGCAGCGCCACGTCCAGGGCCTGCCGCGCCGGGGTGTCCGGCCGCCACTGCGGCACCACCACCTCGCCGCCGCCCCGCCGCACCGCGGCCGCCAGCTGCCCCGGCACCGCCGCCACCTCCGCGGGCACCGGCCGCCACGCCCACAACAGGCCCGTCGCCGCCTCGGTCGCCGCCAGCGCCGCCTCGTACACCGGGCGCAGGGCCGTCCGGCCGTGCCCGGGGAACAGGTCCTGCACCTGGTTCAGCCGGGCCGTCAACACCCGGCGGGACTCCGCGCCCCGCGCCGTCCCCAGATCGCCGAGCGTCCGGCCGAGCGCCTCGTACGCCGCCGCCAAGGCCCGGACGCGCGGGTCGGCCGCACGACCGGGCAGACCCAGCAGCACCACGAGCGCCGCACCCGCCGGCATCATCGGCGCCGCCGCCCACCACGGCTCCGGCAACGGCATCCCACTGCCCAACGCCGCCGACACCAGCAGCAGCATCCCCGCCGCCGACCCGCGCGGACCCGTCGCACTCAACGCACCCGACACGAACGCCGTCAGGGTCAGCCCGGCACCGAGCGCCGGCACGCCCGCGTGGACGTGCTGCAAGGCCGTACCGACCAGCATCCCCACCGCCGAGGCCGCCACCGCCGACCCGATCCGGACCACCCGCAGCCCCGCGGGCTCGACCCGGTCGTTCATCGTCGCGTGCATCGCCCCCAGGGCGGCGAACACCCCCAGGTCCAGCCGGTGCGCCCACAGCCCCAGCACCAGCGGCACCGCCATCCCCAGCGCGGCCCGCACCATCAACACCACCGGCACCGGCGGCCGCTCCGGCCGCACCGCCCGGGCCCACCAGGGCGTCCTCTGCTCAGGCATGTCGTCACACGTCCGTTTCTGCGGCCACGGCTCGCTGCTGAGCGACATTGCACGGCAGATGGGGCGTACCGGGGCAGTCTATCCAGCGGTCCGACCCCGGGCTGTACGTGTCAAGTTCGTACCGATCGCGCCCGCGCAGGCCAAGGTCCCTGCCGGGCCGACAGGGGCGGTGGCTACCATGACAGAGGCGGGGGCCGCCCTCAGGGCGGGCGGCCGAACCGACCAGGACGGTAAGCCTTAGAAGTTGACGGTGCGTTGCGGCGCGACGGGGCCCGGGACACGCCCGGGGCGCGCGGGCCGTACGGGGGAGAGGTGGATTGCTGTGGGAGAGCCGACGACCACGCCGAGCGCGGGATCGACGCCGGCGCCGGGGACGCCGGGGGCACCGGACGCGACGCCGTTCATGCTGGACGGGCCGACGATCCCGCTGCCGTGGGGGCACGGGATCAAGATCGCCCCCGTGGTCAGCACCGTGCAGACCAACGTCAGCGCCGGGGACCTGGTGGCGGCCTTCGGCAAGCAGGACGTCCAGATCGAGCTGCAGACGCTCACGAACTTCGCCAACAAGGTCGAGGCGCTGCTCCAGGCCATGGAGGGGTCGGCGGCCGCGCCGTACAAGCTCCAGGAGCAGAAGGTCTCCCAGGGCAGCTTCGTCAACGCCGCAGATGCTGCGAAGTTCCCCGAGGCCGTGGCCCTGCACGGTGCCTACGACAAGGTCCACGACCAGCTCGTCAAGCTCCACAAGGACTTCGTGGCGCAGATCGAGGCGATGAAGGCCGCGGTCGCGGACACGCACAGCCAGTACACGACCAACGAGGGCCACACGACCGACGCCCAGAAGTCGATCGCGGCGGGGGCAGGAATGAACCTGCCGCCGACAGGGGCGAAGTCCAACGTGACGGCCTGAAAGCGGCGCCTGGAGAGATTTACGGGGAGACGGGGAACAGACCATGTCAGGACCGACGGAGTTCAACAACATCGACCACGCCGTACTCAAGGCAATGGTCGACGGCGGGAAGCCGGCCGATGTACTGAAACGAGCCAACCAGCTCCAGGACGCAGGACGCGTCCTGACGGACCTTAGCCAGGCCCTTCAAGGGCACCTCGGCAATGTCAGTTGGGAGGGACCGGCAGCTGAGAGCTTCAAGACCTGGGTGGGGAACCTCTACAAGTCCGCAGCGATCATCGCCCAGCATTCCACGACCGCCGGCAATGCCATGGTCCAGGCTGGCGAGGCGCTCAGCACGGCCCAGTCCGCCGTGCCCAAGCCGCCACAGACGGAGATCGACCTGCTGGCCAAAGCCAAGGCGCAGACGGTCTACATGCCGTCGAGCGTGAACCTGGGCGGCAAGTCGGTCGACGACTTCATGTTCTCCCTCAACCCGAACTGGGTGAGCAAGGCTCGGGCCGATCAGGCCGCGGCGACGATCGAGAAGGAGAAGCAGGAAGCCATTCTCCAGATGGAGAAGCTGGCACAGGCGTACACCGCGGCGACGACGACGCTGAACGGGATCGACGACAACGTAGTGCTGCCGGGGACTCCTGCCACGGGCAAGGACAAGGGCTCCGCTTCGGAGTACGGGGGAAACGGTAACTCGGGAGGCAGCTACGGGGGCTCTGTCCGCAGCCCGCGCACCGGCAGCTACGGCGGGAGCTACAGCCCGTCGGGTGGCAACTATGGCGGTGCCACCATGAGGCCACGCGATCCGGCGACGAACTGGCAGGACCCGTCCAACCCGACCCACCCCGGCCCGACTCCGCCCCACGGCGGCGGTCAGCTGCCGCCCCCGCCGCAGGACCCGGGCACCCCGACCCCGCCGTCCCACCCGTCGGACCCGGTCACCCGCCCTGGCACCGGCCTCGACAGCATCCCGACCCTGCCGGACCAGACCACCCCGGTCGGGCCCGGGGGCGGCCCGGTGCTGCCGAGCGGTCCGGGTGGAACTCCGGGCTACCCCGGTGGTCCCGACGGCCGCGGCGGGCTGCCCGGCGTGCCGGGCAGTGGCCCGATCTCCGGCTTCCCGGTGGGTACCGGTGGCGGTTCCGTTCCGACCAAGGGCATCGGCAGCATCCCCGGCAAGGGCGGTGGTTCGGTTCCCCTCCGTACCGGCCCGTTCAACGGCGGCTCGACCTCTGGCAAGGCCGGTACCCCGGGACTCCCGAGCGGGACGGTCTTCGGGCGTGAGGGCGCGCCGGGCGGCGGCCGGGTCGGCGGTTCGCCCATGGGCGGCGGAATGGGCGGCATGCACCCGGGCATGGGCGGCGGCCACGGCGTCGTCGGCGGCAGCGGCGGCTCGCGCGGCCGAGGTCTGACCTCGACCCCGGGCGGCACGGTCGGTGGCCGCAAGGGTCCTGCTGCTGGTGGGGAGTTCACTCCCGGCGGCACGGGCCTGCGCAACCGCGCGGCGGCGGGAGCCGCCGAGGGCGGTGCCCGGTCCGGACAGAACGGCATGATGGCCCCAGGTGCGGGCGGCCACGGCGGTAAGAAGGAACGCGACCGCCGCGACCGTGCAGACTACCTCCACGAGGACGAGGAGACCTGGATCAGCGGTACCCCGCACAGCAACCCGGACGTGATTGAGTAGGACTGCAACGACTGCCCGGCCACTGGGCCTTCCCAGTGGCCGGGCAGTCTTGTTCAGGCCCCGCTTCGGCATGCGGGGAAGTCGACGAGGAGTTGTGATGAGTCGAATGATCCGGCGGGGGCCTGGACGGCTGTTCGTGGCGATGCTCGTAGCCGCTGGTGTCGTCGTTGCCCCTGTTGCAGCATCGGCAGCCGTAAACGGTTCGGTTCGTGACGACCAATGGCACCTGGATGTCATGAAGGCATCGGACATGTGGAAGGTGTCCACAGGGCAAGGCGTTACGGTCGCGGTGATCGACGGTGGGTTCAAGCTGGATCACCCTGACCTTTCCGGGCAGTTCTTGCCCGGAAAGGACTTCAGTGGCAGCAAGGGCGGAGTTGGTGCTGATGCCAATGGGCACGGCACGCAGATGGCCGGGCTGATCGCGGGGACGGGGAAGGCGAACGGCGGGAAGGGTGCTTATGGGTTGGCGCCCGGGGCCAAGATCCTGCCATTGAAGATCAATACGGGATCCGAGGGGTCGGTGATTTCTGCTGACTTCCTGGACCAGATCGGGCAGGCCGTCGACTATGCGGTCGCCAGCGGTGCCAAAGTCATCAGTATTTCTCAGGGGACGAACTCGGTCACGACCTCCGGCGACGATGTGGCCAAGCTGAATCGGATCCTCGCGTCCGCCAGGTCGAAGGGGGCCCTGGTTCTTGCTGCGGTGGGGAACGAGGCGAAGTCCGGGAACCCGGTTGACTATCCAGGAGGATTGCCGAACGTCGTCGGTATCGGAGCCTTCGGTCGGAACGGGGATGTGACCGACGAATCAGAGACGGGGCCTCAGGTGGCTCTGGTCGCTCCTGGCGTGGACACCATCGCGGCCTGCACGGCTCCATCCGGATACTGCACGGGACACGGAACGTCGGATGCGACTGCCCTGGCATCCGCCTCGGCGGCACTGGTCTGGTCGGTTCATCCGGATTGGTCGGCGAATCAGATTCTGCGGGTGCTGATCAATACTGCGGGCAGGCCGAACGGCGGGAACGCCCGGACGAACGATGCGGGTTGGGGTGCGGTGCGGCCGCGGATCGCGTTGACGGATCCGGGGGATCCGGGGCCGGCGGATGTGTCGCCGCTTCCGGCTGATGCGGCTACGCCTTCGGCTGCCCCTTCGCCCTCGGCGGCTGCGTCCGCGCCGGTGTCGTCGTCGCCGAGTCCGGCCGGAGCGGCGGCTGGCGCGCCGACGGGGCAGCCGAAGGCTGAGGGGTCGTCCGGGTCGGGCAGTGCGCTCCCGATCGTGGGTGGAGTGGTGGCCGGGCTGGTCGTGGTGGCCGGGGTGGTGTTCGCCGTCGTGCGGAGGCGGAAGGATGCGGTGTCGCCCGTGTCGCCGTCGTACCAGCCGCCGGTTCCACCGGAGGACAACCCGTACGCGAGGTAGCTCAGACCGTCATGTGGGGGAATCGAGTGATGAGCCGCTGGATGCGGGCTCGGCGGGCTACGGCTGCGGCGCTCCTGGCGATGGGAGTCTCTGTTGGCCCCAGCGCAGGTCCTGCGATTGCGGATGACACGATCCGTGAGAAGCAGTGGCACCTGGAGACCATGCACGCGACTGAGATGTGGAAGGTCTCAACGGGCAAGGGTGTCACCGTTGCGGTGATCGACGGGGGATTCAAGCTCGATCACCCTGATCTGGTGGGCCAATTGTTGCCCGGCAAAGACTTCAGTGGCAGCCCGGGCGGGGTCGGGTCGTTCGGGGACGGTCACGGCACTGAGATGTCCAGCCTGATTGCCGGAACGGGCAAGGGTGCTGGGGGGACGGGGGCAGTCGGTCTGGCGCCGGGAGCCAAGATTCTTCCACTCAAGATCAATAATGGATCTGTTGGGGCGCTCGATCCGGGTGACTTCCTGAGGCAGGTCGGAGATGCCGTGAATTATGCGGTCGATCAGGGTGCGAAGGTCATCAATGTCTCCCAGGGCGTGACGGCGATTCGAACCTCGCCTGAGGATGTGGCGAAGTTGGACGGCATTCTCGCGACTGCACGGGCCAAGGGTGTTCTGGTTGTGGCTAGCGTGGGGAACGAGGCGCAGTCGGGCAACCTGCTCTCGTACCCGGGCGGATTGCCCAACGTGGTGGGTGTCGGAGCCTTTGATCACAACGGAAGCGTCACGGCAGAGTCGGAAACGGGGCCGCATGTCGCTCTGGTCGCGCCCGGGGTGGACATCGTCGCTGCTTGTACGTCATCGACCGACTATTGCAAGAGCCATGGGACATCGGACTCGGCAGCTCTCGTTTCGGCCTCGGCGGCACTGGTCTGGTCGGTTCATCCGGATTGGTCGGCGAATCAAATTCTGCGGGTGCTGATCAATACTGCGGGCAGGCCGAACGGCGGGAACGCCCGGACGAACGATGCGGGTTGGGGTGCGGTGCGGCCTCGGATCGCGTTGACGGATCCGGGGGATCCGGGGTCTGCGAATGTGTCGCCGCTTCCGGCTGATGCGGCTACGCCGTCGGCTGCCCCTTCGCCCTCGGCCAGTGCGTCCGTGCCGGTGTCTTCGTCGCCGAGCCCGTCCGGAGCGGCGGCTGGTGCGCCGACGGTGCAGCCGAAGGCTGAGGGGTCGTCCGGGTCGGGTAGTGCGCTCCCGATCGTGGGTGGAGTGGTGGCCGGGCTGGCTGTGGTGGCCGGGGTGGTGGTCGTCGTGGTGCGGAGGCGGAGGGTGGGGGCGCCGCCGTACGGGCGGTAGCGGTAGCGGTAGTGGCAGGTGAGGGGTGCGGTGGGCCCGGGCGTTGTGGTGGCGGCGCTCGGGCTTTTTGGTGGGCGCTGGGGGCCGGGGTGTGCGCCGGGGTCACTCGAGTGGGGGCTGGTGGGGTGGGGCGGGGGGTCGGGAGGGTGGTGGTATGGATGCGGAGGGTGCCCGGCGGGCTGGGCAGTTGAGGCGGGCCGCGGCTGCGGCGTTGATCGGGACGGCGATCGAGTTCTACGACTTCTTCCTGTACGGGACGGCGGTGGCCCTGGTGTTCGGGCCGGTGTTCTTTCCCGGGTTGGGTGGGACCGGGGCGTTGTTGGCGGCGTTCTCGGTGTACGCGGTGGCGTTCCTGGCCCGGCCGTTGGGGGCGGTGGTGTTCGGGCACTTCGGGGACCGGGTGGGGCGGAAGGCGACGCTGGTGGTGTCGCTGTTGCTGATGGGGTTGGCGACGGCGGCGGTGGGGTTGTTGCCGGGGTTCGCGGTGTGGGGGTGGTGGTCGCCGGTGCTGCTGGTGGTGCTGCGGGTGTGCCAGGGCGTCGGGTTGGGCGGGGAGTGGGGCGGGGCGGCGCTGCTGATCGCGGAGAACGCGCCGGCCGGGCGGCGCGGGCGGTACGGCGGGTTCCTGCAGTTGGGGCCGTCGGGCGGGTTCGTGTTGGCGAACGGAGCCTTCCTGGTGCTCCAACTCACCCTGGACGAGGGGTCGTTCCGGGCGTGGGGCTGGCGGGTGCCGTTCCTGGCCTCGTTGGCGCTGGTGGCGGTGGGGTTGTTCGTGCGGCTGCGGCTGGCGGAGACGCCGTTGTTCCGGGCGGACGAGCGGCGGGACCGTCCGCCGGTGGTGGAGGTGCTGCGGGAGCACTGGCGGCCGGTGCTGGCCGGGGGTGGGGCGATCACGCTCGGGTACGCGTTGTTCTACCTGACCACCACCTACGCGCTGGCGTACGCGACGTCCGGCCTGGGGGTGGCGAGCACGGTGGTGCTGGCGATGCTGCTGGTCGGTGCGGTGGGCGGGGCCGTGACGGTGTGGCTGAGTGCGGCGCACAGTGACCGGTGGGGGCGGCGGCGGACGCTGCGGTGGGCGACGGGCCTGGCGGCGGGCTGGTCGCTGGTGCTGTTCCCGCTGTTGGAGACGGTGCGCCGGCCGTTGATGTTCCTGGCCTTGGCCGGGGCGATGGTGGTGCTGGGGTGTCTGATGGGCCCGGTGGCGGCGTTCCTGCCGGAGCTGTTCCCGACCCGGGTGCGCTACACGGGTGCCGCGTTGACGTACAACCTGGGCGGGGTGGTCGGCGGGGCGTTGACGCCGTTGGTGGCGACGCGGCTGACCGGCGCGTACGGGACGGCGCAGCCGGTCGGCTGGTACCTGGGGGTGCTGGGGCTGTTGGCGCTGGGCTGCCTGTGGCTGCTGCCGGACACCACGGGTGCGGAGTTGGCGGCGGTGGACGGCGGACGCCGCCGGGCGCCCGTGCTGGGGGCGGATCCGGCGGCGTAGCCGTGCGGCGGGGGCGGTCTCAGCCGGCCAGGGCGGCGCGGCCGGCCAGGACGACGGCGGTGTGCCGGGCGACGCGCTCGCCCAGGTGCTCGGCGGTGGCGATGTCGGCCTTGTGGACGGCCTCGGGGCCGGCGTCGGCGGGGGAGGAGGCGGCGGCGCCGGTGAAGAAGCCGAGGCGGTTGAGGTCGTCCTCGGAGGCGGTGGTGGCGTTCCAGCCGGGCTTGAGGCCGAGGTTGACCCAGTTCATGCCGTGCTGGGCGGCGAGGGTCTGGAAGAAGCCGAGGGTGCCGGCCTTGTCGCCGCTCTTGGAGGCGGAGTTGGTGAAGCCGGCCGCGAGCTTGTCCTTCCAGGCGTCGGCGAACCAGCGCTTGCTGCTGGCCTCGGCGAAGACGTGGAAGGCGCCGGAGGCGGTGCCCATGTAGGTGGGGGAGCCGAAGACGATCGCGTCGGCGGCGTCCAGCTGCGCCCACTGCTCCTCGGTGATGGTGTCGACGGCGATCGTGACGACCTCGGCGCCCGCTGCGGCGGCGCCGCGGGCGACGGCCTCGGCGATCACGGCGGTGTGGCCGTAGCCGGAGTGGTAGGCGAGGGCGACGGTCGGGCGGATGGCGGTCATGCGGGCACTCCTGGGGACGGGATGGCGTGAGAGCGGGAGGGCAAGAGGCGACGGAGCGGGGCCGGCCCGCTCCGTCGAACGGTCTCCAATATAGACCAGGTCTCCAGAAGAGACCAGGTGCGGATCGGAGACCGCAGGTCTACCCTGGGCGTATGACGACGGAGGAAGCGGCCCGGGCCGGGGTCGAGCGGCGGGCGGAGGGCGTCGGGGTCGAGCGGCAGGCAGGAGGCGGGAGGCCGGAGCAGGAGCGGGAGCCGGAGCTGGACGTCTTCGCCCAGCTCTGCCCCAGTCGCGAGCTGTTCGCCGAGCTCGCCGACAAGTGGTCGATGTTGATCCTGATGAGCCTGTCCGCCTGTGGGCCGCAGCGCTTCTCCGAGCTCCAGCGCGCGGTCGGCGGGGTCAGCCGCAAGATGCTCACCCAGTCGCTGCGGAGCCTGGAGCGCAGCGGGCTGGTGCTGCGCACGGTCTTCCCGGAGACGCCGCCGCGGGTGGTCTACGACCTGCTGCCGCTCGGTCGCGAGCTGGCCGGGCTGGTCGCCCCGCTCGGGCGCTGGACGGAGCGGCGCGCCGGGCAGATGCTCGCGGCCCGCGAGGAGTTCGACGCGGCGCACGCCGGGGGCTGACGGCCCGCGGGGCCCGGGGCGGAGCCGATTTCCCTTCCGGGCCGACGGCCGTGTAATGTCTTCCTTGTTCGACCGGCCCGGCGGAAACGCAAGGCCAAGCCCCTATAGCTCAGTCGGTAGAGCGTCTCCATGGTAAGGAGAAGGTCTGCGGTTCGATTCCGCATGGGGGCTCCACCGAAAGACCCTCGCCTCGCGGCGGGGGTCTTTCGCGTTCTGTGCACCGGGGTTCGCCCCGTTCCGCCGCTGGTCCCGCGATCCTCGGTGGCCTAGCGGGTCGGGTACGGAATGCGCTGTGATGGTGCGTCATCGGCCGCCCGCCCGCAGGGTGCGGGCACGAGCCGGGCCCCGACCGGGAGGGCGTCATGGGTGTTCGACTCGTGGTGGTCGACGACCACCGGCTGCTGGCCGAGGCGCTGGCCACCGCGCTGCAACTGCGCGGCCACCGGGTGCTCGCGGTCGGCTCGCCGGCCGGTGTGGCGGCCGATCTGGTGGCCGGGCGACGGCCCGAGGTGTGTCTGCTGGGGGTGTCCGCGCCGGGCGAGCCGGGGGCCTTCGACGGGCTGCGCCGGATCCGCCGGGAGCGGCCCGAGGTGGCCGTGATCGTGCTCGGACCGGTGGGTGAACTCCGGGGCGTGGCCTGCGCGTTCGCGGCCGGAGCAGCGGGGTACGTGCCCAGCGACGAGCGGATCGAGGTGGTCGAGCGGGCGATCGGGCGGGCCCGGGCGGGCGAGGCCGCGGTGGGGGTGGACGTCCTGCGCGGGGCCTTCGACCAGCTGCTGCGCCCGGTGGCCGAGCCGGACGACGAGGCGGTCCGGCTGCTGCGGCTGCTGACCCGCCGTGAGGTGCAGGTGCTGGCCCGGATCGCGGACGGCGAGGACACCGCGGCGATCGCGGCCGGGATGCGGATCGCCGCGAGCACCGCCCGTACCCATGTGCAGCGGGTGCTGATGAAGCTGGGTGCGCGCACCCGGCTGGAGGCGGCCGCGGTGGCCGCGCGCACCGGTCTGCTGGAGCGGATGGCCGAGGGCTGAGCGGCTCCCCGGGGTGTCGGCGGGGGCGCGGGGCGGCCCGGCCGTGGAGGTCGGCCGAGGAGTGGGTGAGAAAGCCGGGGAGCGAGCGCCCCGGTGGTCGGGAGCACCCCGGCGGGCAGGGACAATTGAGCGCAGTCGTACGCATTCCGTCGATGGCGCCGCCGACCGCGCGGACCATCGCCCGCTGGAGGTCTCATCATGAGTAAGTACCTGGTCACGGGTGGCGCCGGCTACGTCGGCAGCGTGGTGGCCGCCCACCTGCTGGAGGCGGGTCACCAGGTGACCGTCCTGGACGACCTCTCCACCGGCTTCCGCGAGGGTGTCCCGGCCGGTGCCGAGTTCGTCGAGGGCCGGATCCAGGAGGCCGGCCGGGTGCTCGACGGCTCCTTCGACGGCGTGCTGCACTTCGCCGCCTCCTCGCAGGTCGGCGAGTCGGTCGTGGACCCGGAGAAGTACTGGCGCAACAACGTGGCGGGCTCGCTGGAGCTGATCACCGCGATGCGCGCCGCGGGTGTGCGCAAGCTGGTGTTCTCCTCGACCGCGGCCGTGTACGGCGAGCCGGAGGTCGTGCCGATCGCCGAGACCGCCCGGACCTCGCCGACCAACACCTACGGCGCCAGCAAGCTCGCCATGGACCACATGATCACCAGCGAGGCCGTCGCGCACGGCCTGGCCGCCGTCTCGCTGCGCTACTTCAACGTGGCCGGCGCGTACGGCGCCTACGGCGAGCGGCACGACCCCGAGTCGCACCTGATCCCGCTGGTCTTCCAGGCCGCGCTCGGCCGGCGCCCGCACATCGCGGTGTTCGGCGACGACTACCCGACCCCGGACGGCACCTGCATCCGCGACTACATCCACGTCGCGGACCTGGCCGACGCGCACCTGCTGGCGCTGGACGCCGCCAAGCCGGGCGAGCACCTGATCTGCAACCTGGGCAACGGCAGCGGCTTCTCGGTGCGCGAGGTGATCGAGTCGGTCAAGCGCGTCACCGGCCGGGAGATCCCGGTGCAGGTGGTCGGCCGCCGCGCGGGCGACCCGGCCGTGCTGGTGGCCTCCGCCGAGCGGGCCCACCAGGAGCTGGGCTGGACGCCGCGCCGCCCCAACCTGGACGACATCGTCGCTGACGCCTGGAAGTTCACCCTGGAGCAGACCGGCGCGTAGGTCGGCGCGTAGGCCGGCGAGTAGAGCGGAGAGTAGAGCGGAGAGTAGGTCCGCGAGTGGACCGGCGGGTGGGTCGGCGACGGCCCCGCCGGCCGTACAGCGGAACGGGACGGCCCCCGGGCGGCGCTCCAGCGCGAGCGCACCCCGGGGGCCGTCCGCCCGTTCAAGTCCACCCCCTGACCCACCACCTGACGAAACTTCACCGAACCGCCACGGGAGCGTTTCCCGGCCCGTACGCTGAGTGCGGTACCGGTGGGGGCCGGCGCCCTTTCAGCTTCACCGGCCACCGGTGGGCGGGCGGAACGGCGGGTCCGGAACGCGGACGCCGGACCGGCCCCCGTCCCCGGGCTCGGGCGCTCTGAGCAGGGGGTAGTGACGATGGGGCGGATCCGGGTCCTGGTGGTCGACGACCACCGGATCTTCGCCGAGGCACTGGCCGCGGCGCTCGCCGCCGAGCCCGACGTGGAGGTGGGCGCGGCCGGTAGCGCGGCCGCCGCCGAGCGCGCGCTGGAGCGGGCCGCGGCCGAGGGGCGGGCCTACGACGTGGCGCTGATCGACGCCGACCTCGGGGTCGAGGCGGGCGGTCCGGCGGCCCGGGCCCGGCCCGGTCCGGAGGCGGCCGACGAGGCCCGGCGCCGTCCGGCCCCGGGGGCGCCCGCCGCCCGCAGGCCGGGCGGCTCCCCGCTCGCCCCGCCCACCCCGGCGACCGCCGCCGCCCGCCCCGCCGAGCAGCTGCGCGCCGCCGACCAGCTCCGTCCTGTGGACCAGCTCCGCGTCGCCGACCAGCTCCGCGCCGAGCAGCTGCGGCCCACGGCCCCGCCGCCGGACGGCATCACCCTGCTGGGCCGGCTCCGCCGGGCCCATCCGGGGCTGCGCGGGGTGGTGCTGGCCACCGCGGACGACCCGCACCGCGCCGCCCGGGCACTGCACGCGGGCGCCACCGGCTGGGTGGCGAAGGAGAGTTCGCTGGCCCGGCTGCTCGCGGTGGTCCGGGGGGTGCTGCGGGACGAGACCCACCTGCCGCCGGCGCTGCTCACCGGCGTGATCCGCGAGCTCACCACGGCCCGGCGGGACCGCACCGAGAGCGAGCGGCTGGTGGACGCCCTGACCCCGCGGGAGAAGCAGATCCTGCGCTGCATGGTGGCGGGCCTGGGCCGGCAGGCGGTGGCGGAGCGGCTGTACCTGTCGCCGCACACCGTCCGCACCCACATGCAGAACGTGCTGGGGAAGCTGGGGGTGCACTCCACGCTGGCCGCCGTCGCGGTGGCCCGGCGGGCCGGGGTCAGTCCGGCGGAGCCGGCCGCGCCGCCGTCGATCGCCTCCACGCCGTAGCCGGGTGCCGGCCGGGCGCCGTAGCGCCGCCGTCGGGGCCGCTCAACTCGCTCAGCCCGCTCAACTCGCTCAGCCCGATCGGCCCGCTCAGCCCGGGATGTTGTCGAACGGGGCGACCAGCAGCCGCAGCAGCCCGGCGAGTTCGCCCTGCTGGCCGGAGCTGAGCTGGGCCAGCAGTTCGCGCTCGTGGGCGAGCAGGCCGGCCAGGGCCTGGTCGGCGCGGTCGCGGCCGTCGTCGGTGAGCCGGACGAGCACGCCGCGCCGGTCGTCGGGGTCGGGCAGGCGCTTGACCAGGCCCTTGCCGGTGAGGCGGTCGATCCGGTTGGTCATGGTGCCGGAGGTGACCAGGGTCTGGGTGAGCAGCTGGCCGGGGGAGAGCTGGTACGGGGAGCCGGCCCGCCGCAGGGCGGTCAGGACGTCGAACTCCCAGGGCTCCAGCCCGTGCTCGGCGAAGGCGGTGCGGCGGGCGCGGTCGAGGTGGCGGGCGAGCCGGCTGACCCGGCTGAGCACCTCCAGCGGCTCCACGTCGAGGTCGGGGCGCTCCCGGCGCCACGCTGCGACCAGCCTGTCGACCTCGTCCTCCATGACGATCAGTGTATCGGTGGATGTGTCGATGTGAAGTCTCTTGACATCGAGAAATGTGCCAGCGAGGCTTTCGGAGATATCTTGATATCGAGATACCTGCGAGGTGAACCATGACCAGCCCCGTCTGGGACCCGGCGCAGTACCTGCGCTTCGCCGACGAACGCACCCGCCCGCTGCGTGACCTGCTCGCCCGGGTCCCCGCCCTGCCGAACGAACCCGCCCCGACCGTCCTCGACATCGGCTGCGGCCCCGGCAACTCCACCGCCGTCCTGCGCGAACGCTGGCCGAAGGCCCGGCTCACCGGCCTCGACAACTCCGCCCCGATGCTGGCGGCGGCCCGCACCGACGGCGAGCCCACCGCCGACTACCTGCTCGCCGACGCCCGCGACTACGACCCGGCCCCGGCCGCGCCCGACCTGATCGCCTCGAACGCGACCCTCCAGTGGGTGGACGGCCACCTCGCGGTGCTGGCGCGCTGGGCGGCCGCCCTGGGGCCCGGCGGGGTGGTCGCCGTCCAGGTGCCCGGCAACTTCGAGGCGCCCAGCCACACCCTGCTCGCCGAACTGCGCCGCAGCGCCCGCTGGCGCGACGCCCTCGGCCCCGACGCCGTCCGGGGCGGTGTCCACCCGCCCGGGCGCTACCTGGACGTCCTCGCCGGGGCCGGCTGCGCGGCCGACGTCTGGGAGACCACCTACTGCACCCTGCTGCCCGGACCGGAC
This sequence comes from Kitasatospora sp. NPDC098652, assembly GCF_044760155.1. NCBI lineage: Bacteria > Bacillati > Actinomycetota > Actinomycetes > Kitasatosporales > Streptomycetaceae > Kitasatospora > Kitasatospora sp. NPDC098652. Next base: position 111,510 of record NZ_JBIWAQ010000014.1, read on the forward strand.
CCGGTGCTGGAGTGGGTCAAGGGCACCGCGCTGCGGCCCGTCCTCGGCCGGCTGACCGACCCGGCCGACCGGGCCGCCTTCCTCGCCGAGTACGGGCGGCTGCTGCGCGAGGCCTACCCGGCCGGGCCGTACGGGACGGTCTTCCCGTTCCGGCGGATCTTCGCGGTCGGGGTCAGGCGGTAGCCGGTGGCCCGCGGTGCGGCGTCCGGACGGAAAGGCGGACGGCCGGACGGCCGGACGGCCGGACGGAAGGGCGGTCAGCCCCGGCGGTCGCCGACCAGCCGAGGGTGCCGCTCCAGGCCCTCCAGCCCGTGCCAGGCCAGGTTCACCAGGTGCGCCGCCACCGTGGCCTTGTCCGGCTTGCGGACCTCCAGCCACCACTGGCCGGTCAGTGCGACCATCCCGACCAGCATCTGCGAGTACATCGGGGCCAGCCGGGCGTCGAAGCCCCGGGACTTGAACTCCAGGCCCAGGATGTCCTCGACCTGGGTGGCGATGTCGCTGATCAGCGAGGCGAAGGTGCCGGTCGACTGGGCCACCGGGGAGTCCCGGACCAGGATCCGGAAGCCGTCCGTCGAGGTGTCGATGTAGTCCATCAGCGCGAACGCCGCCTGTTCCAGCAGCTCGCGCGAGTGCCCGCCGGTCAGCGCCCCGGTCACCATGTCCAGCAGCAGCTGCATCTCGCGGTCCACCACCACCGCGTAGAGCCCCTCCTTGCCCCCGAAGTGCTCGTACACCACGGGCTTCGACACCCCGGCGCGCTCGGCGATCTCCTCCACCGAGGTGCCGTCGTAGCCGCGCTCCGCGAAGACCGTCCGGCCGATCTCCAGCAGTTGCTCCCGGCGCTGCTTGCCGGTCATCCGGACCCGCCCGCCCCGGCGGCGCGGGGTCGGGGCGGCCGCGGACCGGTCGGCGGGGCCGTCCGCGGTCCGTTCGCCGCCGCCGTCGGAGGCCGCGCCCGGCGCCGCAGCGGCCCGCGGACGGGCCGGCGCCGTTCCGGGCGCCGCGTCCGTCCGCGTGGTGTGGTGACCGCCTGTGCTGTCTGCGCTGCTCCCGTTCACCCCTACATCATGCTGGAAGCGCCGCCTCATGCGGCGCGGCGGGCGGCGATCCGCTCCGCGTCCGGCCAGCGGACGTCCCGGACCCAGCCGGCCAGCTCGAACCAGCGGATCAGCCGGGCCGAGGAGTCGATCTGTCCGCGCAGGACGCCGTGCCGGGCCGAGGTCGGGTCGGCGTGGTGCAGGTTGTGCCAGGACTCGCCGCAGGAGAGCACCGCGAGCCACCAGACGTTGCCGGAGCGGTCCCGGGAGCGGAACGGGCGCCGCCCGACGGCGTGGCAGATCGAGTTGATCGACCAGGTGACGTGGTGCAGCAGGGCGACCCGGACCAGCGAGCCCCAGAAGAACGCGGACAGCGCGCCCTCCCAGGACAGGCTCACCAGCCCGCCGACCAGCGCGGGCAGCAGCAGCGAGATGGTGGTCCAGAGCCAGAACAGCCGGGAGATCCGCCGCAGCGCCGGGTCGCGGACCAGGTCCGGGGCGTACTTGAGCTGCGGGGTCTGCTCCTCGTCGAACATCCAGCCCATGTGGGCCCACCACAGGCCCTTGATCAGGGCCGGGACGCTCTCCCCGTAGCGCCACGGCGAGTGCGGGTCGCCGTCCTTGTCGCTGAACCGGTGGTGCTTGCGGTGGTCGGCCACCCAGCGCACCAGCGGGCCCTCGACGGCGAGGCTGCCGACCACGGCGAGGGCCAGCCGCATCGGGCGGGGGGCCTTGAAGGCGCCGTGGGTGAAGTAGCGGTGGTAGCCGACGGTGATGCCGTGACAGGTGAGGAAGTACATGGCGACGGTGACCGCCACGTCGGTCCAGCCGAGCCCCCAGCCCCAGGCCACCGGTACGGCGGCGACCAGCGCGGCGAACGGCACGAGGATGAAGAGCACGAGCGCGATCCGCTCGGCGGCCCCCTGCTTCTCGCCGCCGCGGGTGGCGGACAGCCGGGTCGCGGCCTCGGCGGAGGGGTCGGGGGAGTCGGGGGAGGGGTCGGGGAGCGCGGTGGCCCCCGCGCGCGCCTCGTCGGCCTGGATGGTCATGGGCGTCCCTTCGCAGCGTCCCGGTACGGGACAGAGCGGACCTACGTTGGCGTAACCTACGGCATCGTAGGTTGCGCTCCGTGTCCAGGGGAACACATCGCCGCGCGGCGCTCGAGTGAATTCACCCGACTGGATGGATGAACCCCGGGCCCCTCCCGTGCCCGGATCGGACGGGCCAGGAGGGTCGGCATTGGTGGTAGATGTGAAGCGCGCTACCCCGTAGTCTTGGCCCAGCGCGTCGCCGGGCCTCCGGCGGCGGAGCTCCGGTCCCGGATCGTCTAAGGGCAGGACAGCTGGTTTTGGTCCAGCTTATGGGGGTTCGAATCCTCCTCCGGGAGCACTGAGTACGGCCGCGGGCGGGCATGCGCGGGCCGGGCGTCTGGCGTTTCGGCTCGCCGCCCCGCACTATCCTCGAACTGCCAGAGCACATGTGCGGACCGCGTTCTGGCCTGCTCTGCCCTCTCTGAACCTAATGAGGAGCCTCCCCGCATGGGTGCCAATTCGCTTGCCGCCGTTGTCGTGCTCGCCGCCGGTGGTGGGACCCGGATGAAGTCGAACAAGGTGCCCAAGGTGCTGCACGAGGTGTGCGGGCGCTCGCTGGTGGGTCACGCGGTGTCGGCGGCCGGGGAACTGATGCCGGGGCAGCTCGTCGTGGTGGTCGGCCACCAGCGCGAGCAGGTCGAGGAGCACCTGGCGGCGCACTACCCGGCCGTGCGCCCGGTCGTGCAGGAGCAGCAGAACGGCACCGGCCACGCGGTCCGCACCGCGCTGGAGTCGCTGGCCGCCGACGGCGTGACGCTGGACGGCACCGTGATCGTCACCGCCGGGGACTCCCCGCTGCTCACCGGGGACACCCTGCGCCGGCTGGCCCGCTCGCACGAGGCCCAGCAGAACGGCGTCACCGTGCTGACCGCCGTCGTCCCCGAGCCCTTCGGCTACGGGCGGATCCTGCGGGACGAGGACGGCACCGTCGCCGCGATCGTCGAGGAGCGGGACGCCACCGACACCCAGCGCGCCATCGCCGAGATCAACTCGGGCGTGTTCGCCTTCGACGCCAAGCTGCTCACCGAGGCGCTGGCCGAGCTGACCACGGACAACTCGCAGGGCGAGGAGTACCTGACCGACACCCTGTCGATCCTGCGCGAGGCCGGGCACCGAGTCGGCGCCGTGGTCGCCGAGGACCACCGGGACATCCTGGGCATCAACGACCGGGTCCAGCTGGCGCAGGCCCGCCGGCTGCTGAACGACCGCCTGCTGGAGCGGGCGATGCGCGCGGGCGTCACCGTGGTCGACCCGGCCAGCACCTGGATGGACGTCCAGGTGACGTACGAGCCGGACGCCGTGGTGCTGCCGAACACCCAGCTGCAGGGCGCGACCCACCTGGGCGAGGACTGCGAGGTGGGCCCGAACTCCACCCTCCGGGACACCCTGGTCGGCGCCGGCGCCCGTGTGAGCAACACCACGGCCGACCGCGCCGAGATCGGCGAGCTGGCCTCCACCGGCCCGTACGCCTACCTGCGGCCGGGGGCGAAGCTGGCCCGCAAGGCGAAGGTCGGCACCTACGTCGAGATCAAGAACTCCGAGCTGGGCGAGGGCGCCAAGGTGCCGCACCTCTCCTACATCGGCGACGCCACGATCGGCGAGGGCACCAACGTCGGCGCGGCCTCGGTCACCGTGAACTACGACGGGGTCAAGAAGCACCGCACCGTCATCGGGGCGCACTGCCGCACCGGCTCGGACAACATGTTCATCGCCCCGGTGACCGTCGGTGACGGCGCTTACACCGGCGCGGGCTCGGTGATCACCACCGACGTCCCGCCCGGCGCACTCGGCGTGAACCGCGCGCAGCAGCGCAACATCGAGGGCTGGGTGGAGCGCAAGCGCCCGGGCACGGTGTCCGCGCAGGCCGCGCAGGCCGCGACCGACGGCGCTGCCGAGGCCTGACGCGCCCGCCGGGGACCGGTCGGCCGGTCCCCGGGGCGGACGGTTTCTCCGCGGGCGCGTAACCTGGGGGACATACGTGCGCCACTGGGCCTACCGCCCGTGTCCAGGCGTACCGACAATTCCCCGATCCCCTCGTGAGTGCGGGCTGCGCCTGCCCTCCTCGGGGCCGGGGTTCAGCGTCCGCAACGCGAGGAGACGGTGCAGTGAGCGGGATCACGACGTCGGGTGAGAAGAAGCTCAAGCTCTTCTCCGGCCGTGCCCACCCGGAGCTGGCGAAGGAGGTTGCCGAAGCGCTGGGGACCGAGCTGGTCCCGACCAAGGCCTTCGACTTCGCCAACGGCGAGATCTACGTCCGCTTCCTGGAGTCGGCGCGTGGCGCGGACTGCTTCGTGATGCAGAGCCACGCGGCTCCCATCAACCAGTGGATCATGGAACAGCTGATCATGATCGACGCTCTCAAGCGGGCCTCCGCCAAGAGCATCACCGCGATCCTGCCGTTCTACGGGTACGCCCGCCAGGACAAGAAGCACCTCGGCCGCGAGCCCATCTCGGCCCGTCTGATCGCCGACCTGCTGCGCCAGGCCGGCGCCGACCGCCTGATGGCCGTGGACCTGCACACCGCGCAGATCCAGGGCTTCTTCGACGGCCCGGTGGACCACCTGTTCGCGCTGCCGCTGCTGGTCGACTACATCGGCGAGAAGGTGGACCGCTCCAAGCTGACCGTCGTCTCGCCGGACGCCGGCCGGGTCAAGGTGGCCGACCAGTGGTGCGACCGGCTGGACGCCCCGCTGGCGATCATCCACAAGCGCCGGGACACCACCCAGGCCAACACCATCCTGTCGGCCGACGTCGTCGGTGACGTCAAGGGCCGGGTCTGCGTCCTGGTCGACGACATGATCGACACCGCCGGCACGATCTGCGCCGCCGCCGACGCGCTGTTCGAGAACGGCGCCGCGGACGTCGTGGTGGCCGCCACCCACGGCGTGCTCTCCGGCCCGGCCGCGGACCGGCTCAAGAACTCGCGGGTCAGCGAGTTCGTGTTCACCAACACGCTGCCCACCCCGGCCGAGCTCCAGCTGGACAAGATCACCACGCTGTCCATCGCCCCGTCGATCGCCGCCGCGATCCGCGAGGTCTTCGAGGAGGGCTCGGTCACCAGCCTCTTCGAGGGCGTGCACTGACGAAGCCCCGCGCAGGCGGCCCCGGACCACCTCGGTCCGGGGCCGCCGCCGGTTCCGGCGGGGGGCGGCCGCCAGGGGCCCGATTTCGCCGGAGCGGGCCGGTGCGGTTAGACTCGTGAAACTGCTCGGCGAGGGATGTCGTGTGCCCGTTCGACGGACACCGACTCCGTGATCGACGCGCTGCCGGTGGCGGATTCCGTCCGTCGGCAGAAGTCGTTGCCGCCGAGTGACCCCCGAACGTACTGAGGGTGTGGTCCCGGCGGTTTTTCGCGTTGCCTGCACCCCCGCGCCATTCTTCCGAGGAGTGCAGTCGTGTCCGAGATCCGCCTTGCCGCTGAGACCCGTTCCGAGTTCGGCAAGGGTGCCGCCCGTCGCGCCCGCCGCGCCGGCTTCGTCCCCGGTGTCGTCTACGGCCACGGCCACGCCCCGGTTCACCTGAACCTGCCCGGCCACGACCTGATGATGGCCCTCAAGACCCCGAACGCCCTGCTGGTCGTTCCGATCGAGGGCAAGGACGAGTACGTCCTGCCGAAGGCCGTCCAGCGCGAGGCCATCAAGCGCACCATCGAGCACGTCGACCTGCTGCTGGTCAAGCGTGGCGAGAAGGTCACCGTCGAGATCCCGGTCCACACCGAGGGCGAGCTGGCCCCCGGCGGCAACCTGCTGGAGCACGTCCTGCAGGCCCTGCCGGTCGAGGCCGAGGCCACCCACCTGCCCGAGGCCGTCACCGTCTCGGTCGAGGGCCTGGAGGCCGGTGCCTCGATCACCGCCGGCGACATCGAGCTGCCCAAGGGCACCACGCTGGCCGTCACGGCCGACACCGTCGTGCTGCAGGTCATCGGCGCCCAGGCCTCGCAGGCCGACGCCGACGCCGAGGCCGCCGAGGCCGGCGCCGAGGCCTGAGCCTCGCACCACCAGTTGAGGCCGCTGCCCCGGTCGCTCCCGCAGGAGCGCCCGGGGCAGCGGTGTGTCCGGGATGATGGCGACGAGCGCGCAGACGAGGAGTGAGAGCGGCATGGCGGAGGAGTACGACGGGCCCTGGCTCGTGGTGGGGCTGGGCAACCCGGGCGAGCAGTACGCCCGGAACCGGCACAACATCGGTTTCATGGTGGTCGACCTGCTGGCGCAGCGGATGGGCGCCAAGTTCAAGGCGCACAAGAGCCGGGCCCAGGTGGCCGAGGGGCGGTTGGCGGGCAAGCGGGTGGTGCTCGCCAAACCGATGTCCTTCATGAACCTCTCCGGCGGGCCGGTGACGGCGCTGCGGGACTTCTACAAGGTGCCCGCCTCGGCGCTGATCGCCGTCCACGACGAGCTGGACATCGACTACGCGGCGCTGCGGCTCAAGCTCGGCGGCGGGGACAACGGCCACAACGGGCTGAAGTCGATCACCAAGTCGCTGGGCCCGGACTACCACCGGGTGCGCTGCGGGATCGGCCGGCCGCCGGGCCGGATGGAGGTCGCCGACTTCGTGTTGAAGGACTTCTCCTCGACCGAGCGCAAGGAGCTGGAGTGGTTCGTGGACCGCTCGGCCGACGCGGTGGAGGCGCTGCTGTCCGAGGGGCTGGAGCGGGCGCAGGGCACGTACAACTCCTGAACCGGGCGGGGCCTGACGTGACGTCATGGGCACGGTGTGCCGGGTACACAACAGTCGTACAACGCTTGCCCGGTAAACCTGAATCCATGTGAGAACCCTGTGCGGGATCGGATAGCGTCGCCCTGGTACGCGAACGGGTCCTGGGGAGTTCTCGATGCGGAGATTGCGTCCGGTCCGCCGACTTCGGCGGCTCCGGGTGGTCCGGCTCAAGCAGTTCGGACGACGGCTCGGCACCGCCGGTGCCCTGGGGGCGGCCGGGATGCTGCTGTCCAGCGGCGCGGTGGCGCACGCCGATCCGGTGGCCGAGCCCGATCCGGCGGTCACGCCGGAGCCCGCGGCGGCGCAGCTCGGTCCGGTGCTGGGCGAGTCGGTCGGCCCTGACGCGGGGCTGCTGGCGGTCGGCGGCGGCCTGGTGGTCGCGTCCGGCGGAGCCGCCCTGTGGCTCAAGCGCCGGCGCGCGGGCGAGCCCGCGGAGTAGGAACGTGCGGTGAGGGGCCGGTGTCCACGGGAGTGGGCGCCGGCCCCTCCTGCGTTCTGCCGCCGTAGCGCGCGCCACCGGCGGGACGGCAGGGGCCCCTGCCCGTCCGGGGGGACGGCAGGGGCCCCTGCGTCGCGTTCGGCCCGCCGTCAGCCGGTGTTGCGCAGGCCGGCCGCGATGCCGTTCACGGTCAGCAGCAGCGCGCGGGCGCGCAGCGGGTCCTCCGGGCGACCGCTCGCGACCTCCTCGCGCTGGCGGCGCAGCAGCGCGACCTGGAGGTAGGAGATCGGGTCGAGGTAGGCGTCCCGGACGGTGAAGGTCTGCTTCAACACCGGGTTGTGCTCCAGCAGTTCGTTCTCGCCGGTGAGCCGCAGCACCTCGCGCAGGGTGAGGTCGTGCTCGGCGACGATCTGGTCGAAGACGTGCCGCAGCTCGCCGGGCACCAGCTGCTCGACGTAGTGCCGGGCGATCCGCAGGTCGGTCTTGGCCAGCGTCATGGCGACGTTGGACAGGAAGTTGCGGAAGAAGTGCCACTGGCCGTACATCTCGTCCAGCACGTCGCCGAGGCCGGCCGCGCGGGCGGCGGCGAGGCCGGAGCCGACGCCGTACCAGCCGGGGACGATCTGGCGGGACTGGGTCCAGCCGAACACCCACGGGATGGCCCGCAGGCCGTCCAGACCGGCGCCGGAGTCGGGGCGCCGGGACGGGCGGGAGCCCAGGTGCAGCGAGGCGAGCTGGTCGACCGGGGTGGAGGCGAAGAAGTACTTCGGCAGGTCCTCCTGGTCGACCAGGGCGCGGTAGGAGGTGTGGGCGGCCTCGGAGACCCGGTCCATCGCGGCGTCCCAGCGGGCCAGTTCCTCGGGGGCCTGGCGCGGGGCGGTGTGCAGCGCGGAGGCGGCGAGGGTGGCGGAGAGGGTCAGCTCCAGGTTCTCCCGGGCGAGGGAGGGGAGCAGGTACTTGTCGGAGATGACCTCGCCCTGCTCGGTGACCTTGATCTCGCCCTCCAGGGTGCCCCAGGGCTGGGCCAGGATGGCCTCGTGGGAGGGGCCGCCGCCGCGGCCGACGGTGCCGCCGCGGCCGTGGAAGAGGCGCAGCCGGATGCCGTAGCGGTGGGCGACGTCGCGCAGTCGGCGCTGGGCGCGGTGGATCTCCCACTGGGAGGTGGTGATGCCGCCGAACTTGGAGGAGTCGGAGTAGCCGAGCATGACCTCCTGGACGTCGCCGCGCAGCGAGACGAGCAGCCGGTAGGAGGGGTCGGAGAGCATCTCGTCGAGGATGCGGTCGGCCTGCTGGAGTTCGTCGGTGGTCTCCAGCAGCGGCACGATGCCGATCTTGGCGATCCCGGCGTGCAGGTCGATCAGGCCGGCCTCGCGGGCCAGCACGGTGGCGGCGAAGACGTCGTCGGCGCCCTGGCACATCGAGATGATGTAGCTCTCGACGATCTCGTCGCCGAAGCGCTCGAAGCCCTGGCGGATGGTGTTGAAGACGCCGAGGGTCTTGGTGCCGGCCTCGTCCAGCGGGGCCGGGGTGGGGGCCAGCGGGCGGCGCGAGCGGAGCTCCTTGGCGAGCAGCTTCTGCCGGTACTCGCGGGGCATGTCGGCGTAGCGCCAGGCCTCCTCGCCGAGCCGGTCGAAGAGCTGGCCGAGGGCGTGGTGGTGGGCCTCGGCGTGCTCGCGGACGTCCATGGTGGCGAGCTGGAGGCCGAAGGCCTCGATGGTGCGGATGGCGCGGGCCAGCCGGCCGTCGGCGATCAGCTCGCCGCGGTGGGCGCGCAGCGACTCCTGGATCAGCCGCAGGTCGGCGACGAGTTCGCGGGTGCCGAGGTAGTCGCGGCCGTCGACGTGCGGGGTGCCGCCGGCCAGGCGCTCGCGGGTGTTCTCCAGCTTGAGCCGGATGCAGGTGGCCTTGAGGCGGTAGGGCTCCTCGGCGTTCATCCGCTTGTAGCGGGGGCTGAGTTCGGGGAGCCGGTGCAGGTCGGTGTTGAGCGAGGCGAGCAGTTCGACCGAGGCGCCGGCCAGCCGCTCGGAGGTGGAGAGGGTGTTGCGCAGGTCGTCGATCGCGGCGAGGGCGTCCTGGATGCCGTACTCGTGCTGGAGGTTGAGGACGTCCCAGGTGACCTGCGGGGTGACGTTGGGGTTGCCGTCGCGGTCGCCGCCGATCCAGGTGCCGAAGGTGAGCGGGCGCACGCCGTCGGGCACGCTCAGGCCGACCCGGGCGAGTTCCTCGTGCAGCTCCTCCAGCACCTCGGGGACGGCCTCGCGGTAGAGCTCGTCCAGGTAGTAGACGGCGTTGCGGGCCTCGTCGGTGGGCTCGGGGCGGGCGATGCGCAGTTCGTCGGTCTGCCAGAGCAGGTCGATGACCTCGGCGAGGCGGCGGTCGGCGGAGCGCTTGGCGCTGCTGGTGCGGGCCGGGTCGGCGGCGGCCAGGCCGTTGCTGAGCTCCTCGCGGTGGATCCGGTCGAGGAGTTCGCCGATCCGGCGCAGCTTGTTGAGTACGCTGCGGCGGGCGGCCTCGGTGGGGTGGGCGGTGAAGACCGGGCGGACCGCGAGGTGGGCCAGGGTGTCCTGGAGGTGCTTGGGGTCGGCCTCGGTGAGCTGGTCGGCGGTCTGGGCCAGCAGCGAGCCCTCGCGGGCGCGGCGGGTGGCGAACTCCCGGCCGCGGTGCACCTGCTCGGTGACGTTGGCGAGGTGGAAGTAGGTGGAGAAGGCGCGGACCAGCTTGGCGGCCGTGTCCAGGTCGATGTCGGAGAGGAGTTCGGCGGTGGCCTCGCCGTCGGTGCGGCTGAGCAGGCGGACCTGTTCGACCAGGCCCAACAGCTGGGGGCCCTCCTGGCGGACCAGCGTCTCGCCGAGCAGGTCGCCGAGGCGGCGGATGTCCGCGCGCAGGGCGGCATTGTCGGCGATGGCGGTGGGGCTGTCCGCCGGGGTGGGGACCGGAGCGGTCACGGCTGGCTCCCTCTGGTGGTGGGGTTCGGCAACGGCTCATCGTCACAGGTCCACGCGCAGTGTGGCGGGTGTGACGCGTGCGGACCGCGCTGTCCGACGCGACCAGCATAGGTGTCGGGGCGGTCGCTGTCCGCGAGGTGGCCGGATGGCGGACAGGGCTGCCGAGAACCACCTGTGGTCTGGACCACTTGAGGGGGGTCGGGGGTGTACCGGGCAATCCGGGTGGGGAAGGGGAGGGGTTGCGGCTCAAGCAGTCGGACACGGCTTAATCTGTCACGCATGAGCAAGTCGCCTGGGGAGCGCGTGCCGGTCCGGTCGTTCTGGTGGTGGAAGCGGCGGCGCAGCGCCCTCCTCGACATCGGGCTGGCGCTGCTCGCCGCGATCGAGTGCTCGGCCAGCACGATCGCCTTCTTCTCCGCCCGGATGCACGTGAGCGCCCTCGGCGCGGTCGGGATCGCCCTGCTCGGCACGCTGGCCGGCGGTTCGCTGGTGGTGCGCCGGCGGTGGCCGGCCGTGCCGGTGGTGGCGACCCTGCTGGTGCTGCCCGCGATGCTGGGCGTGCTGCTGCTGGTGGTGTCGCTGTACACGCTGGCGGAGACCTGGGAGTGGCCCTCCCGGCGCCGCCGGGTGGTGGCGCTGTCCGGACTGGCCTTCGCCGAGGCCGGCGCCGTGATGGCGTTCCAGGTGATGACCCCGGACGACTCGGTGGCGGCGGAGCGGACTCCGCTGTGGGGCCTGGTCGTGCTGTCGCTGCTGGTCGCGGTCGGACTGACCGTCGCCCCGGTGGTGACCGGACTGTACGTGGGGGCGCGGCGGCGGCTGATCGAGTCGCTCAAGGACCGTGCGCACGGCCTGGAGACCGAACTGGACCTGCTGGCCGAGCAGGCCCAGGAGCGCGCCCGCCGGGCCCGGTTGGAGGAGCGCACCCGGATCGCCCGGGAGATGCACGACGTGGTCGCCCACCGGGTCTCGCTGATGGTGGTGCACGCCGGGGCGCTGGAGCGAATAGCCGTCAAGGACCCGGAGAAGGCCGCGCAGAGCGCCAGGCTGATGGGCGAGGTGGGCCGGCAGGCGCTGAACGAGCTGCGCGAGATCCTCGGCGTGCTGCGGATGGACGACGAGCGGCCCCAGGAGCCGGACTCGCTGGCCGGGCTGCCCCGGCTGGTCGACCAGTCCCGGGCGGCCGGGATGGCCGTGACACTGACCGTCAGCGGCAGCCGGCAGGAGTTCACCGGCGAGGCCGAGCAGACCGCCTACCGGGTCGTCCAGGAGGGGCTGACCAACGCCCACAAGCACGCGGGCGGGGCGCAGGTGTCGGTGCTGCTGGCGTACGCGCCAAACGGGGTGCGGGTCAGTGTGGTGAACGCCTGCCCGGGCGGGGAGCGGGGGGCGGCGCAACTGCCCAGCGGGGGCAACGGGCTGGTCGGGATGCGGGAGCGGGTGATCGCGCTGGGCGGCACCTTCTCCTCCGGGCCGGAGGCGGACGGCGGCTTCCGGGTGGAGGCGGTGCTGCCGTCCCGGCTGGCCGTCCGCGCGGACCGGCTCGGCCGGGCGGGCGCCGCGCGGCCCGGCGAGGACGGACGCTAACCCGGTGAGGACCGACCCGGGCCTGGTGAGAGCGGATCCTGGCCCGGCGAGGGCGGCGCCTAGCCGTACGCGCGGCCGTACTCCTCGGCGGTGCGCAGCCGTTCCGGGGCGGTGCCCAGGACCAGGGTGCTGATCGCCTGGTCGATGCCGTGGCCGAGGAACCACTCGCCGGCGTGGTCCAGGCTGTAGACCCGGGCCTCCTCGTCGACGGCCAGCAGCGCCTGCCCGTACGCCTCCTCGCCGAGCGGGGCGAGCCGGCTGCCCAGGGCCCGGCCGAGGTCGAACAGGGTGCGCGGCTGGTGCAGCCCGCACATCGGGTCGATCAGGAACGGGGTGCGGGCCAACTGGCGGCCGGGACCGGAGAGGTCGAAGGCGAGGCCGCCGAACTCGGCCCAGGCCTCCACGGCCGCCGGGAACACCGCGTGCGGGACGCCGCCGGGATCGCCGTGCCCGACCAGGGCGTCGGCCCACTCCTCGGCCTGCTGGATCTGCCAGCGGCCGGGGTGCCAGCCGGCCGCCTTGAGTTCGGCGGCGACGTCGGCGGGGAAGCGCGGGCGGGCCCGCCCGGTGGGGCCGGCCGGGCGCGGGGTGCCCGGGGCGAGGGTGCCCGGGACGAGGGTGGCCGGCGAGGGCGGGGGCGGGCTGGGCGGATTCAGGGCGTGCTCCGGGGCTCGGGGACAGGGGGCGTACGAGGGGCGTACGGGAGGCGGGCGGGCGTGGGCGTCCGGCGTGCGGACGCTCAGTGCGCCGGCGGCCCGACCGCGACGCTCTGCACCGTGAAGTGCTCCAGCATCGGTGCGCAGGAGCGGCACGGCGGGGCGTGGGTGCCGTGCGCCGGGTCGCCCTCCTCGCGGATCCGCAGCGTCGTCATCCGGGAGCCCTTGAGCGCCTTGCGGGCTTCGTGCAGGCTCATCGGCTTGCGGGCGGCGCGCTTGGAGCGCTTCCCGTCCACGGTGGTCAGGTACTGGGAGAGCAGGACGGCCTCCGGGCAGCGGCCGGTGAACCGCTCGCGGGCCTCGACCGGCAGGGTGTCCAGGAACTCGCCGACCAGCGGGTGCAGGACCGGGCGCCGGTCGTCCTTGGCGCCCGCCAGGGTGTGCACCTCGCCGCCCTTGAGCGACAGCGCGGCGGCGACGGCGGGCAGCAGGCTGTCGCGGTGGTGGCGCAGCACGGGCGGGCCCGCCGGCTCACCGGTGGTCATGCGGTGTCCTCCTCCTCGTTCCTGGCGGTCCGGTTCCCGTTGGCTCCGGTCGGTCCCGGGGCAAGCCTGTCATTTGACACCGACAACCGCACAACCGGGGTGCGGGGCGGACCGAACACCCGTGCGGCCACCGGCCGGTCGGGCACCCGTCCCACCCGCATCCTGGCCGCCCACCGGCCGGAACCGCACACCGCCGTCATGACTTGTCCGCCGATCTACCGAAACCGCCCCCCGGCCCGGGCCCCGCCCGGTACGGTTCCGGCAGCGAGCCACAGGAGGGCCCGGACCCGGCCGTGCGGACACGGACGGGCCGGGCCGACTCCGGTGCCCGCGCCGGACGTTGAGGCCGCCGGGGCGGGCACCGTCGCGCCCCGGCGCCGGAGCCAGGGAGGGTCCTGCCGGACCCTCCAGTGAGGGGGCCCGAGCGATGACGTCGAAGCGGTGGACGGACGGGACGGCCAACCAGGCGCCCGGCGGCCACGTGCCCACCCCGGGCGAGCCGCCCCGGCCGGTGCCGGAGCGACCGGTCGGCCTCGCGGTGGTCGGGGCCGGCTACTGGGGGCCGAAGCTGGTCCGCAACGCCCAGCACACCCCGGCGCTGCGGCTGCACTGGCTGTGCGACCTGGACGAGGCCAAGGCCCGTGCCGTACTGGGGGAGTACAGCACCGTCGGGGCGACCGGCCGGTACGAGCGGGTGCTGGCGGACGAACGGGTCGACGCCGTCGCGGTGGCCACCCCGGCGGGCGCCCACTACCCGCTGGTGCGGGCCGCGCTGGAGGCGGGCAAGCACGTGCTGGTGGAGAAGCCGATCACCACCTCCTCCGCCGAGGCCGCCGAACTGGTCGAACTGGCCGAGGCCGCCGGGCTGGTGCTGATGTGCGACCACACCTTCTGCTACACCCCGGTGGTCCGCCGGATCCGCGAACTGGTGCACGGCGGGGAGATCGGGGACGTCCAGTTCTTCGACTCGGTGCGGATCAACCTCGGCCTGGTCCAGCCGGACGTCGACGTGCTGTGGGACCTCGCCCCGCACGACCTGTCCGTCCTGGACTTCGTCCTGCCGCCCGGGGTCGTGCCGGTCGGCGTCTGCGCCCAGGGCGCAGACCCGATCGGTGCCGGCCGGGCCTGCGTCGCCTACCTGACGGTGCGGCTCAGCAACGGCGCGCTGGCGCACTGCCACGTCAACTGGCTCTCCCCGACGAAGGTCCGCACCACCCTGATCGGCGGCTCCCGGCGCACCCTGGTCTGGGACGACCTCAACCCCCAGGCCCGGCTGGCCGTGCACGACCGCGGGGTCGACCTCACCCCGCCCGACCAGCTCACGGACGCCATCCGGCACCGGGCGCTGATCTCCTACCGGGTCGGCGAGATGGTCGCGCCCGCGCTGGTCGAACAGGAGGCCCTGCGCAACGTGATGGCCGAGTTCGCGGGCGCCGTCGTCGAGGGCCGGGCCCCGCTCACCGACGGGCGGGCCGGGGTGCGGGTGCTGGAACTGCTGGAGGCGGCCTCGCTCAGCCTCGAACTCGGCGGCATCACCGTACCGGTGGGGACCGGGGACCGGGCGGCGGTCCGGTGACGGGCTCGCCGGGCGGCGGTCCGTTGAGCGATGCGATCCCGCTGGTCGACCTGGCCGCCGCGCACGCCGAGGTCGAGGCCGAGGTGCTGGCCGGCTTCGACCGGGTGCTGGCGAGCGGCGCCTTCGTCAAGGGCCCCGAAGTGGCCGCCTTCGAGCGGGAGTACGCCGCCTTCACGGGCGTCCGGCACTGCGTGGGCGCCGCCAACGGCACCGACGCCCTGGAACTGGCCCTGCGCGCCCTGGACCTGCCGCCCGGCGGCGGGGTGGTGCTGCCCGCCAACACCTTCGTCGCCACCGCCGAGGCGGTGCAGCGGGCCGGACTGCGCCCGGTGCCGGTCGACGTCGACCCGGAGCACCTGCTGATCGACCCGGAGCGGGTCGCCGCCGCGCTGCCCGGGGCGGTGGCGCTGCTCCCCGTCCACCTGTTCGGCCAGTTCGCGCCGGTGGAGGTGCTGCTGGAACTCGCCGACGGCCGCCCGGTGGTGGAGGACGCGGCCCAGTCCCAGGGCGCCCGGCGCCACGGGCGCGGCGCCCACGGGCGGATCGCGGCGACCAGCTTCTACCCGGGCAAGAACCTCGGCGGCTACGGCGACGCCGGGGCGGTGCTCACCGACGACGACGAACTCGCCGCCGCCGTACGGCTGATCGGCGACCACGGCGCCCGCGACAAGTACCGGCACGAGCGGTTCGGCTTCAACTCCCGGATGGACGCCCTGCAGGCCGTCGTGCTGCGGGCCAAACTGCGCCGGCTGCCCGACTGGAACGCCGCCCGCCGCGCCGCCGCGGCCCGCTACGACCGGCTGCTCGACGGGCTGCCCGGCGTCACCCGGCCGGGCACCGCGCCCGGCAACGTCCACGTCCGCCACCTCTACCCGGTGCGGATCGCCCGCGGCCGCGACGCCGTGCTCGCCGCGCTGCACGGGGCCGGCATCGGCGCCGGGGTGCACTACCCCGTCCCGGTGCACCTGCAGCCCGCGTTCCGCCCGCTCGGTTACCGCGCGGGCGCCTTCCCGGTCGCCGAACGGGCGGCCGGCGAACTGCTCAGCCTGCCGCTGCACCCGCACCTCACGGAGGCCCAGCAGGTAAGGGTCGTGGAGGTCCTGGAGCGGGCCCTGGGTGCGGGGGGTTCGTCCGGCCGGGTGAACCAATAGGCTGATGCCCAGCAAGCGCACCGAGCATTTTGCAGCAGCCAGTGGGGGCTCCCAGATGACGACAGGTCGGCCCGGCGTCGCCGCCGCACCGAACGCGGCGTACGCAGGTCAGGTGGTGCAGTTCCCGGATCCGGTCCGTGCCGAGCGGCACCCGGCCGGGGTCCGGGTGGACGAGGCCGGCTACCCGGACTTCGGTCCGTACGCCGCCGCGGCGGCCGAGGTCGCCGACCCGCCGGAGGGCTTCGGCGTGGACGAACTGCGGCTGACCGACTACGTCTCGGCCAACGCCGCGCTGTTCACCCAGGGCCACCCGCTCTGGGCCGACCTGGAGACCGCCGTGGCCACCCCGCCCGGCTGGACCTGGCACCACGCGGTCGGCCGGGCCGCCCCCGGCTGGCGCCGGATGGAGCTCGTCCCGGTCGAGGTCAAGGCCCTGCTGCGGCACCACGGCGGCCTGGCCGTCTCGCCCGCCGACCACTCCCGCCGGGGCACCCGGCCGCTGCAGGAGCGCCGGCCCGTCCACTTCTCGCTGGCCAAGGACGGCGGCGATCCGATCGGTGTCCCCGAGGACCTGGTGCAGCGCGCCGAGGAGCGCCTCGGCTACCGGCTGCCCGGCGCCTACCGCACCTTCCTCAAGCTCGGCGGCGGCCGCGGCCCGGTCGGCGTCGCGCTGGACACCGAGCTCGGCATGCTGCTCGACCAGCCGTTCCTCACCCTCACCGAGGAGTACGGCACCGAGGACGTCGTCTACGCCAACAAGTGCCTGCGCGACCACCTCACCAAGGACTACCTGGGCATCGCCTACGCGCAGGGCGGCCTGATCGCGCTCAAGGTGCGCGGCGACCGGATCGGCTCGGTCTGGTTCCACCTGTACGACGACGCCCGGGACTCCGGCGGGCCGGAGGCCCCCGAGGAGCGCTGCGCCCGGCTGCTGCTGCCCTGCGGGGACGACTTCGACGCCTTCCTGCTGCGGCTGGCCGGCAGCCCGCCGGAGCTGGAGACGGTCGCGGAGCTGATGGTGGACGGCGGGTTCGCCCGGGCCGTCCCGGTGGACTGACGTGGTCGCGGGAACGGCGTTGAGGGAACGAGTGAGGACGACGGGGACAGGGGTGAACCGGGCGTGGTGACGTACGCGCAGGCGCAGGAGCTCGCCGAGGAGTGGGTCAACGGCGGGGTGCCGCACGGGCAGCAGCGCGAGGTGCGGGTCCGGGAGTTCGACCTCGGCTTCGTCTGCTGGGCGGTGTCGCCGGCGGACACGGCGGGCGGGCCCGCCGCCGGTGCCGACGGCGGGGCCGGTGCGGGCGGGGCGCGGCTGGTGATCGCCCGCGACTCGGGCGCCAGCACGCTGTGGCCCGCGCTGCCCGTCAACGAGGTGGTCCGGCAGTTCGAGGAGGTGTACGGGCGGCCGGTCGCGGCCAACCCGGCCGGGGCGGCGAAGCCCGCGCCGGGGCCGGTGGAGGCGACCTCCTTCCTGCTCAGCCCGCCGCAGTGGCTGCAGGAGGCGGGGGCGGCGGCGATCGCGGCGGAGGCCGAGAAGCTGGGGGGCGCCCCGGCTCCGGCTGCGGCCCCGGCCCCGGCTGCCGCGCCGGTCGCCGCGCCCGCGCCCGTCGACGTGCCGCCCGCACCGCTGCCGCCCGCGCCCGCCGTGCTGACCGAACCGCCGGTCTCCGAGCGGCCCGCCGGGGACGCGCCGACCATGCTCGCGCCGCCGCCCGGCGAGGACCCGTTCGCCGCCCCGCTGCCGCCGGCCGCGCCGGTGCCGCCGCCGAGCGCCCCGACGCCGCCGCCCGCGCCGGTCGCGGCCGAGGCGGCGACCGTGCTGATGCCGGAGGGCCTGCGCACCTCCGGTTCGGACCTGCCCGAGGCGCCCGCCCCGGCCGGGGCCGAGGCCGCGACCGTGCTGATGCCCCCGGGTGGCGGCCCCGGCCTGCCGCCGGTCCCGCCGGTCGGTGCCCAGGCCCCGGCCGCCCACGCCCCAGCCGCCCCGGCCCCGGCCCCGGCCCCGGCCGCGCCGCCCGTCGCCCCGTCGGCCCCGGTGCCCGCCCCGGCCGCCGAGCCGGCGCCGACGCTGCTCGCGCCGCCGGACGCCGTGCCGGGCCTGATGGGCCTGCCCGGTGCCCCGGCGGCCCCGCCCGCCGCCCCGGTGGAGCAGGCGCCCACCATGTTGGCCTCGCCCGGCGGGCTGGCCGGCCTGCCCGGCGCCCCCGGCTCGGCCGCACCGCCCGCCGCCCCGCCGGCCCAGGGCGGCGGTCTCGGCCGCAACCCGGGTTCGGCCCCGCCGCCCCCGCCGCCGGCCGCGCTGCGCGGCGCTCCGGGCGGACCGTCCGGCGCTGCCGGTTCGGGCGGGCTGGGCCGCAACCCCGGCTCCGCCCCGCCGCCGCCCCCGCCCGCCGAGCTGCGGCAGACCCCTGGGTCGGGCGCGCCCGCCGCCGGTCCGGGCGGCCGCTCGGGCGGTTCGACCCCGCCGCCCCCGCCGCCGGCGGGCCTGCGCTCCGGTGACGCCCCGGCTCCCGCGCCGCAGGGCGGGCCCGCTCCGGCCGCCGCCGGCGTGGCGTACGAGGCGACCCAGCTGGCGAGCGCGATCGACCCGGCACTGCTCGGCGGCCCGGCGGATCCTGGCACCCCGCCGTCCGGCGGCCCGGCCGTCCCGCCGCCGCCCGGTGGCCCGGCGGCTCCGGCCGCGCCCGCGGCGGGGTACGGCTACCCGAACGCGGGTGCCGCGCCCGGCGTCGTCCCGCCGACCCCGGTCACCGGCCCGCCGCCGGGTGCGCCGGTGCCGCCCGGGGTGCCCGCGGTCGGCCCGGGCTACTTCGCCGCGCTCAGCTACCGGGGCCCGGACGGCTCGGAGCAGAAGCTGCTGCACCGCAGCGAGCCGGGCACCCCGCACCCGGAGTGGAAGATCCTCCAGGACCTGCGGCGGCTGAACGTGCCGCCGGAGCAGGTGCTGGAGCTCTACACCGAGCTGGAGTCCTGCGACCTGCCCGGCGGCTACTGCAACCGCATGATCGCGGCCTCCTGGCCGAACGTGCGGCTGACCCACACCGCCCCGTACGGCCGTGACCACGCCTCCCGGCAGGCCGGGATGGCCGAGCTGCTCGACCACCTGGACGAGCTGCACCAGCTGGCCTCCGGTGCCCAGCGGGTCCGCCCGTTCCGGGTACCGCCGCCCGCGCCGGGGACGGTCCAGGCGCTGCCCCCGCTGCCGCCCCAGCAGCTCGCCCAGGAGCTGGGGACGGCCTTCGGCCAGAACCTGTTCCGCTACGAGCAGCGCGCCGTCTCCCGCCAGGGCGTGCCGGAGCCGGTGTCGCAGACGCTGGTGTGGGCCGGGCTGCCGCGCGACTTCGGGCCGTTCTTCTGGGCCCAGGCGCAGGAGGGTCGGCCGATCCCGACGCTGGCCGAGCTGGCCGCCGAGCGCGGCCTGCCGCAGGGCCCGGACTTCGGCGGCTACCTGGTGCTCGGCAACGACTACGGCCGTCAGCTGTGCGTCCAGTACGGCACCGCGAACGTGGTCGCCGTGGACGTCGACGGAACCGGCCAGCCGCCGCGCTTCGTCAACACCGGTGTACCGGAGTTCGTCCGCGCGCTGGCCCTGCTGGGCCGGATGTGGCGTCTGCGGTACGGGCTGACGCCGGAGCAGGCCGGTCGCTGGACGACCGACTTCCAGGCCCAGCTCGCCGCGATCGACCCGGCGGCCCTGCAGACCGCGGACACCTGGTGGGCGGTGCTGCTGGAGCAGTTCTGGGACGGTCTGCTGTAGCGGACCGTCGCGGATCCCCGCAGGTGGGAGGGGTCGTTCCGGTGTCCGGAACGACCCCTTCGGCGTGCCCCGGCAGCTGTGCCTCGTTGGGGTTTCGTCCGGATCTGCGCAAAATAGGTCAAGAGGATGGGTCTATTCGTCCCGTCCTCGACGCTTTCCGGTCCGCACGACGACCGGATCCGGCCCCGGTCTCCGAACCGGTTCCGGATCCGTCCAGTCCGTCCGATCATGGGCTCCGCAGCCCGCGAAACGAGGGGAAGAGCCCATGAGCGACGCCGTCCCCCAGTACGGCTTCACCCAGGCCCGGCGCGGCTACGCGCCCGAGCAGGTCGACCGGGCGCTGGCCGCCCTGACCGCACAACGTGACGAGGCCTGGGAGCGGCTGAGCGTCCTGGGAGCCGGGATCCGGCAGATGGAGACCAGGCTCGACGACATCCGCCGGGCCGCCGAGGAGGCCCCGGAGCCGGACTACGAGGTGCTCAGCGAGCAGGCCGCCGGACTCGCCGAGATGGCCCGGAACGAGGCCCGCGCCGTCAAGGAGAAGGCCGAGCGCTACGCCGAGGACCTGCGGGACGAGGTGTACGAGGCCGGCCAGGCGGCCGAGAAGGCCGCCAAGGAGTACGCCGCCACCGTCCGCGCCGAGGCCGACGCCGCCGCCCGCCGCACCGAGGAGCGCACCCGCGCCGAGGCCGAGGGCATCCGCGCCGAAGCCGACCGGGAGAGCCGCGCCGCCCGGGACGGCGCCACCGCCTACGCCGCCAAGGTCCGGGTGGCCGCCGCCGAGGCCAGCGAGCAGGCCGAGGCCGAGCTGGCCGCCAGGCGCCGCAAGGCCGACGAGACCTTCGCCGCGGCCCAGGCCCAGGCCGACGCCGAGGACGCCGAGGTCTCCGCGACGGCCGAGCGCCGGGTCAAGGAGGCCGAGCAGCACCGGGAGACGGTGCTGAACCGGATCAAGCAGCTGGAGACCGACGCCCAGGCCAAGGCCGACCAACTGATCGAGCAGGCCCGCCGGGAGGCCGAGAAGATCAACGCGGAGAGCGAGCGCGAGCAGCAGGCCTTCGACGCCCGGCTGGAGACGGTGCAGCAGCACCTGGACCACATCAAGGCGACGCTGGCCTCGCTCACCGGCGCGGCGGTCGGGCAGATCGAGCCCGAGCAGCTGGCCGCGGCCGCCGCCGGGGCCGCCGCGGCTGCGGCGGCCGGACCGGTGGACGCGGTGGCGGACACGGCACCGGTCGATTCGGAGGCGGACACCGGGGAGATCCCGCTGCCGGACCTGCGCAGCGCCGCGGCCCCGGCCGACGGCCCGGCCGAGGCTCCCGCCGGTGCGCGGCCCGGCGCGACTGCGCTGCTGCGGCAGCCGGTGGTCGGTGGCGGCGTGGCGGCCCGGGCCACCGGCGTCAGGCCTGCCGACGCCGAGCCCGTCGACGCCGAGCCCGTCGACGCCGAGCCCGCCGACGCCAAGCCCGCCGACGTCGAGGCCGCCGATGCGGAGCCCGGGGGTGTCGCCGCCCCAGTGGTGACCGGTCCGGTCGTCCCGGCCGCGGTGCCGCCGAAGCCGGCCGCGCCGCCGGCGGTGCCCGTGGACGGTGTGGCGGCGGCAGAGGGCGCCGAGGGCGCCGAGGAGACCCGGATCATCCCGAAGATCATCATCGTGGACGACGGCGCTGGTTACGCACCCCCGAACACGGTGTCCTACCGCCGCAAGTAGTCCTCAACCGCCCTCGCCCGCGATCAGCCGGGTGAGTCCCGCGTCCTGGGCCCTGACCGCCTTCTGCTGGGCGGTCGGGGCCTGTGCGTTGCGGTCGATCGGCTGCCGCTAGCAGCTGGCCGGCACGGCGAATCAGAGGCCGGCCGGTCGTGGAGGGCCCGCGCGCCGCGGGAGAGACGGATGAGGCCGAGACCCGTGGCGCCCTCCAGGAAAGGGCGCCACGGTTCCCGGCGCTTGGGCGGGCGCCCCCACCCAGGGTCGCCCGGCCTCGCACCTCCGACCCCCATCGGGGGTGCGACAGTGCCGCCACAGCCATCCCCCACGGTTGGGTGCGGCGGGCACATTCACCATGGTGCGCGATCTCCATGGACGGCCAGTGACAGGAGTATGTCCAGTTCGTGGCGGATGACGAAGCCCGGTCCGGGCCGGCGCCCGAGCGGTTCGTCCACCGCCCGGCCCGGTGTTCCGTCCAGTGGTGCGCCTACGGTCATGTCCCTGACAGAGGCACCCGGGGCCGCCGTTCGGCCCCCGCGCGGCCGGTCGCCCGGGCGGCGCGGCCCCGCCGGGCTCGTACGCCGCGTGGCTGTCCGTGCCGCGGCGTAGGCTGGAGACCCCCGGCCGCTCGGCGTGCCGGGCCGTTCGCGTTGCCCCGGCGGGCCGTTCGCCGCCCGGAGGCAGCACCAGCCACGGCACGAAGAAGAGACCCCAGATGAGTCTGACCGGACTGCTCGATGTCGTCGCGCGGGACGCGGCGCTCGCCGAGGCGATCGAGGCGGCCACCGCCACCGGAGCCGCGGCCGGCGGCCGCCGGCACCTGGACCTGGTCGGACCGCCCGCGGCCCGGCCGTTCGCCGTCGCCGCGCTGGCCCGCGCGCTCGCCGCCCGGGCGGCCGGCGAGCGGGGCCGCCCGGTGCTGGCCGTCACCGCGACCGGGCGGGAGGCCGAGGACCTGGCCGCCTCGCTGCGCTCGCTGCTGCCCGCCGACGCGGTCGCCGAGTACCCCGCCTGGGAGACCCTGCCGCACGAGCGGCTGTCGCCCCGCTCGGACACCGTCGGCCGCCGACTGGCCGTACTGCGCCGGATCGTGCACCCGCGGGCGGACGACCCGGCGGCCGGTCCGGTGCAGGTGATCGTCGCTCCGGTCCGCTCGGTGCTCCAGCCGCAGGTGAAGGGGCTGGCCGAACTGGAGCCGGTGGCCGTCCGGCGCGGGGAGACCCACGACCTGGAGGAGATCGCCCGCGGGCTCGCCGCGGCCGCCTACGCCCGGGTCGAACTGGTCGAGAAGCGCGGCGAGTTCGCCGTCCGCGGCGGCATCCTGGACGTCTTCCCGCCGACCGAGGAGCACCCGCTGCGGGTGGAGTTCTGGGGCGACGAGGTCGAGGAGATCCGCTACTTCAAGGTCGCCGACCAGCGCTCGCTGGAGATCGCCGAGCACGGGCTGTGGGCGCCGCCCTGCCGGGAGCTGCTGCTGACCGACCAGGTGCGCGCCCGGGCCGCCGAACTGTCGGCCCAGCAGCCCGGGTTGGCCGAGATCCTGGACAAGATCGCGGAGGGCATCGCGGTCGAGGGCATGGAGTCGCTGGCACCTGTGCTGGTGGACGACATGGAGCTGCTGCTCGACGTGCTGCCGCTCGGCTCGGTCACGGTGGTCTGCGACCCGGAGCGGGTCCGGACCAGGGCGGCCGACCTGGTGGCCACCAGCCAGGAGTTCCTCCAGGCCTCCTGGGTCGCGGCGGCCGCCGGCGGCGACCGGCCGATCGACCTGGAGACCATCGACGTCTCCGCCGCCTCGCTGCGCTCGCTCGCCGAGGTGCGCGAGCACGCCGACCGGATCGGCCTGCCCTGGTGGTCCGTCAGCCCGTTCGCGACCAGCGAGTCGACGCTCGACGGCATCCTGGAGGTCGACGTCAACACGCTGACCCTCGGCATGCACGCCGTCGAGGCCTACCGGGGCGACACCGCCCGGGCGATCGCCGACGCCAAGGAGCGGCTGGCCGCCGACTGGCGGGTCGTCATGGTGACCGAGGGCCACGGCCCGGCCTCCCGGCTGGCCGAGGTGCTCGGCAACGAGGGCATCCCGGCCCGGCTGGTCGCCGACCTCGCCGAGGCGCCCACCCGGGACGTCGTGTACGTCTCCTGCGGGTCCATCGAGCACGGCTTCGTCGATGAGCGGCTCAAGCTCACCGTCATCACCGAGACCGACCTGTCCGGCCAGCGGTCCTCCACCAAGGACATGCGCCGGATGCCGTCCCGGCGCCGCAACGCGATCGACCCGCTGGCCCTGGCGGCCGGCGACTACATGGTGCACGAGGCGCACGGCGTCGGCCGGTACGTCGAGATGGTGCAGCGCACCGTCCAGGGCGCCACCCGCGAGTACCTGGTGCTGGAGTACGCCCCCGCCAAGCGCGGCCACCCCGGCGACCGGCTGTTCGTGCCGACCGACCAGCTCGACCAGGTCACCAAGTACGTCGGCGGCGAGGCCCCGACGCTGCACCGGCTCGGCGGCGCGGACTGGGCCAAGACCAAGCAGCGGGCCAAGAAGGCGGTCAGGGAGATCGCCGCCGACCTGATCAAGCTGTACTCGGCCCGGATGGCCGCCCCCGGCCACACCTTCGGCCCCGACACCCCGTGGCAGCGCGAGCTGGAGGACGCCTTCCCGTACGCGGAGACGCCGGACCAGCTGACCACCATCGCCGAGGTCAAGTCGGACATGGAGAAGTCCGTCCCGATGGACCGGCTGATCTGCGGCGACGTCGGCTACGGCAAGACCGAGATCGCGGTGCGGGCCGCGTTCAAGGCGGTGCAGGACGGCAAGCAGGTCGCCGTGCTGGTGCCGACCACCCTGCTGGTGCAGCAGCACTTCTCCACCTTCGCCGAGCGTTATGCCAACTTCCCGGTCACCGTGAAGGCGCTGTCCCGCTTCCAGACCGACAGCGAGGCCAAGGCCGTCCTGGAGGGGCTGTTCGAGGGCTCGGTGGACGTCGTCATCGGCACCCACCGGCTGTTCTCCTCGGAGACCAGGTTCAAGGACCTCGGCCTGGTCATCGTCGACGAGGAGCAGCGCTTCGGCGTCGAGCACAAGGAGCAGCTGAAGAAGCTGCGCGCCAACGTGGACGTGCTCACGATGTCCGCGACGCCGATCCCGCGCACCCTGGAGATGGCCGTCACCGGCATCCGCGAGATGTCCACCATCACCACCCCGCCGGAGGAGCGGCACCCGGTGCTGACCTTCGTCGGGCCGTACGACGAGAAGCAGATCTCGGCCGCGATCCGGCGTGAACTCCTGCGCGAGGGCCAGGTGTTCTACATCCACAACCGGGTCGAGTCGATCGACAAGGCGGCCGCCCGGCTCAAGGACCTCGTCCCCGAGGCGCGGATCGCCACCGCGCACGGGCAGATGGGGGAGACCCAGCTGGAGAAGGTCGTCGTCGACTTCTGGGAGAAGGAGTTCGACGTCCTGGTGTCGACCACGATCGTGGAGTCCGGCATCGACATCTCCAACGCCAACACCCTGATCGTCGAGCGCGGCGACACCTTCGGCCTCTCCCAGCTGCACCAGCTGCGCGGCCGGGTCGGGCGCGGGCGCGAGCGCGGCTACGCGTACATGCTGTACCCGCCGGAGAAGCCGCTCACCGAGACGGCCCACGAGCGGCTGGCCACCATCGCCCAGCACACCGAGATGGGCGCCGGCATGTACGTCGCCATGAAGGACCTGGAGATCCGCGGCGCCGGCAACCTGCTCGGCGGTGAGCAGTCCGGGCACATCGCGGGTGTCGGTTTCGACCTCTACATGCGGATGGTCGGCGAGGCGGTGGCCGAGTTCCGCGAGTCGCTGGCGAACGGCGGCGAGCCGGAGGAGGAGCCGCTGGAGGTGAAGATCGAGCTGCCGGTCGACGCCCACGTGCCGCACGACTACGCCCCCGGCGAGCGGCTGCGGCTGCAGGCCTACCGTTCGATCGCGGCGGTCAACTCGGAGGCGGACATCCAGCAGGTCCGGGACGAGCTGGCGGACCGCTACGGGAAGCTGCCCGAGGCGGTCGAGAACCTGCTGATGGTCGCCGGCCTGCGGCTGTACGCCCGCCGCTGCGGGATCTCGGACATCACCCTCCAGGGCTCCAACGTCCGCTTCGGCCCGGTGGAGCTGCGGGAGTCCCAGCAGTTGCGGCTGAACCGGCTCTACCCGCGCAGCCAGGTCAAGGCGGCGGCCCGGCAGCTGCTGGTGCCCCGGCCGAGCACCGGCCGGATCGGCGGCAAGCCGCTGGTCGGGCGCGAACTGCTCGGCTGGTGCACCGAGTTCCTGTCGGCGATGTTCGACGACCTGGCGGGGACGAAGAAGTAGCGCCGGGCGGTCCACAGCGGTCCACGGCGGTTCACGGCGGTCCCGGGCCCGGCCCGGGGCCGCCGCTCGGCTGCCGGGCACCGGCCGGGGCCCGGGGCGCCCGCGGCGGGTAGGTTCGAGGTGTGACGACTAATGGTGTGCCGACGGACGCCCCGGGCGCGAAGTTGATCCTGCTGACCACCACCCACCGGGTGGCCCCCGGGCTGCTGGCGTGGCCGGCCTGGGAGGCGCTGCGGTCGGCCGGGCGGGTGCTGGTGGCGGACGAGGGGCATCCGCAGGTGGCGGCGGTGCGGCAGGCCGGGGTGGCGGTGGAGGTGGTGCCGGCCGGGTCGGCGCCGGCGCTGGCGCGGCTGCTGACCGGCCAGCCGGCCGGGGCGGGGCCGACGGTGTGGCTGGGCGGCCCGGACGGGGACCCGGGGCTGACGGACGCGCTGGCCCGGCTCGCGGTGGAGCACGCCGGGGAGGTGCCGGAGATCGAGGTACTGCCCGGCTCGTACGACCTGCCGGGTGCGCGGCTGCTGGACCTCGCCTCGGTGATGGACCGGCTGCGCTCGCCCGGCGGCTGCCCGTGGGACGCCGAGCAGACCCACGAGAGCCTGGTGAAGTACCTGGTCGAGGAGGCCTACGAGCTGGTCGAGGCGATCGAGGAGGGGGACCGGGACGCGCTGCGCGAGGAGCTGGGCGACGTCCTGCTGCAGGTGTTCTTCCACGCCCGGATCGCCGAGGAGCACCCGACCGGGCCGTTCACCGTCGACGACGTGGCCGGGGACATCGTGGACAAGCTGGTGTACCGGCACCCGCACGTGTTCGGGGACGTCGAGGCGGAGGGCGCCGCCGAGGTGGAGGCGAACTGGGAGCAGTTGAAGGCGGCCGAGAAGGCGGACCGGGAGTCCGTCCTGGACGGCGTCCCGGCCGGGCTGCCGGCGCTGGCGTACGCGGCGAAGCTGGTGTCCCGGGTGCGCCGGGCGGGCTTCGCGCAGGTGCTGGACGAGCCGTACGAGCTGCCGGCGGAGCTGACCGCGGAGTCGGTGGGCCGGTTGTTGCTGGCGGTGGTGCAGCGGGCGCACGACGCGGGGGTGGATGTGGACGCGGCGCTGCGCTCGGCCGCGCGCGGCTACCGGGAGGCGGTGCGCGCGGCCGAGGGGCTCAAGCCGGAGTAGCGGGGGCGGCTCAGGCCGGAGCAGAGGGGCGGCTCAGGCCGCCGTGGCGGTGCGCTCCGAGGCGGACCGCTGCGGCGGGACGAGCTCGCCGATCGCCTCGCCGATCAGGACGACCAGTTCGGCGAGGCGCTCCAGGTCGAGGTGGGCGGGCAGGTCGGCGAGGGAGACGATCCGCTCGCCCTTCGGGCCCGCCACGCAGAAGAGGTCGATCGGACCGAAGTGCTTCTCGGCGGTGTCGACCAGGGCGGCGACGTCGCTGGGCCGGCGGATGTCGCCGGAGACGCCGACCACGGGGCAGCCCGGCCGGTCGAGTTCGGCGGCGAGGTCCTCGGCGACGCCGACGTGGGTGTCGGCGATCAGCATCCCGGCGGCGTCGGCCGCGGCGAACCGGCGGGCGAGGTCGGCCCCCGAACCGCCCGCGAGTACCGCGATGACGACGACTGCTCCGCTGACCGTCATTGGTCCAGCTCCTCCCTGCGGGCGGCACCGCACCGGCGCCCGCGCGTACTTCGGAGGATCGTAGGCAGGTCCTGACCCTCCGCAACAGGGATTACCCCGCAGGTGACCAGGCTCACGCCTGCCGCCCGGCCAAGAGCTGGCCAAGGCCTGTCCACCCGGCGTCCACGAGCCGTCCACGGAGTGTCGGCGCCCCGCTCGCGCGCCGGTCACGGACGGTTCGCGCGGCGGTGACCTCCGGCCGGTGGCGAGGGCGCGTCCGCCGGTGGTCCGGGCCCGTCCGGTCCAGCGGTTACGGTCGACCCATGCCAGCTCAGCCCGAGGGCGCCCAGCCCGCCGCCCAGCCCGACCCGCAGCTCTTCACCTGGGAGTTCGCCGCCGACCCGTACCCCGCCTACGCCTGGCTGCGCGAGCACGCGCCGGTGCACCGCACCAAGCTGCCGAGCGGGGTGGAGGCCTGGCTGGTGACGCGCTACGCGGACGCCCGGCAGGCGCTCGCGGACAGCCGGCTGTCGAAGAACCCGGCGCACCACAGCGAGCAGGCGCACCGCACCGGCCGGGTGGGCATCCCGGGGGAGCGGCAGGCGGACCTGATGACCCACCTGCTGAACATCGACCCGCCGGACCACACCCGGCTGCGCCGCCTGGTGGCGAAGGCGTTCACCCCGCGCCGGGTGGCCGAGTTCGAGCCGCGGGTCCAGCAGCTGACCGACCGGCTGATCGACGGCTTCGCGCAGCGCGGTTCGGCGGACCTGATCCACGAGTTCGCGTTCCCGCTCCCCATCTACGCGATCTGCGACATGCTGGGCGTGCCGGCCGAGGACCAGGACGACTTCCGCGACTGGGCCGGAATGATGCTGCGCCACACCAAGCCGGGCCAGGCGGGCGGCCAACGCGGCGGTGTGGGGCGGGCGGTGAAGCGGATGCGGGCGTACCTGCTGGAGCTGATCCACCGCAAGCGGGCGGATCTCGGGGACGACCTGATCTCCGGCCTGATCCGGGCGAGCGACCACGGCGAGCACCTGACCGAGAACGAGGCCGCCGCGATGGCCTTCATCCTCCTCTTCGCCGGGTTCGAGACGACGGTGAACCTCATCGGCAACGGCACGTACGCGCTGCTGCGCAATCCCGGGCAGCGGGCCCTGCTGCAGGAGTCGGTGGCCCGCGGCGAGACCGCGCTGCTGGAGACCGGGATCGAGGAACTCCTGCGCTACGACGGGCCGGTGGAGCTGGCGACCTGGCGGTTCGCGACCCGTCCGCTGACCATCGGCGGGGTGGAGATCCCGGTCGGGGATCCGGTGCTGGTGGTGCTGGCGGCGGCGGACCGCGATCCGGCCAGGTTCTCCGACGAGAACACCCTCGACCTGGCCCGGAGCGACAACCCCCACCTGGGGTTCGGGCACGGCATCCACTACTGCATCGGCGCCCCGCTGGCCCGGCTGGAGGGGCGGTCCGCGCTGGCCACGCTGCTTTCCCGGCTGCCCGATCTGCGCCTGGCCGAAAGCCCGGAGAATCTGCGCTGGCGGGGTGGCCTGATCATGCGTGGATTGCGCGAACTTCCGGTCGAATTCAGTCCGGAGCTCAGGTCGCCGCACGGCCTTCCTGAGCCGGCGACACGCTGACGAGGCATCCGGAACCGGCCACCAGCGACGGTATGAACGCCCATCAAACCGGACAAAGACCCGCCGTTGGTAGGCGATCGAACACGGGCCGTAATTCTGGTGTGATGTCGGTGATATGAGCTTGTGATTCGTCTGAGGATCTGTCTAGTCTCCGTGGAGTTCGCAGCTGCGGACCTCGTGCGCGGGACGCCGAATCCTGCCCGCCGCGTCACGGGAAACCGACCAGAACCCTGGGCAGGGGCGGGGGAACCAGGTTTGTTGCCGTTCCTCCACGGCTCGGGGTGAAGCCGCCCGCGCGGAATCGATTCCGCAGACGGCGGCCGGGCCACCTCCCGGTCCGAACCCGACAGCTCACCTCGCAGGCGTGCGGAGAGGGACCTTCATGCTGTTCGTTGGAACTGGCCGTCATCGTCGTCGCACCCAGGCCGAGAAGGCCATCGCCGTCGCAGGTGTGGCCGGCGTCGGACTCGCACTGCCGCTCCTCACCGCCACCGGTGCCTCCGCCGCCCCGGCCTCCGTCTGGGACTCCGTCGCCCAGTGCGAGAGCGGCGGCAACTGGAGCATCAACACCGGCAACGGCTTCTCCGGCGGCCTCCAGTTCACCCCCAGCACCTGGAAGGCGTACGGCGGCACCGCGTACGCGGCGCAGGCCAACCAGGCCAGCAAGGCGCAGCAGATCGCGGTCGCCGAGAAGGTCCTCGCCTCGCAGGGCCCCGGCGCCTGGCCGGTCTGCTCCAAGAAGGCCGGCCTGAGCAAGGGCGGTGCCCCGGCCGAGGTGGACACCTCCTCGGACGCCAAGCCGCAGAAGCAGCAGGCCCAGCAGCAGGCGCCCAAGCAGCAGGCCCCCAAGGCCGCCGCGAAGCCCGCCCAGTCGAAGCCGGTCCAGCAGTACGCGCCGAAGCACGCCGCGCCGAAGCAGGCCGAGAAGCCCGCCGACCCGTCGGCGCAGCAGTACGCCCCCAAGCACGCCGCCCCGCGGGCCGCCCAGGCCCCGGCCGCCACGACCGGCCACGACTACACCGTCCGGGACGGCGACACCCTGTCGGGCATCGCCACCGCCCAGGGCGTGTCCGGCGGCTGGCAGGCGCTGTACGACGGCAACCGCGGCACGGTCGGCGGCAACCCGGACCTGATCGTGCCCGGCCAGGTCCTGCACCTGGGCTGAGCCGGACCGTTTCCACGGCGGACGACACGCTGGACAGGTGACGACACGCTGGACAGGTAGGGGGCCGCGCCCGGCGGCCCCCTACGTCCGCGTCCGCCCGCCCCGGTGGGACGCGCCGGGACGAGCAGGTGAACTACCGGTGGGTAGCCGGGCCACACGGTGAGACGCAGCCCAGGCCGACGTGGCCCCGGGAGCCCGGGCGGTTAGGCTCTGGTCGTAACGACTCCGCAATCGTCCGGCCGACGGCACCACCCGCAGCCGGACCCTGCTTCCGCAAGGAGATGCTTCGTGCCGTCCATCGATGTCGTCGTAGCCCGTGAAATCCTCGACTCCCGCGGCAACCCCACGGTCGAGGTCGAGGTCGGCCTCGACGACGGCAGCACGGGTCGTGCCGCTGTTCCGTCGGGTGCCTCGACCGGCGCCTTCGAGGCGCTCGAACTGCGCGACGGCGACAAGAACCGCTACTTCGGCAAGGGCGTGGAGAAGGCCGTCCTGGCCGTCATCGAGCAGATCGGCCCCGAGCTGGTCGGCTACGACGCCACCGAGCAGCGCCTGATCGACCAGGCCATGCTCGACCTGGACGCCACCCCGGACAAGTCCTCGCTCGGCGCCAACGCCATCCTGGGCGTCTCGCTGGCCGTCGCGCACGCCGCCTCCGAGGCCAGCGACCTGCCGCTGTTCCGCTACCTGGGCGGCCCGAACGCGCACGTCCTGCCGGTCCCGATGATGAACATCCTCAACGGCGGCTCGCACGCGGACTCCAACGTCGACATCCAGGAGTTCATGATCGCCCCGATCGGCGCGGAGTCCTTCTCCGAGGCCGTCCGCTGGGGCGTCGAGGTTTACCACACCCTCAAGGGCGTGCTGAAGGAGCGCGGCCTGTCCACCGGCCTCGGCGACGAGGGCGGCTTCGCGCCGAACCTGGACAGCAACCGCGAGGCCCTGGACCTCATCACCGAGGCCATCCAGAAGGCCGGCTACGTGCCCGGCCGCGACATCGCGCTCGCCCTGGACGTCGCCGCCTCCGAGTTCTACGAGGACGGCGCCTACCAGTTCGAGGGCAAGGCGCTGACCTCCGCCGAGCTCATCGAGTACTACGCCGAGCTGGTCGCCTCCTACCCGCTGGTCTCCATCGAGGACCCGCTGGACGAGTCGGACTGGGACGGCTGGAAGGCCATGACCGTCAAGCTGGGCGACAAGGTCCAGCTGGTCGGCGACGACCTGTTCGTCACCAACCCGGCCCGCCTGGCCAAGGGCATCGAGACCGGCACCGCCAACGCGCTGCTGGTGAAGGTGAACCAGATCGGCTCGCTCACCGAGACCCTGGACGCCGTCGAGCTGGCCCAGCGCAACGGCTACCGCTGCATGATGTCGCACCGCTCCGGCGAGACCGAGGACGTCACCATCGCCGACCTGGCCGTCGCCACCAACTGCGGCCAGATCAAGACCGGTGCCCCGGCCCGCTCCGAGCGCGTCGCCAAGTACAACCAGCTGCTGCGCATCGAGGAGATCCTCGACGACGCCGCCGAGTACGCCGGCCGCGGCGCCTTCCCGCGGTTCAAGCACGAGGGCTGAGCACGCCCGGGCCGGGCGACGTCCGGCCCGGCCGCCGGGGGCCCGAGGCCCCCGGTAGCGCACGCCTGACCGGTGCCCCGCCGCTCACCCCGTAGGGTGGACGGCGGGGCACCGTCGCGACCAGGAGGGGATACGGGAGATGGCTGGCTGGAGGATCCCGGGCTTGGCGGCCCGGCCTCGGTTCACGAGCCGGGCGACCGTCCTGGTCCTGGTGCTCTGCTCGCTGGTGGCGATCCTCGCCTACCCGACGCGGCAGTTCATCTCACAGCGCGCCGAGATCTCCGCCCAGCGGGCGAAGGCCGACCACGCGCGCCAGCAGGTCGACCAGCTGCGCCGGGACAAGGCGCGCTGGCAGGACCCGGAGTACGTCAAGGCGCAGGCCCGCGCCCGGCTGCACTACGCGGTGCCGGGGGAGACCCCGTACATCGCGGTGGACCCGGCCGGTCCGGCCGCCCAGCCCTCCGCCCCGGCCGGTTCGGCCGCTCCCGCCGCCGACGCGGCCGCCGGCCCGGCGAAGGCCGCCAAGCCCTGGTACACCAGCATCTGGGACTCGGTGGACGCCGCCGACACCGTCGCGCTGGCTCCCGCCGCACCCCGTCCGCTCCCCCCGTCCTCCGTTGGAGACCCCACCCCCCATGACCACTGAGAACCACCCCGCCGTCTCCGACGCCGACGTCGCGGCCATCGCCGCCCAGCTCGGCCGGGTGCCGCGCGGCCTGCGCGGCGTGGCGCACCGCTGCCCCTGCGGCAACCCCGACGTCGTGGAGACGGCCCCCCGGCTGCCGGACGGCACGCCGTTCCCGACGCTGTACTACCTGACCTGCCCCAAGGCCGCCTCGCTGATCGGCACCCTGGAGGCGGAGGGCGTGATGAAGGACCAGACGGCCCGGCTCGCCGAGGATCCGGAGCTGGCCGCCGCCTACCAGAAGGCGCACGAGGACTACATCGCCCGGCGCGACGCGATCGAGGTGCTGGAGGGCTTCCCGAGCGCCGGCGGCATGCCGGACCGGGTGAAGTGCCTGCACGTGCTGGTCGGCCACTCGCTGGCGGCCGGAGAGGGCGTCAACCCGCTCGGCGACGAGGCGATCGGCATGCTGGAGGACTGGTGGGCCAAGGGCCCGTGCGTCTCCCCGGCCGAGGTCCAGGCCGCCGGTGAGCGGGTCGCCCGCAACCGCGCCAAGGAGCAGGACCACGAGGCCGTGATCGCGGCCAAGCAGCAGAAGGCCGCCGAGCGGGCGGCGAAGAAGCGCGCCGCCGAGGAGACCACGGCGGGTCAGGAAGCCGCGGCGGCGCAGGACGCGGCGGCGGAGCAGGAGTCCGAGTGAGCACGACCCGGGTGGCCGCGATCGACTGCGGCACCAACTCGATCCGGCTGCTGGTCGCCGACCTGGACCCGGAGACGGGCGAGATCACCGACCTCGACCGCCGCATGATCATCAACCGGCTGGGCCAGGGCGTCGACCGCACCGGCCGGCTGCACCCGGACGCGCTGGAGCGCACTTTCGCCGCCTGCCGGGAGTACCGGGAGGTCATCGCGGGCTTCGGCGTCGGCCCGGAGCGCACCCGCTTCGTCGCCACCAGCGCCTCCCGGGACGCCGAGAACAGCGACGAGTACGTCAAGGGCGTGCGCGACATCCTGGGCGTCGAGCCGGAGGTGGTGAGCGGCGAGGAGGAGGCGCACCTGTCCTTCGTCGGTGCCACCAAGGAGCTGGCCGGCGGGCAGTTCCCCGCCCCCTACCTGGTCTTCGACCTGGGCGGCGGCTCCACCGAGTTCGTGCTCGGCGGGGCGGAGGTCCAGGCGGCGCGCTCGGTGGACATCGGCTGCGTGCGGCTGACCGAGCGGCACTTCGGCGGCGCCGAACTGCCCTCCGAGGAGCAGATCGCCGAGGCCCGGGCGCACGTGCGGGCCGAGCTGGACAAGGCCGAGGAGGTCGTCCCGCTGACCGGTGCGGCCACCCTGGTGGGCCTGGCCGGGACGGTCACCACGGTGTCCGCGATCGCCCAGGACCTGCCCGCGTACCAGTCGGAGCGGATCCACCACTCCCGGATCAGCCGCGAGCGGGTCGCCGAGATCGCCCGCGAGCTGCTGGCCGCCACCCACGCCGAGCGCGCGGCCATCCCGTCGATGCACCCGGGCCGGGTGGACGTGATCGCGGCGGGCGCGCTGGAACTGCTGGAGATCATGGACCGCACCGGCGCCGCCGAGGTGGTCGTGAGCGAGCACGACATCCTGGACGGCATCGCCTGGAGTACGGCCTCCTGACCGCCCGCAGGCCTTACCCCACCGGCCCCGACGCCCCTCTCGGGGTGCCGGGGCCGGGGCACGCCCGGGTGCGTGCGAGAACCTTCGTGAATTTCTTCACATGGCGATCCAGCCTTTCGTCGCACCCCGTGGCCCGCTACGCCCGAATTGTGAGACCGAAGGCCCTCCGGTCGTACGGCCCCTTGGATCGCAGGTCAGGGCTCGTCCGAGGTTTGAAAATCGAAATCACGAGCGGGAACCCGGGCGCTGTACGGATCGTTGCTGCTCAGCCGGGTAGTGCTCCGGCGCACGTTCACGGGGGGCTGTCGAGGGTCGTGAGCCGGTGCGCCGGGCCGATTTTTGTGGGCGCGGAGTGTAGCACGGGGTGTCCATGAGCTTGTGACCGGGCTCACGAAGGCTGCTCCGGACGGTGCTGGATACTTTCGGATATGAGCACCACGGAGCGTCCTCGCATCCTCATTGTCGGCGGTGGTTACGTCGGCCTGTATGCCGCGATGCGCATCCTCAAGAAGATGCGTTACGGCGAAGCGACCGTCACGGTCGTCGACCCGCGGTCGTACATGACGTACCTGCCCTTCCTCCCCGAGGCGGCCGGCGGCAACGTCGCGCCCCGCAACCTCGTCGCGCCGCTGCGCAAGACCCTCAAGCAGGCGGAGGTGCTGACCGGGTCCGTCACCGGCATCGACCACGCCCGCAAGGTCGCGACCATCCAGCCGGCGGCCGGCGACAGCTACGAGCTGCCCTTCGAGTACCTGGTCGTCGCGACCGGCTCGGTCTCCCGCACCTTCCCGATCCCGGGTCTGGCGGAGAACGGCATCGGCATGAAGACGGTCGAGGAGGCCATCGGCCTCCGCAACCACGTCATGGCCCAGCTCGACAAGGCCGAGTCCACCTCGGACGAGGAGGTCCGCCGCAAGGCCCTGACCTTCGTCGTCATCGGCGGCGGCTTCGCCGGCATCGAGACGGTCGCCGAGGTCGAGGACATGGCCCGCGACGCGGCCAAGCTGTACAAGACCGTCAGCCGCGACGACATGCGCTTCGTCGTGGTCGAGGCGGCCAACCGCATCCTCCCCGAGATGGGCCCGGACCTCGGTCTGTGGACCAAGGAGAAGCTCGAGGAGCGCGACATCGAGGTCTACATCGAGACCTCGATGGACTCCTGCGTCGACGGCCACGTCGTGCTGAAGAACGGCCTGGAGATGGACGCCGCCACCATCGTGTGGACGGCCGGCGTGAAGCCGAACCCGGTGCTGGCCAACTTCGGCCTGCCGCTGGGCCCGCGCGGCCACGTCGACACGGCGCCGACCCTCCAGGTCCAGGGCTTCGACTACGTCTGGTCCGCCGGCGACAACGCCCAGGTCCCGGACCTCGCCGCCGGCGAGGGCGCCTGGTGCCCGCCGAACGCCCAGCACGCCTGCCGCCAGGCCGTCGTCCTCGGTGACAACGTGATCTCCGGCATGCGGGGCTTCCCGCAGAAGGAGTACAAGCACAAGAACCTGGGTGCGGTCGCCGGTCTCGGCCTGCACAAGGGCGTGGCGATCCTCTTCGGCAAGTACAAGCTCAAGGGCCGTCCGGCCTGGTGGTTCCACCGCCTGTACCACGGCGCGATGGTCCCGACCTTCAACCGCAAGGTCCGCGTCTTCACCGACTGGACCCTCGCGATGTTCCTCAAGCGCGAAGCGGTCGGCCTCTCCCAGATGGAGAACCCGCAGCTTCCGATCCAGGAGGTCACGCCGCCCACCAAGCCCGTCGAGGCCGCCGAGCCGGCCGTCGACAAGGAGCTCGCCAGCAAGTAAGCGACTGGACCCCGGTGTGGGAGCGCCGGGGTATGAGTCGGAGGCCCTCCGCCCGGCAGTGTCGCCGGACCACGACCTCCGTGGTGCTCAGCCGGCCGTGCGACCGGGCGGAGTACAGCAGTAGTGGAGCCCCTGCCGAGAACCCTCCGGCAGGGGCTCTTGCTGTGCCCGCGGCGGCTCCTGCTGTGCGCAGGAGCGGGCCCGCCCCCGGTCGCGGGTGCGACCGGGGGCGG
The DNA here is from genome assembly GCF_044760155.1 of Kitasatospora sp. NPDC098652. Lineage (NCBI taxonomy): Bacteria > Bacillati > Actinomycetota > Actinomycetes > Kitasatosporales > Streptomycetaceae > Kitasatospora > Kitasatospora sp. NPDC098652. The sequence continues at coordinate 147,333 of NZ_JBIWAQ010000014.1, forward strand.
GCGGCGGCGGGCGGACCCGGCCGACGGGGCGTCAGTCCGTCTTGATGCTCGACAGGATGTCCAGCTTGGCGGCCCGGCGGGCCGGCCAGATCGCGGCCACCAGGCCGACCAGCCCGGCCAGGCCCAGGAACAGCGCCAGCTGGCCGTACGGCAGGACGGTGGTCAGCCCGCTCAGGCTGGACTTGAGCGTCCCGTTGATCGCCCACGCGATGAAGCAGCCGAGCAGCAGGCCGATCCCGGCGCCGAAGAGCGAGATCACCACCGACTCCAGCCGGACCATCCGCTTGATGCCGCTGCGGTCCAGGCCGATCGCCCGCAGCATCCCGATCTCGCGCTTGCGCTCGAAGACCGACATGGCCAGCGTGTTGATCACGCCCAGGACGGCGATCAGGACCGCCATGCCCAGCAGGCCGTACATCAGGTTCAGCGCGAAGGTGATGACCTGGCTGAACTCGTCCCGGACGTCCTGCTTGGACTTGACCTCGATCACCGGGTTGGCGCCGGTGGCGTCCTTGATCGACTGCTTGAGCCCGGCGGTGGCGCCGTCCTTGCCCTTGACCAGGACCTGGCGGATGTCGGGCTTCGGGTCGTGCTTGGCGACCTCGCTGTCGGCCAGCAGGACCGAGCCGAGCACGCCGCCGTTCTCGTACACGCCGCCGACGGTGAGCCGGCCGGTGGAGTCGTCCGGGTAGGACACCTCCATCGTCGAGCCGGTGGTGACGTGGAACTTGGTCGCGACGTCCTGGTCCACCAGCAGCTGGCCCTTGCCGAGGGCCGCGGCGGAACCGCTGGTCAGCCTGATGTCGGCGATCTGGTCCAGGACGGCCGGGTTCAGCCCGGTGATGTCCTTGTAGCTGCCGTCGAGCTTCCAGGCGGAGTCGGTCATCGGCGAGGAGGCCGCCACCTCGGGCACCTTGGCGATCTGGGCGGCCACCTGCCCGGACAGGCTCATGTTGTTGGCGGTCGAGACGATGTAGTCGGCCTTCATCGACTTGGTCACGGCCCGGTCGATGGTGTCCCCCACCGAGGTGCCGATCACGGTCAGACCGCTGACCAGGGTCAGTCCGATGGTGAGCGCGGCGGCGGTGGCCGCGGTGCGGCGCGGGTTGCGCACCGCGTTCTGCTGGGCGAGCTTGCCGGGAGTGCCGCCCAGCCCCCGCAGCAGCGGACCGACCAGGGCGACCACCGGGCGGGAGAGCAGCGGAAGCAGCACGAACACGCCGATCAGGGCCAGGAAGGCACCCGCGCCGACCGGCATCCGGCCGCTGTCGTCGCCGGTGGAGGCGCCGTAGGCGATCAGCGCCAGGCCGCCGCCGGCGAGCACCGAACCGATGGTGTTGCGGACCACCAGGCTCTTCTGACTGGTCGGCTGGTCGCCACTGCTCATCGCCGCCACCGGCGCGATCCGGGCGGCCCGTACGGCCGGCAGCAGGGCGGACAGGACCGTCACCAGGACGCCCACCACGAGGGTCACCACGACGGTCAGCGGCTGGATCACCAGCGCGCCGCTCGGCATGTTCTCGTCCAGCGAGCCGATCAGCGACTGCATCCCGGCGCCGATCCCGATCCCGGCCAGCAGACCGGCCGCCGCCGAGACGGCACCGATCAGCAGCGCCTCGATCAGCACCGAGCGGGTCACCTGCTTGCGGCTGGCGCCGATCGCCCGCAGCAGCGCGAGCTCCTTGGTGCGCTGGGCGACCAGCATGGTGAAGGTGTTGGCGATGATGAAGATGCCGACGAAGAGCGAGATGAAGGCGAAGACCAGCAGCATGGTGCGCATGCTGTCGGTGCCCTTGGTGATCTGCTCCTGCTCGTCCGCCTGCAGCTTGGCGCCCGTCTCGACGTCGAACTTCTGGGCGGCCGGGACCTTCGACTCCACCTCGGCGAGCAGCGCCTCCTGGGAGGTGCCGGGCTTGGCGGTGAGCACGACGCTGCTGTAGCGGCCCGGCTCCAGCAGCGTCTGCTGGGCGGTGGCCTTGTCGAACAGGGTGAGCGTGCCGCCGGTGTTCACCACCGGGTCGTCGGTGGTGAAGACGCCGGTGAGCTTCGCCTCGATCACCGGACCGTTGGCGGCCACCCGGACGGTGTCGCCGACCTTGTAGCCCGCCTTCTCGGCGGTCCTGCGGTCGAGGGCGACCTCCTTGGCGTTCTTCGGCCCCTGACCCTCGGTCATCGGGTAGCGCGGGTCCCGGCCGTCCTGGCCGGGGGCGAAGTTGGCGCCCTTGGCCGACCAGACCTGGCCTATCAGGTTGCCCTGCTTGTCGGCGACCCCGGTGAAGCCGCCGGCCACGCCGCGCGCGCTCGCCGCGCCGGGCAGCCCGGCCAGCTGCTGGACGATGTCGTCGGTGAGGCCGGCGCCGGCCTCGCCCCTGTGCCTGGTCGAGGCGCCGGCGCCGGCCGCGCGGTCCACGACCTGGACGGCGACGTCCGAGTAGCTCTTGGAGTTGCTGTCGCGCAGGGCCTTGCCGAAGGTGTCGGAGAAGACCATGGTGCCGGCGACGAAGGCGGTGCCGAGCATGACGGCCAGCGCCGTCATCAGCAGTCGGCCCTTGTGGGCCAGCACGTTGCGCAGTGCGGTGCGATACATGAGGTGTCCTGGGGAGGTTCGAGGGCTTCGGTCGGCTCGCTGGCTCAGCTGGTGCGGCCCTTGGCGTCGAAGCGGCGCATGCGGTCCAGGACGGTGTCGGCGGTGGGGGTGTGGAGTTCGTCGACGATCTTGCCGTCGGCGAGGAAGACGACGCGGTCGGCGTAGGAGGCGGCGACGGGGTCGTGGGTGACCATGACGACGGTCTGGCCGAGTTCGCGCACGGAGTTGCGCAGGAAGGAGAGGATCTCGGCGCCGGAGCGGGAGTCGAGGTTGCCGGTGGGTTCGTCGGCGAAGATGATGTCGGGCTTTCCGGCGAGGGCCCGGGCGCAGGCGACGCGCTGCTGCTGGCCGCCGGAGAGCTGGGAGGGGCGGTGGCTGAGGCGGCCGGAGAGGCCGACGGTGTCGACGACGCGGTCGAGCCAGGCCTGGTCGGCCTTGCGGCCGGCGATGTCCATCGGCAGCGTGATGTTCTCCAGGGCGGTCAGCGTCGGCAGCAGGTTGAAGGCCTGGAAGATGAAGCCGATGTGGTCGCGGCGCAGCTGGGTGAGCTGCTTGTCCTTGAGGCCGACGAGTTCGGTGTCGCCGATGGTGGTGGAGCCGGAGGAGACGGTGTCCAGGCCGGCCATGCAGTGCATGAGGGTGGACTTGCCGGAGCCGGAGGGGCCCATGATGGCGGTGAACTCGCCCTGGGGGAAGGTGACGCTGACGTTGTCCAGGGCGACGACCCGGGTCTCCCCCTCCCCGTAGACCTTGTTCAGACCGGTGGCGCGGGCGGCCGCCCGGCCGGTACGGACGGCGGTTGCGGTCGGCGTGGTCACGGGGATGCTCCTTGCTGGCTCGCGGATTCGTCCCTCCATGCTCCGCCACGTGATCATGGTTTTGCGTCGCTCCCCCGAACGGTTGGCCTGACCGCCGCTGGGCGTACGGAGGTGCCGGACCCTCCTCCTGCGGTATGACGGGAACCCTGAGGACGGTGCGGTGGCCGGAATCACCGTGCTTCGTGGCCGAATCCCGAACTGTTCGTCAGATGGCAAGGAAACATGACAACTTCCCGGGCTGGGAACATGCGAAAGGGTGAGCCGGGCGACTAGTCTCAGGGGTGGTTCGCAGGACGCCCGGATGGTGGAACGCAGACACGGGCAGCTTAAAACTGCTTGGCCGCGAGGCCGTGCCGGTTCGAGTCCGGCTCCGGGCACCGCAACGACCCGCGGGGGCGCCTCCGGCGTCCCCGCCGGGAGTCGTTCACCGGATCCTCCTTGCGGCGTATCCCGGAATTTTTGCCAAGCCATTACCCTGGTGCCTGGGCGGTGCAGTGCCGCCACGGAGGGAATGAGCACATGAGAAGCAGCAACCCGGTCTTCTCGCGGGAGGGGTCCTTCACCCGCGAGCCCGGCTACGCGGGGTTCGGTGGCACCGCGCAGGCCGGGGGCCAGCACGGCAACCCGTACGCGGGCACGCCCTACGCCCAGCCGCAGGGGCAGGGCCCGCTGACGGACGACCAGCTCTACCAGATGTACAACGGGCCGTCGGCCGGCCCCGGGGCCACCGAGCGGATGACGCTCGACGACGTGGTCGCCCGCACGGCGATCTCGCTGCTGACCGTGCTCGCGGGCGGTGCGGTGGCGTGGTTCACGCTGCCGTACGGGAGCTTCGGCCCCGCAGTGGGCGCCGCGTTGGTCGCCATGATCGTCGGTCTGGTCATCCAGTTCCGTAACAAGATCAGCCCCGCGCTGGTGCTGGTCTACGCGGCATTCGAGGGCTTCTTCCTCGGCGCGATCTCGCATTACCTCAACACCCTGATGGAAGGCATCGCGATTCAGGCGGTGCTGGGCACGGCGGCGGTCTCCGGTGCGACGCTCTTCGTCTACAAGAGCGGCCGACTCCGGGTCTCCCCGAAGTACGCCCGGATCGGGTACGCGGTCGGCCTGGGCTTCTCGGTCCTGCTGCTGATCAACTGGATCGCGTCGATGGCCGGCGGGGGCCTGAGCACCTGGTCCGGTCCGCTGGGCCTGGTGGTCGGTCTGGTCGGCGTCGCCCTCGGCGCGTTCTACCTGACGATGGACTTCACCGAGATCGAGCAGGCGATCGCCCGGGGTGCGCAGCAGGAGGAGTCCTGGCGGGCCGCCTTCGGGCTCACCTTCTCGCTGGTGTGGATCTACTTCGAGATGCTGCGCCTGATCGCCGTTCTGCGCGGCGACGACTAGGAGCACCTCGCACTGCCGCCGGGCCCCGGAGCACTCGCTGCTCCGGGGCCCGGCGGCGTTTTGGTTAGGCTCCTGTGCATGCATGACGTACAGCCCCTGGTCGTAGCCGTCGACGGACTGGCGGATCGTTTCCGCGCGCTGCCGCAGAGCAAGCTGCTGGGCGCCGTGCCCGGGCACGCCTCGCGGGCGGCGGCCGTACTGGCGCTGGCCCGGCGGCTGGCCGCGCTGGCGCTGGCCGCGGAGGGCGGGCCGGAGCGGGAGTTCCCGGACGCCGGGGCCTTCGCGGCGGGGGACCAGCTGGCCGTCGCCGGGCACGACCTGGCGGCCGCGCTCGCGGCGCTGCCCGAGGGGGCCGAGGTGGCGCTGCCGGACGGGCCGGTGGCGGTGGGCGAGCTGCTGGCCGGGGCGGTGGCCGCGGTGCGGGAGACGGCCGGGCTCTGCGCCTGACCCCCGGAGCGCTTTCCCGGAGCGGGTTCCCTGAGTACGCCCGGAGCGGGTTCCCCGGGCACCTTCTCGGAGCCGGACACGCCGAAGGCCGCCCGGGTCGGTAACCCCGTGACCCGGGCGGCCTTCGGTCCTGCTGCGTGGCTGAGGCCTGGTCAGATGCTGGCGACCACCCGGTCGGCGAGCACGTAGACGGCCTCCTCGTCGGTGGAGAAGGTCAGCGAGTAGGAGCCGGAGAAGCGCGAGCCGCCGAGCAGCCGGACGTGCTCACCGGCACGGACCGCGTCGATCAGCCGGTAGGCGGCCTCCCGGTCGCCCGGGGCCACGCACAGCGTGGTGCCGTCGGCGAAGGCGTACACGTCCAGGGTGCCGAGCGGGCCCGGGCGGACGTCGGTCAGGGCGACGGCCTCCTCGGCGAGCGCGGCGAGCCGGGTGTCGGTCCACTCCCGGGAGGGCGCCTGGCTCGGCACGAAGTCGGGGTGGGAGGGGTGGCGGCGCGGGTCGGGTGCGGCGACCGGGGCCTCCTCGACGAGCGGCTCGGCGTCCAGCAGCCCGGCCTCCAGACCGGTGGCCAGCAGGTCGGCCTCGCGGCGGGCGCGGGCGTCCGGGGCGGTCTCGCCGACCGGGTGGCCGGGGCGCAGCGGGGTGCCGCCCTCGGTGCCCGGCTCGGCCGGGCCGGTGCCGCCCTCGGTGATCAGGTCCTCCAGCGCGGAGCGCAGCGCCTCGCCGAACTCCGGGTCCATCGTCCCGGCGTTGTCGGCGGCGTCCTGCGGGCCGGTGGGGCGGGGGAAGAACAGCGGCCACTCGTCGGTGCCGGCCAGCGCCTCGGTGAAGGGCGCCCCGGGGAACGGGGAGTCGAACAGCGGGGCGTCCTCGGCCGCCCGGGCCTCCTGCTCGGCCCAGAACGCCCGGGCCTCGGTGATCTCCCGCTCGCGGTCGGCGGCCAGTGCCTCGGCGACGGCCCGGCGTATCGCGGCCTCGTCCACCGGCGCGGGCCCGGCCGGGGCCGCTGCCTGTGCGTCCAGCCGCCGGGAGATGCCCCGGAGGCGCAGCAGCACGGCGGTCGACACGGTGATCAGGATCAGCAGCAGGATGGTGTAGACGGCGCTCACGGAACGTACTCCTAGCGAGGAGCGGAACGGGGTTACGTGTCCACACTGCCCCATCCGGGGCTGTTACCGCAGTGGCGAATGTCTAATTCGTCCGGGACTTTCGCTCTTGTCCCCAAATTGTTAGGTAACACCGTTCTACGCAGTGGAGTTGATCCGCTCCGCAGTGTCGATCTCCGGGCCGGAAACGACCGTGAAGAGGGCCGGATCGACCTCTCGGTGTGATCCGGCCCTCAATTACGCACGGTCACTCCAAATGGGTGGTCCAGACCCTTCGGAGCGTGCGGGGAGCGTCAGCTGAGGCGCTCGATGACCATCGCCATGCCCTGGCCGCCGCCGACGCACATGGTCTCCAGACCGAACTGCTTGTCGTGCCACTGCAGGGAGTTGATCAGCGTGGTGGTGATCCGCGCGCCGGTCATGCCGAAGGGGTGGCCGACGGCGATGGCGCCGCCGTTGACGTTCAGCTTGTCCAGGTCGATGCCGAGGTCGCGGTAGGACGGGATGACCTGGGCGGCGAAGGCCTCGTTGATCTCGACCAGGTCGATGTCGTCGATGGTCAGGCCGGCCCGCCGGAGCGCCTGCTTGGAGGCCTCGACCGGGCCGTAGCCCATGATCTCGGGGGAGAGGGCGCTGACGCCGGTGGAGACCACCCGGGCGAGCGGGGTGATGCCGAGCTCGCGGGCCTTGGTGTCGGACATGATGACCAGCGCGGCCGCGCCGTCGTTCAGCGGGCAGCAGTTGCCGGCGGTGACGGTGCCGTCGGGGCGGAAGACCGGCTTGAGGCCGGAGACGCCCTCCAGGGTGACGCCGGCGCGCGGGCCGTCGTCGGTGCTGACCACGGTGCCGTCCGGCAGGGTGACCGGGGTGATCTCGCGCTCCCAGAAGCCGGCCTTGATGGCGGCCTCGGCGAGGTTCTGCGAGCGGACGCCGAACTCGTCCTGGTCGGCGCGGGTGATGCCCTTGAGCGCGGCCAGGTTCTCCGCGGTCTGGCCCATCGCGATGTAGGCGTCCGGCAGCAGGCCGTCCTCGCGCGGGTCGTGCCACTCGCCGCCGCCCTCCTCGGCGCGCTTGGCGGTGCGGGCCTGGGCCTCGTCGAAGAGCGGGTTGGTGGTGCCGGGCATGCCGTCCGAGGTGCCCTTGACGCTGCGCGAGACGGTCTCGACGCCGGCCGAGATGAAGACGTCGCCCTCGCTGGCCTTGATCGCGTGCAGTGCCATCCGCGTGGTCTGCAGCGAGGAGGAGCAGTAGCGGGTGATGGTGGCGCCGGGCAGGTAGTCCATGCCCATCTGCACGGCCACGATGCGGGCCAGGTTGTGGCCCTGCTCGCCGCCCGGGAGGCCGCAGCCGAGCATCAGGTCGTCGATCTCGCGCGGGTCGAGCTGCGGGACCTTGGCCAGGGCGGCCTGGATGATGTGGGCGGTCAGGTCGTCCGGGCGGACGTCCTTGAGGGAGCCCTTGAAGGCCCGGCCGATCGGCGAACGGGCGGCGCTGACGATGACGGCTTCGGGCATTGCAGGCTCCTCGCTGGGTGACGGCGGACCTGGCGGTCCGGGAGGAAAGCTACCGCTTGGTAGCTCAGTCGTCACCGGCCCCGGTGTGTGAGCTGGCCGACGTGTTCCCGGGCACCGGGCCGGGCTCCCGGACCGCGTCCGGACCGACCCGCAGCCGGTGGCGCAGCAGTGCCCAGCGCCGGCCCGGGCCCTCCGGGTCCACGGCCGCGACCTCGGTGCCCGCCCGGCCGGCCGCGGCCGCGGCGGCCACCGCGACCGGCAGCACCGTCTCGCCCGGCAGAGCCGCCGCGCCGGGGCGGGCGGCGCTCGGGCGCTCCTCCTCCGGCCACAGGCCCAGCGCGGCGCAGACCGAGGGCAGCACGGCCATCGCGGCGGTGGCGTAGCCCTGGGCCGAGGGGTGGTAGCGGTCGGCGGCGAACATCTCCGGGCGGCCGGCGAACTCCGGGCCGAGCAGCGAGCCCAGCGAGACGGTGCGCCCGCCCGCCTCCACCACCGCGATGGTCTGCGCGGCGGCCAGCTGGCGGCTCAGCCGCCGGGCCACCCAGCGCAGCGGCGGGCGCACCGGCTTGATCGTCCCGAGGTCCGGGCAGGTGCCCACCACCACCTCGCAGCCGTTGGCGCGCAGCGCGGCGACGGCCTCGCCGAGCTGGCGGACGGCGAGCTGGGCCGGACTGTGCCGGGTCACGTCGTTGGCCCCGACGATGATCACGGCGACGTCCGGGCGGTGCCGCAGGGCCCGTTCCAGCTGGCCGGGGAGGTCGGCCGAGCGGCCGCCGGAGCGGGCCACGTTGACCAGCCGGACCGGGCGCTCGGCGATCGAGGCCAGACCGGAGGCCAGCAGCGCGCCCGGGGTCTCGCGGCCGCGGGCCACGCCCAGGCCGGCGCCGGTGGAGTCACCCAGGACGGCCAGCACGAGCGGCGGCCGCGGCGGTGCGCCGCGGTCGGCGAAGTCCTCGCCGTAGACGCCGTCGGCCTTGGGCGGGACGGTCTCCAGGACGCCGATGGCCTGGACGGCGAGTTTGCTCTCGGTCAGCAGCAGGCCGACCAGGCCCACGCCGAGCAGTCCGAGCCCGCCCCCGCCGTACGCCGCCGCGGTGGCGATCCGACGGGCCACCCGGGCCCGCGAGTCCTGTGCCCCTGGCATCCGGTGCCCCCTTCGCGTCCTGGTGCCGTCCCCTCCGGGGACACGGCCATCCCTGCACAGCGCTCTTACCCGCGCGGAGGGCCGGAGTACCGGGGCGCGGGCCGGGGTGGGCCATTGGGGGAGCGCGGCGGCGGTGGGGGGAGTGCGGGAAGGGAGGGCTGGGGTGCGTGGCACGCCCTAGGCTTTGCAGTACCGAATGCACTCGCATGCCCATAGACCGGGAGGACCCCCGTGCGGTACCACAACTCGATCATCGACCTGGTCGGCAACACGCCGCTGGTCAAGCTGAACAAGGTCACCGACGGCATCACCGCGACAGTGCTGGCCAAGGTCGAGTACTTCAACCCCGGCGGCTCGGTGAAGGACCGCATCGCGATGCGCATGATCGAGGCCGCCGAGGCCTCGGGCGCCCTCAAGCCGGGCGGCACGATCGTGGAGCCGACCTCCGGCAACACGGGCGTCGGGCTGGCGATCGTGGCCCAGCAGAAGGGCTACAAGTGCATCTTCGTCTGTCCGGACAAGGTGTCCACCGACAAGATCAACACCCTGCGCGCGTACGGCGCCGAGGTCGTGGTCTGCCCGACCGCCGTCGCCCCGGAGCACCCGGACTCCTACTACAACGTCTCCGACCGCCTGGTCCGCGAGACCCCGAACGCCTGGAAGCCGGACCAGTACTCCAACCCGGACAACCCGGCCTCGCACTACTACTCCACCGGCCCGGAGCTGTGGGAGCAGACCGAGGGGAAGATCACCCACTTCGTGGCGGGCGTCGGCACCGGCGGCACCATCTCCGGCACCGGCAACTACCTCAAGGAGGCGTCCGGCGGCAAGGTCAAGGTCATCGGCGCCGACCCGGAGGGCTCGGTCTACTCGGGCGGCACCGGCCGTCCGTACCTGGTCGAGGGCGTCGGTGAGGACTTCTGGCCGACCGCCTACGACCGCGGCGTCGCGGACGAGATCGTCGCCGTCTCCGACAAGGACTCGTTCCAGATGACCCGCCGCCTCGCCAAGGAGGAGGGCCTGCTGGTCGGCGGCTCCTGCGGGATGGCCGTGGTGGCCGCGCTGGAGGTCGCCAAGAAGCTCGGGCCGGACGACGTCGTCGTGGTGCTGCTGCCGGACGGCGGCCGCGGCTACCTGTCGAAGATCTTCAACGACGACTGGATGGCCGACTACGGCTTCCTGCCCTCGGCCACCGACGAGGCCCACATCAGCGAGGTGCTGGTCCGCAAGGAGGGCATCGAGCAGGGCGGCGTCCCGCAGTTCGTCCACATGCACCCCAACGAGACGGTCGCCGAGGCGGTCCGGGTGCTGCGCGAGTACGGCGTCTCGCAGATGCCGGTGGTCTCCCCGGGCGCCGGGCACCCGGACATCATGGCCGGCGAGGTGATCGGCTCGGTGGTGGAGAAGCTGCTGCTGGAGGGCATCTTCGCCAAGGAGATCGAGCTGACCGACACGCTGGACAAGGTGATGTCCAAGCCGCTGCCGGTGGTCGGCTCGGGCGAGACCGTCACCAACCTGATGACCGTGCTGGAGAAGGCCGACGCGGCGGTCGTGCTGGTGGAGGGCAAGCCGCAGGGCATCGTCACCCGCCAGGACCTGCTGGGCTTCCTGACCACCCGTGGCGCGCACTGACGCCCGCTCACCCCGCCCGCCCGCGGCCGGATTCGGAGGATTCGTCCACGCGCGAAGTGGTACACCGGCGTCACCTGCCCGCAGCACGCGGTTAACACGGCTCCGGCATCGTGGTGGTCAACGGCAAGACGCCGAGCGAGACGGCAGTGGTCCACCGGGAGCGGCTCCCCGGCGGCCGCGGTCGGCTCCGGTCACGTCGGACGGTCCTGACCCGGCCGCCGTGTCCGCCCTCCCCGACCGTAGTTCGGAGGGAGGGGCCCCTCCGTGGGGGCGCCGTCGTCCCGACCCTGCCCGGCTCCGGCCGGTCGACAGGGTGCGGCGGCTCCCACGGACGATCACCGCGCCGTCACGGCGCGGCTCCGCGGCTCCCGGGTGGGGGAGCCGGTTCGGAGCACGGTGGGGCCGGTCCTGTTCCGAAGGACCGGCCCCCTCCGTGTGTCCGGGCCTCCCGCCCGCGCCCCGGCTTCCCGCCGCCCCGCTGCCGTCCTTCCCCCGGGCACCCCGGGCTTCCCGTGCACGCCGGGGGCCCGCCGTTCCCGTACGCTCGCTGGCATGACCAGCACTGAAACGACCGACGCGCCGCGCTACGTCAAGCTCAAGATCGAGCTCATCGCGGAGATCACCGACGAGGGCGCGCTCAAGGCCGCGGCCCTGCAGCAGGTCGCCGAGGACGAGTACCTCGACGACGAGGAGCGCGCCCAGTCCGTCGACGCCATCGAGGTGGACCCGTCGGGTTCGCTCGCCCACTTCATCGACCCGGTCGCGCTGCTCGGCGACGTCCCGGGCGTGGAGCTCGCCTCGGCGACCTGGGAGTCGGCGCAGACCGAGTTCGACCCCGAGAACGAGGAGTGGGACGAGTACTCCGTGGAGGAGTCCGCCGAGTAACGGCCGTTCCTGCCGTGACCACCCGTGAACACCCGGTCCGCCAACGGCGGACCGGGTGTTTTGTCCATGAACAGCGGGAGTTGGGTCATCTCATACGATCGCCTACCCTTCGGTGATGGAACCGTGAGCGGCCGGATTGCGTTTCTGTATCCGTAATTGCCCGGGATGATCAGCAGGGAGACGCGACGTGACGGCACGGGACGGTCAGGGGCGGGTGGCCGGAGGCAGCTGGAGCCGACGCGGGGTGCTCGCAGGCCTGATCGGTGCGCCGGTCCTGCTGCTCGCGGCCTGCAACGACAACAGCGGTGGCGGCAGCGGTGGCAGCGGCGGCTCCGGCAACGGCGGCTCTGGCAACGGCGGCGGCACCCCGGGATCCGGCGGCGGCAGCAGCGCGCCGAAGACCTCGACGGCCGTGATCACCGTCACCCCCGCGGACGGCACCACCGGCGCCAGTTTCAGCGAGCCGGTCAAGGTCACCATCGCCAACGGCACCCTGAGCAACGTCAAGGTCACGGACTCCACCGGCAAGGAGCTGGCCGGCCAGCTCTCCAGCGACAACACCAGCTGGACCTCGGCCGCGGCCCCGGCCAGCGGTACCAAGTACTCCGTGACCGCCAGCGGCGTCGACAAGGACAAGCTGGAGGCGGACGCCAACGCCAGCTTCACCACGGCGACCCCGGCCAACACCTTCGTCGGCTACTTCACCCCGGAGGACGGCTCGACGGTCGGCGTCGGCATGCCGGTCTCGATCAACTTCAGCAAGCCGATCACGGACAAGAAGGCCGTCCAGTCGGCGATCACCGTGATAGCGGAGCCGGGCGTCGAGATCGTCGGGCACTGGTTCTCCAGCACCCGCCTCGACTTCCGGCCGCAGGAGTACTGGGCCAAGGGCACCAAGGTCACCCTCAAGCTCCGGCTCAAGGACGTCGAGGGCGCGAAGGGCGTCTACGGTACCCAGTCCAAGGACGTCGCCTTCACCATCGGCCGGGCCCAGACCAGCGTCGCCGACCTCGCCACCAAGAAGCTCACCGTCACCACGGACGGCCAGGTCAGCGCCGTCTACAAGATCTCCGGCGGCTCCTCCGAGCACACCACCTGGGGCGGCAAGATGGTGATCTCCGAGCAGTTCACCCAGACCCGGATGAACTCGCAGACCGTCAACCTGGGCAGCGAGTACGACATCGCCGACGTGCCGCACGCCCAGCGCCTCACCACCTCGGGCACCTTCATCCACGGCAACTACTGGTCCTCGCCGTCGATCTTCGGCGGGCAGAACACCAGCCACGGCTGCGTCGGCCTCCAGGACGCCAAGGGCGCCCAGGACAGCAGCACGGACGGCTACAAGTTCTACAAGTCCTCGATGGTCGGCGACGTCGTCGAGGTCCGGAACTCGGGGGACAAGACGGTCGCCCCGGACAACGGCCTGAACGGCTGGAACCTGAGCTGGGCCGAGTGGAAGGCCGGCAGCGCGGTCTGACCCGCTCCCGCCCCGCCGTTTACGCCCCCGCCGTTTACGCCCGCCCCTCGGCCCGTACGAGGCGGCGGGCGGTCGCGCTCACCGCTTCGCGTAGTCCGTGAAGCCCTGCCAGTCCACGACCACGCACGGCTCGTCGCCCAGGATCCAGGCGTCGTGGCCGGGCGGGCAGATCATGAAGTCGCCCGGGCCGTAGTCGGCCTGCTCGCCGTCGTCCATGACGATCCGCATCCGGCCGGAGACCACGTACCCCAGGTGTGCCGCCTGGCAGCTGTCCGTCCCCGCGATCGGCTTCACGTGCTTGGACCACTGCCACCCCGGCTGGAACACGGCCCGGCCGACCGGGCCGGCGTCCAGATTGACCAGCCGCAGCTCCCCCGAGCCGTCCTCGAACGGGCGGACCTCCTCGGGAGCATCGAAACTCATGCGGACCAGACCGGACATGACGCACTCCTCTCACGAGGAACGGCCCGGCCGCCGGCAGGTGGCCGGGCCGCCCTTGCTGGCCCTTTCAGTCTGCGCCCGCCCCCGGCAACGGTCACCTCGGATAGCGGGCGCCCGGACCGCCCGGGGGGTGGGGCGGTCCGGCGGCGGGCGGTCAGCCCTGGGTGCGGGCCACCCCGATCGGGCAGGAGGCGCCGGTGCCGCCGAGCCCGCAGTAGCCGTTGGGGTTCTTGGCGTCCGACAGGTACTGCTGGTGGTACGGCTCGGCCGGGTAGAACGGGCCGGCCTCGGCGATCTCGGTGGTGATCGGGCCGTGACCGAGCGCGGTCAGGGCGGGCTGGAAGGCATCCCGGGTGGCGACCGCGGCGGCGGCCTGGGCGGGGGAGTGGGTGTACAGCGCGGAGCGGTACTGGGTGCCCACGTCGTTGCCCTGGCGGTTGCCCTGGGTCGGGTCGTGGGCCTCCCAGAAGGCCTTCAACAGCCGCTCGTAGGACACCACCGCGGGGTCGAACACCACCCGGACCGCCTCGGTGTGCCCGGTCAGCCCGCTGCACACCTCCTCGTACGTCGGGTTCGGCGTGTAGCCGCCCTGGTAGCCGACCAGCGTCGTCCAGACGCCGGGCAGCCGCCAGAACGTGCGCTCGGCGCCCCAGAAGCAGCCCAGCCCGAAGTCGGCCACCTCCAGCCCCTCCGGGTACGGGCCGGTCAGCGGGTGGCCGAGGACGGTGTGCGGCTCGGTCAGGGCGAAGGCCGGGGCCGGGCGGCCGGGCAGCGCCTGGTCGGCGGGGACGAGCGAGGTCTTGTGGCGGTTGAACAGCACGGCCTGCTCCATCGGGGTAGGGAGGGTTGCCCAGGATTCAACGCACCGGACGGCCCGCGGATTCCGGCCCGGCCGGCTCCGGGGATCCGGCCCGGCGGACTCGGGGGATCCGGTCCGGGAGGTCCGGGCATTCCGGCGGGCGCACGGCGGTACGGCCGTTAGGCTCGGAGCCATGACCGAGCACCAGCTTCCCCAGGGCTTCGAGACCCTCGCCATCCACGCGGGTCAGGAAGCAGACCCCCAGACCGGGGCCGTCGTCACGCCGATCTACCAGGTGTCCACCTACAAGCAGGACGGGGTGGGCGGCCTGCGGGGCGGCTACGAGTACAGCCGCAGCGCCAACCCCACCCGCACCGCGCTGGAGGAGTGCCTCGCGGCCCTCGAAGGCGGCGCCCGCGGCCTCGCCTTCGCCTCCGGCCTGGCGGCCGAGGACACCCTGCTGCGCACCATCCTCAAGCCGGGCGACCACATCGTGATCCCCAACGACGCCTACGGCGGCACCTTCCGGCTGTTCGCCAAGGTGCTGACCCGCTGGGGCGTCGAGTTCTCCGTCGCCAACACCCAGAAGCTGGACGACGTCCGCGCCGCGCTGCGCCCCAACACCCGCGCGGTGTGGGTCGAGACCCCGTCCAACCCGCTGCTCGGCATCACCGACCTGGCCGGGCTGGCCGAGGTCGCGCACGGTGCCGGGGCGCTGCTGGTGGTCGACAACACCTTCGCCAGCCCGTACCTGCAGCAGCCGATCGCGCTCGGCGCGGACGCCGTCGTGCACTCCACCACCAAGTACATGGGCGGCCACTCGGACGTGGTCGGCGGTGCGCTGGTGCTCGCCGAAGAGGGCCTCGGCGAGGAGGTCGCGTACCACCAGAACGCGATGGGCGCCGTCTCCGGGCCGTTCGACGCCTGGCTGGTGCTGCGCGGCATCAAGACCCTGGGCGTCCGGATGGACCGGCACAGCTCCAACGCGGAGAAGGTCGCCGAGCTGCTGGCGGGCCACCCCAAGGTCAGCCAGGTGCTCTACCCGGGCCTGCCCGAGCACCCCGGCCACGACATCGCCGCCAAGCAGATGAAGGCCTTCGGCGGCATGGTGTCGTTCCGGGTCGCCGGCGGCGAGGAGGCGGCCGTCGAGGTCTGCAACCGCGCGCGGCTGTTCACCCTGGGCGAGTCGCTGGGCGGCGTGGAGTCGCTGATCGAGCACCCGGGCCGGATGACCCACGCCTCGGCGGCCGGTTCGCCGCTGGAGGTGCCGGCCGACCTGGTGCGCGTCTCGGTCGGCATCGAGTCGATCGACGACCTGCTGGCCGACCTCACCCAGGCGCTGGGCTAAGGGAGTCACTGGCCCTGCTGGTCCGCCGTGTACGACTCCATCGCGAGATTGAAGCGGGCCAGCAGGGCGCAGAACGCCTGTTGCTCCTCGGGCGGCCAGTCGGCCGTCAGGCGGCGGGTCAACTCGGCCCGGCCGTCCCGGACCTCGGCGAGCCGACCGGTGCCGCAGGCGGTCAGTGCGAGCCGCACCGCGCGGCGGTCGGCCGGGTCCTGCACCCGGCCGACCAGCCCGGCCGCGACCAGCGGGGCGACCTGGCGGGTCACCGTGGAGGAGTCCACGCCGAGCGCGTCGGCCAGCGCCTTGACGTTGGCCGGCCCGTGCCGCTCCAGGCGGTCGAGCAGCAGATAGGCGGCCCGGTCCAGCGCGGCCAGGCCGCCGCCGGAGGTTCGGACCTGTTCCATCCGGCGGGCGAACACCGCCAGCTGGTACTGGAGTTGGGTGTGCACGGGCTCGGTTCGGTCGGTGGCCTGGGGCGAGGTCGTCGTCATCGCGGCTCACGATCGTCATGCGGTGAGAGAAGCTCAGAAGCAGCAGCGTACGCGGGCGGAGCGGGCCCGGGAACAGGCCCGACGTCCCGGGTTGGCCGCGGCAGCGGACCTACGCTGGGCTCATGCACAACTGGCCGATCACCCTCGACGACGTCCGCGGTGCCCAGAAGATGCTCGCCGGGGTCGCCCGGGTGACCCCGATGGAGGGGAGCCGGCACCTGTCCGGGCTGATCGGCGCGCCGGTCCACCTCAAGTGCGAGAACCTCCAGCGCACCGGCTCCTTCAAGCTGCGCGGGGCGTACGTGCGGATCGCGGGGCTCTCGCCGGTGCAGCGGGCCGGCGGGGTGGTCGCGGCGAGCGCCGGGAACCACGCCCAGGGGGTGGCCCTGGCGGCCTCGCTGCTGGGGGTGCGCTCGACCGTGTTCATGCCGGTCGCGGCGCCGCTGCCGAAGGTCGCCGCCACCCGGGAGTACGGCGCCGAGGTCCGGCTGCACGGCGCCACCGTGGACGAGGCGCTGCAGGCCGCGCAGCGGTACTCGGAGGCGACCGGCGCGGTGTTCATCCACCCCTTCGACCATTGGGACGTGGTCACCGGCCAGGCGACCGTCGGCCTGGAGATCCTGGAGCAGTGCCCCGAGGTGCGCACCGTCCTGGTCGGGGTGGGCGGCGGCGGGCTGCTGGCCGGGATCGCGGCGGCGGTCAAGCCGCTGCGGCCGGACGTCCGGGTGGTCGGGGTGCAGGCGGCGGCCGCGGCCGCGTACCCGCCCTCGCTGGCGGCCGGGCGGCCGGTCTCGCTGGAGCACTTCGCCACGATGGCCGACGGGATCATGGTCGGGCGCCCCGGGGACATCCCGTTCGAGGTGGTCAACACGCTGGCGGACGGCATCCGCACGGTCTCCGAGGACGCGCTGTCCCGGGCCCTGCTGCTCAGTCTGGAGCGGCTCAAACTGGTGGTCGAACCGGCCGGGGCGGCCCCGATCGCGGCGCTGCTGGAACAGCCGGACTCGTTCGAGGGCCCGGTGGTGGCGGTGCTCTCCGGCGGCAACATCGACCCGCAGCTGATGCAGCGGGTGCTGCGGCACGGGCTGGCGGCGGCCGGGCGCTACCTGTCGCTGCGGGTGCGGCTGGCGGACAAGCCGGGCTCGCTGGCGGACCTGCTGGGGGTGCTGACCAGGGCGGACGCCAATGTGCTGGACGTCGCGCACGTGCGGATCGACCCGCGGCTGGGGCTCACCGAGGTCGAGGTGGACCTGCACCTGGAGACCAAGGGGCCGGAGCACTGCGCGCTGGTGGTGGGGGAGCTGCGGGACGCGGGGTACGTGGTCTCCGACTGAGCCCCTGCGGGCGGTTCCTCGAAATCACTTGACGCGATGTATCGCGAGTTGCCAGGATCACGATACATCGCGTTCTGTGTCGGTGGCCGAGAACCGAGTCGCCCATGCGCCCGAACGGGGGGCAAAGTGGGACAGATCGCTCCATTCGTCCGAGGAGATGAGGCAGGCCATGGCGCCAGCCATCCAAGCCGAGAACCTGGTGAAGACCTTCGGCGACGTACGAGCCCTGGACGGCGTCAGCCTCGACGTCCCCGAGGGCACGGTGCTCGGGCTGCTCGGCCCGAACGGCGCCGGGAAGACCACCACCGTGCGCGTCCTCACCACCCTGCTCCGTCCCGACTCCGGCCGCGCGGTGGTGGCCGGGGTCGACGTCCTCAAGCACCCCAACGAGGTCCGCAGCCTGATCGGACTGTCCGGCCAGTACGCGGCGGTCGACGAATACCTGACCGGCTTCGAGAACCTCACCATGGTCGGCGAGCTCTACCAGATGAGCACCCGCAGCGCGAAGGCCCGCGCGCTGGAGCTGCTGGAGTGGTTCAACCTCACCGAGGCCAAGGACCGCACCGCCAAGACGTACTCCGGAGGCATGCGCCGCCGCCTCGACCTCGCCGCCGCGCTGGTCGTCCGGCCGCCGGTGATGTTCCTGGACGAGCCGACCACCGGGCTCGACCCGCGCAACCGGCTCGCGCTCTGGGAGGTCATCGAGACCCTGGTCGAGCAGGGCACCACGCTGCTGCTCACCACTCAGTACCTGGAGGAGGCCGACCGGCTCGCCCACGACATCGCCGTGGTCGACCACGGCCGGGTGATCGCCCGGGGCACCGCCGACCAGCTCAAGGCGCAGATCGGCGGCGAGCGGATCGAGGTCGTGGTGCACGACCCGGGCCTGGTCACGGACGCGGTCGCGGCCCTGTCCGGGTACGCGCTGGGCGAGCCCGCGGTGGAGAAGAACACCCGGAGGATCACCGTGCCGGTCAGCGGCGGCGCCCGGGTGCTCGCCGACGTGATCCGCGAACTGGACGGCCGGGGCATCGAGATCGACGACATCGGCCTGCGCCGTCCGACCCTGGACGACGTCTTCCTCACCCTCACCGGCCACGTCGCCGAGTCTGTCGAGGAGGACGGCGGTGCTGCCAAGGGCCGCGGTCGGGGCGGTCGCGGCCGCGGCTCCTCGGGTGACGGCGGGGACGGCGCCGACGGCGCCGAGGGCGGGGGCCAGGGGCCCGACCAGCAGCAGGCCGTCGCGGCCGGAACGGAGCGCTGAGATGAGCACCGCCACCGAGCACGCCATCGGCGCGGCCATGCCGACGCCCCGCCGGGGCCTGTCCGCGACCCTGCACGACTCCTGGGTGGTCGCCAAGCGCAACCTGCGCAGGATGTCCCGGATCCCCGAGATCGTGGTGTTCGGGCTCATGCAGCCGGTCATGTTCGTCCTGCTGTTCTCGTACGTCATGGGCGGGGCGATCAAGATCCCCGGGGCGAGTTCCAGCTCCCACACGTACATCCAGTTCCTGATGGCCGGCATCTTCGCCCAGACCGTCACCTTCGCCGTCGCCGGCGCCTCGGCCGGCATCGCGGAGGACATGACCAAGGGCCTGGTGGACCGCTTCCGCTCGCTGCCGATGGCCCGCTCCGCGGTGCTGGTCGGCCGCACCCTCGCCGACCTGTGCCAGACCGCCTTCACGCTGGTCGTGCTGGCGCTGGTCGCGCTGCTGGTCGGCTGGCGGATCCACGACGGGCTGCTCAAGGCGCTCGGCGCCTTCGGGCTGCTGCTCCTGCTCGGCTACGCCTTCTCCTGGATCGGCGCGCTGATCGGTCTCTCGGTGCGCAGCCCCGAGGCGGCCACCTCGGCCGGGCTGATCTGGCTGTTCCCGCTGACCTTCATCTCCAACGCCTTCGTGCCGGTCAGCTCGATGCCGGGGTGGCTGCAGGGCGTCGCCTACTGGAACCCGTTCAGCGCGACCGTGCAGGCCTGCCGGGACCTCTTCGGCAACCAGGTCGGGCCGGTGGACAGCGCCTGGCCGATGCAGCACGCGGCGCTGGTGTCGGTGCTCTGGTCGCTGGTGATCACGGCGGTGTTCTCGTGGCTGTCGGTGCGCAAGTACCGCTCGGCGGCGGGCTGAGCGGCGGCGCTTCCGGTCCTGGTTCCGGTCCCGGCCCCGGGCTTTTCGCTTCCGTCGGCCGGAGACGGGTGAGGGCGGTTGCGGAGTCCCCTACGGACTCCGCAACCGCCCTCGGCGGTGCTGCTCGGGGCCGGGTCAGCCGGCGTGCGGCACGACCTTGACGATCTTCACCATGGCGGGCTTGCCGTTCGGCAGCTCGTAGGTGGCCTCGTCGCCGATCTTCTTGCCGTCGATCGCGCGGCCCAGCGGCGACTGCGGCGAGTAGACGTCGATGTTGTCGGAGCCCGCGACCTCGCGCGAGGCCAGCAGGAACTCCATCAGGTCGTCCTCGTCACCGTCGAACGCGACCGTGACGACCATGCCCGGGGCCACCACACCGGAGTCGGCCGGGGCCTCGCCGACCTTGGCGCGCTCCAGCAGCTGGGTCAGCTGGCGGATGCGCAGCTCGTACTTGCCCTGCTCCTCCTTGGCCGCGTGGTAGCCGGCGTTCTCCTTGAGGTCCCCCTCCTCGCGCGCCGCCTCGATCTTCTGGGCGATCTCGATGCGCCAGGGCCCGGTCAGGTGATCCAGCTCTGCCTTGAGCTGGTCGTAGCCGGCCTGAGTGAGCCAGGTCACGTTCTCGCTGGTCTGGGTCACGGGTGCTCCTCGTAGGTGCTGGGGCTGAGCTGAGGGTGTGAGTCGTCAGCAGGGTCGACGATGATATTGGTCGTAACTACAAAGCAACGCCCGCTCCCGTACCATCCGGTGCGGAAGGGGCGAAACCACGAGCCTAACAAGTCCTGCCGACAAGCGGGAGGGCCGTTGTCGCGGCGTTGACGGCGGCATTGCGCCATGGTGTACGGCAACCGGCTGCGGGACTTCCTACGGATGCCCGTTCCGGTGGGCGAATATGCCTCGGGGGCGCTCCGGGCCCGCTCCGCCGGGTGTCCCTGGGGGCGCCGCCGTTACCGCGCCTACTTCGCCGGGGTGCAGCCGAGCAGCTCGGCGGTGGTGCCGCGGGCGGTGGTGCGCAGGGTGACGGTGGCCTCGTAGCTGGACCCGGCCGCGGGGACCGGGAAGTCGGCCACCCCGACCACCGCGTGGTCGTCGCCCTGCGAACGGACCGTGCAGGTGCCGGCCGTACCGTCGCTCTTGCGCACGGTGAGGTGCAGCTGCACCTCGGAGTCGGAGAGCACCTGGAAGGTCGGCACCGAGCCGTTGATCTTCGACTCGCGCAGCAGGTAGGAGCCGCCCAGCCAGGCGATCAGCCCCAGGCCGAGCACGCCGCAGACCGCGCCGACCACCTTGAGCCGACGGTCCGACTCGCCGTCGCCCCTCCGGCCGTAGCGCCCCTCGGGCAGCTGCGTCGCGGTGCTCTGTGCAGTCATCGGACTCCGTCCTCTCCTCGGGAGGGACCGCGCGGGTGGTGCGGGGAATGCGACGGACCTCCAGTCCGTCACTATAGGAGGGGCACGCCCGCGGCCGGTCCGGCGGGGGCGGGGCTCGGCCGCGCCGGAGACCGGCGCAGGCCGGCCTTGCGGCGACGCGGTCCCGAAGTGAGCGGTTCGTACGGTGGGCAGACCGGACTTCGCGGAACGCCCGACAATGTGGAAGGAACGCAAGGCGTTGACTGAGCAGTTGCGACTGATGGCGGTGCACGCCCACCCGGACGACGAGTCCAGCAAGGGCGCGGCCACCATGGCCATGTACGTCGAGCACGGTGTGGACGTGCTCGTGGCCACCTGCACGGGGGGCGAGCGCGGGTCGGTCCTCAACCCCAAGCTGCAGGGGGACCCGTACATCGAGGAGAACATCCACGAGGTGCGCCGCAAGGAGATGGACGAGGCGCGGGCGATCCTCGGCGTCAAGCAGGCCTGGCTGGGCTTCGTGGACTCCGGTCTGCCGGAGGGCGACCCGCTGCCCCCGCTGCCCGAGGGCTGCTTCGCCCTGCAGGACGTCAAGGAGGCGGCCGAGCCGCTGGTCCGGCTGATCCGCGAGTTCAAGCCGCAGGTCATCACGACCTACGACGAGAACGGCGGCTACCCGCACCCGGACCACATCATGACCCACAAGATCACCATGTTGGCCTTCGACGCCGCCGGCGACCCGGACGCCTACCCCGAGGCCGGCGAGCCCTGGCAGCCGCTCAAGCTCTACTACAACCACGGCTTCCCGATGGGCCGCATCCGCGCCCTGCACCAGTACCTCACCGAGCACGGGCACGACTCCCCGTACGGCGAGTGGATCGCGGGCTGGGAGAAGAGCGGCCGCCAGGAGCGCGAGATCACCACCCGGGTGCGCTGCGACGACTGGTTCGAGACCCGTGACCGCGCGCTGATCGCCCACGCCACCCAGATCGACCCGGACGGCCCGTGGTTCCGCGTCCCGCTCGACGTCCAGCGCGAGGTCTGGCCCACCGAGGACTACGAGCTCGCCCGTACCCTGATCGACGTGGACCTCCCGGAGGACGACCTGTTCGCCGGACTGCGCACCCCCAGCCTGGCGGCCGAGGCCGCCGACACGCGCGACTGACCCACCCCCGACGGCCCGGCTCGGCGTGAGCCGGGCCACCATAGAGATATGAGCGCCCCCGTGAACCTCGTCCACCTCGCCGCTGACCTCGCCGTCGACGACGCCAAGGTCACCCCCGGTCTCCTCGGCTTCGTCGTCTTCGCCGCCCTCGCCGTGGCGACGTGGTTCCTGGCCAAGTCCATGAACCGGCAGTTCAAGAAGGTCGACTTCACGGAGGAGCCGGAAGCCCCCAAGGAGTAGCCCCTCCCGCCCGCGGCCGTGGGGCCCCGGGCGGGGGCGCGGCGCCCGCCCGACCGGCCGCGGGGAAGCCGGCCCGGCCCTGGGGAAGCCGGCCCGGCGGGGCGGCCTGACGCCTGCGGGGCCCGTCATGCGGGAGGATGGGCGGCATGCCGAACCGTCTCGCGGACGCGACCTCGCCGTACCTGCTGCAGCACGCCGACAACCCGGTCGACTGGTGGCCCTGGGGGCCGGAGGCCTTCGCGGAGGCCGAGCGGCGTGGGGTGCCGGTGCTGCTGAGCGTCGGGTACGCGGCTTGTCACTGGTGCCACGTGATGGCGCACGAGAGCTTCGAGGACGCGGAGCTCGCCGGGTACCTGAACGAGCGGTTCGTCGCGGTCAAGGTGGACCGGGAGGAGCGGCCGGACGTCGACGCGGTGTACATGGAGGCCGTGCAGGCGGCGACCGGGCAGGGCGGGTGGCCGATGACGGTCTTCCTCACGCCCGGCAAGGAGCCGTTCTACTTCGGCACCTACTTCCCGCCCGCCCCGCGGCACGGGATGCCGTCCTTCCGGCAGGTGCTGGAGGGCGTGGACGCGGCCTGGCGGGACCGGCGGGAGGAGGTCGGCGAGGTTGCCGCGCGGATCCGGGCCGACCTCGCCGAGCGCGCCGCCGTCTACTCGGCCGGCGCTCACCACCCGCCCGCCGAAGCCGATTTGCACCAGGCGCTGGTCACCCTCGGCCGGGAGTTCGACCAGGCCCGCGGTGGCTTCGGTGGCGCCCCCAAGTTCCCCCCGGCCATGGTGATCGAGTTCCTGCTCCGCCACCACGCCCGGACCGGCTCCGAAGCCGCCCTGGAGATGGCCGCCCGCACCGCCGAGGCGATGGCCCGCGGCGGCATCCACGACCAGCTCGGCGGCGGCTTCGCCCGCTACGCCGTGGACGCCGGCTGGGTGGTGCCGCACTTCGAGAAGATGCTGTACGACAACACCCTGCTGCTGCGCGCCTACCTGCACCTGTGGCGGGCCACCGGCTCCGCGCTCGCCCGCCGGGTCGCGCTGTCCACGGCCGACTTCCTGCTGCGCGAACTCCGCACGCCCGAAGGCGCGTTCGCGTCCGCCCTGGACGCCGACAGCCTCGACGAGGAGACCGGCGCCTCCGCCGAGGGCGCCTACTACGTGTGGGAGCCCGGCCAGTTGGTGGACCTGCTCGGCCCCGCCGACGCGGCCACCGCCGCCCGGCTGTTCACCGTCACCGCCGAAGGCACCTTCGAGCACGGCACCTCCGTGCTCCAACTCCTCACCGACCCGGCGGACTTCGCCGAGTACGAGGAGATCCGGCAGCGGATGCTCCAGGCCCGGGCGGCCCGGCCCGCACCCGCCCGCGACGACAAGGTGGTCGCCGCGTGGAACGGCCTCGCCATCGCCGCCCTCGCCGAGACCGGCGCCCTGCTGGAGCGCCCCGACCTCGTCGAGGCCGCCGAACGCGCCGCCGACCTGCTGCTCGCCGTCCACCTCACCCCCGACGGCCGGCTGCTGCGCACCTCCCGGGACGGCCGCCCAGGCACCAACGCCGGCGTCCTGGAGGACTACGCCGACACCGCCGAGGGCTTCCTCGCCCTCTACTCCGTCACCGGCGAGGCGGAATGGCTCCAGCTGGCGGGCGGCCTGCTCGACACCGTGCTCAAGCACTTCACCGACGAGGCCTCCGGCGCCCTCTACGACACCGCCGACGACGCCGAGGAGCTCATCCGCCGCCCCCAGGACCCGACCGACAACGCCACCCCCTCCGGCTGGACCGCCGCCGCCGGGGCCCTCCTCGGCTACGCCGCGTACACCGGCTCCGAGCGGCACCGCACCGCCGCCGAACGCGCCCTCGGCATCGTCGGCGCCCTGGCCGGCCGGGCCCCCCGGTTCATCGGCTGGGGCCTCGCCGTCGCCGAGGCCCTGCTCGACGGGCCGCGCGAGGTCGCCGTCGTCGGCCCGGCCGACCACCCGGCCACCGCGGCGCTGCGCCGGGCCGCCCTGCTCGGGACCGCTCCCGGGGCGGTGGTGGCGGTGGGTGCGCCGGGGGAGACCGAGGTGCCGCTGCTGGCCGACCGCCCGCTGGTCGGCGGGGCGCCCGCGGCGTACGTCTGCCGGCACTTCGCCTGCGAGGTGCCCACCACCGATCCGGCGGTGCTCGGCGAACGGCTCGGCGCCGTTGCGGTCGTAGGCGAATAACCGTTGGCGCGCGGGCGTCGAGCGGGGTGAGGATGGGTCATGACCTGGACGCTCAGCACCTCGCTCGACGACTTCCGCCGCCACGCGGGCGACTTCCTGGCGGCCCACCCGGCCGAGAACACCGTCCTGCTCACCGTCGCCCACCGGCTCGCCGGATCCGGCCTCGACACGTTCGGGGAACAGCCGCCGGTCTTCGGCTGGTGGCAGGCCGCACCGGGCGGCCCGGTCGAAGGCGCGTTCCTGCAGACCCCGCCGTTCGCCCCCAGGCTCTCCGCCATGCCCCCGGCCCGGGCCGCCGAGCTGGCGGTCCGACTGGCCGAGGCCGGCCCCGGGTTCACCGAGGTCGCCGGAGTCGGCGGCGGGGCCGAGCCGGTCCGCGCCTTCGCCGAGGCCTGGACGGCCGCTACCGGCACCGCACAGTCCGTCCGGGTCGAGGAGCGGCTCTACCGGCTCGGCCGGCTCACCGACCCGCCGCGCCCGCCCGCCGGCCGGCCCCGGCTCGCCGGACCGGCCGACCGGGAACTGGCCATCCGCTGGTACGAGGAGTTCATGAGCGAGGTCGACGTCACCCCCTCCGACGCGGCCCAAGCCGTGGACGACAAGCTGGCCTCCGGCGGCCTCCACCTCTGGGAGGACGCGGGCGCCCCCGTCGCCCTGGCCGGCACCAGCCCCGTGCTCGCCGGAATGTCCCGCATCGGCCCGGTCTACACCCCCGCCGACCGCCGCGGCCGCGGCTACGCCAGCGCGGTCACCGCGGCCGCCTCCGCTCATGTGCTCGGCCTCGGGGCGGAGGAGGTGCTGCTCTACACCGACCTCGCCAATCCGACCAGCAACTCCATCTACCAGCAGATCGGCTACCGGCCGGTGGAGGACTGCCTGGTGGTGGACTTCCTTACCCCGTAACGGAGTTACGCGTTAGGGGGGAGGTGGGATGCGGGATGCGGGAGGCGGAATGTGTCAGGCGTCCCTGGTGAGATGGACGCCGGCCACCCCGACCACCTTCGTCTCGAAGGGGTCGTGGGCCGCCGCCGTGGTCGGCGGCGGCAGGTGGTCGGCGTTCTGGTAGTCGTGCGCGCAGGTGATCAGGTGGCCCCCAGCGGCCTTCATGTCGGCGGCGAGCCCGTCCAGCAAGGTCTTCCACGCGCTGCTGCACCCCGTCAGTGCGGCCCCGCTCTGCCACCCGGCCAGGCCCCCGGCGGCCGTGGCGCTGGGCTCCGCCAGCTTCGCCGTCTCCTCGGGGACCTTGCCGGCGACCGTCAGCGCGTTGTTCCCGGCGGCGGTCAACTCGCCTGGTTTGACGGTGAATCCGTTGCCGTCCGCCATCATGTCCCCCCGGTCTCGATGTGGCAGTCGTGGGTTATGGTAGCGCCGAGTAGCGGGGGGAATACTCATGACTGATCCGGAGCAGAAGGCGGCAGCGGGCCGCCTCGACTTCGCGAGCGTGAAGAACGCCAAGCCGGCGGACCTGCACGCGGCGGGGGACGCGTTCGACGCACTGCACAAGGTGTACGCCCAGCACACCGCGGACTGGAAGAGCGGCACCACCGACCGGGTCCACGGCTCCGGCTGGAGCGGACCGGCCGCCGACGCCGCGATCCCCTCCCTGGACGCCACCACCACCCAACTGCACGCCGCGGAAACCGAACTGGCCGCGATCGGCCGGACCCTGCGCGATTACGCGGACCTCTTCACGCTTGCTCAGTCGAAGCTCCGGCAGGCCGTCGTCGACGCCGGCGCCAAGGGCCTGACGGTCAGCGACGACGGGACGGTGAGCTGGCCCGCGTCGAGCGGCCCGGTCGACGCGGGCCAGGAGGCGAAGCAGAAGGCGGCGGCCGACGACATCTCCAAGCGGATCGGCGCGGCCATCACCGAGGCGAGCACGGCCGACCGGACACTGGCCGGCCTGCTCAACGGCTTCACCCAGCACGCCACCAGCAAGTCGGGACTGACCCTCGCCGTCGCCGAGGCCGACCAGAAGGCGGCGACCGGCCCGGCGGCGCCGTACCTGAGGGACATGCCGGCGGTGGGGGCGCCTCCGACGGAGGTCAACAGCTGGTGGAACAACCTCGGCCCGGACGGCCGGCAGTGGTTCATCGACCACCATCCGGAGAACATCGGGAACCTTGACGGCATCCCGGCGGAGGTGCGGGACACGGTCAACCGGGACTACCTGGACCGGCGGATGACCGAGCTCCGGGGCAAGGCCGACCGGACGAAGGAAGAGCAGGCGGAGTACGAGAAGCTCAGGCCCGTCTGGGAGCGCATACGGCAGGACTCCCAAGCGCAGGACGGTCGGCCGCATACGTACTTGATCGGTATCGGTACGGAGGGCCAGGGCCGAGTGATCCTCTCCTTCGGGAACCCCGACACCGCGACCGACATCTCGTCCTACGTTCCTGGGATCACCACCACGCCCGACTCGCTCGGAAAGGCGCAGCCCGGCACCACGCCTGGCAACAACGAGGCGGAGAACGCGCTGAACGTCTGGCGGGAGGCCAACCAGAAGGTCAAGCCCGGTGGATCGGTGGCCTCGATCGTTTGGCTCGGCTACGACCCGCCGGATGCCGACATCAACGCGACCACGGCCGAGCGGGCGGTGAAGGGCGCTCCCGACTACGCGAGGTTCGTCACCGGGCTCCGGGCGACCAACACGAGTGGCCAGAGCCCGCACATCACCTCAATCGGACACAGCTACGGCTCGCTCGTCGTCGGTCAGGCCACGTGGATGGCCGCTCACCAGGGCAACTACTCGCGGCCCGATGACGTGGTGATCATCGGCAGCCCCGGTGTCGGGGTGAAGCACGCTTCGGACCTGGGGATGCCGGCCGGTCGGGTGTGGGCGGGCGCGGCCGGAAACGATCCGGTCACCCAGATCCCCTCCCCGAAGAACCAAGCGGTCCCGTGGCCCTTCGGCGGGCTGGTCGGAGCAGACCCGCACGACCTCTGGTACGGGAGGGACCCGGCGAGCGACTCCTTCGGCGCGAAGCGCTTCACCGTCGACGGTTGGAGCAAGCCGTGGAGTTTGATGGACTTCGGGATGCACACCAAGTACCTGGCCCCGGAGACCGGCGGTCCCTCCCTCGGCAACGTCGGCGCGATCGTCGCGGGCAGGCCCGAGGACGTTCGCCTGACGGCGGGCCGATGACGAAGCGCTGGAAGACGGCCGGTGGGATCGTCCTGTCGTTCGTCGTCATCGTGTCCGTCCAAGCGGTGCTCTTCGTCAACGGGTACGGCCCCCTGGCGCTGGCCGACCGATCGGGCAGGGTGGGGACGGGCACCGCGAAGGGCCGGATCGACCAGGCCCTTCGCGCCACGATTGACGGGATCTCACCTTCTCTCACCTACGCGGGTGCCGACTTCGAGGTGGACAGAGCGCATCATCTCTGGGACGGCGAACCGAGTATGGGGTCGGACGTCACCGAGATCATCCGGGCGCGGACCGTTGTCTCGCGGGCCAAGTTGCCGGTTTTGATGGACCAGGTGACCCAGGTCTGGCGCGCGCTCGGAAGCCGGCTGGTCGAGCGGAATGAGGAGCTTCACTCGCTCCAGGGCGTGGGGAACGTCGGTGGCGAGATCTACCTGACGTTCTACGCCTATGAAACCCAGGACCCTTCTTCCTACACGGTGATGCTCCGGGCCGAGGCCGGTGGCGTGCTGTACCAGCCCGCTCACGAGTACGAACCCCTGTCCCCGCTGGCCAGAACTACGGCCGGGGCCAAGTTCGAGCCCCTCGACGACCCGTACTGGTCGCACTGATCGCTCCGCCTCACTCCCAGTCCCACCGGATGCCCAGGATGCACGGCCGGATCGCCGTGGCGACCAGGTGGACGCAGTGGTGGCCGTCGAGGGTGAGTTCCTCGGTCTCGTAGGGGGGTGCGCCGGGGGAGTGGAGGGCGATGCGGTGGCAGCGGACGGGGAGGGCGCTGGGGTGGAAGGTGATCTGGAGGACGTACTGGCCGGCGCCGGAGTTGAAGCCGCGGACGTATTCGCAGCTGGGGGTGGGGGAGGGGGCGTCGTCGAAGCCGTAGCCGAGGAGGTGGGTGTCGCCCGCGCGCAGGCGGCGGTCGAGGAGGAGTTCGGCGGCGAGGAGGTGGTGGGCCTGGTCGCGGCGGATGCGGCCGGGGCGGCAGTTCTCCTCGGCGCGGACGCCGACGAGGGCGGTGTCGCTGCCGGGGTCGCCCTGGTGGAGGGCTAGGTAGCGGTCGATGCCGTCGCGGTGGGCGCGCAGGGCGTGTTGGGAGTCGCGGCGGGTGAGTTGGCGGTCGGGGCCGACGCGGATGCGTTCGATGTGGGTGATGGTGTGCAGGCCGGTGTCGCGGGGGCCGGCGAGGGTGGCGAGCAGGCCGTCGACGGCGGTGGGCGGGGAGATCAGGTCGCGGTAGGGGCGGACGGGGGGTCCGGCGGCCGGGGCGGTGCGGCGGGGGCCGAGGAGCCGGGTGAGGGAGTGTTCGGGGAGGTCGAGAACGTCTTCGAGGGCGGCGACGGCGCGCAGTGATTCGGGGCGTTCGGGCCGTCGTTGCCCCTGCTGCCAGTAACTGAGGCTGGTGAGGCCGACGTTGACGCCCCGCAGGGCGAGGTGGCGGCGGATGCGGTGCAGGGTGAGGCCGCGGGTGGCGATGGCGGTGCGCAGGGCGAGGTGGAACGGGCCGGTGCGCAGGGCGGCGGCGAGGTCGGCTGGGTCGCTTCGGTGGATGGCGGCCTCCTGGCGGGCACGGACCGGGTTTTGACCGTGAATATTCACATCCGTGCGGCGGTTTGTCACCGGTCCGGGCAGCTCGCGCCGGGGTTTCCCGGGTGCCGTTCACATCCGCGCGGGCCCGTTCACACCGCGGTCGGGGCCCGTCCGGGGCCGTTGACCGGGCCCGGAGTGCGGCGCGATGCTCGGGGCGCGATCCGGACCGCGCCCCCACACAGCACCTCGCTCCACTCGTGCAAGGAGGCATTCCCCCATGCCAGTTCCACGGATACGGCTGCGCCGCGCGGTCTCGCTGTTGGCCCTGGGTGTGCTGGGCCCGGCGCTGACCGCCGCGGTGAGCACCCCGGCGGCGGCCACCCCCACGGCCGCCCCCGCCCCCGCCCTCCACCGGGCCGCGCACCAGGCCCGCCCGGCGGCGGCACCCGGCAGCACGGCCGATCTGGCCGGCACCTTCAAGAAGCTCAACATCACCATGCAGCAGCAACAGCAGACCAACTGGTGCTGGGCGGCGAGCGGGAACACCATCGCCACCTGGTTCGGCTACAACTACAGCCAGAACCAGTTCTGCAACGCCGCGTTCGGCCGCTCGGTCGACTCCAGCTGCCCGAACAGCCAGGCCTCGCTGGCCGACGTGCAGAACGGGCTGGACTGGGTCGGCATCAACCCGGGTTCGTACGTCACCGGGTACCTGCGCTACAGCACGGTGCAGTCCGAGGTGGACGCCAACCGCCCGATCGAGACGCGCATCCAGTGGAGCTCGGGCGGCGGGCACATGCACGTCCTGTACGGGTACGACACCGGCAACAACTGGGTCTACTGGGGCGACCCGTGGCCGTCCAACTACCGCTACAACTGGGCGGACTACTGGTACTACGTGAACAACAACACGTTCTCCTGGACCCACTCCCTGTACCGGATCGGCGCGTGAGGACGACCATGACCGAGCTCAGTACGGCCCGCCGGGCCGCCGTCACCGTCCTGCTCGCCGCCGGCCTCGCGCTGGCGCTCGCCCCGGCCGCGCAGGCCGACGCACCAGGCGCTTCCGGCGCCTCCGGCGCACCCGCCGCCCCCGCACCGGTGCCCGCCGCCGACCTGGCCGGGGCCCGCAGCGCCGTCCAGGACCCCGCGGTACTCGACAAGGTGGGCCACTTCTTCGCCCGCAAGGGCGTCCCGCCGACGCAGCAACTGACCATCGGTGCCGCCGAGGAGGCGAAGGCGGCGAGTGACGCGGCGCCCCGCCTGGCCGGTGACACCGTGCCGGTCTACACCCTGGACGCCGGTTTCGTGTCCGGCACCCCGGGCGCACCGGTGGCGAAGGCCGAGTTCACGGCGAGCAAGGTGGTCGCGGCGGACGGGCAGACCGCCTCGGTCTGGACGGTCCGCCAGGGCGATTCCTGGCGGGTCGTCAACATCGCCTCCGGCGGCGACGAGAGCGACTACGCGGCGAAGGCGGCCGGCAGCGGCGGCGGTACGGCCTTCCGGGAGCCGCAGGTCAACGCCTGGTACGTGCTGCGGGACGGCCGGGTGCTGCCGCTGGACGACGAGGCCCGGCGCTCGGTGGGCGCGGACGGGGTGTCGCTGGCCGGGTACCAGCAGCTGGTGCACCAGCGGTACGGGGACAAGCTGCCCGGCTCGGCGTACGACCGGGAGGGCAAGGGCGGCGGCTACGAGCTGAACGCCGCCGGAGCAGCCGCGGCCGCCCCGGCGGCCCAGGCCGCGGCCTCCGGGGCCTCCGGGGCCTCCGCGGCATCCGGAGCGGACGGCGGTTCGGGGCTCCCGGCCGTGACGGCGGCCGCCGCGCTCGGCGCCACCGCGCTGGTGGGTGCCGGTGCGGTACTGCGGCGCAGGCGGGGCAACCGCTGAGACCGCGACGGGGCCCGGCTCTGCACCGAGCCGGGCCCCGTCACCGTGTGCTCACACCCCGGCGAAGCCGCTCTCCAGCAGCGCGAAGGTGCGGTCGACCAGGTCGGCGATGTCCTCCCGGCCGTCCTGCGCGGCCCACTGGAGCACGGCCTCGACGGTGGCGGCGCCGATGGCGGCGGCCGTGACCCGCATCTCGTACGTGGGGTGCTCGACGCCCGCCCGTCGGGTGAGGACGGAGAGGTAGAGCTCGTGCGGGCTGTTGCCGGCCCGGAACAGTCCGGCCCGCAGCGCGGGGACTTCGGTGACCAGCCGCATCCGGGTCAGCAGTTCCTGGCGCTCGTGCTGGAGCAGGGCGCGGATCAGGCCGATCAGGGCCTCCCGGCAGGACCGCAGGAAGGGTTCACCGGCCGGCCGGTCGAGCAGGGCGGCGGTGATCACCGGGTCGTACTCGTCGGTCAGGACGAGGTCCTCCTTGGTGGCGAAGTACCGGAAGAGGGTGGAGGGGGAGATCTCGGCGGCGGCGGCGATCTGCTCGAGCGTGGTGTTCTCGTAGCCCTGCTCGGCGAACAGGCGGTACGCCTCGCGGCGCACGGTCTGCCGGGTCTTCAACTTCTTCCGCTCGCGCAGCGACAGCGGCGCCTCCAGTCGGGCCTGGACCGGGTTGGTCGGGGCGTCCGGGAGGGCCGCGGTCGGCTGCTCGCTCTTCATGGCCCCGATTATCGGTGATCTCCGGCGGTGGCGGGTTCGGGCCGGTCGGCGGGGGTGCCCCGGGTGGCTTCCGCGGCCGGCATCCGGGCCGCGACCAGGACCGCCGAGACCGCCGCGACCAGCCCGGCGACCAGCAGGACGAGGCCCATCCCGTGCACGTACGCCGCGTGTGCCGCGGCGCCGAGCGCCGGCCGCCCGGTCTCCCGGGCGACGGCGTCGGCGGCGACCACCGACGCCTCGGCCCGGTGCGCGGCCTCCGCGGGGAGCCCGCCGGTGTCCAGCGCGCTCCGGTAGGACCCGGCCAGCAGGCTGCCGAAGGCGGCGATCCCGATCGCGCCGCCGACCTGCCGCAGGGTCTGGAGCAGTCCGGAGCCGACGCCGGCCCGGGCGGGCGGCAGGGTGATCAGGGCGGAGCCCTGGGCGGTGATCAGCGCCAGGCCCATGCCGAGGCCGAGGACGGTGAGCCAGGCCGCGGCCCGCCCGTACCCGTCGGTGCTGCCGGTGCGGCTGCCGAACAGCAGGGCGGCGGCGAGCAGGGCCAGGCCGAGGGTGATCACGGCGCGGGCGCCGAGCCGTGTCACCAGCCGTTCGCTGAGCCGGGCGGCGACGAGCAGGCCGAGCATCATCGGCATCAGCCGCAGTCCGGAGCCGAGGGCGTCGGCGCCGAGCACGCTCTGGAAGTAGAGCGGCAGGACGAAGAAGGCGCCGAACAGGACGAGCGAGATCAGGGTGGCGGCGACCGAGGACCAGCGGAAGGCCGGGTCGGCGAGCAGGGTGAGGTCGAGCATCGGGTCGCTGCGGTGGCGGCTGCGCAGCACCAGGGCGGTGAGCAGGACCACCGAGCCGATCAGGGTGGTGAGCACCAGGAGGTCGGCCCAGCCGCGGTCGGAGCCCTCGATGATGCCGTAGGTGAGCGCGCCGAGGCCGGTGGCGGCGAGGACGGTGCCGGGCAGGTCGATCCGGGGTGCGGCGGGGTTGCGGGTCTCGGGCAGCAGCAGGAGGCAGGCGCCGATGCCGAGCACGGTGAGCGGGACGTTGACGGCGAAGACCGAGCCCCACCAGAAGTGCTGGAGCAGGAGGCCGCCGATCAGCGGCCCGAGCGGGGCTCCGCCGGCGATCGCGGCGGAGAGGATCGCGGTGGCCCGGCGGCGTTCGCCGGCCGGGAAGATCCCGGGGATGACCGCCAGTGACATCGGCATGACGAGGGCGGCGGCCAGGCCCATCGCGGCGCGGGCGGCGATCAGGGTGGCGGGCGAGTCGGTGAGCATGCCGACGGCGGAGGCGAGTCCGAACAGGGCGAGGCCGACGGTGAGCGTGCGGCGGCGGCCGTAGGTGTCGCCGAGCAGGCCGGCCGGGAGCATCGCGGCGGCGAAGACCACGGTGTAGGCGTCGACGATCCACTGCTGCTGCCCGGTGGTGGCCTGCAACTGCGAGGCCAGGGTGGGGAGGGCGACGTTCAGGATCGTCATGTCGAAGCTGATCACCAGGACGCTCAGGGCGACGGCGACCAGGGCGAGCCAGCGGCGCGGGTCGGCGGGCACGGCGACCTCCAGGGGCTGTGGTTTTGAGAAAGCTTCTGTCAAATGACAGTAACTCTCAAAAGGGGCCGACTGTCAATTCAGGGATGGTGCGACGATCTGATTACGCTCCGTGGTGTGTCCTGGAAGTGCTGCTTCCGCACGAGGAATTGACGCAACGTTGATCTGTCGTTCGCCGCCTCGGGGCGGCTCCGGGTGACTGTCGGTAGATACCATGTGGCAATCGGTCAGTGCTGGCCGGACGCGTGCCGAGAGCGGAGAAGGGGTGGGGCGGCAGGAGCCGACCACGAGCCCGGCGCCGGGAAAGGGGAGCCGAAGTGGCCGACAGTGACGACAGGCAGGCGCGGGCCCAGGCGTGGGGCGCGGCCGTGGTGGTGGGTTCCGCGCTGGCCGTGGTCGCGGCCTACCTGGTCAGCGGGGCGCCACTGGTGCTCGTGGTCGCCGGGATCGAGACGCTGCTGGTCATGGTGTACGTCGGCCGCCGCTGGCAGGCGGCGCACCGGCGGCCGTCCCGGGCCGGGCACCGGCCGCGGCGCGGCATCCCGGACGCCGCCCACTGCGAGCGCTGCCGCCGGGCCCGGGAGGCACTGGACGAGCGGCAGGCGCGCGGACGGGCCGGGGCGGAGCCGCCGGAGTCCGCGGCGGCGGTGCGCTCCCCGCGGTCACGGTCGCAGGCAGAGCAGGCAGAGCAGGCAGAGCAGGCAGAGCGGGCAGAGCAGGCAGAGCAGGCACGGCCGGTCGACCGCCAGTCGGAGTTGGAGGCGGAGCCGGGCGCCGCCGACCACCCGCCGTACCCGCGCCGCCCGCAGGGTCGGGCCGCGTACGAGCGGCCCCGGACAGCCGAACGGGCGGCCACCCGGTCCACGGACCGGACGGCCGCCCGTCGGGGCGCGCCGGGTTCAGCCGGCCGCGCTGTACGCCACCAGTGAGACGCCGACGTACTGCACGATGAAGGCTCCGAGGGTGAACGCGTGGAACACCTCGTGGAAGCCGAACCAGCGCGGTGAGGGGTTGGGCCGCTTGAGCCCGTACACCACGCCGCCGATGCTGTAGAGCACCCCGCCGACGATCATCAGCACCAGGACGGCGACGCCGCCGGTGCGCAGGAAGTCCGGCAGGAAGAAGGCGGCGGCCCAGCCCAGCGCGATGTACACGGGGGTGTACAGCCAGCGCGGGGCGCCGACCCAGAACACCCGGAAGGCTATTCCGGCGAGCGCCCCGCCCCAGGCGACCCAGAGAAGTATCTGCTGGTCGGCGCCGTTGAGCAGCAGGATCGTGAACGGCGTGTAGGTGCCCGCGATGATCAGGAAGATGTTCGCGTGGTCCAGCCGCCGGAGCACGGCGTCCCCGCGCGGGCCCCAGTCGAAGCGGTGGTAGACCGCGCTGACGCCGAACAGCAGCCAGGCGCTGACCGAGTAGACCGCGCAGGCGATCTTGGCCGGCGTGGAGTCGGCCAGGCAGATCAGCACGATCCCGGCGGCGACGGTGGCGGGGAACATCGCGGCGTGCAGCCAGCCGCGCCACTTCGGCTTGTCCTCCCGGCTCTCGGCCGGGCTCTCCCCAGTGCTCTCCGCGAGCGCAGCAGCAGTCATGGGCAGCATGCTACCCGCTACCTACGGGACCGTAGGTTACTGATGCGTAAGGAAGTGGTGCTCATCACTCTTGGACGTTTTGGAGCAATCGGAGTGTGGCGCCGCGCACTCCGTCCGGGATGTGAACGACGCAATACTGGCCAGTAATCATACTTACTGTAGTAAAAGATGCGTCAATTTCGCCGCAGCGCCGCATCGGGGGCCAGGAGCCGGGTCTACGCTGCAAGCACCCTCAGACCACCGCTACGCCGTCTCCCCGCCGGGACGGCGTGAAACGGAGCGATCGTGTCGTACGAGATCTCTGCTCTCAGCGCATCCGCGCCCACCCGCCACAAGCAGCTGCTCGCTTGGGTGAGCGAGATCGCCGAGCTCACCCAGCCGGACCGCATCGAGTGGTGCGACGGTTCCGACGAGGAGTACCAGCGCCTCGCGGACCTGCTGGTGGCTCAGGGCACCTTCAAGAAGCTGAACGAGGAGAAGCGCCCCAACTCCTACTACGCCGCCTCGGACCCGTCCGACGTCGCGCGCGTGGAGGACCGCACCTTCATCTGTTCCGAGCAGGAGAAGGACGCCGGACCGACCAACCACTGGAAGGCCCCCGCCGAGATGCGCGAGGTCTTCCAGGGCGAGCAGGGCCTGTTCCGCGGCGCGATGAAGGGCCGCACGATGTACGTCGTGCCCTTCTCGATGGGCCCGGTCGGCTCCCCGCTGGCCGCGTACGGCGTCGAGATCACCGACTCCGCCTACGTCGCGGTGTCGATGCGTGTGATGACCCGCATGGGCAAGGCCGTGCTCGAGCAGCTCGGCGAGGCCGGGGACTTCGTCAAGGCCGTGCACACCGTCGGCGCCCCGCTCGCCGAGGGCGAGGCGGACGTGCCGTGGCCGTGCAACAGCACCAAGTACATCTCGCACTTCCCGGAGACCAAGGAGATCTGGTCCTTCGGCTCCGGCTACGGCGGCAACGCCCTGCTCGGCAAGAAGTGCTACGCGCTGCGCATCGCCTCGACCATGGCCCGCGACGAGGGCTGGCTGGCCGAGCACATGCTCATCCTCAAGCTCACCCCGCCGTCCGGTGAGGTCAAGTACGTCGCGGCCGCCTTCCCGTCGGCCTGCGGCAAGACCAACCTGGCCATGCTCCAGCCGACCATCCCGGGCTGGAAGGTCGAGACCATCGGCGACGACATCGCCTGGATGCGCTTCGGCGCGGACGGCCGCCTCTACGCGATCAACCCCGAGGCCGGCTTCTTCGGCGTCGCCCCCGGCACCGGCGTGGACACCAACGCCAACGCCATCGACACCCTCTGGGGCAACACCGTCTTCACCAACGTCGCCCTCACCGACGACGGCGACGTGTGGTGGGAGGGCCTCACCGAGGAGCCCCCGGCGCACCTCACCGACTGGCGCGGCAACGACTGGACCCCCGAGTCCGGCACCCCCGCCGCCCACCCGAACGCCCGCTTCGCCGTCCCGGCCGCGCAGTGCCCGACCATCGCCCCCGAGTGGGAGGACCCGGCGGGCGTGCCGATCTCGGCGATCCTGTTCGGCGGCCGCCGGGCCACCGCCGTCCCGCTGGTCACCGAGTCCTTCAACTGGCAGCACGGCGTCTTCCTGGGCGCCAACATCGCCTCCGAGAAGACCGCCGCCGCCGAGGGCACCGTCGGCGAGCTGCGCCGCGACCCGTTCGCGATGCTGCCGTTCTGCGGCTACAACATGGGCGACTACTTCGCCCACTGGCTGAAGGTCGGCGCCCAGGCGGACGCCGCCAAGCTGCCGAAGATCTACTACGTCAACTGGTTCCGCAAGAACGCCGAGGGCAAGTTCGTCTGGCCCGGCTACGGCGAGAACAGCCGCGTGCTCAAGTGGATCGTCGAGCGCCTGGAGGGCATCGCCGACGGCGTCGAGACCCCGATCGGCGTGCTGCCGAAGGTCGAGGGCTTCGACCTGGGTGACCTCAAGCTGTCCGAGGAGGACCTCGACCTGCTCTTCACCGTGGACGCCGACATCTGGCGCCAGGAGGCCGCGCTGGTGCCGGCCCACCTGGAGCTGTTCGGCGACCACACCCCGAAGGAGCTGTGGGACGAGTACCGGAGCCTGGTCGCGCGCCTCGGCTGAGCCTGAGCCTCAGTCGAGCGAGAGGTCGGCGCGCGGCACGAACCGCGCGCCGACCGAGTGACGGGACGGCCGGAGTTCCGCCGGGTGGTCTTTCCCCGACCAAGGAGACCACCAGGGCCGGGACTCCGGCCGTAGCGTTTCCCCCTCCTGTGGAGAGAGCGCCCCTCCGGCAGGAGGGGTCAGGGCTGGGTGTAGCCGCTGAGGAAGTCGCCGATCCTGGTCACCGCGTCGGTGATCTCCTCCGGCCGCGGCAGCGTGACCAGCCGGAAGTGGTCCGGCTCGGGCCAGTTGAAGCCGGTGCCCTGGACCAGCAGGATGCGCTGGGAGCGCAGCAGGTCCAGCACCATCTGGGCGTCGTCCTTGATCTTGTAGACCTTCGGGTCCAGCCGGGGGAAGGCGTACAGCGCGCCCTTCGGCTTGACGCAGCTCACGCCGGGGATCTGGTTGAGCAGCTCGTACGCGGCGTCGCGGGAGGCGAGCAGCCGGCCGCCGGGCAGTACCAGGTCCTTGATCGACTGCCGTCCGCCGAGCGCGGCGGCCACCGCGTGCTGGGCCGGCATGTTGGCGCACAGCCGCATCGAGGCGAGCACGGTCAGGCCCTCGACGTAGCTGCGGGCGCGCTGCCGGTCGCCGGAGAGCACCATC
Organism: Kitasatospora sp. NPDC098652; assembly: GCF_044760155.1. Taxonomy (NCBI): domain Bacteria; kingdom Bacillati; phylum Actinomycetota; class Actinomycetes; order Kitasatosporales; family Streptomycetaceae; genus Kitasatospora; species Kitasatospora sp. NPDC098652. Next base: position 184,965 of record NZ_JBIWAQ010000014.1, read on the forward strand.
CAGCCGGAGCGGAAGCCCGCGACCCGGTACGCCTTGGACAGTCCGTTGAAGGTGACGCAGAAGAGGTCCGGGGCCAGGGTGGCCAGCGGGACGTGCTCGGCGTCGTCGTAGAGGATCTTGTCGTAGATCTCGTCCGCGTAGACCACCAGCTGGTGCCGGCGGGCGATCTCGGCGATGCCCTCCAGCACCTCGCGCGGGTAGACCGCGCCGGTCGGGTTGTTCGGGTTGATCACCACGATGGCCCTGGTCCGGTCGGTGACCTTGGCCTCGATGTCGGCGAGGTCCGGGTACCACTCGGACTGCTCGTCGCAGCGGTAGTGCACCGCGGTGCCGCCGGCCAGCGAGACCGAGGCCGTCCACAGCGGGTAGTCCGGCGCCGGGACGAGCACCTCGTCGCCGTCGTCCAGCAGCGCGGTCATGGCGAGCTGGATCAGCTCGGAGACGCCGTTGCCGAGGAAGACGTCGTCGACCGAGAGCCCGTGCAGGCCGCGCTCCTCGTAGTGCATCACCACGGCGCGGCGGGCCGAGAGCAGGCCCTTGGAGTCGCCGTACCCGTGCGCGTTCGCGAGGTTGCGCAGGATGTCCTGGAGGATCTCCGGGGGCGCCTCGAAGCCGAAGGTGGCCGGGTTGCCGGTGTTGAGCTTGAGGATGCGGTGGCCCTGTTCCTCCAGCCGCATCGCCTCGTCGAGCACCGGGCCGCGGATGTCGTAGCAGACGTTGGCGAGCTTGCTGGACTGGATGACCTGCATGCCTGCCTACTTTAGGGGCACGCCGGGGCCCGGTGCCGGGTGTCCGGGAGGGCGGCTCGCCGAGCCCGGAAGGGCCTCCTTGGATCACCAGGCGGGGGTGTCGAACGGCCTTCCAAACCGCTGCCCGGATGTCCGGAATGCTCGCGTATGCGAGGAACGCCGTCGATCCCTGCGGCGGATTCTCCACCGGAACGAGACGGACGGCACACCGGCCGCCCGCCCCGGGCGGGAAGATGGGGGGCCGGTCGGTCGCCAGAAGTCGAGAGAGCGAAGCCGACAAGAGGAAGGGGGAGTGCCGGTGGTGACGGTCGTGGCCGGGGCGGTGCTGGTCGCCCTCCTGCTGGCTCCTGTGCTGCGCGCGCTGGTCGCCCGCTTCGCCGTGCCCGAGGGCGAACCCTGGTGCGAGGCCTGCCCGTTGTGCGGGCGCCCGGTGGGGCGGCTGCTGCCGCCGACCGGTCGCTGCCCGGGCTGCCGGGGGCGGCTGGGGGCCGGGCCGGGGGCGGTGGAGGCGGTCGCCGCGGCGGTCGCGGTCGCGGTCGCCTGGGCGGCGGACGGCCCGCAGGCGGCGGCGCTCGCCTGGGCGGGCGCGTTCGGGGTGGCGCTCGGCTTCACCGACGCCCGGGTACGCCGGCTGCCGTACCGGCTGACCGGGCCGCTGCTGGCCGGGGTGGCCGTGCTGCTGGCGGTGGCGGCGCTGGCCGAGGGGCGCCCGGGGGTGCTGCTGCGCTGCCTGCTGGTCGCGCTGGCGGTCGGCGCACTGCTCGAAGTCGCCGTCCAGATCGGCGCGTTGGGCCCCGGGGACTCACCGCTCGGGCTCGCCCTGGGCGGGCTGCTGGGCTGGTACGGCTGGTGGGTCGCGATCGGTGGGCTGGCCGCGGCCGTGGTGCTCGCCGGCCTGTGGGGCACCCTGCGGGTCACCGCCCTGCTGGTCCGTCGGCGCCCGTGGCGCGGACTGGAGGTCCCGGTCGGTCCCTTCCTGCTACTCGGTGCGCTCACCGCGGTGCTGGCGCGGTAGCGGCGGGGCCCGCCGTACCGGACCGGTACGACGGGCCCCGCCGCCGGCGCGCCGGCCCCACCCTCAAGGAGTGGCGCGCCGAGGGGAGTTGGGCCCGGGAGCGGCTCAGGGCAGCTTGTGGACGAACGGGCCGACCGTGTTGGAGAAGGCGTTGCCGTTGTTGGCGTCCCAGTTGGTGGACCAGGTCATCGCGCCCCGGATGGTGGGCCACTTGGCCGGCGGCACGAAGCTGCCGCAGTTGTTGCCGGTGGCCAGGCAGTTGAGCGCGTTGTTCACCACCGACGGGTCGACGTAGCCGCCGCCGGCCGCCTTGGCGGAGGCCGGGACGCCGATGCCGACCTGGTCGGGCCGCAGGCCGCCCTGGATGTGGGTGCAGACCTGCGAGGTGATGAAGTCGACCGTGCCCTGGTTGTAGACCTTGCCGTCGCAGCCGTTCATCCCGCCCGAGTTGTAGAACTGGGTGTTGACGACGGTCAGGATGTCCTTGGTGGCCAGCGCCAGCTGGAAGTAGGCGCCCGAGGTGCTGTACATCCCGATGGTCTCGGGGGCCATGGTCAGCACGAAGCCGGGGCCGGCCTTGGCCTGCAGGGAGTGCAGTGCGGCCCCGAGCGGGCCGGCCTGGACGCCGTTCTCCAGGTCGACGTCGATGCCGTCGAAGCCGTAGTCCTTGATGATCGCGTAGGCGCTGTCGGCGAAGTTCGCCCCGGCGGTGGCGTCGCCGACGGTGATCGCGCCGTTCTGGCCGCCGATGGAGAGGACGACCTTCTTGCCGGCCGCCTGCTTGGCCTTGATGTCGGCGCGGAACTGGGCGTCGGTGTAGCCGCCGAGCGCCTTGGACAGGCCCGGGTCCAGGGTGAAGCTGATCGCCCCGGTCCGGGTGGGCACGGCGTCGGCGAAGGAGACCGCGATGATGTCGTACGCGCTCTGCACGTCGCCCAGGCGCTGCGGGGTCGAGCCGTTGTCGAAGTTCTGCCAGTAGCCGGTGACCGCGTGGGCCGGCAGGCCGGTGGCCGGCGGGGTGGTGGTGGCGGTCGGGGTCGGGGTCGCCGTGGCGGTCGGAGTGGCGGTGGCCGTCGGCGTCGGGGTCGGCGTCCGGGTGGGGGTGGCCGTCGGGGACGGCGTGGAGGTGCCGCCCGGTCCGACCAGCGCGACGTCGTCGGCGAGGTAGGCGCCCTGCCCGTACCAGCCGTGCAGGTAGACGGTGACGCTGGTGGCGTTCGCCCCGGTGGTGAAGGTGCTGGTCAGCTGGTTCCAGCTGCTCTGGTTCGACCAGGTGGACGGGTCCGTCCCGCCGGTGCCGCGCGCACCGAGGTAGACGTACGGGCCCTGCACCCAGGCGCTCAGGGTGTAGCTGGTGTTGGGCAGCACGCTGATGGTCTGGGTGCACTCCGCGGTGTCGCCCGCGCTCGGGGCGGCCTGCAGCGCACCGGTGCCGGAGTGGGTCGGCGAGGACACCGCGGTCGCGCCGCCGGTGCAGGACCAGCCGGCCAGTCCGTTCTCGAAGCCGCCGTTGCCGACCAGGTTGCCGTCCGCCGCGCTGGCGCCGCCGGCGAAGAGGGCGAGGCCGCCGCCGGCCAGGGCGAGGGCGGTGGCGCCGGCCGCGAGGGCCGGGAGGGGGCTGCGCCGGCGCCGGTGCGCGGGCTGCTGCGGGGTACGGGCCATGGGGTGACGCTCCTGGGGGAGGAGCGGCCGCCGCGGTGGGGGGCGCGGCGGCCGCGTGTGGGGGAGGGGAGGTCCGCGGGTGACTCCGGGGGGCGGGATCGTTTCGTTCCGCCTCGGGTCAAAAGCTGGACTAGACCATTGCCGGTCGTCAAGGACGCAACATCCGGCTTACGGCTCCCTTAAGGAATCGGAGACCGTTCCGTGTCCACCCCCGGCACACCGCCCCGCAGGCCGTGACGCGCCCGTCGCGACAGACTTCGCACAGGACCGTGACCAGACCGCTACCTGCGGCTTTACCGCGTGCCTGCGCGCGGGAGTAGGCTGCGCCGGGGCGGTGACGCACCAGCCTGAACGAGTACGGAGGGGCCGGGAAACCATGGGTCTGCGCGATGTCGCCGAACGGACGCCGGGGCTGCGCACCCTGTTGGGCGGGCTGTACGGGCTCTACGGCCGACGGGTCGAGGTCCACCTCGCGCGCACCCCGCACCACATCGGCGTGATCCTGGACGGCAACCGCCGCTGGGCCAAGGCCGCCGGCGGCTCCACCGCGTACGGCCACCAGCGCGGCGCCGACAAGATCAGCGAGTTCCTCGGCTGGTGCGACGAGACCCACGTCAAGGTCGTCACCCTGTGGATGCTCTCCACCGACAACCTGGACCGCCCCGCCGACGAGCTGGTCCCGCTGCTCGGCATTATCGAGGACGCCGTCACCGGCCTGGCCGCCGCCCGCCGCTGGCGGGTCAACCCGGTCGGCGCGCTGGACCTGCTCCCGCAGCACACCGCCGACGTGCTCAAGCGCGCCGCCGAGGAGACTGCCGGGATCGACGGCATCACCGTCAACGTCGCGGTCGGCTACGGCGGCCGGCACGAGATCGCCGACGCCGTCCGCTCGCTGCTCCAGGAGCACGCCGGGCGCGGCACCCCGATCGAGGAACTGGCCGAGATCCTGACCGTCGAGCACATCTCGGAGCACCTCTACACCGCCAACCAGCCCGACCCGGACCTGATCATCCGCACCTCGGGCGAGCAGCGGCTGTCCGGATTCCTGCTCTGGCAGAGCGCCCACAGCGAGTTCTACTTCTGCGAGGCGTACTGGCCGGCCTTCCGCAAGGTCGACTTCCTGCGCGCGCTGCGCGCCTTCGAACAGCGGCACCGGCGGCTCGGCCTCTGATCCGGCGCCCGCCCGGCCCGCCGGTGGGCCCACCGGGGCTCCCGCCGGGCTCGCCGGGGGCGCCCGAGCGGCCGTCCCCCGGGCGGATCCCGGCCCCTCGGCCGCGCGTCCGGGCGAAATGACCGCCGTAGGCCTGGCCTACCCGGGCCGCGCGCGAGGCCAAACGTTCACCGGCAATGATCCGTCAGTTCGCCGGGGGCGCGAATGCACCGCTCCCCGCCTGGGAATACTCCAGTCAGTCCGGTCCCGAGGCCACCGGGGCAGCGGGGGCCGGCTTGCCGCGGATGACGCAGGGTCATCCGCTCTGGAGGCCTAGTGGTCAGTTCCAAGAGCCGCCGGACACCAGACCGGCGCACGTACGTTCTCGACACCAGCGTGCTCCTGGCGGACCCGCTCGCCATGACCCGCTTCGAGGAGCACGAGGTCGTCCTCCCGGTGGTGGTCGTCACCGAGCTGGAGGCCAAGCGCCACCACCCCGAGCTGGGCTACTTCGCCCGCCAGGCGCTGCGCCTGCTCGACGACTACCGCATCCGCCACGGCCGGCTCGACGAGCCGATCCCGGTGGGCGAGCTGGGCGGGACGATCCGGGTGGAGCTCAACCACTCGGACGTCTCGATACTGCCGGCCGGCTACCGGGCGGGCGGAGGCGAGGCGGACACCCGGATCCTGGCGGTCGCCCGCAACCTCCAGGCCGAGGGCTACGACGTCACCGTCGTCTCCAAGGACCTCCCACTGCGGATCAAGGCCAGCTCGGTGGGGCTGCTCGCGGAGGAGTACCGGGCCGAGCTCGCGATCACCTCCGGCTGGACGGGCATGTCCGAGCTGCACGTCGCGGCCGACCAGGTCGACGCGCTGTTCGCGGCCGGCCAGGACGCCGCCGTGGACATCGACGGGGTCGACGAGCTCCCGGTGCACACCGGTCTGGTGCTCACCTCGGAGCGCGGCCGGGCACTCGGCCGGGTCACCGGCGACGGGCGGGTCCGGTTGGTGCGCGGCGAGCGCGAGGCCTTCGGGCTGCGCGGGCGCAGCGCCGAGCAGCGGGTGGCGCTGGACCTGCTGCTCGATCCGGACATCGGCATCGTGTCGATGGGCGGCCGGGCCGGGACGGGCAAGTCGGCGCTGGCGCTGTGCGCCGGGCTGGAGGCGGTGCTGGAGCGGAGGCAGCACCGCAAGGTGATGGTCTTCCGGCCGCTGTACGCGGTCGGCGGCCAGGAGCTCGGCTACCTGCCCGGCAGCGAGGCGGAGAAGATGGGCCCCTGGGCCCAGGCGGTCTTCGACACCCTCTCGGCGGTCACCACCCCGGACGTGATCGAGGAGGTCATCGGCCGGGGGATGCTGGAGGTGCTGCCGCTGACCCACATCCGGGGGCGTTCGCTGCACGACGCCTTCGTGATCGTGGACGAGGCCCAGTCGCTGGAGCGGAACGTCCTGCTGACGGTGCTGTCCCGGATCGGCCAGGGCTCGCGGGTGGTGCTCACCCACGACGTGGCGCAGCGGGACAACCTCCGGGTCGGCCGGTACGACGGCGTGGTGGCCGTGGTGGAGAAGTTGAAGGGGCATCCGCTCTTCGCGCACATCACGCTCACCCGCTCGGAGCGGTCGCCGATCGCGGCGCTGGTCACGGAGATGCTGGAGGACATCCACCCGTGAACCATCCCTGAACGGTACATAGTCGGACAATAGGTTCAACTTGCTGTGTGGGGCCCGCTCCTGATGGAGCGGGCCCCGTCCCTTTCATCACATCGAGTGCTTTCTGTCCGGAGAACTTCGGTACGGTGAATGTGACATGCGCCACGCAGACGGGAATTGCGTCGACAGTGCCCGGTGCGGCATGGTGTGGGTTCTGTCAGGCCCCGCGTACGGCGCGGCAGGACCTCCGCCCGTCGGAGGCCCGGCCCCGGAAGGTCCGCCAACTCCGGTCGGTGGACACACAATTGAAGACCGTTGAGCCGTACGCCGCCCGATTCCAACGCCCGGTCGCCGCAATCCGACCGGACGCCGGGCCAGTACCTCCCGTGACCAGAGCACCTGCGGAGGTCCGTGCCAAGGGGCATGTTGCGTCCGCACGGTCACGCGTGGGCGATGCTGGAAGGAATCCATGTGACTCGGATCTCGGTCCGGGGAGTTGCTGTGGCCTCTGCCACCGCGGTCACCGCAGTCGGTGCCGTCGTGGGCATGGCCTCGGGCAGCGAGGGCAAGACCATGCAGACGGTCGACGTCGCCGGCGCGACCCTGCTCGCCGAAGTCCCCTCTGGCTCCCAGGCACAGGCCATCAGTGACAACATCGGCCAGCAGGCGACCGCCCAGCAGGCCTCCGCCGACGCCGCCGCCAAGGCTGCCGCCGAGCAGAAGGCCGCCGAGGAGGCCGCGCGCCAGAAGGCCGCCGCGGACGCCCAGGCGAAGGCCGACGCCCAGGCCAAGGCCGACGCGGACAAGGCCGCCAAGGCCGCCGCCGACCAGCGGGCCGCCGCCGACGCCGCCGCCAACCGCTCCAAGGCGCGGTCCGCGATGTCCGCGGTGGACAACAGCGCGCCCCCCGTCTCGGTCAGCCCCGGCTCCGTCCAGGACATGGCCCGGCAGATCGTCGGCAACGACACCCAGTTCCAGTGTTTCAGCCAGATCGTGAAGCGCGAGAGCGGCTGGGACTACACCGCGACCAACAGCGGCTCCGGCGCCTACGGCCTGGTCCAGGCCCTGCCCGGCTCCAAGATGGCCTCGGCCGGTGCCGACTGGCGCACCAACCCGGCCACCCAGATCAAGTGGGGCCTCAGCTACATGAACAGCCGCTACGGCAGCCCCTGCGGCGCCTGGTCGTTCTGGCAGGCCCACAGCTGGTACTAGGAGGACCCGCCGCCCCCGGGCGGCGTGACTCCCCGCGGCCCCCGGCCGCTCGTCCCGTTCGACGAGCAGCCGGGGGCCGCGGCGTTCCCGGGCGCGCCGGGTGGGGCGGCCGGGAAAGGGCGGGCCGCCCCGCCCGGGCTGCGCTGACCAAGGCGCCCACGGGCGGTGCGGTCCTGGTGCGGACGCGGGGCGCGGGGAGGGGTCCTGGTAGCTCCCCGCACCGGCCGGTCCGCCGGCGGTTGGCTCACATGGGATGGATGGGTCGATCCGGACGACCGGGCCCTACGGCACCGGTCGGCCCGATGGGACGACTCGGTGTCCCGTTCGAAGTCCTCCCCCGTCGCGCCCGGGCGAAACCACCTGAAACCTGGTGTTTTGTCCTGTTTCGTGGGGTGAAGTGATCGAAGCCGAACCCCACGGCGGGCGGACTCGCCCCGTCCCCGCCGGGTAGCGTCATCCCTGACGGCCGTGGTGCGACCCACGGCGTTGCCGCCGGGCTCGGCGGATCCGGCAGGGAAGCGGTGGTAGCGAGGATGGCGCGGGGCGGAAAGGCTTTCAAGGCCGTGGCCAAGGGCATGGCCGTGGTGGCGAGTGCGGCCGCCGTGATCGAACGGCGCCGGCGCGCCGCGATGGCGGCCGACCCGCACGAACTCCCCGCACCGGCCCTCGCCGAGGCGCCCGGCCCCGTCCCGGTGCCGCGCACCGACCCCGCGCCGGCGGCCGCGCCGCTCGCCGCCGGGGTGGCGCCCGAGGCCGACGCCGAGGCCATCGGGGAGGCCCCGACCCTTCCCCCGGCGCCCGCGACCGTGACGGCTACGCCCCCCGCGCACAGCGGATTCGGCCGCGAGCACCACCCCGGCCGGCCCGCCACCCCCGCCGAGGCGGTGCCGTGGGGACTGCGGGTCGCCGCCGAGTCGACCTGGCGGCTGCTGCTGCTCGGCGCCGCGCTCTACGTCGTCTTCTACGTCGTCGACATGCTGCGGCTGGTCGCCTTCTCGGTGCTGGCCTCGCTGCTGATCACCGCGCTGCTGGAGCCCTCGGTCTCCTGGCTGCGCCGGCGCGGGGTGCCGCGCTCGCTCGCGGCCGGCGGGGTCTTCCTCAGCGGTCTGGCCGGGATCGGACTGGTCGGCTGGTTCGTGGTCTGGCAGGTGTCCACCAACCTGCCGGACGTCACCGCCCAGGTGAAGGACGGCGTCAACCAGCTGCGGGACTGGCTGATCACCGGGCCGCTGCACCTGACCCAGCAGCAGATCAAGGACTTCGCCGACCAGATCACCAAGGCGATCACCACCAACACCGATCAGCTCACCTCGGCCTCGATCACCGGCGCGCAGATCGCCGTCGAGATCCTGACCGCGCTGCTGATGACCTTCTTCACCACCTTCTTCCTCCTCTACGACGGCTCCAGGATCTGGAACTGGGCGCTGCGCGGCCTGCCCCGGCAGTCCCGCTTCGCGATGGCCGGAGCCGGGCCCAAGGCCTGGACCACGCTCACCGCGTACGTGCGCGGCACCGTCTGCGTGGCCTTCATCGACGCGCTCTGCATCGGCATCGGCGTCGACCTGCTGGGCGTGCCGCTGGCCATGCCGCTGGCCGTGATCATCTTCCTGGGCGCCTTCGTGCCGCTGGTCGGCGCCCTCGTCACCGGCACGGTCGCCGTCCTGATCGCCCTGGTCACCCAGGGGCCGTGGACGGCGCTGATGGTGCTGGTCGTCCTGATCGCGGTGATGCAGGTGGAGAGCCACATCCTCCAGCCGCTCATCCTCGGCCGCGCCGTCCGGGTCCACCCGCTCGGCGTGGTCCTCGGTGTCGCGGCCGGCGGCATCATCGGCGGCATCGGCGGCGCGGTCGTCGCCGTCCCGCTGATCGCCGTCACCAACACCGTGGTCGGCCACCTGCGCCGCCGCAACGAGGCCGGCCAGGCGGTCTTCACCGCCCTCGAAGCCGCCCGCGAGGCCGCCGAACGCACGGCCGCCACCCGGCCGGCGGCGGCTCAGCCGGCCGCCGACTGACCGAGGGCGGACAGGGCGGACAGTACGGCGGCGCCGGCCGCCACGACCGCCAGCCCCACCACCGCGCCGGTCGCGACCACGGCCTCCCGCACGGCCCAGTGCCAGCGGCCCGGCGAACCGCGCCGCAGCGCCCTGCGGGTCAGCACGGCCCCGAGCACCGGACCGCTCCAGGGCAGCCCCACCGCCCAGAGCAGTCCGTAGTACCCGTGCCAGGGCGGGGCCTCGGAGGCGAACGCCGTCCAGACCACCGCGACGAGGCAGACCGCTGCCCAGAGGAGGGTGACCAGCACCGTCCACCAGCCTCCGCCGGACTGTGGCTGCCGCGGCTCCCGCGGGGTGCCGGGGCGAAGGTCAGTCATGACGTCCGGCCGCCGGGGTGATCCGGCTGGCGTGGCCGCTGACGATCCGTCCGATGTTGTCGACCGAGGTGCGGTCCTCGCCCGGGCCGTCGTCCCAGTAGGACGAGTGCGCGGTGAAGTCGGGGGACCCGCCGTCCACGGCGAAGCGGTGGGCGCCGAAGTCGACGCTCGCCGGATCCCTGGTGAACCAGCCCAGGTGCGAGATGTGGTCCCAGGAGGCGGCGCCGACGTAGGTGTGATCGGCTCCCACGGAGAACTCGGAGGCGTGGAAGGCGTCGGTGCCGGGACTGCCGACCAGGATGACGTCGTCGGCCGCGATCCCGGTCGGTTTCCTCGCGGCGAGGCCGACCAGGAGCGAACCGAAGCTGTGGCCCTCGGCCGTGACATGGGCCGGTGCGCCCTGGTGGGTGACGCGCTGCCCTTCGAGGAACCTGCGGTAGGCGTCGACGCCGCCCTGCGCGCGGCTCAGGTCGCCGGCCTCCGGGAAGCTGAGCGGCGCGTCGTACCCCAGCCAGGCGATGGACGCGGTGCTGCGGGTCGGGTCGGCGCGCTGGGCCGCGTCGTACACGGCTCTCGCCCGGTCCGCGTCGCCGCCGCCGATGCGCTGGAGGTCGGTGCCCAGGCCGCCGACCAGGGAGGTGACGTCGTCGGCGGTGTCGGGGTTGCCGAAGGAGATGATGCCGCGCCCCTGGCCTTCCCCACTGATGCCGAGCAGGAAGACCGGCGGTTCCGTTCCGTCGGTCCGGCGCAGTCGCTCGGCGATCCTGCGGTACCCGGCCAGCCTCAGCTCGTCGTGCGGATCGGACGACCGGCCACCCCGCTCGTACTCGGCGATCAGTCTCGGCAGGAGGATCCGGTTGGCCTGGTTCCTGGCGACCGCGGGGACGCCGTCGCGGTTGCCGACCAGGTCCGGGTGCTCGTGGATGAGCCACTGCTGCTTGTCGGGGGGCAGCGCATTCCACCAGGCATTGACCTCGGTGGGCGGTGCATCGTCCTTGGGGACGCTGCCGAGCAGCAGGCCGTCCGGGGCGAGGGTGGGGTCGAGCCGGTCCCTGAGGGCGGCGCCCGAGTCGAGACCCGTGCCGTCCTGGGCACGATCGACGTAGTGCTGGAGCCGGGCGGCGATGCCCTGATCGATGGCTTCGGCCTCGGTCAGGGCGGTCGAGATGCGGGCGGCGAGGGCTTTGGCGACGCGCTCACAGCTCGTCCGGTACTCGGGGTCGTGCTGGTCGGCGTAGCTGCCGGGCGGCCAGGAGACCGCGCCGTGGGCGTCGACGGACAGGCCGGCCTTCTGCGCGTCGGTCAATGCCGTGCGCAGCGCGGACTGGGCGAGGGCCAGTGCGTCGGCGCCGACGCGGATGCTCCTGCCGATCTGCCCGATCTCACTGTGGGCGGCTTTCAGCTCGCCGGTGCTGCGGCGCAGCGCCGGCCGGGCCGCGTCGGAGGAGGGGCCGGCCCAGTCGGCGGCCGCGATGCGGCCGTCGACGGCATCGCGCCACGTGTCCACGTGCTGCCCGAAGGCGCTGTGCAGCTTGTCGTAGGCATCGGCCGCCGCGTACAGGTGGCTCAGGTCGGTGTCGCGCAGTGTGGCGAGGTCCATGCGGTCGCCCCTAACCGAAGTGCAGCACGAAGTTGTGCTTCTGCTGTGCGGTCGGGCCCGCCGGGACGGTACGGGTGTCCGGGCCGAACGCCGTGCTGATCTGCTGGTCGGTGCTGCCGTAGCCGAGGCCCGCGTCGATCAGGCCTCGGCCCTGTCGGCCCAACGTGGTGTGCAGGTCTGTCAGCAGGGTGTTCCAGGCGTTTGTGCAGGCGCCGAGTGCGGTGCCGCACCGGAGGCCGGCCAGTCCGGAGGCGGACTGGTTCGAGGCCTCGAGCAGGGCTTTGAGCTCACCAGGGATCTGCCCGGCCGTTTCGAGGGCGGTGCCACCGGTCTGCTGGAGTTCGTCCGGGTTGGCACGGAAGCCCCCGCCGTTCTCCGGATGGTCGGACATCGCGGCTCCCCCTCGGACCGAATGTCGTGCACGGATCGCCTTGCACTGTAGCCGAGTTGGGCCTGCCGGGGGCCGGAAACGCCGAGGGGCCCCTCCGTGCGGAGGGGCCCCTCGGGTGGTGCGGGTGGGTCAGGCGTTGACGGCGGCGAGGGCGGCCTCGGAGTCGAGGACGCCGGCCACGGCCTGGAGGACGGCGGCGATCTTCATCGAGGCCTGGATGACCTCACGGTCGACGCCGGCCTTGCGCAGCACGGCCTCGTGCGAGTCGAGGCACTGGCCGCAGCCGTTGATGGCCGAGACGGCGAAGCACCAGAGCTCGAAGTCGATCTTCTCGACGCCCGGGGTGCCGATGATGTTCATCCGCAGACCGGCCCGCATCGTGCTGTACTCCTTGTCGGAGAGCAGGTGCAGCGTCCGGTAGTAGACGTTGTTCATCCCCATGATCGCGGCCGCGCCCTTGGCGGCGGTGTACGCCTCCGGGGAGAGGTTGGCCTTGGCCTCGGGCTCCAGCTCGCGCAGCAGGCCGGGGCTGCGGGTGGCCATCGCGCAGGACAGCACGGTGCCCCAGAGCTGCTGGGCGGGGAGGTCGGAGTTGCCGATGACCGAGCCCAGGTTGAGCTTGAGGTCCTTGGCGTAGTCCGGAAGGGCGGCCTTCAGATCGTCGAGGGCCATGGGTCAGCCCGCCAGGAGGGCCTGGGCGTCGAGGGTGTCCTCGCCCTTGTTCCAGTTGCACGGGCACAGCTCGTCGGTCTGCAGGGCGTCCAGCACCCGCAGGACCTCCTTGGGGTTACGGCCGACGGAGCCGGCGGTGACCATGACGAACTGGATCTCGTTGTTCGGGTCGACGATGAACACGGCGCGCTGGGCGGTGCCGTCCTCGCCCTCGACGCCGCAGGCGCGCATCAGCTCGTGCTTGATGTCGGCCAGCATCGGGAAGGGCAGGTCGCGCAGGTCCTTGTGGTCCTTGCGCCAGGCGTGGTGCACGAACTCGGAGTCGCCGGAGACGCCGAGGATCTGGGCGTCACGGTCGGCGAACTCGTCGTTCAGCTTGCCGAACGCGGCGATCTCGGTCGGGCAGACGAAGGTGAAGTCCATCGGCCAGAAGAAGACGATCTTCCACTTGCCCTCGTAGGTCTTGTGGTCGATGTCGGCGAAGGCGCTCGCGGCATCCAGGTCGACACAGGCCTTGAGGTCGAACTCGGGGAACTTGTCGCCGATCGTGAGCACGTTCGCTTCTCCTGAGGATGAGACTGCGGGGAGTTTTGTCCGGATTCCGGACGGCACCCACCATTCCACATCGTGGACTGATCAGGGAAATAGCTACACTTGATGTGTCTGATCGGAGATTGCTATCAGTACTGAACTACCCCTCTCTCGGCCCGCCCGGCGCGGGGCCGCCGCCGCCAAACCCGAGGCGGCTGTGGGGAGCACCACAGTCCGTACCCCGCGCACACCGACGGTCGCCCAGCTCAAGGCCTTCGTCGCGGTGGCGGAGCACCGGCACTTCCGGGAGGCCGCCGCCGCCACCGGGACCAGTCAGCCGGCGCTGTCCGGGGCGGTCGCGGCGCTGGAGGAGTCGCTGGGCGCGCAGCTGGTCGAGCGTACGACGCGCAAGGTGATCGTCACTCCCCTGGGGGAACGTGTGCACGAGCACGCGCGCCGGGTGCTCGCCTCCTTGCAGGCCCTCACCGAGGAGGTCGACGCCGCCCGCCGTCCGTTCACCGGACCGCTGCACCTCGGGGTGATCCCGACCGTCGCACCGTACCTGCTGCCCACCGTGCTGCGGCTGGTCCGCGACCGCTTCCCGGAGCTGGAGCTGCACGTCCACGAGGAGCGCACCCCCTCGCTGCTGGAGGGCCTGGCCGCCGGGCGGCTGGACGTCCTGCTGCTCGCGCTCCCGGCCGGCGGCTCCTCGCCGACCCGCGACATCCCGCTGTTCGACGAGGACTTCGTCCTGGTCACCCCGCCCGGGCACCCGCTCGCCGGGCGGATCGACGTGCCGCGCGACGTGCTGCTCGACCTGGACGTGCTGCTGCTGGAGGAGGGCCACTGCCTGCGCGACCAGGCCCTCGACATCTGCCGCGAGGTCGGCGCCGACCCGGCCGGCTCCACCACCCGCGCGGCAGGCCTGTCCACCCTGGTCCAACTCGTCGCCGGGGGGCTCGGGGTGACGCTGCTGCCGGCCACCGCGCTGGACGTCGAGGCCGGCCGCACCGACCGGCTCGCCGCCGTACGGTTCGCCGCCCCGGCGCCCGGCCGCCGGATCGGGCTGGCCGTCCGGCCGGGTTCGGCCCGCAGCGCCGAGTACGAGCGCTTCGGTGCGGCGCTGCGCGAGGTGCTGGCCGAGCTGCCGGTCCGGATCGTCGACGGGTCCTAGCCGGCGGAGGCGTCAGTGCGTCGCCGGTGCGCCGAGGCAGAGGCCGACCGTGGTCGCCACCAGCAGGTCCAGCGCCTCCAGGGTGTCCGGCGCGGGCGCCTCGCCCGGCAGGCTCCGGATCAGGTGGCGGGCCGTCAGGCCGTCGAAGCCGGTCAGGAAGTGGGCGGCGATCCGGTCGGCGGGCAGCGCCAGGGTCAGCCCGTGGGCGCCGGCGAGGGCGGTGAGCATCTCGGTGGCGGTGCCCTCCATGGCGTGCTGCAGCCCGAGCATGATCTCCCGGACGTCCGGGTCGCGCATCGCCAGCGTCTCGAACTCGCTGAGCAGGATGCACCGCCCGTCCTCGCCGGTGGCGGCCTCCCAGAGGGCGTGGACCAGGGTGCGGATCTGGTCGCCGAAGGGCCCGTCGCCGGGTGAGGCGGCGCGCACCTGCTCGATGAACTGGGCGGTGACCTCCTCGACGACGGCCCGGTAGAGGTCCTTCTTGGTGCCGAAGGTGTAGTGCACCGTCGCCTGTGCCACGCCCAGCTCCGCCGCGATCGCGCGGGTGCTGCCGGCGGAGACCCCTTCCCGGGTCATCAGGTCGATCGCGGCCCGGACCAGCTGCGGTCGGCGTTCGGAGGCGGGGACATGAGCCATTCAGCCAGGGTAGCGCCATGGTCGGGCAACTGTGTCGATCGATTTGGTCGGTCAACTTTGTCACCCGACAAAGTTGGGTCTACCGTGGGAGGGGTTCGCTCAGGCACCCGCCTGGCATCCGCCCGTCCGCCGACCGCACCGCGAGGGGTCCGACCTTGGCCACGTACCTGTACCGACTGGGCCGTTACTGCTTCCGGAGAAGGCGCGCCGTGCTGGCCGTCTGGGTCGCGCTGCTGATCGCCGTGGGCGGGGCCGCGGGCGCCCTCGCGGGCAGCACCAGCGACGAGTTCAAGGTCCCGGGCACCGAGGCCCAGGCCACCCTGGACCGGATCAAGGACACCTTCCCCGAGCAGGGCCACGGCTCCGCCCAGGTGGTCTTCGCCGCCCCGGCGCCCGGCGGCATCGCCTCGCCCGAGACGGGCAAGGCGGTCGGCGAGGCCGTTTCCCGAATCGCCCACGTCCCCGGCGTGGCCGCGGTGCCGGACCCGTACGCCACCGGCGCGGTCTCCCCGGACGGCAGGGTCGCGATCGCGCTGGTCTCCTTCGACCACAAGCTCGCCGAGGTCACCGACCAGCAGCGGGACGCCGTCCGGGCCGCCGCCGAGCCGGCCCGCGCGGCCGGGCTGGAGGTGGCCTTCGGCGGCGACGCGTACAACAGGTTCGCCCAGATCGAGGGCGGCTCCGAGGCGATCGGCCTGGTGGTGGCCGGGCTGGTGCTGGTGATCACCCTCGGCACCCTGGTCGCGGCCGGGCTGCCGCTGCTGACCGCGCTGGTCGGCGTCGCCGTCGCGATGGCCGGGCTGCTGGCGCTCACCGGCTCGTTCGAGATCATCACCACCGCGCCGGTGCTGGCCCTGATGGTCGGCCTCGCGGTCGGCATCGACTACGCGCTGTTCATCCTGTTCCGCCACCGCCGCCACCTGGCCGAGGGCCTGGAGCCCGAGGAGTCCGCCGCCCGGGCCACCGCGACCGCCGGCAGCGCCGTCGTCTTCGCCGGGCTGACCGTGGTCGTGGCGCTCGCCGGACTGGCCGTCGCCGGCGTCCCGTTCCTCACCGTGATGGGCCTGGCCGCCTCCGGCGCCGTCGTGGTGGCCGTCCTGGTCGCGATCACCCTGCTGCCCGCGGTGCTCGGCTTCACCGGCCGCGCGATCGACCGGCTGCCGGTCTGGAAGCGGGCGCTGACCACCCACGGCAAGGTCACCGTCGGCGAGCGCTGGGCCCGCTTCGTGGTCCGCCGCCCGCTGCCCGTGCTGCTGGTCGGCCTGGCCGGGCTGGGCGCCCTGGCGGTGCCCGCCGCGAGCCTGGACCTCGGCCTGCCGGGCGGCGGCTCACAGGCCGTCGGGACGGACGCCCGCAAGGCGTACGACCTGGTCAGCGACGGCTTCGGCCCGGGCTTCAACGCGCCGCTGGTGGTGGTCGTCGACGCCCACGGCGCACCGCGCCCCGAACAGGCCGTCCAGGAAGTGGCGGGCCGGCTCCAGGGCTTGACGGGCGTGCGGACGCTGCTGCCGCCGAAGGTCGACGCGGCCAGCGGCACCGCCCTGGTGCCGGTCATCCCGAAGACCGGCCCGGACCACCAGGACACCCGGGCGCTGGTCAACGAGATCCGTGACCAGCGCGACGGGATCCGGGCCGCGACCGGTGCGGGCATCGCCGTCACCGGCACCACCGCCGCCAACATCGACGTCTCCAGCAAGCTCGGCCAGGCCCTGCCGCCGTTCGTCGCGGTGATCGTCGGCATCGCCCTGGTGCTGCTGGGGCTGGCCTTCCGCTCGGTGCTGGTGCCGCTCAAGGCGGTGCTGGGCTTCCTGCTCAGCATCCTGGCCTCGCTCGGCGCGGTGGTCGCGGTCTACCAGTGGGGCTGGCTGGACGGCCTGATCGACGTGCCCAAGGTCGGCCCGGTGGTCAGCTTCGTGCCGATCCTGCTGATCGGTGTGCTGTTCGGGCTGGCGATGGACTACGAGCTGTTCCTGGTCTCCGGGATGAAGGAGCAGTACGTCCACGGCAAGGCGCCGCGCGAGGCGGTCGTCGGCGGGGTGAAGGGCGGCGCCCGGGTGGTGACGGCGGCCGCGCTGATCATGATCTCGGTGTTCGGCGCCTTCGTGTTCGGACACGACCCGATCGTCCAGCCGATCGGCTTCGCCCTCGCGGTGGGCGTGCTGGTGGACGCCTTCGTGGTGCGGATGGCCCTGGTGCCGGCCGCGATGGCGCTGTTCGGCAAGGCGGCCTGGTGGTTCCCGAAGCGGCTGGAGAAGGTCGTGCCGAAGGTCGACATGGAGGGCGAGCAGCTGATCGCCCGGCTGGAGGAGGAGCGCCGGTCGGCGAGGGAGCCCGCCGGGGTCTGACGGCTCGCCGGGCCCGGCGCGGCTGAGGGCTCGGAGGTGCCCGGTGGGATCCGCTCCCGCCGGGCACCGTCACGTCCCGGCGGGCAGCCGCTGCTCGAACCAGACCACCTTGCCGGTGCCCAGCCGGGTGGCGCCCCAGCGGTCCGCGCACCGGGCCACTATCTGCAGCCCGCGCCCGCGTTCGTCCTCCGGACCGGTACGGCGCGGCCGCGGCAGCAGCGGACTGTCGTCGCCGACCTCGCAGCGCAGCCGGGTGGTGCGCACCAGGCTCAGGGTGACCGGGCGGGTCGCGTGCTGTACGGCGTTGGTCACCAGCTCGCTGACCATCAGCTCGGTCGCCTCGCTCAGCTCGTCCAGCCCCCAGCGGCGCAGCGTGTGCGCGGCCAGCCGGCGGGCCCGGCCCGGCGTCTCGTTGCGCGGCTGCAGGTACCAGTGGGCGACGTCCCCGGCCGGGATGCCGTCGAAGCAGGCGCCCAGCAGGGCGATGTCGTCGCCGCGGTCCCCGGGCGGCAGGATCCGCAGCGCCTCCTGGCACAGCTGCTCGGGGGACTGCCAGCGAGCGGCCGCGATCCGCGCGCGGAGCACCTCCAGGCCGTCGCTGAGCGGGCGGGTACGGGTCTCCACCAGGCCGTCGGTGAACAGCAGCAGCGCCGATCCGGGCGGCGCGGGCAGCTCGACCGAGTTGAAGTCCACCCCGCCGACCCCGATCGGCGCCCCGGAGTCCAGCTCCACCAACTCGGCCGTGCCGTCCGGGCGGACCAGCACCGGCGGGACGTGCCCGGCGTTGGCCAGCACCACCCGGTTGGCGATCGGGTCGTACACCGCGTACACGCAGGTGGCCAGGTGCTGCTCGCGGCCGAGCCGCTGGGCCTGTTCGTCCAGGTGGTAGAGCACCTCGTGCGGCGGCAGGTCGAGCGCGGCCAAGGTCTGTGCGCTGGTGCGGAGTTGGCCCATGATGGCGGCCGAGGTGAGCGAGTGGCCCATCACGTCGCCGACGATCAGGGCGACCCGGTTGCCGGGCAGCGGCACCGCGTCGTACCAGTCGCCGCCGACCTGGGCGCCGCGCTCACCGGGCAGGTAGCGCTGGGCGAGCCGGACGCCGTGCGACTGCGGCAGCCGCAACGGCAGCATGCTGCGCTGGAGTTCGTTGGCTATCTCCCACTCGCGGGCGTACCGCAGCGCGGTGTCCACCGCCAGCCCCGCCTGGGTCGCCAGGTGCGCGGCGGTCGCGGTGTCGGCCGCGTCGAAGGCCGGCCGGCCGGTGCGTTCAGGGGGCCAGCGGATCAGCACCAGCAGACCGAGGACGGCCTTGCGGCCGCGCAGCGGCAGGGCCACCACCGATGTGCCGGCCGCCAGCCGGGCCAGCCCGCGGGGGCCGTACACCTCGCGCAGCAGCGCCTCGGTGCGCTCGGCGGCGGGCGTGCCCAGGACGGCGGACTCGGCGGGGCGGCGGCTCAGCAGGATGTGCGCCAGCGCGCCGCCCCGGGTGACCGGGGTGGCCGGGCCGGTGTCCGCGGTCGAGCGGGAGCCGAAGCGCGAGCGGTGCCGGTCGTCCGCGCCGCTCTTGCGGCCGCGGCGGCCGATCCGGGTGCCGGTGCTGTGGTGGATCCGCAGCTCCTCCGGGAAGCCGGGCTCGCGCTCCACGTTGGGCAGCGGGTCGCGCAGGTGGACGACGGCGGCGTCGGCGAGGGTCGGCACCAGCACCCGGCCGATGTTGCGCAGGGTCGCGGCCAGGTCGAGGGCGCTGTTGATCCGCCGGGTCGCCGCGTCGAGGTAGGCGAGCCGGTCCGCCAGCCCGTCCGCCGCCCCGGTGCGGTCCGGCCGCGCCGTCGGAGGCTTCGCCGGGGCCGCGGCCCTGACCGGTTCGTCCGGCCGGGCCGGGATCCGGACGCGCTGACCCGGGACGGCGGGCGGCTGCTCCGCCTCGGTCTTGAGCTGGTCGCGCACGGCTGCCTGTCCTGGATTCGGTGTGGTCGGGAGGTCTGGACGGTGAGCTGTTCTGGCCCTCTGGTCGGTCAGCCGACGCGTCGACAGCACAGGAACAGCTGTTCCTCCGGCGGCAGCGTGGTACTGGCCGGCGCGTACGGATGCCCCGAGCACTCCTCGACGGCGAAGCCGGCCGCGACCAGGACCCGTTCCAGATCCTCCCTCAGATACCCACTGATCCGCAGCTCTCTGCCAAGGAACGGAAGCGGAACGTGATCCAGGTCCGCCTCGACCATACCGAGCACCAGCAGTCCGCCCGGCCGCAGGAGTTCGCGCAACCGGCCGAGCACGATCGGGATCTCGTCCTGCGGCAGCAGGATCAGCGAGAAGAACGCGGTGACGGCGGCGAAGGTGCCGCGGCCCGCCGACCCCAGCGCGGGCACGCCCCACACCCGGTCGGCGCGCTCGGTGGCCAGATCGTACAGGTCGATGCGGTGGAACTCGGCCGGGTGCGCTCCCTCGATCCGAGCCCGGCGGGCCAGCGTCAGCATCACGTCCGAGAGGTCTATCCCGGTCACCCGCAGCCCGCCGGCGGTCAGCTGGCCCACGGTCGGCTCGCCGGTGCCGCAGCCCACGTCCAGCACCCGGGCGCCGGGTTCCAGTTCGGCGAGCAGCCGTCGCCCGCACTCCAACTGGCCGTCCTTGGCGGGGAAGGCCTCGCCGTACCCGGCACCGATGGTGTCGAAGGCGACCGCCTGCAGGGCCCGGGCCGCCCGGCGTCGCCGCACGTCGGGGCCGTCGGGGCCGTCGTCGCCCGCGTCCTCGCCGACCGGGAACGCGTCGGATATCTGTCCGGTCGTCACGTTGAGAGGCACCCTTCCACCCGTGGCCTCCGGTCGGCTCCTCCGCAGCCTCCTGGGCCGCTGCCGGTGGCGGTACGTCACGCTCCCCGCATCACACAGACGGCCTGCACCCCGACCCGCTGCCGGCAGACACTCGTGTGTGTACTGGCATCTGAGAATATGCGCGATCACTGCGCCATGGGGTCCCTTTCCGGCCAACTCGTCATGCTTGGGCCGATGTGGGACGGGTCCGCGGAAGCACGGGGGTGCGGGCCGGGTGGTGCGAGCGGCCCCGCACGCCGCACGGCGCGCCGGGGTGGGCGCCGCTGACCTGCGGTTTCGCCGGTCCGCAGGCTGACAATCGGACGTTTATCGAACGTCAATCGGTGGGGTGCACAGTAATGACCAGCGCCGGGGAAGCGTTGAGGGCGCTCCCGCAGCCGGGGGGCTGCGGGAGCGCCGACGCGCGGATCGGGGGAGGTGCTCCGCGGGGGAGCGGAGGCCTCAAGGCGCGGGGGGAGAAGAGAAGGGCTCGGTGTGCTGTCGGGAGATGAGGTCCGCCACGGAGGAGGCCTCCGGCACACCGAGCCGCGTGAAGATCGCGTGCGCCTCCTGCAGACAGGCGAGACCGCGGGCCGGCTGGGCGAGGGCGAGCAGCGCCTCGCCGAGCGCGGCGTTGGCGAGGCCCTGGCAGTAGGCGGAACCCAGTTCCTGTCCGATCGCTAGGGACTCACCGGCCGTGTCGGCGGCCTCCGGGTAGTTCTCGGCGGCAAGAAGTGCGGAGGCGAGGCGGGCCAGGGTGTAGCCCTCCCAGAGCGGATTGCGCTGGGACCGGTAGAGCTGATGGGCCTCCCGCAGGTGCGGCACGGCCTCGGCGGTGGAGAGCACCACGCCGAGCTGGTACAGGGTCTGGGCGAGAAGCGGGTCGTTCCTGGCCGTGCGGGCGGCGGAGACACCTTCGCCGGCGGACTGGATCGCCGTCTCGGTCATGCCGAGTCGGTTCTGGACGCGGGCCATGTTGCTGACAACCCGCGCCTCGAGGATCGATGCGCCGACGGCCTGGCTGGTGGCCCGGGCCTGTTCGAGGAACAGCAGTGCCTCGGCCGGATTATTGCTGACGTTCAGCATCACGCCGAGCATGTTCGCCGTGGCCACGAGCAGGACGGTCGGGTCGTCTGCTGCCTGGTGATCGAGGCTCTGGCGGAAGGAATGCCCGGCTCCCTGGAAGTCGCTGGTGACGGACTGCAGGGTGCCGCGGGCGAAGTAAACTCGGGCGAGTGCAGCCCAGTCATCACGATGCTGTGCGTCCGCGCCGATGACCTCCAGGATCCGGAGCGCTCGGGGGCCCCGGGTCGGGTCCGGGTCGATGCTGACCAAGTAGTTGAGCAGGTCGACGGCTGCACGCTGCAGGGTGCTGGGGCCGCTTGCGGCGGCCTCGACGGCGCTGAGCAGCAGACCGCCCTCGGTGCGCAGCCAGTCCTGGGCCGCGTGGCTCGTGACCAGGCCGATCCCCGATGAGGAAATCGCGGTCAGCTGCTCGATCAGCGGTTCGTCCGGCTCGATGACCTGGGCCGCGTTGCGGACGGTCGGGATCAGCAGGTCGAGCAGCCGGTGTACCGCTTGCTCCTGCTCCGCAATGTCCCCGATCCGCTCGTTCTGCCGCTGGGCGTAGAGCCGGAGCAGGTCGTGGTAGCGGTAGCGACCGGGAGTGAAGCACTCCAGCATATTCGCTTCGACGAGAGCCTCGGCGAGGTCCTCGGCGGTGTATTCGTCCACGCCGAGCAACGCTGCGGCGGCCGCGAGCGGGATGTCGGGCGAGTCGATCAGGGCGAGCAGCCGAAAGGCGCGGGCCTCGTCCACGGACAGCTGTCCGTAGCCGAGCCCGATGGTGGTCTCCACGGCGAGGTTGCCGAGCTGCAGTTCGTCCAGCCGACGTCGCTGATCGGCTAACCGACTGGCCAGGTCGGAGACGCTCCAGCGCGGGCGGCTGGCCAACCGAGCGGCGGCGATGCGAACGGCCAGCGGCAGGAAGCCGCAGGCGGTGACCACCTTCATGGCAGCTTCGGGTTCGTCGGCGACCCGCTGCTCGCCGACGATGGCGGAGAACAGCGCCAGCGCCTCGGCCGGGGTCAGCTCCTCGACGTCGAACAGGTGAGCACCGGGGATTCCGGCCAGCCGGGACCGGCTGGTGGCGAGCACGGCGCAGCCGGAGATCCCGGGGATGAGCGGCCGGATCTGGTCGGCATCCCGGGCATTGTCCAGCAGGATCAGCATCCGGCGACTGGCGAGTAGGGAGCGGTAGAGAGCCGCACGCTGTTCGAGTGCATCGGGGCTCTCGGTGACGCCGAGAGCGTGCAGGAAGTCGCCCAGGACGGCTGCCGGGTCGGCCGGGGAAGCGCCGGCCCCGCGCAGGTCGACGTACAGCTGTCCGTCCGGGAACTCGGTGCGGACACGGTGGGCGACGTGGACCGCGAGGGTCGTCTTCCCGACGCCGCCGATGCCCGCCAGCGAGGTCACCACCACAGCCTGGCCGGTGGCGTTCATCAGGACTGTCGAGAGGTCGCTGACCAGCTCGGTTCGCCCACTGAAGTCCGATACATCAGCTGGGAGTTGAGCCGGCGCTGGGGGCGAGGCCGGACCGTCCTCGCGCGAGGCGGGCGCGGGCACGGCCGGGATGGCGAGTGCCGGATCGGCCGCCAGGATACGGGTGTGCATCGCGGACAGGCCGGCGCCGGGTTCCACCCCGAGCTCCTCGATGAGGAGCTTGCGGGTGTCGGTGTAAACGCCGAGCGCCTCGGCCTGGCGTCCACAGCGGTACAACGCCAGCATCAACAGCTCGCGCAGGCGCTCGCGCAGCGGGTGTTCGGCCGTCAGGTTGTTGAGCTCGCCGACGATCTCGGCGTGCAGGCCGATGTCGAGGGCGGCTGCGCACAGTTCCTCGGCGGCGGCGACCTGGCGCTCGGCCAACCGAAGTCGCTGCGCGTCGGCGTAGGGGCCGGGGACGCCGGTGAGTGGACGGCCGCTGAACAGGTTCAGCGCCTGTGCCAGCAGGCGGTGTGCCTCGTGCTTGTCGCCCGCGGTGCGAGCGGCCGAAGCCTCGGCGGAGAGCCGTTCGAAGACCGACAGGTCGAGGGCCTCGCCCGGGATACGCAGTGCATAGCCGTCGGCGACCGAGACCAGCAGTGCGGCTGGCCGGCGCACCTCCCGCTGGGGCTCGATGACCGAGCGCAGGCGGGAGACGTAGGTGCGCAGTGCGGCCACGGCCTGGGCCGGGGGTCGGTCGCCCCAGAGCGCGTCGACCAGGTCCTGGGTGGTGACAGGGCGCCCGGAATGCAGCAGCAGGGTGGTCAGAACGGCCTGTTGCTGGGGGGAACCGAGGGAGAGGGGCTTGCCGTCGAGCCAGGCCTGGACCGGACCGAGGACTTGGAAGCGCAGCGCAGGGGTCTGCGGCGTCTCCCGAAGCTCCATGAAGTCCCCCGATGGCCTGTGGTGTTGATTCCGTGAAAGGGCTCTCGGCGGTCCGCCGCGGTGGTTCAGCTTAGGCGGACGCCCGACTCTGCTGGACGGCGTCGCAAGCCGCGCGATGTTTATCGGACATTTAATCAACCCTACGATACTGTCCGCGCGCCCGTGCCATGGAGGTCGGGCTGAACACATTTGATGACCGAAAGGCGGCCGCCCAATGGCCAATGACCAGAGCGAGACCCCGGTGCCGTCGACGCCGCAGAACGCGACGCAGACCGGCGCCCCGGCCGCCGCTGTGGAGGCGGGCAAGGCTGTCGAGGGCGCGGTCACCGCATCCTCGAACCCGGCCGGGTACACCGCGCCGACCGATGCCGACAAGACTGCGTTCGAGAACGGCTCGTTCGGCGACGAGGGTGAGTACGTCATCTCACCCACCGGTGAGCCGGGTGGCCCGCTCAAGCCGGAGAGCGCTGTCGGCGGGCACCCGTAAGGCAATCCGCACCCCGCGCCCCCGTCCGGGCGCGGGGGCGCGAGCATGTCGGCTCTGGAACGGCGAATCTGACGGCATGTAGCATCGAACTGGTGTCCACTCGGAGGGGTGGACCTGATGAGTTGGAGGGGTTCTATGGGCAAGCTTCGTCGGGTTGCTGTGGTCGCCGTGTCGACCGCCGTTGTGACCGCCGGCTACATGGTGACTGCCGCGGGGGCCTTTGCGAACATCGTGGGCGGCCACCCGTAAGCGGCCCTCGCCCAGTGCCCCCGCGTCCCCGTCCGGGCGCGGGGGCACTTCTGGTGCTGTGCGTGCCAATTCGTGTGCGGGTCCATCGGGTGGCCGATTCCCACCCTCGATGCACGCATGGTGACGGCCGTTATCCGTAACGTGCCCGGCGGCAGGCCCCGGGCGTTCCGGAATTCCGGATTCATCGGGGGGATTACCGGGGTCCGAATGCCGTGGTTTGCGTGGATTTTGCCGCAATTACCGGGGCTGATCGCATTCAGCCGAATCGCGGGGCTCGGGGGCGGGTGAGACGTGGTTCGGTTCGGCGGTCCATTCGCGACCGCCGTGCTCGGGGCGCAGGTAGTGCTCGCCGCCGATGGTTCCCATGTAGATGCCGGTGCGTCCGGTCCTCCGGTCGAGGACGAGGTCACCCACCTGTGGCCGGTAGGCCTTGGGGTTGCGCTGTCGGGTGCTCACCTCACCGCTCCTTCGCTCTGTCGCGACTGGCCAGCATCTCTAGAGAAGCTAATATCTCTAGAGATGTCAACGGTCGTATCTCCTTACCGGCGGCCGCGGGCGCGCCTAGGATTGTCCGAAGGAGAGGGAGCGCGATGACCGGCAGCAGTGGCGACAAACAGCCCAAGTACCAGCGGAT
Organism: Kitasatospora sp. NPDC098652; assembly: GCF_044760155.1. Lineage (NCBI taxonomy): Bacteria > Bacillati > Actinomycetota > Actinomycetes > Kitasatosporales > Streptomycetaceae > Kitasatospora > Kitasatospora sp. NPDC098652. The sequence continues at coordinate 209,729 of NZ_JBIWAQ010000014.1, forward strand.
CGCCGACTCCCTCAAGGCTGCCATCGACCACGGCCGCTACCGCGCGGGGGACCGGCTGCCCGGCGAGAACGACCTGATGGACGAGTACGGCGTGGCCCGGATGACGGCCCGTCAGGCGCTCGGCGTGCTGCAGAGCGAGGGCATCGCGGAGGCCCGCAAGGGGTCCGGGGTGTTCGTCCGGGACTTCCGGCCGCTGCGCCGGCGCGGCATCCAGCGGCTGGCGCAGGGGCAGTGGGGCTCCGGCCGGTCGATATGGTCCGCGGACATCGACAACCGCAGCCTGGTGGTCGACCAGGTGTCGGTCACCGAGCAGGGCGCGCCCGAGCACGTGGCCCGGGTGCTCGGGGTGGAGCCGGGCGTCCCGATGTGCGTGCGGCACCGCCGCTTCGTCCTGGACGGCAAGCCGGTGCTGCTCTCCACCTCCTACCTGCCGGCCGTCCTGGTCGCGGGCACCGCGATCACCCGCGAGGACACCGGCCCCGGCGGCACCTACGCCCGGCTGGCCGAGATCGGCGCCAAGCCCGTGCACTTCCGCGAGGAGGTCCGCTCCCGGATGCCCGGCGCCGAGGAGGCCGCCCGCCTCGAACTCTCCGCCGGCACCCCGGTGATCCTGATCTGCCGCACCGCCTTCGCCGACGAGGGCCAGGTCGTCGAACTCAACGAGATGATCCTCGACGCCGCCTCCTACGTCCTGGAGTACGACTTCGACGCCTGAGGCGGACCGGGACAGGCCGGGGCAGACCGGGACAGGCCGGACTACTGATAGTGGTAGCGGGCCTTGAGGATCTTCACTTCCTTCTCGTCGGCGCGGTACACCAGGCGGTGCTCGTCGTCGATCCGGCGTGACCAGTAGCCCGCCAGGTCGCCCTTCAGCGGTTCGGGTTTGCCGATCCCGGCGAAGGGGTCGCGCTGGATCTCGCCGACCAGGCGGGCGATCCGCTGAGCCATCTTCCGGTTCGAACCGAGCCAGAAGAGGAAGTCCTCCCAGGCGTCCGGGTCGAAGTGGACACTCCTCACACCTCACCCGCCAGGGCTTCCAGTTCCTCCGGCGTCCTGGTGAGGCCGGAGGCGCCGCCCTTGTCGCGGGCGACGGCCGCCATGAGCCGCTGGGCGTTGGCGGGGGAGCGCAGCAGGTAGATCGTCTCCTGCCATGCGTCGTAGTCCTCGGCGGACATGAGGACCGCGTCCCCGCTCTTGGAAGTGATTCTTATCGGGGTGTGGTCGTCGTTGACCTTCTTGATCAGCGGGAACAGCTGGGTGCGCGCCTCGCTCGCACTGATCGCCATGGTCAGGCCTCCGAGCTCGTACCGAAAATTGGTACTGCCATGGTACGAGGTTCCCGTACCACCGGCTACGGCATCGCGACCACGCGGCACCGCCCCGGCCGCGAGAGGGCGGCCGGGGCGGTGCGGTGGCGGGCGCGGGGCGCTCCGCGGGGGCTACTCCTTGGAGCGGATCCGCAGGTTGGTGATCAGCGGGCCCTCGGTGGTCTCGCGGAAGAAGTCGTTGCCCTTGTCGTCGACGACGATGAAGGCCGGGAAGTCCTCGACCTCGATGCGCCAGACGGCCTCCATGCCGAGCTCGGCGTACTCCAGCACCTCGACCTTCTTGATGCAGTCCTGCGCGAGGCGGGCGGCCGGGCCGCCGATGGAGCCGAGGTAGAAGCCTCCGTGGGCGGCGCAGGCGTCGGTGACCTGCTTGCTGCGGTTGCCCTTGGCGAGCATGACCATCGAGCCGCCGGCGGCCTGGAACTGGTCGACGTAGGAGTCCATCCGGCCGGCCGTGGTGGGGCCGAAGGAGCCGGAGGCGTAGCCCTCGGGGGTCTTGGCCGGGCCGGCGTAGTAGACCGGGTGGTCCTGGAGGTACTTGGGCATGCCCTCGCCGGCGTCCAGGCGCTCCTTGATCTTGGCGTGGGCGATGTCACGGGCGACGACGAGCGTGCCGGTGAGCGAGAGCCGGGTCTTGACCGGGTGCTTCGACAGCTCGGCGCGGATCGCGGACATCGGCTGGTCGAGGTCGACGCGCACCACGTCCTCGTCCAGGTGCTCGTCGGTGGTGTCCGGCAGGTACTTCGCCGGGTCGGTCTCCAGCTGCTCCAGGAAGACGCCCTCGGCGGTGATCTTGCCGAGCGCCTGGCGGTCGGCGGAGCAGGAGACGGCCATCGCGACGGGCAGCGAGGCGCCGTGGCGGGGGAGGCGGACCACGCGGACGTCGTGGCAGAAGTACTTGCCGCCGAACTGGGCGCCGATGCCGATCTTCTGGGTCAGCTCGGTGACCTTGGCCTCCAGCTCCAGGTCGCGGAAGCCGTGACCGGTCCGGGCGTTGCCCTCGGTGGGCAGGTTGTCCAGGTAGTGCGCGGAGGCGTACTTGGCGGTCTTGAGCGCGAACTCGGCGCTGGTGCCGCCGATCACGATGGCCAGGTGGTACGGCGGGCAGGCGGCGGTGCCGAGGGAGCGGATCTTCTGCTCCAGGAACGAGAGCATGCTGGCCTCGTTCAGGATGGCCTTGGTCTCCTGGTACAGGTACGACTTGTTGGCCGAGCCGCCGCCCTTGGCCATGAAGAGGAACTTGTACGCGTCGCCGTCGGTGGCGTACAGCTCGATCTGGGCCGGCAGGTTGTTGCCGGTGTTCTTCTCGTCCCACATGGTGACCGGGGCCATCTGGGAGTAGCGCAGGTTGAGCTTGGTGTACGCGTCGTACACGCCGCGCGCGATGGCGGACTCGTCGGCGCCGGAGGTGAGCACGTTCTGGCCGCGCTTGCCCATGACGATGGCGGTGCCGGTGTCCTGGCACATCGGCAGGATGCCGCCGGCCGAGATGTTGACGTTCTTGAGCAGGTCGAGCGCGACGAAGCGGTCGTTCGGGCTGGCCTCCGGGTCGTCCAGGATGCGGCGCAGCTGGGCGAGGTGGGCGGGGCGCAGGTAGTGCGAGATGTCGTGCATCGCCTCGGCGGTGAGCAGGCGCAGCGCCTCGGGCTCGACCTGGAGGAAGGTGCGGCCGCCGGCCTCGAAGGTGGAGACACCCTCGGAGGTGAGCTTGCGGTACGGGGTCGGGTCAGCGCCCAGGGGGAGCAGGTCGCTGTACTCGAAGTCTGGCGTGGGAGCCATCGGGGCGGTCCTTAGGGGTCCAGTGGTCCGGCTGCGTCGGCGAAGCACCATCCAGGGTAGGACCCGGCCGCGGGACGCATGCGGACAGGTCTGCCTTGCGTGACCGGGCTCACTCGGGCGGGAGTGCGAGCGACTAGGCTTGGCCCGTGAACTACACGCCGGACAACACGCCGGAGAATTCGCCGGAGAACTCGCCGTCGCAGGACGGTCCGGGGCTGCCGCCGGTGTCGGCGCCCGTTCCCCTGACCAAGCCCGAGCCCGAGCCGCGGCCCGCACCGGTGGCCGCCCCGCGGACGCCCGCCGCCCCGGTGGCGGAGGCGGAGCTGCGGGTCTCGGACGCCGACCGCGAGCGGGTCGCGGAGCTGCTGCGGGACGCCTACGCCGAGGGGCGGCTGGACGCGGAGGAGCACGCCGAGCGGATCGAGGCCGCGTACGCCGCCAAGACCTTCGGCGACCTCGTCCCGCTGACCAGGGACCTGCCCGCGCACCGCTCGGTGTCCTTCGACAAGCCGCCGCTGGGTGCCGCGGCGCCGGCCCCCGCGCCCGCCAGGCCGCTGCCGCCGGCGCGGCACGAGGCGCCGTCGGTGGTGGCGATCTTCGGCGGCGCCTCCCGCAAGGGCCGCTGGCGGGTGGGCTCGCACCTGACGGCCTTCACCGCCTTCGGCGGGGTGGAGATCGACCTGACCGACGCCGTCTTCGAGTCCCCCGAGGTGGAGATCACGGTGACGGCGGTGTTCGGCGGGGTCGACATCCGGGTGCCGGAGAACGTGACCCTGCTCGGTTCCGGGGTGGGCATCTTCGGCGGTTTCGACGTCCGGGAGCAGACCGCGGCGGATCCGTACGCTCCGGTCGTGCGGGTCAAGGGCCTTGCCCTGTTCGGCGGTTGCGAGGCCAAGCCGCGCCGGGGCAAGAAGCTCAAGGAGTGGGTGCGCAAGCAACTCGGGACGGATTAGCCCGAATTGACCTTTTGAGTGCCCGGCCGGGGATCAACTCCCGGTCGGGCACTCGGCGTTGTGTCCGGTGCACTCCGTAGTCGATTGCGTGCAGTGTGCATGAATCGCGGCCGGACGGGGTAGTTCCTTCCGCACATCGCTTCTTGTTACGGCTGTGCACCGGAGGCGGCCCAGCGGCCGCCCCGGGCGTTGGACAGCGGGGGCTCGCAGCCGGGCAGGGGAGCGAGGTTCCCCGTGTCCGAGAGCCTCGTCAGGAGTACGGCCGTGCTGCATCCGATCGAGTCCCGCACCACCTCGCCAGTCGCCGCCGCCCAGTTGCTGGAGCGCCGTCCGGCCGTCCCCCCGCAGCCGCAGCCCCCGGGCGGCACGGCGGGTCAGGCCGCGGGTGAGGACAATCCGTGGCACACCGGTGCGGCCTGTCGGCGGGACGAGGTGGGGCTGTTCTTCGCGCCCTCGAAGGAGCCGACGGCGGCCCGGTTGTCACGGGAGGAGCAGGCCAAGCAGGTGTGCGCCCGCTGCCCGGTGCTGCTGGAGTGCCGCGAGCACGCGCTGGCCCAGCCGGAGCCGTACGGGGTCTGGGGCGGGTTGACGGCCGCCGAGCGGCGGGTGGTGCTGGCCCGGCGCCGCCGCCGGGACGCGGAGCTGCGCGAGGCGGCCCGGGTGGCCACGGCCGGGCGCCGGATAGCGGGTTGACGCCGGGCCGAAGATCCGCGGCCGCATTTTCTGCGATGGTCGCCGCGGCGACCGGGACGGATACGCCGCGCGGCCCCGGCGGAGGGGGGAGTCCGCCGGGGCCGCGCGTCGGGACGACTGCTTCCGGTCCGGGTCAGTTGGCCCGGTCGAAGTCGATGGCGCTGTAGGCCCGCAGCTTCGACAGCTTGTGGACCGAGTTGATCTCGCGGATGGTGCCGCTCTTGGAGCGCATCACCAGCGAGCTGGTGGTGGCGGTCTCCGAGCGGTAGTGCACGCCGCGCAGCAGCTCGCCGTCGGTGATGCCGGTGGCGACGAAGAACACGTTCTCGCCGCTGACCAGGTCGTTGGTGGTGAGCACCCGGTCCAGGTCGTGCCCGGCGTCGAGGGCCTTCTGCCGCTCGGCCTCGTCCTTGGGCCACAGCCGGCCCTGGATGACGCCGCCCATGCACTTCATCGCGCAGGCCGCGATGATGCCCTCGGGGGTGCCGCCGACGCCCATCAGCAGGTCGATGCCGGTGCCCTCGCGGGCGGCCATGATGGCGCCGGCCACGTCGCCGTCGGAGATGAACTTGATCCGGGCGCCGGCCTCGCGGATCTGCCGGACCAGGTCGTCGTGGCGCGGGCGGTCGAGCACGACCACCGTGACGTCCTCGACGGCGCTGCCCTTGGCCTTGGCGACCCGGCGGATGTTGACGGCCGGCGGGGCGGTGATGTCGACGAAGTCGGCGGCTTCCGGGCCGCAGACCAGCTTGTCCATGTAGAACACGGCGCTGGGGTCGAACATGGTGCCGCGGTCGGCGACGGCCAGCACGGCCACCGCGTTGTTCATGCCCTTGGCGGTCAGCGTGGTGCCGTCCACCGGGTCGACCGCGACGTCGCACTCGGCGCCGGTGCCGTCGCCGACCCGCTCGCCGTTGTAGAGCATCGGGGCTTCGTCCTTCTCGCCCTCGCCGATGACGACGACGCCGTTCATCGAGACGGTCGAGACGAGGGTGCGCATGGCCTTCACGGCGGCGCCGTCGGCCCCGTTCTTGTCGCCACGGCCGACCCACCGGCCGGCGGCCATCGCGGCCGCCTCGGTGACCCGGACGAGCTCGAGCGCGAGGTTCCGGTCCGGAGCCTCGGGCGCGACCTCCAGGGCACTGGGAAGGTGGTGCGGGTACTGCGTGGTCATCGTCGTTACCTCTCTGTACGCGACGGCCAGTGAGCGCCCGACTACTGCCAGGTCGAACGCCGTGGTGAGGGTGATGCGATCGTATCTGCCCACGAGATGACTGTCTGTGGCGCGGGTCGCCACCCCGGGCGGAAGGCCCCGGTTCGTCCCGGTTCACCCGTACGTGCACACCCCGGGTGGCCGGGCCGGTGTGTGGATGAGTCACCATGGGTGGGTGGCTGCAGAGAGCAAGGGCATGAGGGGTCGGCAGACCGTACGGGACATGGTCCTGTCGATGCTGGCGGTCGGTTTCGTCGTCTGGATCGGTTACCTGTTCCTCCCGCACGACGCGAACGGCGATCCGGTGCACGTGGTCGCCTACAAGGTCGAGGCGGCCTCGGCGAAGCGCGCCGCGCCGTACCCGCTGCTGTCCCCGGAGGGGCTGTCCGACAAGTGGCGGGCCACCTCGGTCAGCTACACGCCGGCCGGCATCAACAACGGCAAGGGCAACGCCTGGCACCTGGGCTTCGTGACGCCCTCCGGCCAGTACGCGGCGGTCGAGCAGGCCGACGTCCCGCGCGAGAAGCTGCTCGCCGACAAGGTCGCCGGCGCCCAGCCGGACGGCACCGCGGACACCGCCGGGCGCACCTGGGACCGGGTGCAGGGTGACAAGGCCCGCGCGCTGACCGTCCAGACCGGTTCGGCCACCACCATGATCACCGGCACCGCCTCCTACGAGGAGATGGCCGAGCTGGCCCAGGCGCTCAAGTAGCGCCGGGCCCCGCCCGGGCGCGGAGGCCCCCGGCGCCCCACTCGGGCGCGGAACCTCCGGCGCCCCGGACACGCGGAAGGGCCCGCACCGGAACCGGTGCGGGCCCTTCGCCGTCGCGGGGTGCGATCAGACCGTGGTGACGACCTGGTCGTACTCCAGGCGCGGGGAGCGCGGGAACCAGGCGTCGTCGCCCGGCTTGCCGATGTTGACCACGGCCAGCACCGAGTGCTCGCCGTCGCCGAAGAACTCCTTGTTGAGGCCCTCGGCGTCGAAGCCGGTCATCGGGCCGGCGGCCAGGCCGGCGGCGCGCACGCCGATGATGAAGTACGCGGCCTGGAGGGCGCCGTTCAGCGCGGCGGAGCGCTCACGGACGGTGCGCTCGGAGAAGAACACGTCCTTGGCCTGCGGGAAGTGCGGGAACTGGGTCGGCAGCTCCTCGTGGAACTCGTTGTCCGCGGCCAGGATGGCCACCAGCGGGGCGGTGGAGGTCTTGGCCTTGTTGCCGTCCGCCAGGTGCTGGACGAGGCGCTCGCGACCCTCGGCGGAGCGGACCAGGACGACGCGCAGCGGCTGCTGGTTGAAGGCGGTCGGGCCGAACTTGACCAGGTCGTAGATGGCCTGGACCTGCTCCTCGGTGACCGGCTCGTCGGTGAAGGTGTTGGCGGTGCGGGCCTCGCGGAACAGCAGGTCCTGAGCGGCGGCGTCGAGTACCAGGGCGTCGGTGGTCATGCTTCTGCACCTCATGCGGGAGGGGGTTCGTCGGGGTGACCGGCGGGGCCGATCGCTTCCTCCAACATAGGTGAAGATTCAACGATTCCCCAAGCCCTTGTGAGCTGCCTCACAGGCCGGGGCCGTGCGCCCGGGGCCGTGCGCCCGGGGCCGTGCGCCCGGGGTCGTGCGTTCGGGCCGTGCGCCCGGGGTCGGGTACCCGGGGCCGGGTCACTCCCCGGCCGGGCCCGCGCCCTCCTCGGCGGCCAGCGCGGCGTCCAGTCGGGCCCGGGCGCCGTCCAGCCAGCGCTGGCAGACCTTCGCCAGCTGCTCGCCACGCTCCCACAGCGCCAGTGACTCCTCGAGGGAGGTGCCGCCGTTCTCCAACTGCCGGACCACGTCCAGCAGCGCGTCTCGGGCGTGCTCGTAGCCCAGCGCGTCGTCCGGGGTCGGCGCCGCCGCGTCCTGCTGCTCCTGCTGCTCTGCCATGCGTGCCAGCGTAGGGGCTGGTGCCGACAGGGGCGGGTTCCACGGGCCGAAACCCGGGTGCGGCCGGGCGGCCCGCGGCGTTAGCCTCCGCGGCATGATCGAAGTCCGCCCCGCCGCCCCCGCCGACGCGCCCGAGCTGGTCCGGCTGCGCAACGTGATGCTGCAGGAGATGCCCGGCATGGCCGCGCTGGCCGGTCCCGCCCCCTGGCAGGCCGCCGCCGAGCGGATGCTGCGCGAACGGCTGGCCGCCCCGGCCGAGGAGCTCACCATGTCCGCCTTCGTGGTCGACGACCCGGAGCGCCCCGGCCGGCTCGCCGCCTGCGCCGTCGGCACCCTGGAGCACCGACTGCCCTCGCCCGGCAACCCGGACGGCCTGTTCGGCTCCGTCTTCAACATCTGCACCGACCCCGACCGGCGGCTGCGCGGCTACGCCCGGGCCTGCACCGTGGCGCTGCTGGACTGGTTCGACGGTCGCCGGGTCGGCCGGGTCGACCTGCACGCCAGCAGCGGCGGCGAGGCGCTCTACCGCAGCCTGGGCTTCGCCGAGTACTCGACGGCGCTGTCCCGCAAGCGCCCCTACTGAGGCTCCGCCGGGGCCTTCGCCCGCGGCCCGGCCGCGCGCCGGGGCTCCGCCGGGGTGTCCGGCGTCCCGGCGGCCACGGTGACGTCGAAGCCGCCGCCCGCGACCCGGGCGTGTAGCCCCTCCCCGGCCGCGAGCAGCGCCGGGTCCGTCACCACCGTGCCGTCGGTCCGCTGCAGCACCGCGTAGCCGCGCTCCAGGGTGGCCGCCGGGGAGAGCGCGACCACCCTGGCCAGGGTGTGCCCGAGGTCGCTCTGGGCGTGGTCCAGCCGGTGCCGCAGGGTGCGCCGTGACCGCTCCAGCAGGCCCTCCACCTCCTGGCCGCGCCCGTCCAGCATCCGGTGCGGGGCGGCCAGCGCCGGGCGGCTGCGCAGCCCGTCCAGCCCGTGCTGCTCGCGCTCGACCCGGGCCTGCACGTGCCGGCGGGCCCGGTCGCGCAGCTGGCGGACCTTGGCCAGCTCCTCGCCGACGTCCGGAACCACCCGTTTGGCGGCATCGGTCGGGGTGGAGGCGCGCAGGTCGGCGACGAAGTCCAGCAGCGGCTGGTCCGGTTCGTGCCCGATCGCGCTGACCACCGGCGTACGGGCGGCCGCGACCAGCCGCACCAGCCCCTCGTCCGAGAACGGCAGCAGGTCCTCCACGCTGCCGCCGCCGCGGGCCACGATGATCACGTCCACCTCGGGGTGCTCGTCCAGCTCCCGCACCGCCGCGCTCACCCGCTCCACCGCGCTGACCCCCTGCACCGGGACGTTGCGCACCTCGAAGCGCACCGCCGGCCAGCGCCGCCGGGCGTTCTCCAGCACGTCCCGCTCGGCCGCCGAGCCGCGCCCGGTGACCAGCCCGACGCACTGCGGCAGGAACGGCAGCCGCCGCTTGCGCTCCGCCGCGAACAGGCCCTCCCCGGCCAGGCGCCGCTTGAGCTGCTCCAGCCGGGCCAGCAGCTCGCCCAGGCCCACCGGGCGGATCTCCGAGGCCCGCAGCGAGAGCTGCCCGCGCGCCGCGTACCACTCCGGCTTGGCGTGCACCACGACCCGTGAGCCCTCCTGCACCACGTCCGCGACCTGCTCGAACACCGAGCGGAAGCAGGTCACCGTGAGCGAGACGTCGGCCTGCGGGTCGCGCAGGGTCAGGAACACCACGCCCGCGCCGGGGCGGCGGCTGAGCTGGGTGATCTGCCCCTCGACCCACACCGCGCCGAGCCGGTCGATCCAGCCGCCGATCAGCGCGGAGACCTTGCCGACCGGGAGCGGGGCTTCGGGGGAGCTGGGGTTGGCCATGCGTACGAGGCTAGCGGCGCCCGCCGACACCGTCCCCGGCGACGCCCAGCGACACCGTCCCCGGCAACGCTCGGCGACACCGTGGCTAGCGGCGCCCGCCGACACCGTGCGCCGTACTGCCCTGCACGCCCAGCACCACCAGGCCGACCGCCAGCCAGACCAGCCCGACCAGCTGCGCCGTGGTCGAGGCCTCGTAGACCACCGCGCCGATCACCGCGATCCCCAGCAGCGGGACGACCAGGTGCCGGAGCCGGTCGGGCGAGCCGTGCCGGACGGTGTACCAGCCGATCACCGAGGCGTGCAGCAGCGCGAAGGCGGTCAGCGCGCCCACGTTCACCACCGAGGTCAGCTGGTCCAGCCCGTCGTCCCGCTCGGCCGCCCAGACCGCCGCCGCCATGGTGACCACCGCGGCCGCCAGTAGCGCCCGGCGCGGCACCGCGCTGCCCGGGTCGACCGAGCCGAGCACGCGGGGCAGCCGCCCGTCCCGGGCCATCGCGAAGACCAGCCGGCCGGCCGCCGCCTGCCCGGCGAGCGCCGCGAAGGCCGCGCCGATCGCCTTGCTGCTCGCCACCAGCACGTGCAGCCAGTGGCCGATGCCGCCCTCCACGGTGTCGTAGAAGGCGGAGCCCTGGGCGGCCGGGTCGGCGGCCAACTGCTGCGGGGTGTCGGGTTCCAACACCGCCGCCAGGTAGGTCTGGACGACGAACAGCAGCCCGGCCAGCGCCAGGCACCAGAGCACCGCCCGGGCCACCGCGGCGGAGGCGCCGACCGCCTCCTCGACGAAGGTCGCGATCGCGTCGAAGCCCAGGTAGGAGAGCACCGCGACGGACACCGCCGAGATCACCGCGGTGAGCGAGAAGTCCCCGACGGCGGTGAAGGGCGTGTCCCAGCCGCGCCGCGCGCCGTCCCGCACCAGCACCACCACGGCCGCGACCACGAACACCGCCAGCACCGCGATCTCCAGCGCGAGCACCGCGAAGCCGACCGCGGCCGCCGTCCGCACCCCGGCCAGGTTGAGCGCGGTGGTCACCAGCACGGCGACCGCCGTCCACACCCAGCGCGAGACCCCGGGCACCAGCGAGTTCAGCGCGATCCCGGAGAACAGGTAGGCCACCGCGGGAGCAGATACAACACCCGGTGTTCTGCTCGGCAGCGGACCGTTTCCGCAGGTCACAAGGGGTACGCCATGGGAACGGCCACGCTCACGCGCTCG
>NZ_JBIWAQ010000015.1:0-112268 GCF_044760155.1 Kitasatospora sp. NPDC098652
CCCACCCCCTCCACCGCCCCCTCCCGCAGCGCGTCCCTCTCGCCTTGGTCGGGTGGGGGGAGGGGGGTGGTGGGGGTGGGTGGGTTGGTGCGGGTTGGGGGTTGGTGTGGGGGCGGGGTTAGGAGAGGAGACGGAGGTCGGTGGTGGGGTGGGTGGCGGTCTGGTGGCGGAGGAGGTGGGGGCCGAGCCAGAGGGCGAGGTCGAGCTGTTCGCCGGGGCGGGTGAGGGTGGCGGTGAGGTGGTCGGCGAAGGCGTCGAGTTGGTCGGGGGTGACCTGGCGGGCGGTGTAGCGGGTGGTGTGTTGGGTGGGGAGTTCGGCGGCGCGGGCGGCGAGGGCGCGGGTGATGTCGTCGGGGCCCGGGGGTGGGGTGGGGGTGCTGGGGGTGCTGGGGGTGCTGGGGGTGGTGGGCGTTTGGGTGCCCCACCAGAGGGTCAGGTCGACGTCTGCGGGCTCTGGGCCGAGCAGGGTGTGGGCGGCCGTCCAGTAGCCGTCGGCGCCGGAGGCGTCGATGCCGAAGGTGGCCTCCACCAGGCCGTGGCGGCGCAGCAGGGCGATGGTCTCGCGGGCGTGGGCGCGGAGCACTGCGTAGGTGTCCAGGGGGTACGGCTCGCGTCGGGCGGGGGTGAGGACCAGCCAGTGGTCGTAGCGGTGCTCGGTGGCCCGGCCGGGGCGGGGGCCGAGGAGGTCGGCGGGGTCGGTGGAGATGCGGACCCGCATGGTGCTGCCGCCGTCCGGGGCGGGGGTCTCGCCCCAGGGCCCGCCGTCCGCCCCGTACCGGAGGCCGAGCAGGGTGGCCAGTTCGCCGGTGGTGGGGGCGAGGCCCGCGGGCCAGCGCAGGTGGAGGTCGGCGTCGACGGACACGGGGTGCTCCTGGGGCTGCCGGGCGGGGTCCGCTCGGATGCTACGGGTGCGGAAGATCGGCCTGCCAGCGGATTTCGCCGTCCACGGTGTGCGGGGTGGGGTGCAGGCCGAGGGTGCGGGCGATGCGGGCGGAGGCGTGGTGGTCGGGGTGGATGTGGGCGACGGCGGTGGTGAGGCCGGCGGCGGTGAGGTGGGTGAGCAGGGTGCGGGCGGCCTCGGTGGCCAGGCCGCAGCCTTGCCAGGGGGTGCCGACCACCCAGGCGAGTTCGGCCTCGGCGGCCGCGGGGTGGACGGTGGCCTGGATGTAGCCGGTGATGGCGCCTTCGGCGCGTAGCCGCAGCACCCAGTTGCCCCAGACCTCGGCCGGGTCGGGGGAGCCGGCGGCGAGCCGGGTGCAGCGGGCGTGCCACAGCGCGGGGGTGGCGGGGCTGCCGCCGGTGAAGGTGTGCAGGGCCGGGTCGGCGAGGGCGGCGGCGAGTTCGTCGGCGTGCGCGGGGGCGAGGGGGAGGAGGTCGAGGCGCTCGCTGTGGAGGGTGATCAGCATGGTGGTTATTGAAGCGGGTGGGGGAGGGGGTGGAGGCGAGACGGGTGGGGGGAGGGGGTGGAGGCGATGCGGGCGGAGGCGAGGGGGTGGCGTCCTGCGCGCGGCGGTGCTTTGCGGTGGGGGTGGGGGAAGGTCGAATGGGTGGTTCGAGTTCGACGACGGAGGAGGCCCACGTGCGGTATCTGGTCAGGGAGAAGCTGTTCGCGGTCGGTGACGACTACTGGATCGAGGACGACCGGGGGCACAAGGCCTACCTGGTGGACGGCAAGGTGTTGCGGCTGCGGCACACCTTCGAGCTCAAGGACGTGCACGGGCGCGTGGTCGCGGTGGTGAAGGAGAAGATGCTCACCGTCCGCGATGCGATGAAGATCGAGGACGCCGACGGCGAAGTGGTCGCGACCGTACGGGAGAAGCTGTTCACCCCGTTCCGCGACAAGTACCTGGTGGAGCTGGCCTCCGGCGGCGAGCTCAGGATCCACGGCAACCTGATCGACAAGGACTACCGGGTGGAGAACCACCACGGCGACCAGCTCGCCCGGATCTCCCGCAAGTGGTTCCGGGTCCGCGACACCTACGGGGTGGAGGTCGCCGACGGGGCGGACACCGGGCTGCTGCTCGCGATCGCGGCCTGCGTCGACCACCTGGTGGCGGAGGAGCACTGAGTCATCGGTCGCCATGCCCCCACCCCTTCCGACCTCGTCGCTCACCTCGGGGTAACCACCCACTCCGAAGTGCGTACTTGATCATGGACGCGGCTGGGCCGAGGCTGATCGGCATGGCACAGAACACAGTTGAGACCTCGTCCAAGACCCCCGTCACCCTGCTCGGCCTCGGCGCGATGGGCACCGCGCTGGCCCGCACCTGGCTCGCCGCCGGGCACCCGCTCACCGTCTGGAACCGCACCGCCGCCCGTGCCGAACCGCTCGCCGTCGAGGGCGCCGTGGTGGCGGCCACCGCCGCCGAGGCCGTCGCCGCCGGGCGGCTGGTGGTGGTCTGCCTGCTCGACGACGACTCCGTCGAGCAGGCGCTGGACGGGGTGGAGCTGGCCGGGAAGGACCTGGTCGACGTGGTCACCAGCACCCCCGAGCAGGCCCGGGCCCGGGCGGCCTGGGCCGAGGCTCGCGGGGCCCGCTACCTGGACGGCGGGATCATGGCCGTGCCGCCGATGATCGGCGTCCCGGAGGCCGGGGCGTATGTCTTCTACAGCGGTTCGGCGGCGGTCTTCGAGGAGTACCGGGAGGTGCTGGGCGTGCCGGCCGGGGCCCGGTACGTCGGCGCGGACGCCGGGTACGCGGCGCTGCACGACGTGGCGCTGCTCAGCGCGATGTACGGGATGTTCGCCGGGATCGCCCACGCCTTCGCGCTGGTCCGGGGTGAGGCGGTGGCGCCGGGCGAGCTGGCGCCGCTGCTGCGGGACTGGCTCACCGCGATGGCCGGATCGGTCGAACGGACGGCGGCGCAGCTGGAGAGCGGGGACTACACGAGTGGCGTGGTCTCCAACCTGGCGATGCAGGTCGCGGGCAAGGGGACGCTGCTGCGCACCGCCGAGGAGCAGGGGGTGAGCGTCGAACTGCTGTCCCCGTACTTCCGGTTGATGGAACACCGGTTGGCGCTCGGCAGCGGCGCCGAGGACCTCACCGGAGTGGTCGACCTGCTGCGGCGGTGAGGGCCGGCCGGTAACGTACCGGCATGGCTGACCTTGAAGAACGCGCCAATGTCGTCGCGTCCGGCCCCCGGCAGACCGGTGCGGGGGTGGGCGTCCGCCGACGCCGCGCCGCCGATCTCGCCGACTGCGTACGGGCCCTGGGCGACGTCCACACCACCGACGGCTACCCCGCCGAGTGGCCCGAGCGGCCCGCTGCCTGGCTCAGTCCGGACGGCCTGCTGGCCGCCTGGGTCGCCGAGGCGGACGGCCGGATCGTCGGCCACGTCGGCCTGGTCCGCAGCGGCCCCGGCGACCTCGCCCCCGGGCTGTGGAGCCTGCGCACCGGCGGCAGACCGGAACTCACCGCCCTGATCGGCCGCCTGTACGTCGCCCCGGCCGCCCGCGGCCGCGGGGCCGGCACCGGGCTGCTCGCCCACGCCGTGGTGCACGCCCGGACCCTCGGGCTGCACCCCGTGCTCGACGTGCTCGCCACCGACACCGCTGCCCTGGCCCTCTACCGCCGCCTCGGCTGGACCCTGCTCGGCAGCGGCGAACAGCGCTGGGCCTCCGGGCGCACGGTCGAGGTGCACTGCTTCGCCGCGCCGCGGGGGTAGGGCCGGCGGGTGCGGCTCGGCGGCTCGGGCGATCGGGCGGCTCGGGCGATCGGGCCGCCGGACGTCAGTTCCGGGTGTAGAGCGGCAAGCCGTGGGCGGCCGCCGTTGCCGCGATCATCAAATCCATGCGGTGAGGCCGGGGATCGCGCTTGACCTGGATGGTGAGCGCGGTCAGCGTGCCGAATCTCCGAGCTGCCTCCCGGTCGAACGGGAGCGTGGTGAACCGGCAGGAGCCGTGGGTCGATCTGAGGCAGGTGTCGAGCAGCCCGCGTTGGTGTCGCCCGGTCACGCCTGCTCCCACGGGTCGTCGTCGCCGACCCGGTCCTCGTCGCCGTAGAAGGCATCGGCTTCGGCACGCATCTCTGCTGCGTCGATCACGGGTGCGTTCTGCCACTTCCGTTGGAGCTCTTCGACGGGGACGAACCGGCGGCGACTGCTGATCGGCCGGACCTCGGCGATCTCGGTGCCGTTTCGGGTGATGTGGTAGATCTCTCCGGCTTCGACGTCGTCGAGCACGGCCTTGGACCGCGCCGCGAGTTCGCACTGCGTGATGGTCTTCATGGAGCCATTGTGTTGCGGCGAAGGCAAGGGGATCCCCCGGCGGGGGGAGGGGGATGGTCATGCCGGGGGAGGCCGGGGCCGGGGCGGGCGAGTGAGCCTGGGGCCATGGTGAACAGGGAGTGGGTGCGGGACGGTCGGGCGGTGGTCGGCTGGGGCCTCGGGTACGCGGGGTTCGGGGCGGGCTGTGGGCTGAGCTGGACGGCGCTGTGGGGGACCGGCTGGGTCGGGTGGGCGGTCGCCGGGGTCGGGGTGGCGGCGGCCGGGGCCGGGCTGGCGACGGTCCGGGGGCGGCCGGGGCGGTGGCTGACCGGGGGGTTGTGGCTGCTGTGCGGGCTGGCCGCGGTGGCGTCCTGGAGCCTGCTGATGGACGTGGTGACGCTGCTGTTCGGGCAGGCCGTGGACAGCGTCCCGGACGCGGTGCACAAGGTGCTGGCGGCGGCCGGGGCGCTGCTGCTGGCGCGCACCGCGCGGGCCCGGGGGCCGGTCCCGGCGCGGGCGGCCTTGCGGCCGGCGCCCTCGGCGGCCCCGGCCACCGTCCAACTCGCGGCCTGGGCGGGGACCTTGGCCTTCGTGCCGTACCTGGTGATGAAGCTGGTCTGGGCCTTCGGCGGCAGCTTCGCGGGGATCAGCGGCGACCGGATGTACGCCGACTACGTGCGCAACGGCTCCTCCGGGCTCTGGCTCACCCTGGAGCGCTGGGGGCTGGACGGCACCGTGCTGCTGGCGGCGGTCGGGGTGTTCCTGCTGTGGGGGCTGGTGCGGCCGTGGGGGCAGGTGTTCCCGCGCTGGACCCTGCCGCTGCGCGGCCGGCCCGTACCGCGCTGGCTGCCGCTCACCCCGGCGCTGATCGGCGCGGTCACGCTGGCGCCGTACGGGCTGCTCGGGATCGGCTACCTGTCGCTGTGCGCGGCCGGGGTGGTCGAGATGCGGGTGGGCGCGCTGGGGACGCCGGAGCAGGCGATGCAGATCGGGTGGGTGGGGATGTGCGCGTTCGCCGGGTACGGCATGGCGCTGGCGGTGGCCACCCGCTCGTACTGGCGGCGGACCGGGGCGTGAGCGGGGCCGGGGAGGGAGGGGTGTTTGCTGAGGCGGCAACAAAGCTTGCCGATACGGGATGGTCGGTCGCAGCCTGGCGGTGGAAGCTACCTTCGACCCACCGACCCATGCACCGGAGAGGGAACACCATGTCCGCACACCAGCACCAGCAGCACGGGCACGGCCACGGGCAGGTCCCGGCCGCCGACCTCGACTGGGACGCGCTCGCGGCCCACCTGGAGCGGGAGGCCGACCTGCGGGCCGACGCCGTCACCGCGGCCGGGCAGTGGCTCGCCGGCCTCGCCGGGGACGGCACCGTCCGCCGGATCCTCGACGTCGGCGCCGGGCCCGGGGTGATCGCCCAGCAGCTCGCGGCCGTCTTCCCGGCCGCCGAGGTGGTCGCCGTCGACCGGTCCGCCGCCCTGCTGGAGCGCGCCCGGACCCGCTCCGGCGGCCGGCTGGGCACCCAACAGGCCGACCTGCCCGCCGAGTTCGACAAGCTCGGCGAGGCCGACCTGATCTGGTCCGGCAACGCCATCCACCACCTCGGCGACCAGCAGGCCGCGCTCACCGCGCTGGCCGGACGGCTGCGCCCCGGCGGTCTGCTCGCCGTCGCGGAGAGCGGCCTGCCGCCGCGCTTCCTGCCCCGCGACTTCGGCCTCGGCCGGCCCGGCTTCCAGGCCCGGCTGGACGCCGCCCACGAGGACGGCTTCGCCGCCATGCGGGCCGAACTGCCCGACACCACCGAGGAGATCGAGGACTGGCCGGCCATGCTCCGCCGGGCCGG
Source organism: Kitasatospora sp. NPDC098652 (assembly GCF_044760155.1). Lineage (NCBI taxonomy): Bacteria > Bacillati > Actinomycetota > Actinomycetes > Kitasatosporales > Streptomycetaceae > Kitasatospora > Kitasatospora sp. NPDC098652. The sequence continues at coordinate 6,049 of NZ_JBIWAQ010000015.1, forward strand.
ACTCAAGCCCAGCGGCACCCGGACCTTCCTGGTCGACCACCCGGCGCCGCTGGCCCGCCCGGTCCGCGAGTACCTGCACACCCAGCTGGTCCGGCGCCACGACCAGCTGGCCGAGGCGATCGACCCGCAGGACCGGGCGACCCTGGAGGCGCTGATCGACGAGGACGCGCCGACCGGGATCCTGCGGCGGGCGGACGCCTTCTACCTGTCGGCGATGACGGTGCACACCGGGCGCAGGGGCTGAGCGGGTCGCCGCGCGGGGGCCGGGATCCCGGCTGGGGTCAGGGGGCGACCTGGAGGAAGGCCAGTACGGCCAGGACCCGGCGGTGGTCCTCCTCGGAGGGGGGCAGGTCCAGCTTGAGGAAGATGTTCGCGGTGTGCTTCTTCACGGCCCGCTCGGTGATCACCATCCGCTCGGCGATGGCCCCGTTCGAGCGTCCCTCCGCCATTAGCTCCAGGACTTCGCGCTCACGCGGCGTCAGGCGCTCCAGCGGCCCGCTGCGGCCGGTGTTGTTGACCAGCATCGCGATCACCTGCGGGTCCAGCGCGGTGCCGCCCGCCGCCACCCGGTGGACCGTCGCCACGAACTCGTCGGGGTCGAAGACCCGGTCCTTGAGCAGGTAGCCGATCGCGCCGCTGCCGTCGGCGAGCAACTCCTTGGCGTAGAGCTGCTCCACGTACTGGGAAAGCACGAGCACCGGCAGACCGGGGATCTGCCGGCGCGCTTCCAGAGCCGCCTGCAGGCCCTCGTCGGTGAACGTCGGGGGGAGTCGTACGTCGACGACTGCCACGTCCGGCCGTTCGGTGAGGAGGGCCTGCAACAGGTCCGGTCCGGTGTCCACCGCGGCCACGACCTCGAAGTCGTAGGCCTGCAGCATCCGGACCAGACCGTCCCTCAGGAGGAAGAGGTCCTCCGCGAGTACAACTCGCACGGCAGCTCCATCGTCAGGGTCGTGGGGCCGCCGAGCGGGCTGCGGACGGCCAGGACTCCGTCGAAGGTAGCAAGCCGGCGCTCCAGGCCGCGCAGGCCGGTGCCGCGCGAGGGGTCGGCGCCGCCGGTGCCGTCGTCCGTGACCTGGGCCTTCAGGGTGCCGTTCTCGTACCAGAGTTGGACGTCGACGTGGCTCGCGCCGGAGTGCTTGGCGGCGTTGGTGAGTGCCTCGGAGACGGCGAAGTAGACGGCGGACTCGACCGGGGCCTCGGGGCGGCCGGGCAGTTCGGCGGAGACCGTCACGTTCAGCGGGCTGTCCATGCCGAGGGCCCGGACGGCGTCGGCCAGGCCGCGGTCGGCCAGCACCGGCGGGTGGATGCCGCGGACCAGGTCGCGCAGCTCGTTCAGGGCGGAGGCGGAGGCCTGGCGGGTCTCGGCGAGCAGCTGCTTGGCGGCCTCCGGGTCACGCTCGACCAGCCGCTCGGCGACGCCCAGGTTCATGCCCATGGCCACCAGCCGGGCCTGCGCACCGTCGTGCAGGTCCCGCTCGATCCGGCGCAGTTCGGCGGCCTGGGTGGTCAGCGCGTCGCGCCGGGTCTCGGTGAGGTGGGCGACCTTGCGCTCGGCGGCCAGCGCCTCGGCCCGGGCGGTCGGGCCCAGCAGCGCCTTGGCGAGCGTGGTGTGGCCGCGCAGGGCGGCCGGGGCGAGCGCCAGGCCGGCCAGGATCACCGGGACGCCGAACAGGGCGGCGGTGCCGGCGGCAGCCGAGTCGGTGACGTGGATCCACAGGTACCAGGTGTTGCCGCCGTGGTCGGAGATCGACTGCCAGACCTGCGGCAGCACCAGGCCGAGGACGCCGTAGCCGACCACCAGGAGCGGGAACAGCGCCACCGTGAAGCCGATCACCGGATCGACCAGCAGCCAGAGCAGATCGCGCCAGGTGGCCTGGTCCGACAGCAGCGCCTGGCAGCGCTTCCAGGCCCCCTGGAGGCCGGGCGCCGTCTCCGGCAGCGGCTGGTAGGGGTCACGGATCTCGACGCCGGTCCAGCGGGCGGCGAGCCGGCGCCGCAGTCCGGCCAGGCCGCGGACCGCGAGGATCGTGGGCGGCACCAGCAGCGCACCGACCGCGAGGCCCATCAGCGAGGCGGCGACCGAGGCGGCGACCAGCAGCAGCAGCTGCGGCACGGCGAACGCGGCCAGCGCGGGGCCCCGCAGCAGGGACCGGACGGCGTGGCCCAGCATGCCGAGCGGATTGCGCCGGCTGCGGCCGCCCGTGGTGTCGGTGTTCTGCACGTTGTTCACAACTCCCGTGGTGATGCTGCTGGTCATGACCGCTCGGCCCTTTCCGTGACGGCCTCGCGGCCGGTATCCCTACCCGTTGCTTGCTGACGACATCCAGACTGCCGCCCGCCGCCGCTCCGATCACTGGGCCCTGGACCCCTGTTGGTGGTACCTGGGTACACCCCCCGATCGACGCCCAGAGGCCATGTCCCGGAAACGGTGCCCGGCCTAGTGTTGCGGGTGTCGGGAAGCGACCCGCCGCAAGGGCGCCGGAGCTTCCACAAATCACTTGTATCGAACGGGAGTTCATCATGAGCGTGCGACGCGTCGAGGGGAACCGGCCGCTGGTCCGGCGGGGTTGGGTGCGGCTGGTCCTGGTCTTCGCGGCGATCGGTCTGTTCCTGTACGGGCTCACGCCGGACCGGGCCCACGCGGCCACCGCGACGGCGGGCAGCGGCAGTTCGGCGGCGGCGGGCGGCTCGACCGCGCCACCCGACCCCGGATCGGTGAAGCGGCTGTTCGACGAGCTCGTGCCGAAGCTGCTCGCCGAGCACCGGATCCCCGGTGCGGCGGTCAGCGTGGTGGCCGGCGGCCGGCAGGTCTTCGCCGGTGGCTACGGCGTCTCCGACGTGCCCGGGCACAAGGCCGTCGACCCCGACCGGACCGCGTTCTTCATGGGCTCCGACGCCAAGGTGTTCACCGCCGTCGCCGTCCTCCAGCAGGTCCGGGCCGGGAAGTTGGACCTGCACGCGGACGTCAACACCTACCTGTCCAAGTTCAAAATCGAGGACAGCTACCCGGGGCACCCGGTCACCGTCGAGAACCTGCTCACCCACACCGGCGGCTTCGACGACACCTTCATGGGGCTGGCCGAGGCCGGGCCGCAGCACGTCGGGAGCCTGGGCGACGCGCTGGCCGCCCACCAGCCGGACCGGGTCCGGGCCCCCGGGGTGGTCGCCGCGTACGACAACTACGGTGTGGCGCTCGCCGGTTACCTGGTCGAGGTGGTCTCCGGACAGCCCTTCGACCAGTACGTCGCCCAGCACGTGCTGCAGCCCCTCGGCATGGAGCGCACCACCTTCACCCAGCCCCACCCCGCCGCCGTCGACGCCGAACTCGCCCACGGCTACCGCCCCGAGGGCGACGGCCAGACCGAGACCAAGGGCCTGTACGGGCCGCTCACCCCGACCGGCGCGGCCGCCGTCACCACCGTCACCGACATGGGGCGGCTGATGCTCGCCCTGCTGAACGGCGGCTCCCTGGACGGGCGTTCGGTCCTGGACCGGGACGGCACCGCACAGCTGCTCGCCCGGCACTTCGGGCCCGACCAGCGGATGCCCGGGATGGCGTACCTGCTCGAACAGCGCAACCGCAACGGACAGCAGCTGCTGGTCAAGGACGGTGACGTGCCCGGTTTCCACAGCAACCTGGCGCTGCTGCCGGAGCGGGGCGTCGGGCTGTACGTGACCGTCAACGGGGACGGGGAGGACTCCACCGGGGGATGGATGACGCAGCAGGTGCTCAACGCCTTCGTGGACCGGCTCTACCCGGCGCCGGCCGCCGCCGCACCCGCGGTGGTCGGCGGGGACCTGGGGAAGTTCACCGGGGACTACCGGTCGACCCGGGTCAGCCAGTCCAACCTGACCAGGGCCTCGGCGCTGATGGGGTCCGTGCACGTGGCCGCGCAGGGCGCGGAGCTCGTCGTGAGCGGGCCGGTGAGCCGGGATCCGCAGGTGGGCGAGACCCGGTGGCAGCAGGTGGAGCCGGGGCTGTTCCAGCAGGTGGGCGGCAGCGCCCGGATCGCGTTCGAGCTGAACGGGGACGGGGACGTCGTCTCGATGCTGACGGACGGCGACCCGACCGTCGCCTACCAGCCGCTGGCCTGGTACCAGGCGCCGGAACTGCACCAGCGGGTGGCGCTCGGGAGCCTGGTGGTGCTGGGGCTCACGGTGATCGGGTGGCTGGTCGCCGCGGTGGTGCGGTCGGTGCGGGGCAAGGGGCGGGCCGGGGCGCCGGCGGCCCGACTGCTGGGGTGGGTGACGGGGCTGGTGCTGGTCGTGGCGACCGGGTGCTTCGCGCTGCTGACCTCGGACTCCAACGCCCTCAACCAGACGCTGTTCCTGGGGGATTCGGCGCTGCTGACGGTGGTGCCGGCGATGTACCTCGGGGCCCTGGGGCTGACCCTGCTGACGGTGGTCTGCGCGGTCCTCGCCTGGACGCGGGGTTGGTGGGGGGTGTTCGGTCGGCTGCACTACACGGTGGTGGCGGTGGCGGCGGTGCTGTTCCTGCTGCTGGCCGGGGGCTACGGCCTCATCGGGACGGGGCACTTGGCGGGCTCCTTGGATCTGATCGGGTGAGGTGGGAGCGGACGGTCACGGCCCCCGGCGGCGCGCCGGGGGCCGTCGGGCGTCGGGCGACGATCTGCCAGGAGGTGGTCAGGAGGTGGTGGGGACGGTCACGGCCCCCGGCGGCGCGCCGGGGGCCGTCAGGCGTTGGGTGTCAGGCGTCAGGCGACGATCTGCCAGGAGGTGGTGGGGACGGGCGGGCGGAGGGAGACGTCGTGCCAGCGGACGGTGCGCCGGGTGGGCGGGACGGTGGCGGCTGCCGCGGTCAGGGCGGTCCGGTGCTGGAGGAGGACGGTGAGGGTGGCGGCGATCTCCTCGGGGGTGAGGTCCTGGTCGGTGCGGAAGAGGACGGGGCGGCAGGGGGCGGTGCGGAGGGCGGCGGGGCGGCAGAGGGCGGGGCGGAGGGCGGCGGGGCGGTCGGTCACGGGAGTCTCCGGGTGAGGGAACCCCGACGGCCCCGACGCGGGGCGTCGGGGCCGTCGAGGGGGGATGGGTGGGTCAGGCGTGCTTGACCAGGAGGAGGCGGTGCATGGGGGTGTCGAGCAGGGCGACGCGGCGCAGGCCGGCGTCGGCGAGCCACTGGTCGTAGTCGTGGACGGTGAAGGCGTCACCGCCGCCGGTGGCGAGCATGGAGGCGGCGAAGAGGCGGAAGAAGCGGTTCTGGGTGTTCCCGTCGGTGCTGTCCTCGTCGACGATGTGGTCGGCGATGGCGATGACCCCGTCCTCGGTGAGGGCCTTGGCCGAGCGGAGGAGGAGTTCGCGGGCCGACTCGGGGGTCTGGAGGTGGAAGATGTTGACGAAGAGGGCGACGTCGACGCCGGTGCCCCAGTCGTCGGACCAGAAGTCGGCGATCTCCGGGTTGAAGCGGTCGGCGACGCCGAGGCGGTGGGCCTGGGCGTTGGCGATCGGGACGATCCGCTCGGCGTCCAGGGCCCGGGCGTTGAGGCCGCTGAACTCCTGGAGCAGCAGCTGGCTGTAGATGCCGGTGCCGCAGCCGACGTCGAGCAGGGTGCGGCCGGCGCCGTCGGTCCAGCCCTGCTCGCGGAGGGCGCCGGCGAGGGTGGCGGTGATCGGCGGGGCCCAGAAGTTGATGCCGCGGACGAGGGAGGTGTAGTCCTCCTCGGAGATCTGGTTGAGCTGCTGGGAGCCCTCGGAGTTGCGGGCGCCGGTGCGGACGTTGGTGGCGAGGTTGCGCCAGGCGCCCCAGGCGACGTTGCGGTCGTGCCGGATCTTGCCGACCAGGCTGTACAGGCCCTCGGGGGCGAAGACGTCGTGCATCTCCGGGGGCAGGGTGTAGACGGCCTGGCCGTCCGCCGCGCGGCTGCGCTCGACCACGTCGTAGGCGGCCAGGCCGTCCAGCAGGACGCGGGTGGCGCGCAGGTCGGTGCCGAGCCGGCTGGAGAGCTCGCCGGCGGTGGCCGGGGCGGCGATCAGGGCGGTGAAGGCGCCGAGGTCGTGGGCGGCCTCGATGACGCCGGTGGCCCAGATGCCGATGAGGTGCTCGTACATCCGGTGGGCGGCGTTGACGCCGCTGCCACGGCCGGGGAGCAGCTCGGTGTCGACGAGCGGGGTGTGGTTGTCGAAGCTGCGCACGGCGGGGATGGTCATGGTCGTTTCTCCTAGTCGAGGTGGGCGGTGCGTCTGGTGCGTCCGGTGCGTCTGGTCACAGGACGATTCCGCCGTCGATCTGCAGGACCGAGCCGGTGAGGTAGGCGGACTGCGGGCCCGCCAGGAAGGCGACCGAGTCGGCCACCTCGTCCGCCGTGCCGAAGCGGCCGAGCGGGATGTGCTTGAGGGCGTCGGTGCGTTGGGCGTCGGTGAGCACCGAGGTCATGTCGGTCTCGATCATGCCGGGGGCGACCGCGTTGACCCGGACCCCGTACCGGCCGACCTCCTTGGCCAGGGCGCGGGTGAGCGCGATGATGCCGGCCTTGGAGGCCGCGTAGTTGCTCTGGCCGGGGTTGCCGTAGACGCCGGAGACGGAGCTGAGGGTGATGATCGAGCCGCCGCGGCGCTTGACCATCGGGAAGGCCACCGCGCGGCAGAGGTTCGCGGTGCCGGTCAGGTTGGTGTCGGTGACGGACCGCCAGTCGTCGTCGGACATCAGGAGGAGCGGCTTGTCGCGGGTGATTCCGGCACTCGCGACGGCGACGGTGATCGGGCCGAGCTCCTCCTCGGTACGGGTGACCCAGGCGCGGACGGCGGCGGCGTCGGTGACGTCGACCTTCGCGGCCAGGACGGCGGCGCCGAGGGCGTCGAGCTCCTTGCCCAGGAGGTCGGCGGCCTGCCGGTCGGACTGGTAGCAGAAGCTGACCGGGTGCCCCTCGGCGGCGAGCCGCAGGGCGGCGGCCTTGCCGATGCCGCGGGAGCCGCCGCTGATCAGGACGGTGCCGGGAGTGCTCATCGGTCACCGCCGGTGAGGCGCAGGACGGCGCAGGCGGCCAGGCCCTGGTGGTCGAGCGAGGCGATCACGGCGAGGCGGCCGGCGGCCGCGGGGTCGTGCTCGGCCAGGGACAGGACGGTGGTGAGGGAGAAGACGGTCGCGGCGGAGCCGGTGTCGCCGAGCAGGTCGGGGACCCGCTCGACGGCCTCGGCGCCGACCAGCTCGGCGAGTCGGTCGCGGGCCGGCTGCCCGGTGACGGCCGCGGCCCAGACCTGCTCGGGGGTCGCGCCGGCCTGGCCGAGGGCGTCCCGGACGGTGGCGGCCAGGGCCGCCTCCGGGTCGTCGTCGACGTCCAGGCGGACGTCCAGGGCGAGCAGTTCGGCCAGCACCCGGCGGCCGGGCGGCAGGGTCCGCGCGGTCTCCACCAGCAGGACGGCGCTGCCCTCGCCGCCGGGCCGGTCGCGCTCCCCGGCCAGCCACTCGCGGGTCTCGGACTGCTCCTCCACCGCGCCGACCAGGGCGCGTTCGGCGCGGCCGGCCGCCAGTAGGCGGCGGGCGTAGCCGAGGGCGAGCAGGCCGCCCGCGGCGCCGCCGGCCAGGGTGGTGTTGGGGCCCTTGAGGTCGAAGCGGATGGCGGTGGCCGCGGCCGGGCCGTTCATCAGCACGTTCGGCATCAGCTGGGCGGGCACGTCGTAGGGCTTGTCGCCCTCGAAGGAGGCCCGGCTGAACCCGGCGGCGCTCTGGGCGCTGCCGAGGGTGGTGCCGAGGACGAGGGCGGTGCCGCCGCCGGTGGCGATCGGGCTCTGCGCGGCCTCGGCCTCGCCGAGCAGTTCGCGGACGGCGGTGACGGCCAGGCCGGTGGCCCGGTCGAAGGTACGGGTACCGGCCTTGCCGAGCACCTTGCGGGGCTCGAAGTCGGGTACCTGGTGGGCCGGTTGCCCCCGGCCGACCCCGGCCGCGAACGCGTCGCGGCCGAGGCCGAAGGGGGAGACCGCGGACCATGCGGTGATCAGCGGCCGGTCCCGATGGATCGTGGTCGAGCTGGTGCGCTCGCTCATCGGCTGGGCTCCTCCTCGTGGCGCCCCAGGACGACGGAGGCGTTGTTGCCGCCGAAGGCCAGTCCGTTGTTGACCACCACCCGGAGGTCCGCGGGGACGGAGTGGTTGGGCACGCAGTCGATCTGGCACTGGGGGTCGGTGGTGCGGTGGTTGACGGTGGGCGGGACGAAGCCGTGGGCCAGCGCGAGCGCCGAGGCGGCCGCGCCGAGCGCGCTCGCCGCGCCCATCGAGTGGCCGAGCATCGCCTTGAGGGCGACGGTGCGCGGCGGGGTGTCGCCGAAGACCTCGCGGATCGCGCGGGTCTCGGTGATGTCGTTGGTGGGGGTGCCGGTGCCGTGGGCGGAGACCAGGTCCACCTCGGCCGCCTTGACCCCGGCGTCGTCGAGCGCCAGCTCCATGCAGCGGGCGACGCTCGACTGGTCGGGGGCGGTGGGGTGGTGGGCGTCGCAGTTGAGCCCGTAGCCGAGCAGTTCGGCGTAGATCCGGGCGCCGCGGCGCCGGGCGGAGTCGAGCGTCTCCAGGACGAGGACCCCCGCGCCCTCGGCCGTGAGGAGCCCTTCGCGGTGCTCGTCGAACGGACGGCAGACGTCGGAGGAGACCAGGCCGAGCCGGCTGAACCCGGCGAAGGTGCGGCGGCAGATCGCGTCCGCGCCGCCGACGACGGCGATGTCCGCCTCGCCGGTGCGCACGGCGTCGAAGCCGTCGCCGATCGCGTAGTTCCCGGCCGCGCAGGCGGTGCCGAGGACGGCCGGGACGACCCGGGGGAGCCGCAGCTCCCGGGCGATCGCCAGGGCCAGCTGGTGGGCCGGCAGGCGGCCGGCCACCAGCTGGTCGGCCGGGTGCTCCGGACCGTTGGCGACCGACTCCGCCATCAGCTTGTCCAGCTCGGGCGCCTCGCCGTCGGTGGTGCCGATGGTGATCTGGGCGCGGAGCCCGGCGAGCTCCTGCTCGTCGAGCCCGGCGTCCCGGACGGCCATCCGGGCCGCCGCGACGGCGAACTGGGTGGCGCGGCCGAGTTCCTCGACCGGGAGGCGGTGGATCCACTGCTCCGGCTCGAAGCCCTCGACCTCGTGGCCGGAGGTGCGCAGGAACCCGGTGGTGTCGAAGCTGGTGATCGGACCGGCGCCGCAGCGGCCCTCGCGCAGGGCCGAGGTGAAGTCCTCGACCCCGTTGCCGATGCTCGACAGGACGCCGATGCCGGTCACCACCACGCGCTGCGGCGCGGTCATCGGGCGGTCGCCCGGGACAGGACCTCCAGCACGGCGCCCAGGTTGACCATGTTGGGCAGCTCCTCCTGCGGGATGGTGACGTGGAACTCCTTCTCCAGGCGGGCGAGGACCTCGATGGCGTTCAGCGAGTCGGCGCCGTAGTGGTCGATGAAGTGGTCGGTGAGGGTCAGTTCGTCCAGCTCGAGGTCGAGGCAGTCGGCGACGATCTCGCGGACCTTGGACTCGTCGATGGCGACGGCGCTCATGGGTGCTCCTCAGGTGGTGTCGGATCGGTGGTGCTCGGATCGGTGGTGCTCTGGTCGGTGCTGTTCGGGTCGTGGTGCCCGGCCCGGTCAGGCGGTGGCGTCGATCAGGCTCTGCGGGCGCAGGTCGGTCCAGGTGCGCTCGATGTGGTCCAGCGCCTCCTGCCGGGTGCACGCCTCCTTGACGGTTCGCCAGCCGGCCGGGACCTCCGCGAAGGCGGGCCAGAGGCTGTGCTGGTTCTCGTGGTTGGCGAGGACGAGGAAGGTGCCCTGCTCGTCGTCGAACGGATTGCTCATGATTTCTCGGTCCTTTCGGAAATCCCGGAAATCGTCCGGTGCTCGGGCGCAGTGCCCCCGGGGCGGAATTTCCGGGGTGGCCACCGGTATTTCGGTGCGGTTTTTCAGGATTCGTTGCGGAGGGCGGCGGAGAGGGTCTTTCCGATGGATCGGGCCGGCGCCGGTTCGAGCATCGAGTCGTGGTCGCTGTCGACCGGGTGCCGGAGGATCCGGCCGGTCACGTGCGCCTGCCAGGACTCCTCGTCCGGGTCACCCGGGGCGCGGCCCCGGGTGGCCGCGAACAGGAGGAGGTCCCCCTGGAAGCGGCCGGGGCGGTGGGCCTCGCCCAGTGCGCTGTGGGTGCGGATCACCCCGAGCAGTCGGACCAGCTCGGTCTCGTCCAGCTCCGCGAGCGCGTTGCCGGCCTCGGCCAGGCGTCGACGTGCGGTGCCGAGGTCGAGCGGGCCGTCGCCGGGGAGGCCGGCCCGTTCGAGCAGTTCGGCGAGGACGGCCCGGTCGTCCGGCAGATCCTCGGCCGGCGCGCCGGTCCCGGGGTAGCCGTCCAGGTCGGCGAGCAGTTCGACCTGCTCGCCGCGGGCCTGCAGCTGGACCGCGATCTCGTGGGCGACAAGCCCTCCGAACGACCAGCCGAGAATACGATAGGGCCCGGCCGGCTGGATTTCCAGCATTTCGCCGAGATATTTTTCGGCGATTTCCCGGACGGACTCCGGGGTCTTTTCCGGCGAGCGTAGCGCGCCGGTCTGGAAAGCGTACACGGGAATGTCCGTGTCAATTTCCGCGGCGAGCGTCAGGAAGGGCCAGCCGAGGCCGACCGCGCCGTGCACGCAGAACAGCGGGCGGCTGCCGCCGGTCGGCCGGACCGCCAGGACCGGCGCGAACGGGTCCTCGGGCGCACCGGTGCCGTCGACCGTGCCGTCGGCCCTGCCGGCCACCAGGGCCAGGCCGGCCACGGTGCGGTGGGCGAAGACGTCGGCGGGGGTGAGCGAGAGCCCGGCCGCGCGGGCGCGGCTGACCAGTTGGATCGATTTCAGGCTGTCGCCGCCCAGCTCGAAGAAGCCGTCCTCGGCCCCGACCCGGTCCAGGCCGAGCACCTCGGCGAAGACCCGGGCGAGGGCGCGTTCGACCGGCCCGTCGGGCGCGCGGCCGTCCGAGCGGGCCACCGCCCGGTCGTCGGCCGCGGGCGCGGGCAGCGCCTTGCGGTCCACCTTGCCGTTCGGGGTGAGCGGCAGGGCGTCCAGCTGGACGTAGGCGGCCGGGAGCATGTACTCCGGCAGTACGGCGGCCAAGTGGGCCCGCAGCGCGGCCGGTTCGGGCCGTTCCGGGCCGGCCGGGACGACATGGGCGACCAGTCGGCGGACGCCGGGCGAGTCCTCCCGGTCGGTCACCGAGGCCCGTTCGACCAGCGGATGGTCCGTCAGGATGGCCTCGATCTCGCCGAGTTCGATCCGGAAGCCGCGGATCTTCACCTGGTGGTCGACCCGGCCGAGGTAGTCGACCGTGCCGTCCGGCCGCCAGCGGGCGAGGTCCCCGGTGCGGTACATCCGGGAGCCGGGCGGCCCGTACGGGTCGGCGGTGAAGCGTTCGGCGGTCAGGCCGGGGCGGTCCAGGTAGCCGCGGGCGAGGCCGGTGCCGGCCAGGTACAGCTCGCCGACCACCCCCGGTGGCACCGGGCGCAGTGCGGCGTCCAGCAGTCGGATCCGGTTGCCGGCCAGGGCGCGGCCGATCGGCGGGGTGCCGGTGTGGTCGGGCGGCAGGTCGGCGACGAGCGACCAGATCGTGGTCTCGGTCGGGCCGTACAGGTTGCTGACCTTCGCCGCGGCGCCGGTCAGCGCGGCGGCCAGGGCCGGGTCGAGGGCCTCGCCGCCGGTGAGCACGTGGATCCCGGAGAGCGCTTCGGGCCGGGCGGTGACCAGGGCGTGCCACAGCGTCGGGGTCGCCTGCATGACGTCCGCCCCGGTGGCCAGGGCGAGGTCGGCGAGCAGGTCCGGGTCGCGGACGGTGTCGTGCGGGGCGACCACCAGCCGGGCGCCGCCGAGCAGTGGGCAGAACAGTTCCAGGTTGGCGATGTCGAACCCGAAGGTGGTGACCGCCAGCAGGGTCCGCCCGGGGGCCAGACCGATCCGTTCGGTGAAGTCCAGCAGGTGGTTGACCAGGGCGCCGCGCGGCACCACGACGCCCTTGGGGCGCCCGGTGGAGCCCGAGGTGTAGATGACGTAGGCGGCGTGCTCGGGCCGCACCGGGCCGGCCAGCTCGGCCGGGCGCAGGTGCTCCGGGGGCTGCTCGTCGACCCGGGCGCGGGTGGCCGGGTCGTCCAGCAGCAGGAGCCGGCCGGCCTCCAGGCCGGGGACGGCGGCGGCCACCGCGGCGGTGCTGACGGTCAGCACCGGCTGGGCGTCCTTGACCATCCCGGCGATCCGGTCGGGCGGGTAGGTCGGGTCGATCGGCAGGTAGGCGGCGCCGCTCTTGACCACCGCCAGCGCGGCGACCACCAGGTCGGCCGAGCGCGGCAGCGCGATCGCCACCAGCCGGTCCGGCTCCGCACCCTGGGCGACCAGCGTGCGGGCGAGCCGGTTGGCCCGCCGGTGCAGCTCGGCGAAGTCGAGCTGCAGGCCCGGGAATTCGAGCGCGATCGCGTCCGGGTGGGCGTCCGCGACGGCCTCCAGCAGGGCGGCCAGCGACTGCCCCTCGCCGAGGGCGGCGGCGCCGTCGCCGAGGGCCAGCAGCTCCTCCCGCTCGCCGGGCAGCAGCACCGGGGCGGCGCCGATCGGTTGGTCCGGCCGGTCGACCAGCTCACCCAGCAGGTGCACCAGCCGGTCGGCCAGCCGCTGGGCGCCGGCCGCGCCGAACAGGTCGGTGCTGTACTCCAGCCGGCCCGTCAGTCCGCCGGGGCCGTCCGGGCCGGTGAGCTCCGCGAGTTCGAAGCACAGGTCGAGCCGGGCCACCCCGAGCTCGGCCGCGCCCGCCTCGGCGGTGACGCCGGGCAGCTCCAGCCGGGCGGCGGCGTTGTTGTGCAGGGCCAGCAGGGTCTGGAACAGCGGGTTGCGCCCGTGGGCGCGCTCCGGGCCGAGGGCGTCGACCAGCTTCTCGAACGGCAGGTCCTGGTGGGCGTAGGCGGCCAGGTCGACGGCCTTCACCCGGTCCAGCAGTTCGCGGAAGGTCGGGTCGCCGGACAGGTCGGTGCGCAGCACCAGGGTGTTGACGAACATGCCGACCAGGTCGTCCAGGGCGTCGTCGGTGCGGCCCGCGATCGGGGTGCCGAGCGGGATGTCCTGGCCCGCGCCGAGCTTGCCGTACAGGGTGGCCAGCGCGGCCTGGAGCACCATGAACAGGCTGGCCCCGCTCTGCCGGGCCAGGGCGACCGCCCGCTGGTGCAGTTCGGCGGGGACGGTGAAGCGGACGGCGGCGCCGCGGTAGCCGGCGGTGGCCCGCCGGGGGGCCTCCACCGGGAGCTGGAGCTCCTCCGGCAGTCCGGCCAACTGCTCCTTCCAGTAGGCGGTCTGGCGGTTGAGCAGGGACTCCTCGTCGTCCTCGGCGCCGAGCAGTTCGCGCTGCCAGAGCGCGTAGTCGGCGTACTGCACCGGCAGCGGCGTCCAGGCGGGCGCGCGGCCGGCCAGCCGGGCGGCGTAGGCGGTGGAGAGGTCGCGGGCGAGCGGCCCGTTGGACCAGCCGTCCCCGGCGATGTGGTGGATCACCACGACCAGCAGGTGGTCCTCGGGGCCGGCCGCGAGCAGGGTGGCGCGGATCGGCGGCAGCTTCGCCAGGTCGAAGCCGACGGCGGCGAACTCCGCTGCGGCCCCGGCGAGTTCCGCCTCGGGCAGTTCGCGGACGGGCAGCTCGACGGCGGCCCGCTCGACCGGGAGGACCAGCTGGTACGGCAGGCCGTCGCGGTCCGGGAAGACGGTGCGCAGGCTCTCGTGCCGCCCGACCACGTCGGTCAGCGCGGCGGCCAGCGCGGCGCGGTCCAGCGGGCCGCGCAGCCGCAGCGTCCACGGCAGGTTGTAGGTGGCGGAGGGGCCCTCCAGCCGGTCCAGGAACCAGAGCCGCTGCTGGGCGTACGACAGCGGCAGCAGCCCCGGGCGGGCCCCGGCGGCCAGCGCGGGGCGGACGGCGTCCTGGGTGAGCCGGCCGGCCAGGGCGGCCACGGTGGGCGCCTCGAAGACGGTGCGCAGCGCCAGTTCGGCGCCGAGCAGCGTGCGTACCCGGCTGACCAGCCGGGTGGCGAGCAGCGAGTGGCCGCCGAGCTGGAAGAAGTCCTCGTCGATGCCGACCGCGGGCCGGTCGAGCACCTCGGCGAAGGCGGCGCAGAGCACCTCCTCCTGCGGGGTGCGCGGGCCGCGGCCGGTCGGGGCGGTGAGGTCGACCTCGGGCAGCGCCTTGCGGTCCACCTTGCCGTTGGGGGTCAGCGGCAGGGCGTCCAGCACCACCAGGGCGGAGGGCACCATGTACTCGGGCAGCAGCGCGGCGGCCGCGGCCCGGCAGCGGGCCGGGTCGACCGGGCCGGTCAGGTAGCCGACCAGCCGGGCGTCGCCGGCCCCGCCGCGGCGGACCACCACCACGGCGTCGCCGACCTGCTCGATAGAGCGCAGCGCGGCCTCGACCTCGCCGGGCTCGATCCGGTGGCCGCGGATCTTGACCTGGTGGTCGACCCGCTCCAGGAACTCCAGCTGCCCGTCCGGCCGCCGGATCACCCGGTCGCCGGTGCGGTACATCCGGGCGCCCGGCAGCGGGCTGAACGGGTCGGCGACGAACACCGCGGCGGTGCGGCCGGGCTGGTCGAGGTAGCCGCGGCCGACGCCGCGCCCGCCCACGTACAGCTCTCCGGGGACGCCGTCCGGGACGGGGCGCAGCGCGTCGTCCAGGACGTACAGTCCGGTGCCGCGCACGGCCCGGCCGATCGGGGCGCGCACCGAGTCCAGCTCGGCCGGGGAGCCGATCACCGCGTGGGTGACGTCGTCCGAGCACTCGGTCGGCCCGTACGCGTTGACCAGCGGGATCGCCGGGTAGCGGGCGAACCAGCGGTGCGCCAGGTCGGCGGGCAGCGCCTCGCCGGTGACGACCAGCTTGCGCAGCCCGTCCAGGAGGGGCGGCTCGGCGCCGTCGTCCCAGCTGTCCAGGGCGGTGCGCAGCAGCGAGGGGACGACCTCCAGCACGGTGACGCCCTCGGGGGCGACCAGGCCGAACAGGGCCTGCGGGTCGGCGGCGAGCTCGCGGCCGGTGACCCGCAGCCGCCCGCCGACGACCAGCGCGGCGAGCATCTGCCAGACCGAGATGTCGAAGGTGACCGGGGCGTTGTGGACCAGCACGGTGCGCCCGTCCAGTTCCAGGTCGGCGACCTTGGCGAGCAGGTGGTTGACCATGCCCGCCCGGTGCACCATGGCGCCCTTGGGGCGGCCGGTGGAGCCCGAGGTGAAGATGACGTACGCCAGGTCGTCGCCGGTGCCGCGCGGGGCGGGCGGCCGCTTGGCGGTGCCCGTTCCGAGTTCCAGCACCGGGACGTCCAGGCCGGCCCCGGCCAGCAGTTCGGCGGCCAGGGCGCGCTCGCCGGGTCCGACCAGCAGGGCGCTGATCCGGGCCTCGGCGGCCAGTACGGCGGCGCGTGCGACCGGCGCGGTGACGTCCAGCGGCAGCCAGGCCGCGCCCGCGCCGAGCACGCCGAGGACGGCGGTGACGAAGCCGCAGCCGGGCGGGGCCAGCACCCCGACCGGGCCGGTCCCGGCGCCCGCCCGGGTCAGGGCCCGGGACACGGCGCCGGCCCGGGCGGCCAGTTCGCGGTAGCCGAGCCGTTCGGTGCCGTCGGAGACGGCGACGGCGTCCGGGGTGGTCCGGGCGAACTCCTGGACCCGCGCCACCACGTCCGTCCACGGGTCGGTCTCGGCCGGCTCCGGGGCGGGGACGGCCAGCCGGGCGCGCTCGCCGGGCAGCAGCAGGTCCAGCTGCCCGAGCGGGCGGTCCGGCTCGGCCTGGGCGGTGCGCAGAACGTGCAGCAGCCGCTCGGCGACGACGGCGGCCTCGGCCGGGGTGAACCGGGCGGTGTCGTAGCCGATCTGGAGGCGCAGCCGCTCGCCGGGCAGCGCCATCAGGCTGAGCGGGTAGTGGTTGGCGTCGCCGGCCCTGAGGCCGGTCAGCCGTAGTCCGGCGACCTCGCCGGCCAGCGCCTGCGGGTCGAGCGGGTAGTTCTCGAAGACCAGCACGGTGTCGAAGAGGTCGCCGACCCCGGCGTTGCGCTGGATGGTGTCGAGGCCGAGGTGCTGGTGCGGGAGCAGCAGGGACTGGCGGTCCTGGAGCGCGGACAGCAGCTCGGTGAAGCTCTGCGCGGGGTCCAGGTCGACCCGGACCGGCAGGGTGTTGATGAACAGGCCGACCATGCCCTCGACGCCGGGCAGCTCCGGCGGGCGGCCGGAGACGGTGCCGCCGAAGACGATGTCGCGCAGCCCGGTGAGCGTGCCCAGCACGGTCGCCCAGGCGCCCTGCACCACGGTGTTGACGGTCAGCCCGCGGGTGCGGGCCCAGCCGGTGAGCGCGGCGAACTCCCGCGCGTCCAGCTCGACGGCGTGCTCGCCGGGCATGCCGCGCCGGCCGGGTTCGGCGGGCATGTCGCGCCGGCCGGGTTCGGCGGCGGCCGTGCCGGACAGCCGGGTGGGCTCGGTGAAGCCGTCCAGCGCGGCCGTCCAGGCCGCCTCGGCCGCCGCCCGGTCCTGCCGGGCCAGGTGGGCCAGGTAGGACTTGTACGGGGCGGGGCGGGGCAGCGAGGCGCCGCCGTCGGCGTAGCAGGCGAACAGTTCGCGCACCACGACGGGCATGGACCAGCCGTCGAACAGGATCTGGTGGGAGGTCAGCACCAGCCGGTGCTCCCGGTCGCCCAGCCGCAGCAGGCTGAACCGCAGCAGCGGCGGGCGGGCCAGGTCGAAGGGGCGCAGCCGGTCGGCTTCGGCCAGCTCGTCGGCCTCCTCGGCCGAGGAGGGGACGTCCCGCAGGTCGACCTCGCGCCAGTCCAGCGCGACCTCGCGCGGCACGATCTGCACCGGGTCGCCGTTCTTGCGGTAGCGGAACGCGGCCCGCAGGTTGGGGTGCCGCTCCAGCAGGGCGGTGACCGCCCCGCGGAGCCGGGCCGGGTCCAGGCCGCCGGCCAGGTCCAGCACCAACTGCACGGTGTAGACGTCAAGTTCCTCGCGGTGGTACTGCGCGTGGAACATCAGTCCTTCCTGCAGCGGTGCCACCGGCAGGATGTCGCTCAGATTGGAGCTCCGTCCGGGGCGTCGCCCGGTGCGGGGCTCGGCCGAGGCCGTGGTCACAGCTCGTCCCCCCAGTCGTTCATCTCGTCCTCGAATTCGTCGATCTCGTCCTGGCTGAGTGCCACCAGGTCGAGGTCGGACGGTGTCCAGCCGCCGGCGCCGGGCTCCCGGGTGTGCTTCACCAGGGCCCGCAGGGCGGTGAACCAGCCGTCGGCCACGGCCTCGGCGTCGGCCTGCGCCAGGGCCTGGCCGGCCCAGGTCCAGCGGGCGCTCAGTCGCGGTCCGTCCGGGCCGTCCTCGGTCACCGCGTTGACGTCCAGGACGTGCGGCAGCGGCATCCCCGGGTCGGATCCGGCGGCCAGCGCGGCGGACTGCTCGGTCAGCGACCAGTCCTCGCCGGTGGGCGCGGGCAGCCGGCCCAGGTAGTTGAAGCCGAGCTGCGGCCGGGCGGCGCCGGACAGTGCACCGGTGCCGTGCCCGTCCGGGCCGGGCTTGTCCAGGTACCGCAGCAGGCCCCAGCCGAGCCCGTGTCCGGGCACCATCCGCAGGTGCTCCTTGACCAGCTTGAGGCTGTGCCCGGCGGCCGGGCCGCCGGCCAGCGCCTCCGCCAGGTCCACCGGGCCCGGGTCGAGCCGCAGCGGGTAGGCGGTGGTGAACCAGCCGACCGTGCGGGACAGGTCCACGCCGGGGGCGAACTCCTCGCGCCCGTGGCCCTCCAGCTCCACCGGGACGGCGCCCTCGGGCCGCCCGGTGCGCCGCCGCCAGTCGGCGACGGCCAGCGCCAGGGCGGTCAGCAGCACGTCGTTCACCTCGGCGTGGAACGCCCCGGTGACCTCGGTGAGCAGCGCCGCCGTGGTGTCGGTGTCCAGGACGCGGTGCAGCGTCCGGGCGGTGGCCGCGGTGTCCACCGCCGGGTCGGCGGCCCGGTGGCCGAGCGGGGCCTGCCCGCCGGCCGACTCGGCGCGCCACCAGTCGAGTTGGGCGCGCACCTCGGGCGTGCCCGCGGTCCGCTCCAGCAGCCCGGACCAGTGCCGCAGCGAGGTGCCGACCGGCTGCAGCCGGACCGGCTCGCCGGCCCGTACGGCCGCGTGGGCGCGGGCCAGGTCGGGCAGCAGCACCCGCCAGGACACCCCGTCGACCACCAGGTGGTGCAGGGTGAGCAGCAGCTCGCGGCCGGCCGGGTGCCAGAGTGCCCGGACCATCCCGCCCTGGTACGGCGCCAGCCGCTCGCGGTTGGCGACCGCCTCGGCGGGCCAGTCGGCCGCCGGGCCGTCCAGGACGGAGAGCAGCGCGCCCGCGTCGACCGTGCCGGGCTCGCCGATCAGCAGCGACCAGTCCGGCAGCAGCCGCAGCCGCAGCCCGTCGTGGTGGTCCAGCAGGGCCTGGAGGGCCGCGGTGAGCGACTCCCGGGTGGCGTCGGCCGGGGTGCGGACCAGCACGGCCTGGTGGAAGCCGTCCACCGGCCCGCCGAGTTCGCGCAGCCAGTGCCCGATCGGCAGCTGGCCCAGCGGGCCGACGCCGTCCTCGGTGCCGACCGTGGCGACCGCCTCCGGCCCCTCGGCGTCGCGGGCCACCACGGCCAGCGCCGCCGGGGTCCGGTGGGTGAAGACGTCCTGCGCGGTGACCACCAGCCCGGCCGCGCGGGCCCGGCTGACCAGCTGGATGGAGACGATGCTGTCGCCGCCCAGGTCGAAGAACCCGTCGTCGGCGCCGACCCCGGGCAGTCCGAGCACCTCGGCGAAGACCGCGCAGAACGCGGCCTCCCGGGCGTCGGCCGGGGCCCGGCCGGTGGAGGCGGCGGCGTAGTCGGGCGCGGGCAGCGCCCGGCGGTCCAGCTTGCCGTTGCCGGTCAGCGGCAGGGTCTCCAGCGGGACGAACGCGGAGGGCACCAGGTAGTCGGGCAGCTCCGCGGCGAGTGCGGCGCGCAGCTCGCCGACCGGCAGGCCGGCCGGGGTCACGTAGGCGACCAGCCGCTTGTCGCCGGGGCGGTCCTCGCGGACGATCGCGGCGGCCTGCTCGACGCCCGGCTGCGCGAGCAGCGCGGTCTCGATCTCGCCGAGCTCGATCCGGAAGCCGCGCAGCTTGACCTGCTCGTCGACCCGGCCGACGTAGTCCAGCTGGCCGTCGGCCGTCCAGCGCACCAGGTCCCCGGTGCGGTACATCCGGTCGTCCGGGCCGCCGTTCGAGCCGCCGTTCGAGCCGCCGTACGAGTCGCCGTACGAGTCGGCGTACGGGTCGGCGGTGAAGCGCTGGGCGGTGAGCTCCGGCCGGTGCAGGTAGCCCAGGGCCACCCCGGCGCCGGCCACGTACAGCTCGCCGATCACGCCCGGCGGGACCGGCCGCAGGGCCTCGTCCAGCACGTACACCCGGGCGCCGGCCAGCGGTCGGCCGATCGGCGGCTTGACCGCTCCGGCCAGTGGCTCGCTGACCGTGGCGCAGACCGTGGTCTCGGTCGGGCCGTACGCGTTGAGCATCCGCCGGCCCGCGGACCAGCGCTCGACCAGCTCGGGCGGGCAGGCCTCGCCGGCCGTGATCAGGGTCAGACCCTCGGGCATCGGCAACCGGGCGGGCCAGGCGGCGAGCACCGTCGGCGGCAGGCAGACCACCTCGATGCCGGCCGTCGCGACCAGCTCGGCGAGCGGCTCGCCGGGCGCCCGGTCGGCCTCCGCGGCCAGCACCAGGACGGCGCCGCTCAGCAGCGCGGTGAGCAGCTCCCAGGCGGCGGCGTCGAAGCTGAACGAGGCGAACTGGAGCAGCCGGGTGCCCTCGCCGACGCCGAAGCGGTCGTGCTCGGCGGCCAGCGCGGCCACCGCCCGGTGCGGCACCAGCACGCCCTTGGGGCGGCCGGTGGAGCCGGAGGTGTAGATCACGTACGCCGGGTGGTCCGGCCCCAGCGGGGCGGTCCGTTCGGCGTCCGTCGGGTCGTGCGCGGGGGCGGCGGCGATCGCGGCGGCGGTCGCCGGGTCGTCCAGCAGCAGCACCGGTGCGTCCTGCTGCTCCGGCAGCCGCCCGGCCACCGAGCCGTGGCCGAGCACGGCCAGCGGGGCGGAGTCGGTCAGCAGGTAGGCGATCCGCTCGCGCGGGTACGCCGGGTCGACCGGCAGGTAGGCCGCGCCCGTCTTGAGGACCGCGAGCACCGCGACGACCGCGTCGACCGTGCGCGGCAGCGCCAGGGCGACGATCCGTCCGGGGCCCGCGCCCAGGGCGATCAGGTGGTGGGCGAGCCGGTTGGCGCGCTCGTTGAGCTCGCCGTAGCCGACCTCGGCGCGCACGGCGCCGTCCTCGAACCAGCGCAGTGCGGGCCGCTCGGGTGCGCGGTGCGCCCGCTCCTGGAACAGCGCCGGCAGCTGGACCGCGCCGACGGTGGTCGGGGTGGCGGCCCCGCTCCAGGAGCCGAGCAGCCGCTCGCGCTCCTCGGGCAGCAGGGCGTCCAGGCCGCTGAGCGGCCGGTCGGGCTCGCCGGCCAACAGGCCGAGCAGGTGGGTCAGGCGGTCCGCCAGGCCCTGGGCCGTCCGCTCGGTGAACAGGTCGGTGCTGTACTCCAGGGTGCCGGTGAGGCCGTCCGGCTCGCCGGTACCGCCGTACCGCTCGACCAGTTCGAAGGCCAGGTCGAACTTGGCCGTTCCGTTGCCGACCGGGCTGACCTCGGCGGTGATCCCGGGCAGCTCGGGGCGGGCCCCGGCGTTGTTCTGGAAGGCGAGCATCACCTGGAACAGCGGCTGGCGGGCCAGCGAGCGCCCGGCGCCGAGCCGGTCGACCAGCTTCTCGAAGGGCACGTCCTGGTGGGCCAGGGCGGCCAGCACGGTCTCCCGGGCCCGGCCGACCAGTTCGCGGAAGGTCGGGTCGCCGGACAGGTCGGTGCGCAGCACCAGGGTGTTGACGAAGAAGCCGACCAGGTCGTCCAGGGCGCCGTCGGTGCGTCCGGCGACCGGGGTGCCGAGCGGGATGTCGGTGCCGGCGCCGAGCTTGCCGAGCAGCACGGCCAGCGCCGCCTGCACCACCATGAACGGGCTGGCGCCGGTGGACCGGGCCAGCTCGGCCAGGGCGCGGTGCGCCCCGGCGTCCAGCCGCAGCGGCACGGTGGCGCCCCGGTAGCTGGGGACGGCCGGGCGCGGGAAGTCCACCGGCAGTGCCAGTTCCTCCGGAAGCCCATCCAACTGGGCTGCCCAGTAGTCGAGCTGACGGTTCATCAGGCTGGTCGGGTCGTCCGGCTCGCCGAGCAGGCGGCGCTGCCAGAGGGTGTAGTCGGCGTACTGGACGGGCAGTTCGGCCCAGGCCGGGGCCCGCCCGGCCAGCCGGGCGCGGTAGGCGGTCTGCAGGCCGTCGACCAGCGGGCGCACCGACCAGCCGTCGGCCGCGATGTGGTGCTGCACCAGCAGCAGCACGTGCTCCTCGACACCGGTCTCGAACAGCACCGCGCGCAGCGGCGGTTCGACGGCCAGGTCGAAGGGGGCACCGGCCCGGGCGGCCAGTTCGGCGTCCAGCTCCTCGGCCGGGCGGCCGGTGAACGGCACCACGGGCAGCTCGGGGCAGGCCTCGCCGACCGGCAGCACCAGCTGGTGCGGGCGCCCGTCCTCGGCGGGGAAGACGGTGCGCAGGCTCTCGTGCCGGGCGACCACGTCGGCCAGGGCCTCGGCGAGCGCCGCCCGCTCCAGCGGGCCGGTCAGCCGGACCGCGTGGGACAGGTGGTAGGTGGCCCCGGCCGCGTCCAACTGGCTGAGGAACCAGAGCCGTTGCTGCCCGGGGGAGAGCGGGATGCGCTCCGGCCGCGGGCCGGCGGTGAGCTCCTCCCGGGCCGGCGCGGCGCCGTCCAGGGCGAGGGCCAGCGCGGCCGGGGTGGGCGCCTCGAACAGGGTGCGGATCGGCAGTTCGACGCCGAGCCGGGCACGCAGCCCGGTGACCACCCGGCCGGCCAGCAGCGAGTGCCCGCCGAGCGCGAAGAAGTCGTCGTCGGCGCCGACCCCGTCCAGCTCCAGCACCTCGGCGAACAGCGCGCACAGCAGCGCCTCGCGCTCGGTGGCCGGGGCCCGCCGCTCGCCGCGCAGCGCGCCGAAGTCCGGGACGGGCAGGGCCTTGCGGTCGACCTTGCCGTTGGGGGTCAGGGGCAGCGCCGCCAGCGGCACCAGCACGGCCGGGACCATGTAGTCGGGCAGCACCCGGGCGAGTTCGGTGCGGACGGCGGCCGGGTCGGCGCCGCCGGTCAGGTGGGCGACCAGCCGGGCGCCGCCGGAGGGGTCGCGGGCGACGGTGACCACCGCGTCGGCGACGCCGGGGACGGCGCGCAGCGCGGCCTCGACCTCGCCGGGCTCGATCCGGTGGCCGCGGATCTTGACCTGGTGGTCGACCCGCTCCAGGAACTCCAGTTGGCCGTCGCCGCGGTGCACCACCCGGTCGCCGGTGCGGTACATCCGGGAGCCGGGCGCGGCCGCGTACGGGTCGGCGACGAAGGCGCCGGCGGTGCGCCGCGGGTCGTTCAGGTAGCCGCGGCCGACGCCGCGCCCGCCCACGTACAGTTCGCCGGGCTGGCCGGCCGGGACGGGCTGGAGCGAGTCGCCGAGGACGTAGAGCCGGGTGTCGCGGACCGGGCGGCCGATCGGGGCGCGCACCGAGTCCAGCTCCGCGGGGGAGCCGATCAGGGCGTGGGTGACGTCGTCCGAGCACTCGGTCGGCCCGAAGGCGTTGACCAGCGGGATGCCGGGGCGCAGCGCGAACCAGCGGCGGGCCAGGTCGGCGGGCAGCGCCTCGCCGGTGACCACCAGCCGGCGCAGCGCGGACAGCGCGGGCAGCGGGGCGCCGGCCTCCCAGGAGTCCAGGGCGGCGCGCAGCAGCGAGGGGACGACCTCCAGCACGGTGACGCCCTCGGCGTCGGCGAGCGCGAACAGGGCGCCCGGGTCGGCGGCGAGCTCGCGGGAGACCACCCGCAGCCGGCCGCCCGCGACCAGCGGGCTGAGCATCTGCCAGACCGAGATGTCGAAGGTGACCGGGGCGTTGTGCACCACGGTGTCGGCCTCGGACAGATCCAGGTCGGCGTGCTTGGCGAGCAGGTGGTTGACCATGCCGTCGCGGTGCACCATGGCGCCCTTGGGGCGGCCGGTGGAGCCCGAGGTGTAGATGACGTAGGCGAGTTCGGCGGGGCCGCCGGCGGGCGCCAGCAGCTCCTGGTCGCGGGCGTCGTCGAGGGCGAGCACGGCGGGGCGCTGCGGCAGGGCGCCGAGCAGGGTGTCGGCGTACGGCCGTTGGTCCTCGCCGTGCAGCAGGACGGCGGCGCCCGCGGCCTCGACCAGCGCCGCGCCGCGGGCGGCCGGGGCCTGGACGTCCAGCGGCAGCCAGGCGGCTCCGGCGCCGAGCACGCCGAGGACGGCGGTGACGAAGCCGGTGCCGGGGGCGGCGGCGATCGCCACCAGCCGGTCCGGCCCGGCGCCGGCGGCGAGCAGCCGGCGGGAGAGCGCGCTGGCCCGGGCGACCAGCTCGGCGTAGTCGAGCCGGCCGGCGTCGTCCTGGACGGCGACGGCGCCGGGACGGGCCTGGGCGAGCGCGCGGATCCGGGGCACCACGTCGGTGAAGGCCTCGGGCTGCTGCCCGTAGCTGTTCCACTCGACCAGGACGCGCTCGCGCTCGGCGGCGGGCAGCGCGGTGATCCGGCCGACCGGTAGCTCGGTGGAGACGGTCGAGAACTCCTCCAGGTAGCCGAGCAGGGCGTCCCGGAAGAGGTCGAGCCGCTCCTGCGGGTAGCGGTCGGCGTCGCCGTCGACGCGCAGCTCGCAGCCGTCCTCGCCGCTGTCCAGGAAGAGGATCTGGAGGTCCGGGACGGGGCCGGTGGACAGGTTGCGGACCAGGGCGCGGCAGTCGCCGAGGGCGAACTCGCCGCCGGTCTGCAGCACGTTGACGGTGGGGCCGAAGGTGCGGCCGGCGTCGCCGGTGAGCCCGAGCTCGCGGCGGATCGCGTCGTGCCGGTGGCGCTGGTGGCGCAGCGTGCCGCGCAGAGCCGCGGCGACCTGGGTGAGCAGGCCGTCGCGGCCGAGCGCGGGGTGGGCGGTGAGCGGCAGCGGCAGGAAGTTGGCGCGCATGCCGGGGACGGACTGGGCGAGCGGGGTGGTGCGGGCTGCGACCGGGAGGGTGAGCACGACCCGGTCGGTGCCGCAGAGTTGGGCGAGGCAGCCGGCGGTGGCGCCGATCAGCAGGGTCTGCCAGGTGACCCGCTCGGCCCAGGCGGCGTCCTGCAGCCTGGTGACGGTGGCGGCGGGGATCAGGCCGGTGCTGCGCAGGGTGTGGCGGGCGGGCGGGCCGAGGTGGCCGGAGAGCACGGTGGGTTCGATGCCGTCGGCCAGCCGCTCGGCCCAGTAGGCGCGGTCGCGCTGGTGGGCGGGGGAGGCGAGGTAGTCGCGCTCCTCGGCGAGCAGTTCGGCGAGGGTCGGGTCGGCGGCGGGCTCGGCGTCGGGCAGGTCGTACTCGGCGGCGAGCCGGCGGTAGACCAGGGCGCGGCTGAACCCGTCGACCAGGATGTGGTTGGCCCGGACGTACAGCCAGGCCAGTTCGGGGCCGATCAGGACGAGGGTGGCGGCGAAGGCGTCGGGGCCGAGGGTGGACGGACGGCGTCCCTCGGACTCCAGAAACGTTTCGGCTGCGGCGAGCGGGTCGGGCTCGCCGGTCAGGTTGAGCACCGGGAGGGGACGCTCGCGGGGCGGTTCGACGATCTGCACCGGCAGGCCGTCGCGCTCGGCGAAGCGCACCCGCAGGCACTCGGTGCGGTTCTGCACGCGCTGCCAGGCGGCCCGCAGCCGCTCGTGGTCCAGCGGACCGGTCAGCTCCAGGACGTCCGCCATGGTGAACACCGGGTTGCCCGGGTCCAGCTGCTGGGCGAACCACATCTCGCGCTGGGCGTCGGACAGCGGCAGTTCTCCGGGCCGCCCCGGTTCAGGAAATTCAGAAAACAGCGCTGCATGACGCATCGTCATCTTACCCCCGTGGCAATGGCGTTGGGCGGCGTACGGCGGTCTACGGCATCGAGCGCGTCGACGCCGTAGATGTCGCGCACCCAGGCGCTCTGGTAAATGGTGTCGAGGTAGCGGTCGCCCAGGTCCGGCGAGACGGCGACGGCGACCACGTCCTGGCCGAGCCGGTGCTCCGCCAGCCAGGCCGTGGCCCCGCTGACCACCGTCCCGGTGGAGCCGCCGAACAGGAAGCCGCCGCGGGCCAGTCGGTGACAGGTGCGGACGGTATCCAGTTCGGGCACGTGCACCACGTCGTCGACGAAGCTCTCGTCCAGCAGGGCCGGCCGGACGCCGGCACCCAGGCCGGGGAGCATCCGCGGGCCGGGCTCGCCGCCGAAGGTGACCGAGCCGACGCTGTCCACCGCGACGATCCGGGTGTCCGGCCGGTGCTCCTTGAAGTAGCGGGCGCAGCCCATCAGCGTGCCGGTGGTCCCGGCGCCGACGAACAGCAGGTCGAGGTCCGGGAACTGGCGGTGGATCGACGGCGCGGTGGTGCGGTAGTGGGCGCGCCAGTTGTCCGGGTTGGCGTGCTGGTTGAGCCAGACGTAGCGCGGCGAGGAGGCGCACAGCTCGCGGACGAAGTCCAGCCGGGCACCGAGGAAGCCGGTCTCCGGCGACGGCTCGGTGATCATGTGGACTTTGCCGCCGAGTGTTTCGATCAGCTGTCGGGTGGACAAGTTCGTACGTGGGTCGACGACGCAGATGAACTGATAGCCCCGGACGGAGGCGATCATGCTCAGCGCCATCCCCAGGTTCCCCGAGGAGGACTCGACCAGGACGGAGTCCCGGTTCAGCCGGCCGTCCCGCTCGGCCGCGTCGACCATGCTGAGGGCCGCCTTGAGCTTGACGGAGCCGGCGAAGTTGAAGCCCTCGCACTTGAGGTACAGCGGGTAGTCGAACATCGCCCGGAGGTCGACGAAGAGTTCGTCCTCGTTGAACTCCTGCGGCGTTCTGATGATGGGCATCGCCCGTTCCCCTTCGGTGTCAGGAGAGTGACGGGACGTCAGTCCCAGATGATGTCGTCGCCGTGCACGGAGCCGGCGCCCGGGCCGGCCGGACCGACGGTGGTGCGGGCGGTGGTGACGGTGCTGCTGCTCATGGTGAACCCCCGGTGGCAAATGGAGCCGCGGGCCGTGGAATCGGCGGCGGCGGAACGACTTCGGGCGGATGAGTGCCCTGCTGGGTCCGGTCCCCGTGCCGGGCCGCTGGGAGGTCAGTCCCAGATGATGTCGTCGCCGTGCACGGAGCCGGTGCCCTTGGCGACCGGGCCGTCCCAGATGATGTCGTCGCCGTGCACGGAAGCGGTCGTCACGCGGACCGGGAGGGCCTTGGTGACCGGGCCGTCCCAGATGATGTCGTCGCCGTGGACGGAGGTGGTGCGCGCCTCGGCCGGGGCGGCCACGGCGGTGGCGGCGCCGGCGACCGGCGCGGTGAGGGCGGCGCCGGCGACCAGCAGGCCGAGGACGGCGGCGGTGCGGGCGGCGACAATGGTGATGCTGCTCATGGTGAACCCCCGGTGGCAATAGGGCCGCGGGCCGTGAAATCGGCGGCGGCCGAGAAACAGACGAAACGGATGAGTGCTGTGCCTGGTTCAATTCCCGCGGTGAATGACCGCGCGGGACCGGCTCTCGAATCCTGCGGAAGGGGGTTCCGGCCCCCTTCGGCGTGACCAAGTCTGTCTCGCACACACGTTCCGTGCCACAGTTCTCCATGTCAGGGTCCTGCCCTGGCAGCACCCTGCACAGCGCCCGCCCCGGAGCTCACTCCTCCAACAACGGCAGCCGGTCGTCGCTGAATTCGGCCGCCAGCCGCCATCCGCGCAGTTCAGGCGCGTCACGCAGGCAACGGCGGGTGATCCGTTGCGCTGCGGAATCCGGCTCTCCGGATTTCGCGGGGCCGAGAAAGAAGACCAGATCGGCACCGAGCGGGTCGATCTCGACGTAAACGTGCTCCAGTCCGTCGGCCGGCTCGGCGGCGTTCCGGAGTAGTTCGACGAGTTTGTCGGGCGTGACCTGTTCCGGTTCGACGATACCCCGAACCAGACGTCCGACAGTGATATACATGTCAAATCCTCTCGTGGGTGGACCCGCTCGAAGTCCGCAGGAAAGGGCCTGGGCCCCAAACAGCGGTGGTTGTGGGCCGGGTGTCGTAACATGCCCCCGAGATCCGGCAATGACGTGGCGTCATCAGGTTCGCAACATCGGGGGGGCAGGCGGTGCTGTCAGTGTTAGGACTGGATCCCGACGCCGAGGCCGTGTACCGGACGGTGCTGGCCAGGCCTGAACTCGGCATCGCCGGAGTGGCGCAGGAGCTCCAGTGGCCCGAACAGCGCGTCCGGGAGGCCCTGGACGGACTGGCCCGGCTCACCCTGATCAGGCACTCCGAGCTGCAGCCCGGGCACCTCCTGCTGGTGAACCCCGAGGTCAGCCTCGCCATGCTGATCGGCCGCCAGGAGGTCGAACTCGCCGAGCGGCAGCGCCAGATAGCGCACAGCAGGCTGGAAGCGGCCAAGCTGGTCGCCCAGTACGCCGAGAGCCGCAAGGGCGAACGGGGCCTGGGCGTCGAACAGTTGGAGGGCGTCGACCAGATCCGGCTCCGACTGGAGGAGCTGTCGCACTCGTGCGTCAGCGAGATCATGGGATTCGCGACCGGCGGCGGACAGTCGCCGGCCGCCCGAAGAGCCGGACAGGTCGCCGACCAGGAGGTCTTCGACCGGGGCGTGCAGATGCGCAGCATCTACCTGGAGAGCGCCGCCAACGACGGCGGCACCATCGCCCACCTGGAGTGGCTCACCGAGCGGGGCGCCCGGGTGCGGATAGCCCCGTCGCTCCCGATGCGCCTGGTGATCTTCGATCGCAAGGTCGCGGTCGTCCCCACCGATCCGGACGACACCAGCGTGGGGGCCCTGGTGCTGTCCGGTCCGGGACTGGTCTCCGCGCTCTGCGCGCTGTTCGAGTACGTCTGGGAGAACGCCGCCCCGTACGGGAAGGCCCCGGCCAAGGGGGCCGAGGGCCTCAACCCGCAGGCGATGGCGGTGCTCAGCCTGCTCGCCCAGGGCCACACCGACGAGGTGGTGGCCCGCAAGCTCGGGGTCTCGGTGCGCACCTCGCGCCGGATCACCGCGGAACTGATGGCCTGGCTCGGCGGGCGGAGCCGCTTCCAGGCCGGGGTGATCGCCGGTGAGCGCGGCCTGCTCCAGGGCGGCGCGCCGCCGCGCGAGGGCGACTGAGAGCAGCCCGCCGGCGGCGCGCGGACGCGGCCGACCGGACCGGACGGGACGACGACTGCCGTCCCGTCCGTCCCGGCCGGCCGGGTGGTGCGTCAACGCGTCACCGCGGTGCGGTAGACCCGCAGGTTGACCGGGACCAGCACCGCGAGCAGGGCCGCCACCACGATCACCGCGAGCAGCACCGGGTGCCGGTCCGGCAGGCTGGTGCCGACCACCGTCGGGGCGTTGCCCCACAGCTCGCGGCAGGCCGAGGCCACCAGGCTGACCGGGTTCCACTCGGCCACCGCGCGCAGCCAGGCGGGCAGCCCGGACAGCGGCATGAACGAGTTGGACAGGAACGACAGCACGACCAGGAACAGCGCCGAGATGCCGTTGATCGCCTCGGCGTTGCGCATCAGCATGCCGACCAGCGCGCCCAGCCAGAGCATCGCGTAGGCGAAGGCCAGCACCAGGACGAAGCCCAGCGCGGCCGAGCCGAAATCCGTGTGGATCCGCCAGCCGACGCCCAGGCCGGCCAGGGAGACCGCGAAGGTGGCGGCCGCGGCGGTCAGCAGGTCGGCCGCGGTGTGGCTGACCAGTACGGCGGAGCGGCCCATCGGCAGCGAGCGGAAGCGGTCGATCAGCCCGGTGCGCAGGTCGGTGGCCACGCCCAGCGCGGCCACGCCGACGCAGGTCAGGCCGACCTGGGCGAACACCCCGGCCATCACGTAGTCGTGGTACTCGCCGGAGCCGGTCACGGTCACCACGCTGGCGAACAGGTAGCCGAGCACGACCACCATGGTCACCGGGGTCAGGGTGATCGCGATGATCTTCTCCGGGGTGCGCCGCAGGTGCCGCAGGTGGCGGCCGATCAGCGCGGCGGTGTCTCCGAGGGCCGTGCCGAGGCCGGCCGAGGCGCCGATGTCGCTCACTGCTCGTCTCCCGTCCGTCCGGTGGCGGCCGCCACCGGTTCCCGTTCGCCCTGCCCGCCCTGCTTACCCTGCTTGCCCGCTTCGCCCTGCCCGGGCCGCTCGTCCTGCCCGGCCCGCGGCTCCGGTGCGTCCGATGCGCCCGGTGTGCCCGGTGTGCCCGGTGCGAGCGCCGGAGCGCCCGCCTCGGGGGCCCGGCCGACCTGGGTGCCGCGCCCGGTCAGGTGGAAGAACACGTCGTCCAGCGAGGGACGGCGCAGCGCGAAGTCCGTCACCGGCACCCGGGCCGTCTCCAGGGCGACCGCGGCGGCGGCGATGGTGCCGATGCCGTCGGCCAGTTGGACGGTGATCCGGCGCCCGGTGCGGTCCACCTCGGGCTGGGCGGCGGCCACCGGGGCGAGCACGGCCAGCGCCTGGGCGACGGCCGCGTCGGTGCCGACGCCCACCTCCAGCCACTCCTCGCCGACCTTGCGCTTGAGCTCGTCCGGGGTGCCCTCGGCGATCACCGTGCCGGTGTCGATGACCAGGATCCGGTCGGCCAGGAAGTCGGCCTCCTCCAGGTACTGGGTGGTGAGCAGTACGGTCACCCCCTGGGCGACCTGCTCGCGGACCATCTCCCAGAGCACCAGCCGGCTGGCCGGGTCCAGCCCGGTGGTTGGCTCGTCCAGGAACAGCACCTCGGGCCGGCCGATCAGCGCGGCGGCCAGGTCCAGCCGGCGGCGCATGCCGCCGGAGTAGGTCTGGGCCGGCTTCTCGGCGGCGTCCTCCAGCTCGAACCGGGCGAGCAGCTCGGCCGCCCGGTCCCGGGCACCCTTGCGCCCCAGGTGCAGGAGCCGGCCCAGGAGTTCGAGGTTCTCGCGACCGGTGAGCAGCCCGTCGACGGCGGCGTACTGACCGGCCAGGCCGATCCGCCGGCGCACCTGGCGCTGCTGGCGCACGACGTCGAAGCCGGCCACCTCGGCCCGCCCCTGGTCCGGTTCCAGCAGGGTCGCCAGCAGTCGGACGGTGGTGGTCTTGCCGGCGCCGTTGGGGCCCAGCAGGCCGAGCACGGTGCCGGCCGCGACCTCGAGGTCCACGCCCCTGAGTGCGTGGTGCTCGCCGTATCTCTTGCCGAGTCCGGTCGCCCTGATTGCGGTGTCCATCATTCATTCCCCCTTCCACGGAGGTCTGTGGATCGTTCGGAAAGCAGACGCCGGAGCACATTCCGGCGCGGAATCGTGAAATTCAGTGGAATCGTTCGGAGCCGGCCCTCGGGCCCGGTCGGGTGCTCGCGCACTCGACGACCGGTCGGTCGCACGGGGCGGCCGGCCGACTTTCCCGAATCATCGGCCCGGCGTCACTCGAATGTGGTCCGCTCGAATGGTTGTCCCTCAACGGGGACCGACCGTAGCACCGGGGAAACGGGGCCGGTAAGGGGCTCCGGCCCGGCTCCGCTGGCAGCAGCTTGCCACCGCAGGATGCTGCAACTCCCAGGGGCTCCAAAGCCGTTCGCGAGGGCCTACGGTCATGGGTATTCCCCCGGTCACCCTCAAGCCGGTGAGGACACATCCAACCCGTCTGTCGCCACCGCGGCTTGATCATTGCCGCCGATCGCAGGAGAGGTAATGGCACGTCAGAGCAATTTCGCGGCCCGGCTGGGCGAGTGGAGTGCCCAGCACCGCAAGACCGCCGTCTTCGGCTGGATCATCCTGGTCATCCTGGTCACCGTGCTCGGAGGCATGGTCGGCCAGAAGAGCCTGACCCAGGCCGACTACGGGACCGGAGAGTCCGGCAGGGCCGCCCAGGTCCTCAAGGACGCCGGGATCAACGACCCGGTCAACGAGCTGATCCTGGTCCACAGCGACGCACTGACCGCGGACTCCGCGGAGTTCCGCGGCGCCGTCCAGGCCGCCGCCGACGCGGTCAACAAGACCGGTCTCGCGGAGAACCTGCGGGACCCGTACACCACCCAGGCCTTCTCGGCCGACAAGCACTCGGCGCTGATCATGTTCGCCGTCACCGGCGACCCGGACACCGCGGCCGACCGGATCGACCCGGTGATCACCGCCGTCCAGGACACCGCCAAGGCCCACCCCCAGGTGACCCTCGGCGAGTTCGGCGGCGCGACCGCCCTCAAGGGCATCAACGACAGCCTCGGCGACGACTTCACCCGCGCCGAACTGACCGCCCTGCCGGTCGCGTTGGGCATCCTGCTGGTGGTCTTCGGCGCCTTCGTGGCGGCCGTGCTGCCGGTCGCCCTGGCGGTCACCGCCTGCATCGGCGCGCTCGGGCTGCTCGCGCTGAGCAGCCAGGCGGTGCCGGTGGACGGCATGACCAACTCGGTGATGTTCCTGATGGGCCTCGCCGTCGGCGTCGACTACTGCCTGTTCTACCTGCGCCGCGAGCGCGAGGAGCGGGCGGCCGGCCGGGACAAGGCGACCGCGCTGCGGATCGCGGCCCACACCTCGGGCCACTCGGTGATGGTCTCCGGCCTCACCGTGATGATCGCGATGGCCGGCATGTTCCTCTCCGGGCTGACCGTCTTCGAGGGCTTCGCGATGGCCACCATCGAGGTCGTCGCGGTCGCGGTGGTCGGTTCGATGACCGTGCTGCCGGCCCTGATGTCGATGCTCGGCGACAAGGTCGCGTCGGGCCGGATCCCGTGGATCAGCAAGCGCCGGCAGGCCGCCGCGGCGAGCCCGAAGCCCGCCAACGCGCTGCTGCGCGGCGTGCTGGCCCGCCCGGGGATCTTCGCGCTGCTGTCCGCCGCCGTGCTGCTGGTGCTGGCCCTGCCGGCGCTCGGCATGAAGACCGAGAAGCTCGGCATGGACAAGCTGCTGCCCTCGGACAACCCACTGGTCTCGGTCTCGCAGCGGATCGACCGCGAGTTCCCCGGGTCGCCCTCGCCCGCCACCGTGGTGGTCAAGGCCGACAACATCGACTCGCCGCAGGTCGCCAAGAGCATCGAGGACTTCAAGCAGGCCGCCCTGGCCTCCGGGAAGACCGGCAACCAGATCGACGTGCGGTACTGGAAGGACAAGAACATCGCCCAGATCAGCGTTCCGCTGGCGGGCAGCGGCACCGACGCCACCTCCAAGGCGGCCCTGTCGGCGCTGCGCGGGCAGATCGTCCCGCAGACCCTGAAGACCGTTCCGGGCACCACCGCGCTGGTCGCCGGTGACCTCGCCTTCTCGGTCGACTACAACGACCAGCTGGACCGCAGCATCGTCCCGGTGTTCGCCTTCGTCATGG
The DNA here is from genome assembly GCF_044760155.1 of Kitasatospora sp. NPDC098652. Taxonomy (NCBI): domain Bacteria; kingdom Bacillati; phylum Actinomycetota; class Actinomycetes; order Kitasatosporales; family Streptomycetaceae; genus Kitasatospora; species Kitasatospora sp. NPDC098652. The sequence goes on from NZ_JBIWAQ010000015.1 coordinate 38,406, forward strand.
GCGTCACCTTCCTGCTGATGCTGTTCTCCTTCCGCTCGCTGACCATCTCGATCACCTCGATCCTGCTCAACCTGCTCTCGGTGGCGGCCGCCTACGGCGTGATGACCGCGGTGTTCCAGCACGGCTGGGGCGCCTCGCTGGTGGGCACCAAGGCGCCGGGGGCGATCGAGTCCTGGATGCCGCTGTTCGTCTTCGTGGTGCTCTTCGGCCTCTCGATGGACTACCACGTGTTCGTGGTCTCCCGGATCCGCGAGGCGTACCTCTCGGGCAAGTCCAGCCGGGAGGCGGTCGGCCTCGGCATCCGCAACACCGCCGGGGTGGTCACCAGCGCCGGTCTGATCATGGTCGCGGTGTTCGCGGTCTTCGGCACCCTGGGCATGCAGGACTTCAAGCAGCTCGGCATCGGCCTGGCGGTCGCGGTCCTGCTGGACGCCACCCTGGTCCGCGCGGTGCTGCTGCCGGCGGTGATGGCCCTGCTCGGCGACGGCAACTGGTACCTGCCGCGCTGGCTGGGCGGCGGCCGCACCACCCGCGCCGCGCACGCCGCCGGGGCGAACCCCGCCGCCGGCCGGCCCGAGCCGGCCGACAGCGCCTACGTCGGCTGACCAGGCCGCGCCCGCCCCGCCCCTCCGCCCCGCCCGCCCCTCCGCCCGACCCTCCGTCCCGCCCGATCCCCGCCCGCACCGGGCGGACCCGACTGGAGCCACCACCGTGTTCGAGTTCAGAGTCATCGACGGCACCACCGCCCGCGAGCTCATCGCGGGAGCCCGCCCGCGGATCGTCCAGGAGGTCCGGGAGACCTACCTGACCCACGGCGCCGGCGAGTCCGTGAACCCCGACAGCTACTTCCTGCGGTTCCCGGCCAAGCCGGACGCCCGGATCATCGCCCTGCCGGCCTACCTCGGCGGCGGCGTCGGAGTGGCCGGGATCAAGTGGATCAGCAGCTTCCCGGCCAACATCGAGCGGGGCTTCCCGCGCGCCTCGGCCGCCCTGCTGCTGAACGACTACGAGACCGGCTACCCGTTCGCCGTCCTGGAGGCCTCGCAGATCAGCGCGGCCCGTACCGCGGCCTCCGCCGTGCTCGCCGCCGAGGTGCTCAGCGGCGGCCGTACGGCGGGCCGGCTGGCGGTGGTGGGCGCCGGCATCATCGCCCGCAACATCCTGGAGTTCTTCGGCGCCCAGCAGTGGGAGATCGACGAGCTGGTGGTGCACGACCGCAAGGCCGAGTACGCCCGGGCGCTGGTCGACCACGCCGACGCCGAACTCGGCTACCCGGCCAGGGTGGTGGAGAGCCTGGACGAGGCGCTCAAGGGCGCCGACGTGGTGGTGCTGGCCACCACCGCGGGCGAGCCGTACATCCTCGACCCGGAGACCTTCGCCCCCGGGCAGCTGGTGCTCAACATCTCGCTGCGCGACCTCGCGCCGGAGATCATCGGCGGCGCGTACAACGTGCTCGACGACGTGGAGCACTGCATGAAGGCGAACACCTCTCCGCACCTGGCCGAACAGCTCTACGGCAACCGGGAGTTCGTCACCGGCACGCTGGCCCAGGTGATCGAGGGCGAGGTCGCCGTCGGCACCGACCGCCCGGTGGTCTTCTCGCCCTTCGGCCTCGGCGTGCTCGACCTGGCGGTCGGCGCGCTGGTGCACGACGAGGCGGTGGCCGCGGGCCGGGCGACCGAGATCCCCGGCTTCTTCGCGGAGACCACCCGCTGGTAACCCCCGCCCCGGGCCCGCCCCACCGGGCCCGCCGACCCCGGACCCGCAGACCCCGGGCCCGCCCCCCACGAAGGGCCCGGCACCACCGACGAGGGCCCCGACCGCCGCAACGGCGGTCGGGGCCCTCGCGGTGTTCCGTCCGCGCCGGGCCTCAGCCCTCGGAGCCGCCGAAGCGCGCCGTCCAGGCCGCCAGGTCCTCCTCGGTGATCTTCGCGAACAGCACCGGCGGCACGGTGAACGGCGTCCCGGCCGGGACGAGGTCCAGCGCCCGGGCCTCGTCCCCGTCGATCCAGGTCCGGGTGTCCCCGTCCAGCGCGAAGGCACCGCGCATCGCGGCCGCCGCGGTCGGGATGAACGGCTCGGACACCACCGCGTACAGGTGGATCAGGTTCATCGCCGTCCGCAGGGTCAGCGCCGCCGCCTCCGGGTCGGTCTTCACCTGGAGCCAGGGCGCCTTCTCGTCCAGGTAGGCGTTCCCAGCGCTCCACAGTGCGCGCAGCGCCTGCGCCGCCTTGCGGAAGTTGAGCGCCTCCAGCTGGGCCTCGTACTCGGCCAGCAGGCCGGCGGTCTGCTCGCCGAGCCGCTCCTCGGCCCCGCCCGGCGCGGCCCCGGCCGGGACTTCGTCGCCGAAGCGCTTGCGGCTGAACGAGAGCACCCGGTTCACGAAGTTGCCGAGGGTGTCGGCGAGGTCCTTGTTGACCACCGAGGCGAAGAGGTCCCAGGTGAAGCTGGAGTCGTCCGACTCGGGGGCGTGCGCCATCAGGAAGTAGCGCCAGTAGTCGGCGGGCAGCAGCTCCAGCGCGACGTCGGTGAAGATGCCGCGCCTCTGGCTGGTGGAGAACTTCCCGCCGTAGTACGTCAGCCAGTTGAAGGCCTTGACGTAGTCGACCTTCTTCCACGGGCGGCGCGAGCCGAGGATCGTCGCCGGGAACATCACGGTGTGGAACGGGACGTTGTCCTTGGCCATGAACTCGGTGTAGCGGACGGTGTCGTCGGCCTCGTACCACCAGGACTTCCAGTCCCGTGGCTGCCCGGCCGGGGCGGCGTCCGCCCACTCCTTGGTGGCGCCGATGTACTCGATCGGGGCGTCGAACCAGACGTAGAACACCTTGCCCTCGGCGGCCAGTTCGGGCCACACGTCGGCCGGCACCGGGACGCCCCACTCCAGGTCGCGGGTGATCGAACGGTCCTGGAGGCCCTCGGTCAGCCACTTGCGGGCGATCGAGGAGGCCAGCACCGGCCAGTCGTCGCCGTGCGCGGCGATCCAGGCCTCGACCTCCTCGGTCAGCTTGGACTGGAGTAGGAACAGGTGCCTGGTCTCCCGGACCTCGAGGTCGGCGCTGCCGCTGATCGCCGAGCGCGGCTCCAGCAGGTCGGTCGGGTCCAGCACCCGGGTGCAGTTCTCGCACTGGTCGCCGCGCGCCTTGTCGTAGCCGCAGTGCGGGCAGGTGCCGACGATGTAGCGGTCCGGCAGGAAGCGGCCGTCGGCGTTGGAGTACACCTGGCGGATCGAGCGCTCCTCGATGAAGCCGTTGCGGTGCAGCTCGCGGGCGATCTCCTGGGTGATCTCCCGGTTCTGCGGCGAGGAGCTGCGGCCGAAGTGGTCGAAGGACAGTCCGAAGCCGTCGTACACCGCCCTCTGGGCGTCGTGCGCCCGGGCGCAGAACTCGGCGACCGGCAACCCGGCCTCCTGGGCGGCCAGTTCGGCGGGCGTGCCGTGCTCGTCGGTGGCGCAGATGTACAGCACCTCGTGGCCGCGTTGGCGCAGGTAGCGGGCGTGGACGTCCGCCGGGAGCATCGACCCGACCATGTTGCCCAGGTGCTTGATCCCGTTGATGTACGGAAGGGCGCTGGTGATCAGGTGCCGAGCCATCCTCGGATGCTCCGAATTCTCCGGCACGCGCACCCCACCCGGAGTGCGGTGCCAGGCGCAGGGGTCCATTGTGGGCTGCCAAGCCTACCGCCGCCCGTCCTGCCGCCGGGCCCGCGACGGGGGCAGCGCGGCCTCACGGACGGGTGAAGTCGGCGAACCGGTCGAACTCCCCGGCCTTGACCCCGCGGACGAAGGCCGCCCACTTGCGCGGCGTCGTCCGCACGACCACCTCGGGAAGGTCCGACTCGCGGATCTCCACCATGCCGCCCGACGCCCTGACCTCCACGCAGTCGGTGCTCTCGCCGCTGGCCGACGCCTTGCGCCACACGTTCATGCGAAATCTTTCAGTATGACCCGGATGAAGTCCCGGGAGTCGGCCACCCCGAGCGCGATCGCCGCGGTCTTCTCCTTGATCTGTCGGTAGGAGGCCAATTCCACTTCGGAGTGCACGAACTTCGGCCCGTGCGTCAGGTCGATCTGGACGGTGTCGAGCGCCGGGACGGGCCCGCGGGCGAGATACAGGCTCTCCCCGGAGCCGGTGTAGGTGGGCACGCTGAACGGGATCACCCTGATCTCCAGCCCCGGGCGCTCGGAATTCACCAGCAGGCTCCGCAGCTGGTCGCGCAGCACGGCCGGGCCGCCGAACTGCATCCGCAGCGCGGACTCGTGCAGGATCGCGCTGTACGGCTTCGGGCGGTCGACGAAGATCTGCTGGCGCCGGATCCGGAATGCCTTCCGGACCTCCGCCTCCTGGCGGTGCTGCGCGGGGAGCCGCTCGAACACCGCGGCCGCGTAGTCCGGGGTCTGCAGCAGTCCGGGGATGAAGGTGCTGTTGAGGATGGAGAGCGACTCGGCGTGGTGCTCCATCTCCGCGATGTCGACGATGCCGCTGGGCATCCGCCCCCGGTAGCCGTCCCACCAGTACTTCCGGCGGTCCTGCGTCATGGCGAGCAGCGCGTCCAGGTACGGGCCGTCGGGGCAGCCGCAGGTGCGCGCCCAGGTCCGGAGCCGGTCGGCGCTGATCCCCGACTTCCCGTTCTCCATCTGGGAGATCTTCGGCAGGTCGGTGCCGAGCGTGGCGGCCAGGCTCTTGGGCGTCACGCCCACGCGTTCGCGCATCTTGCGCAGCTCGATCCCCAGGCGCTGCTGGCGGACGGTCGGCGACAAGCGGGGTGGCATGACTCTCTTCTCCGGATCGCGGCTTCGGTCGATGCTTCCGGTGAAGTGTGACGTGGACACCGGGCCCTAGCCAGCGAATTGGGGGATACCCCACGATGGAGTGAACGTCCAGTCCCTCGGTAGCAACTCTGGCACCCTGACCCTATGGTCATCCGTGTCACTCGCTGACTTGTTGTCGCCTAAACAGTCGCCAAGTCGCCTATCGGCCCTGCCAATCAGCCGTAAATACACCCAGATGCACGGTCAGGGCGTTCGGCATCACCGACCGGAGACAGCCGTGCCCCTTCCTCCCCCTCCCGGCCCCCCGCACCTGCGCCCCCACCGCCCCCACCTTCCCCAGCGCATTTCCGCACCCCGGTGAATGCCCTTCTGGTCGCCGGATTGTCCGCCCTCCTCCTCGCCGTCCTTTTCGTCGGCTGGCTGGTCTGGCTGGTCAACATGCAACCCCGGGAACTCCGCGCGACGAAAAGGGAGTTGATCCCCCGCCATTCCGCTCCCGCCGAGCACGAATAACACCCGGGCCGGGGCCCGCCGTCAGCCGCGGGCGAGGCGGTCGGTCAGGCGGGCCTTGGCGGGGGGCCACTCGTCGGCGAGCATCGAGAAGTAGGCGCTGTCGCGCCAGGTGCCGGTGGGGCGCAGGCGGTGGCGGCGCAGGACGCCCTCGAACTGGGCGCCGAGGCGCAGGATGGCGTTGCGGGAGCGCTCGTTGAGGGCGTCGGTCTTCCAGTAGACGCGGCCGGTGCCGAGGTCCTCGAAGGCGTGGGTGAGCAGCAGCAGCTTGGCCTCGGTGTTGACCGCGGTGCGCCAGACGGAGCGGGCGTACAGGGTGCCGCCGATCTCGACGGACTCGTCCACGGGGTTGATGTCGTGGTAGCCGGTGATGCCGACGGCGGTGCCGGTCGCGAGGTCGACGGCGGCGAACCACACCGAGTCGCCCCGCTCGGCCCCGGCGATGCGGGTGTCGAGGATGCGGCCGAGCTCCTCCTCGGAGGCCGGCGGGAGGTCCATGGTCCAGCGCCAGACCTCGGGGTCGGAGCCGACGGCGGCCCAGAGGTCGGCGAGGTGGTGGCGCCCCAGCGGCTCCAGGCGGATGTGGCGGCCGGTGAGGGTGGTGGCGGTGGGCGGCTTCGCGGTCATGCCCCCGAACGTAGCGTGCCTCTGCACTAGAGGCAATGGTCATATGTACTAGTGCAATGGCTTGAGGGCAAAGGGAAGGGCCCCGCGGGACGGAAACCGTCCCGCGGGGCCCTCCCGGAGCAGCAGGCTCAGATGAACGAGTTGATCTGGATCGTCTCGTCCCGGCCCGGGCCGACGCCGATGGCGGAGATCGGCGCGCCGGACATCTCCTCCAGCGCCTTCACGTAGGCCTGGGCGTTCTTCGGCAGCTCGGCGAAGGTCTTCGCCTTGCTGATGTCCTCGGTCCAGCCCGGCAGCGTCTCGTAGATCGGCTTGGCGTGGTGGAAGTCCGACTGGTTGTAGGGGAGTTCCTCGACCCGACGGCCGTCGATCTCGTACGCGACGCAGACCGGGATCTGCTCCCAGCCGGTCAGCACGTCCAGCTTGGTGAGGAAGAAGTCGGTGAGCCCGTTGACCCGGGTCGCGTAGCGCGCGATGACGGCGTCGAACCAGCCGCAGCGGCGGTCGCGGCCGGTGGTGACACCGCGCTCGCCGCCGATCCGGCGCAGCGCCTCGCCGTCCTCGTCGAGCAGCTCGGTCGGGAACGGGCCGGAGCCGACGCGGGTGGTGTAGGCCTTGAGGATGCCGATGACCCGGTCGATCTTGGTGGGGCCGATGCCGGCGCCGGTGCAGGCGCCGCCCGCGGTCGGGTTCGACGAGGTCACGAAGGGGTACGTGCCGTGGTCGACGTCGAGCAGGGTGCCCTGGCCGCCCTCCAGCAGGACGACCTTGTCGGCCTTGAGGGCCTCGTCCAGCACGAGGGTGGTGTCGGCGAGGAAGGGCCGGATCTTCTCCGCGTAGCCCAGGTACTCCTCGACCACCAGGTCGGCCGGGATGGCGCGGCGGTTGTAGAGCTTGACCAGGATCTGGTTCTTGTCGTGCAGCGCCGCCTCGATCTTCTGGCGCAGGATCGACTCGTCGAACAGGTCCTGGACGCGGATGCCGACGCGGTTGATCTTGTCCGCGTAGGTCGGGCCGATGCCGCGGCCGGTGGTGCCGATCCGGCGCTTGCCGAGGAAGCGCTCGGCGACCTTGTCGATGGTCCGGTGGTACGGGGTGATCAGGTGGGCGTTGCCCGAGATCAGCAGCTTGGAGGTGTCGATGCCGCGCTCGTTCAGGCCGGCCAGCTCGGAGAGCAGCACGCCCGGGTCGATGACGACCCCGTTGCCGATGACCGGGGTCACGTTCGGGCTGAGGATGCCGGAGGGGAGCAGGTGCAGGGCGTACTTCTGGTCGCCGATGACCACCGTGTGACCGGCGTTGTTGCCGCCCTGGTAGCGGACGACGTAGTCGACGGAGCCGCCGAGGAGGTCGGTGGCCTTCCCCTTGCCCTCGTCCCCCCACTGAGCGCCAACGAGCACGAGTGCCGGCACAGGCGTACACCCCTTCCGGTTGGGGCATCCTGCGTAGGCCGCAGTCTGCCCCGAGATAGACGAAGCCCCTGGCGCAATGGCGCAAGGGGCTCTTGCACCGAGAGATTACCTGAGGAAGGACCGGTCGTGTCGTCCCTGTCCACGCCTGGAACCGGCGGTCCCGAGCCCCTTCTGCTGCTGCTCGACCCGGTGGCCCGGCAGACCGACGGGGAGTCGGTGCGGATCGCGAAGGACGTGCTCTGCGGGGGTGCGGACGTCAAGGTGGCCTATCCGGACAACCCGACCGAGCTCGACCGGATGCTTTCGCACCGGGGTCGGCGGCGACCGGTGGTGATCGGTTCCGACCTCGCCCTGCAGCGGGTGCTCCAGGCCCTGCACCGCCAGCGTGAGCTGGGCGCGGATCCGGTGGGCATGGTTCCGGTGGGCCGGACGGAGGAGCTGGCGGCGGCCCGCGCGCTGGGCGTGCCGGAGGAGCCGGTGCGGGCCGCGCGGGCGGTGCTGTCGGGGTCGCCGCGCACCTTCGACCTGCTGGTGGACGACGGCGGCGGGGTGGCGCTCGGCGGGGTGCGGATCACCGGGGTCGGTGCGCGCCGCTCCGGGGGCCGTCCGGGTGGTTGGCGTTCGCTATGGGCGAAACTGGCTGCGGCCGAGCAGGCGAACGCACTCACCTCCGACGCGGTCGACCACAGCCCCCGGGTCCGGGTCGAGGCGGACGGCCGGCTGCTGGCCGACGTGCACCGCCCGGTCCGGCTGGTGGAGCTGACCCTCACCGGCGCGGACGGCGTCGGCGTGCTGGAGGTGGTGGTCCGCGCGCCCGGCGCGCTGGTGCGGGTGCGGGCGGCCAGCGTCTCGGTGGTCGGGCGCGGCTTCGGCTACGAGGCGGACGGCCATCCGGTCGGCCCGGTCCGGGCCCGGACCTGGACGGTGCACCCGGGCGCCTGGGGCCTGTTGCTGCCCGCGGCGTGACCTCCGGGTGAACCCCGGGTGAGCAGGCTCACGTTCGGAGCCGCCCGGCGGCCGACGCTGCGCACACGGAAAGCCCCAACAGGCGCGAACCGCAAGGCCAACCGCCGCTCGCCGGAATTCCCCCACCCGAATTCCCGGCTCCGTAAGGGGTTTTGTCTACGCGCGTTACTCCGCGATCGCCGCCCGGAGCGGACGTCCCGGGTACCGGAAGCCCTGGTCAACTGCCCTAGACTCGAAGGCGTGCCACGTGGTGACGGAAGACTCAACCACGATCTTCTTCCCGGCGAGAAAGGCCCCCAGGACGCTTGTGGCGTCTTCGGTGTCTGGGCTCCCGGCGAGGAGGTCGCCAAGCTCACGTTCTTCGGCCTTTACGCCCTGCAGCACCGCGGTCAGGAATCCGCGGGCATCGCAGTGAGCAACGGCTCCCAGATTCTCGTCTTCAAGGACATGGGACTCGTCTCCCAGGTCTTCGACGAGGCCTCGCTGGGGTCGTTGCACGGGCATATCGCCGTCGGACACGCCCGCTACTCGACCACCGGGTCCTCGGTCTGGGAGAACGCCCAGCCGACCTTCCGCGCGACCGTCCACGGTTCGCTGGCCCTCGGGCACAACGGAAACCTGGTGAACACCGCCGAACTGGCGGCGATGGTCGCCGAACTGCCCGGCGAGGAGCACATCTCGCGCTCCGGCCGGACCGCCGCGACCAACGACACCGACCTGGTGACCGCCCTGCTGGCCGGCCACCCGGACCTCTCCATCGAGGAGACGGCCAAGGTCGTGCTGCCGAAGGTCAAGGGCGCCTTCTCGCTCGTCTTCATGGACGAGCACACCCTCTACGCCGCCCGCGACCCGCAGGGCATCCGCCCGCTGGTGCTCGGCCGGCTGGAGCGCGGCTGGGTGGTCGCCTCCGAGACGGCGGCGCTGGACATCTGCGGCGCCTCCTTCATCCGCGAGGTCGAGCCCGGCGAGCTCATCGCCATCGACGAGAACGGCATGCGCACCTCGCGCTTCGCCGAGGCCAAGCCCAAGGGCTGCGTCTTCGAGTACGTCTACCTGGCCCGCCCCGACACCTCCATCGCCGGCCGCAACGTGCACCTCTCCCGGGTGGAGATGGGCCGTCGGCTGGCCGCGGAGGCCCCGGTCGAGGCCGACCTGGTGATAGCGACGCCCGAGTCCGGCACCCCCGCCGCGATCGGCTACGCCGAGGCCAGCGGCATCCCGTACGGCTCCGGCCTGGTGAAGAACGCCTACGTGGGCCGCACCTTCATCCAGCCCAGCCAGACGATCCGCCAGCTCGGCATCCGGCTCAAGCTGAACCCGCTGCGCGAGGTCATCGCCGGCAAGCGCCTGGTGGTCGTGGACGACTCGATCGTCCGCGGCAACACCCAGCGCGCGCTGGTGAAGATGCTGCGCGAGGCGGGCGCCGCCGAGGTGCACATCCGGATCTCCTCGCCGCCGGTGAAGTGGCCCTGCTTCTTCGGCATCGACTTCGCCACCCGCGCGGAGCTGATCGCCAACGGCATGACCATCGAGGAGATCGGCCGCACGCTCGGCGCCGACTCGCTCGCGTACATCTCGATCGACGGCATGATCGAGGCCACCAAGCAGCCCAAGGACAAGCTCTGCCGGGCCTGCTTCGACGGCGAGTACCCGATGGAGCTGCCCGACCCGGCGCTGCTCGGCAAGCTCCTGCTGGAGGCCGAGATCAAGGGCGGCCAGCAGCAGCCGGCCGTCCGCGGCAAGCCGACCAGCGGCAGCGACCTGGACGGCGTCCAGTCGCTGCTCGGCGGGGCGGGCGCGGCCGACGCGCTGCGCCGCCCGTAACGACCCACGGTGGGGTCCCGCGAACCGGGGCCCCACCGCTGTTTCCGAACCACCCCCACCTGACCCGAGAGGGCCGCAGTGACCAGCTCCAACCAGAACGGCGCCACCTACGCCGCCGCCGGTGTCGACATCGAGGCGGGCGACCGCGCCGTCGAGCTCATGAAGCAGTGGGTGAAGAAGGCCAACCGCCCCGAGGTGGTCGGCGGTCTCGGCGGCTTCGCCGGGCTCTTCGACGTGTCCGCCTTCAAGGACTACGAGCGGCCGCTGCTGGCCTCGGCCACCGACGGCGTGGGGACCAAGGTGGCCATCGCGGCCGCCATGGACAAGCACGACACCATCGGCCACGACCTGGTCGGCATGGTGGTGGACGACATCGTGGTGTGCGGCGCCGAGCCGCTGTTCATGACCGACTACATCTGCGTCGGCAAGGTCGTCCCGGAGCGGGTCGCCTCGATCGTCAAGGGCATCGCCGAGGGCTGCGCGCTGGCCGGCTGCGCCCTGGTGGGCGGCGAGACCGCCGAGCACCCGGGCCTGCTCGGCCCGGACGAGTACGACGTCGCGGGCGCCGGCACCGGCGTGGTCGAGGCCGACGCGCTGCTGGGCCCGGAGCGGGTCCGGGCCGGCGACGTGGTGATCGCGATGGCCGCCTCCGGCCTGCACTCCAACGGCTACTCGCTGGTCCGCCACGTGCTGCTGAACGAGGCCGGCTGGAAGCTGGACCGCAAGGTCGAGGAGTTCGGCCGCACCCTCGGCGAGGAGCTGCTGGAGCCGACCCGGATCTACTCGCTGGACTGCCTGGCGCTCACCCGCGCCACCGAGGTGCACGCCTTCTCGCACGTCACCGGCGGCGGCCTGGCGGCCAACCTGGCCCGGGTGATCCCGGACGGCCTGCACGCCCGCCTGGACCGCGGCACCTGGACCCCGCTGCCGGTCTTCCGGACCGTCGCCGAGGTCGGCAAGGTGGCCACCCTGGAGATCGAGAAGACGCTCAACATGGGCGTCGGCATGGTCGCCGTCGTCCCGCCGCACTCGGTGGACGTGGTGCTGTCCATCCTGGAGGACCGCGGCGTCGAGGCCTGGCTGCTCGGTGACGTGGTCGAGCGCACCGACGAGCACGGGGCCGGCGCGGCCCTGTACAACGCCTACGAGGGCTTCACGACGGGCTGACCCCGTCGGACGCGAAGAGGGCCCCTCCGGTGCACCGGAGGGGCCCTCTCCACGTCCCGGCGGCCCCCCTGCCCGCCCCGAGCCGATCCGCGCTGAGCCAAACCCGCCCCGACCCGATCCGCGCTGAGCCAAACCCGCCCCGACCCGATCCGCGCTGAGCCAGACCCGCCCCGACCCGATCCGCGCTGAGCCAGACCCGCCCCGCTGAGCCAAACCCGCCCCGAGCCGAAGGGGCGCGCCGGTGCCGAAAGGGAGAAGCGACAAGCGAGGCACGAGCGCCGGAGCGCCGACCGTCGGCACCGGGTCAGAGCGCCCCGGAGGCGAGCGGGCGAATACACAGAACGCCGAAGACCGGTCCGGCGCCCAGGGGCGTCAGGACCGGTCAGGCGAAGCTGCGGTTACGAGCGGCGGGAGGCCTGCGACGGCCCGGTGCCCGGCTCGGTGTCGCCGTCGTCGTCGAGGTCGGCGTAGCGGGCGGCGTACTCCGCGTACGGGTCGTCGTCCTCCTCCTCCTCGATCGGCTCCGGCTCGATCGAAGCGGTGGACGGCGATACGCCCAGCTCGTTGGACAGACGATTAGCGTCGAACCCGCCGCTGTTGTACTTCAGCTCGCGGGCGACCTTCGTCTGCTTGGCCTTGGCCCGGCCGCGCCCCATGGGTCGACCCCCTCAACGATGGGGCTCACGGCCCCGAGTCTGACACGTGTTCATGATCAGGACCGGCCTGCCCGAATGGGAGGACCGTCCCTTGGAGCATTAACGGTACCTGTTTCCGCCGCTGGACGGTACGTCGTGGTTGTGACGTGGCGCGTACCGGCTGCACCCGCGACCGGGTCTTCCCAGGTCAGGGGAGGTTTTGCGGCGTTTTGCGCGCTGTCCGGAGGTGTTCGAGGTCCGTCGTTCCAGGACCGATTATCCCCCCTAGGGGGACCTCGGATCACCCGTTCGGGCGGAGAAGTGAGAATCCGGTTCCACATCGTGATGCGCGGGGGGCCGAAGGTGTCGGCCCCCCGCGCGTCCGGCGCCCGGAGGGTCCGGGCGGAGCCGGATCAGGTCGGCGGATCAGGCTGCCGGATCAGACCGCCGGATCAGCTGCGGCGCGAGCCGGGCAGCAGGACCGTGCGCAGTGCGCTGATCTCGCGCATCCGCTTCTCGGCCAGGCGGTCCGCGGCGACGGCCGGCGGGATGCCGTCGGAGGCGGCCCGGGTGAAGATCTCCAGGGTGGTGTCGAAGATCTTGGTGGCCTTGTTCTTGGCCCGCTCGAAGTTGAAGCCGTCGATCTCGTCGGCGACCTGGATCACGCCGCCGGAGTTCACCAGGTAGTCGGGGGCGTAGAGGATGCCGCGGTCGGCCAGGTCCTTCTCGACGCCCGGGTGGGACAGCTGGTTGTTGGCCGCGCCGCAGACGATCGAGGTGCCGAACTCGCCGAGCGCGGCGACCGAGGCGTCGGTCAGCGCACCGCCGAGGGCGCACGGGGCGTAGACGTCCAGCTTGGCCTGGAGCAGGGCGGTGGTGTCGGCGACCACCTCCACCTCCGGGTGGGCGGCGCGCACCCGGTTGACGGCGGCCTCGAAGGGGTCGGTGACGACGACGGTGGCGCCGTCCGCGACCAGGTGGCCGACCAGGTAGTGGCCGACCTTGCCGACGCCCGCGACACCGACCCGCTTGCCGCGCAGGGTCGGCTGGCCCCAGCGGGCCTGGGCGCTGGCGCGCATGCCCTGGAAGACGCCGAAGGCGGTGAGGATGGAGGAGTCGCCGGCGCCGCCGTGCTCGGGCGAGCGGCCGGTCACGAACTCGGTCTCGCGCGCGATGACGTCCATGTCCTGGACGTAGGTGCCCACGTCGCAGGCGGTGATGTAGCGGCCGCGCAGCGACTCGACGAAGCGGCCGTAGGCCCGGAGCATCGCCTCGTTCTTGTCCTTGTTCGGGTCGCCGATGATGACGGCCTTGCCGCCGCCGAGGTCGAGCCCGGCCAGCGCGTTCTTGTAGGACATGCCGCGGGACAGGTTCAGCGCGTCCTCCAGGGCCGCCTCCTCGGAGGCGTACGGGAAGAAGCGGGTGCCGCCGAGGGCGGGGCCGAGCGCGGTGGAGTGGATGGCGATGATCGCCTTGAGGCCGGAGCTGCGGTCGTGGCAGAGGACGACCTGCTCGTGGCCGTCGCCGGGGGCGCCGTCCTGCTCGGTCCGGAAGATCCTGCTGAGCACACCGGGTGCGGGGTGCGTGGCCGGGGTCTGTACGTCGGTCACTGTGGTGACTCCAGTATCGAGGGCCCGCTGCTGTGGTGCGGGCGTCTGGGGCGAAAGCGTAGTCGCGCGCGCGGGGCCGATCAGCCCTCTTGTCCGAGCTTGTGCCCATTGTCCGAGGAGTGAGACAGAAGGGGTGCCGCGGTGCGGGCGCGAACGGTTCGGGGTCGCGCCCTCCCCGGGCCGGGCGACGCGTGCGACCATGCAGGACGTGACCGTCGTACGCACCTCCGTACTGCCGCCCTACGCGGCCCACCTGCGGGTCTACGAGCCGCTGGCGGCCTATCCGGAGCCCGAGCGGGCGCACTGGCAGGCCTACGCCGCGGAGCACGGGCCGGACGCCGCCGCGGCGGAGCAGTCGGTCGCGGCGGCGGTGCTGGAGGAGCAGCGGGCCGCCCTGGTGGAGCTGGCCGCCCGCACGCCCCGGGCGCTGCCGGAGCAGGAGAGCGGTCGGGCGTACCTGAGGACGGTGGACGGCGTACTGTACGTGTGCCCGTGGGCGACCAGGCTGCGCAGTTGGCAGGCCCTGGAGGAGCTGCGGGCGGGGGCCCCGGTGGCGCTGGTGGACACCGCGGTGCCGCCGGTGACCCGGGCGGCCGCCGAGGCGGACCGGGAGCGCTGGCTGGCCGGGCACCCGGACGCCCGGCCGTGGATCCTCACCAGCCGGTGGGAGGTCCCGGTGCGCTGGTTCCTGCCGTTCGGGGACGAGGACCGGTGCTTCGTTCCGGGGGGAGCGGGCACGGAGGAGGGGGAGCGGGGGAGGCCGGCGGCGCTGTTCTACCTGGTGCCGATGGCCCAGGCGCGGCGCCGGGTGGCGCGGGCCTACCGGGCGCTGCGCGAGGCGGTGCCGGCCGGGGAGCTGGTGCGCGGGGCGGAGCTGGTCGGGCGGTGGCTGGAGGAGTTCCACCCGCGCTCGCTGGTGGAACTGGACTACGGGGGGCTGGTGCATCTGCTGGGGCCGGAGCGGTTGTTGGCGGACCGTTCGGCGGGGGAGCTGGAGGACGGGCTGCGCGCGCTGCGGGCGGGGGACACCGCCGAGGCGCTGCGGGCGTACGGGGAGCTGACGGGGCGGTGGCAGCGGGTGCTGGCGCTGCGGCACGCGAACTGAGGTCCGACCGCCCGTGTATGACTGTGAGAGGTCTTTGGTCCGCAACGGCGCGGACCAAGGTCCCGGTTCGGGTCAATAGCTGTCGAACGTGACACTACTCACCGTTGACGCGAACTTACCCCTATGTGCAAAAATGGGACAACCAGCCCAACTTCACGTGAGCGTGCCCACTTTTGGGTGGTTCTGGAGTCGATGCGTGCTTTGCGGGGAAACGGAGGGTCTGGTCCCCTCGTAACCGGACGTCACAGCCGTGTGACTGTCCGTTATGGGGTGGTCCATCGCCATCCGTCGGCCTTGAACCCGTGAGGGGTCAATTTTGGCGGTTTGGTCGATAGGGCTGGACGGATGGTGTAGTTGTAGACACCAGGACAAGCCGTTCGTCCTATAACCGACTCGGCCCGTCTATGCCATTTCGGGCATCGCGGGCCAAGGTGCAGAATTTGAAGGATAGAACCGCCCTGGTTCGGTTCTCCCGAGGAGGCCGCTCATGACCGCTCGTACCCCTGATGCTGAGCCGCTGCTGACGCCGGCAGAGGTTGCCACCATGTTCCGCGTGGACCCGAAGACGGTCACCCGCTGGGCCAAGGCCGGCAAGCTCACGTCGATCCGCACGCTCGGTGGTCACCGCCGCTACCGTGAGGCGGAGGTGCGCGCTCTGCTGGCGGGGATTCCCGCTCAGCGCACTGAGGCCTGATAGGCCAAAGGCTCTTTCGAAGGGGCCGCTTACCGGACTCCGCCGGGTCCGGTAAGCGGCCCCTTTGTCGTACCCGGCGACGGCCCCCCGGTGGTCGGAATGCTGAACTCCGGATAACGATTCGGTGCGCATGATGCGGGGGGGATTTACAGTGAATAACAGTGCAATTTTACATATTAAATTAGTGGAGTCCGGAACGGGTCGTTTCGGGGACGGTTTCCGGGGGGTGCGAGTGACGACCGTCACGCGCCTGACCTCTTGTGGTCTAGACCTAGTTCGGAGTATGGACCGTACGGCCAAACGCGAGAGGCCCGGAACCTTGACGGTTCCGGGCCTCTCGCACTGCGGCGATCCCGACGGGACTTGAACCCGCGACCTCCACCTTGACAGGGTGGCGAGCTAACCAACTGCTCCACGGGACCAGAGTGTTCTGATCTCGTTCACTCGCTTGCCGCGCTGCGAACAAGACAGACTGTAGCCCATGGTGGGCCCCCAGGTCGAACTGGCTCCTGAGGGCCCCGGCGCGCACCCGCAGCTCAGCGGTGCCGCCCGGGTCACAGCGTGGCCCGGGCCGCCTCCATCGCCTTGGTGATCCGCTTCTCCGAGACCGGGCTCGGCGTGCCCAGCCCCTGGGCGAAGAAGCTGACCCGCAGCTCCTCGATCATCCAGCGGATCGCCCGCACCTCCTCGGAGGGCTGCTGCCCGGCCGGTACGGCGGCCAGCAGCTCCCCGTACGCCTGCTGCACCTGCTGGACCTTCAGCAGCTGCTGGGCGTCCCGCTGCGGGTGGTTGGGCAGCGCCTCCAGCCGGCGGTCCACCGCCAGCAGGTAGCGCTTGAGGTCGGGCAGCCGCTGCCAGCCGGTGGCCGTCACGAAGCCCGGGTGCACCAGCGAGGCCAGGTGCAGCCGGACGTCGTTCACCGCGTTCAGCAGCACCGGGCTGCTCACCGACTTCAACCGGGTCGAGGCTTTGTGGAAGGCGATCAGCGCGGTCGCCGTCTTGAGCGTGGTGTCCGCGGAGAGGTCGTACAGGTCCGCCCGCACCTTGTCGTGCAGCTTGCCGAAGGCCGCCTCGTCCCAGGCCGGGCCGCCGGCCAGCGTCATCAGCCGGTCCGTCGCGGCGGCGACGACGTCCTCGAACAGGGCCGCGATCGAGCCGTGCGGGCTGTGCGAGAGCGCCAGCTTCGCCTGGTTGCCCAGCCGGCCCTGGATCGACTTGGCCGGGGAGGTGGTGGTCAGCATCAGCAGCCGGCGGGTGCCTTCCCACATCGCCTGCGCCTGCGCCTGCGGGGTGTCGAACAGCTTCACGCCGACCGTCTCGCCCTCGTCCACCAGCGCCGGGTAGGCGCGCAGCGAGTGGCCGCGGGAGCGCTGCTCGAAGGTGCGCTGGAGCACCGGCAGCCCGGCCGGCCAGGCGGTCAGCCCGCTCTGCTCGATGCCCCGGCCGGAGGCCGCCGAGGAGAGCGTCTCCTTCAACTTGGGCTTGAGCCCGATCCGCAGTTCCTCCAGGTCCTTGGACTCGGCGAGCCGGCGCTTCCCGTCCACCACCCGGAAGGTCACCTTGAGGTGGTCCGGGACCCGCTCGTCGTCCCAGGCCTCCGGGGGCACCGTGATGGCCGTCAGACGCTTGAGGGCGTGCTCCAGGGACGGCAGCAGCGGCTCCTGGCGGTCCTTCACCGCGCGCAGCGCCGCCCGGGCGAAGTCCGGGGCCGGCACGAAGTTGCGCCGGATCGCCTTCGGCAGCGACTTGATGTACGCGGTGACCAGCTCCTCCCGCAGACCGGGGATCTGCCAGTCGAAGCCCTCCGCGGTGACCTGGTTGAGCACCGGCAGCGGGATGTGGACGGTGACGCCGTCCGCGTCGCTGCCCGGCTCGAACTGGTAGGTCAGCTTGAAGCGGAGCTTGCCCTGCTGCCAGTGGTCCGGGTAGTCGGCCTCGGTGACGCCGTCCGCGGCGTCGTTGATCAGCATCGACTTCTCGAAGTTCAGCAGGTCCGGCTGCTCGTGCCGGGCCTTCTTCCACCAGGAGTCGAAGTGCCGGGTGGAGACGACCTCCTCGGGCAGCCGGGCGTCGTAGAAGTCGAACAGGGTCTGGTCGTCCACCAGGATGTCCCGGCGGCGGGCCCGGTTCTCCAGCTCCTCGACCTCGCCGAGCAGCTTGCGGTTCTCGGCGAAGAACTTGTGGTGGGTCTCCCAGTCGCCCTCGACCAGCGCGTTGCGGATGAACAGCTCGCGACAGAGCTCCGGGTCGATCCGGCCGTAGTTGATCTTGCGCTGGGCGACGATCGGCACCCCGTAGAGGGTCACCTTCTCGTAGGCCAGCACGGCGCCGGACTTCTTCTCCCAGTGCGGCTCGCTGTAGCTGCGCTTGGTCAGGTGCGCGGCCAGCGGCTCGACCCACTCGGGCTCGATCTTCGCGTTGATCCGGGCCCACAGCCGGGAGGTCTCCACCAGCTCGGCCGACATCAGCCAGCGCGGCGGCTTCTTGAACAGGCCGGAGCCCGGGAAGACCGCGAAACGGGCGCCGCGGGCACCGGCGTACTCGCGCTTCTCCACGTCGAACAGGCCGATGTGGGAGAGCAGCCCGGCCAGCAGCGACTGGTGGATCCGGTCCGCGTCCGGCTCGGCGTCGGGATGGGGCTCCTCGATCGTCACGCCCAACTGCTTGGCGACGGTGCGCAGCTGGGTGTAGACGTCCTGCCACTCCCGTATCCGCAGGTAGTTGAGGAACTCGGACTTGCACATCCGGCGGAAGGCCGAGGAGGACAGCTCCTTCTGCTGCTCCCGGACGTAGCGCCACATCGCCAGGTAGGACAGGAAGTCGGAGGTCTCCGAGTTGAACCGGCGGTGCCGCTCGTCGGCGGCCTGGCGCTTCTCGGCCGGGCGCTCGCGCGGGTCCTGGATGGACAGCGCGGCGGCGATCACCATGACGTCCCGGACACAGCCGTTCCGGTCCGCCTCCAGCACCATGCGGGCCATCCGCGGGTCCACCGGGAGCTGGGCCAGCTTGCGGCCGAGCGCGGTCAGCCGCTTGCGCGGGTCCTTCTCCTCCGGGTCCAGCGCGCCCAGTTCGTGCAGCAGGTGGACGCCGTCCTTGATGTTGCGCGAGTCCGGCGGGTCCAGGAACGGGAAGGCGGAGATGTCGCCCAGGCCGGCGGCGGTCATCTGCAGGATCACCGAGGCCAGGTTGGTGCGCAGGATCTCGGCGTCGGTGAACTCCGGGCGGGAGAGGAAGTCCTCCTCCGAGTAGAGCCGGATGCAGATGCCGTCCGAGGTGCGGCCGCAGCGGCCCTTGCGCTGGTTGGCGCTGGCCTGGCTGATCGCCTCGATCGGCAGCCGCTGCACCTTGGTGCGGTGGCTGTAGCGGGAGATCCGGGCGGTGCCCGGGTCGATCACGTACTTGATGCCGGGGACGGTCAGCGAGGTCTCGGCCACGTTGGTGGCCAGCACGATCCGGCGGCTGTTGGAGCGCTGGAACACCCGGTGCTGCTCGGCCGAACTGAGCCGGGCGTACAGCGGGAGGACCTCGGTGTTGCGCAGTTTCAGCTTGGTGAGGGCGTCGGCGGTGTCGCGGATCTCGCGCTCGCCGGAGAGGAAGACCAGGATGTCGCCCGGGCCCTCGTCCTGCAGCTCCTGGGCGGCCTCGCAGATCGCCTGGATCTGGTCGCGGTCGCGGTCCGCCTCGTCGGTCTCGTCGTCGGCGTCGTCGATGATCGGACGGTAGCGGACCTCGACCGGGTAGGTGCGGCCGGAGACCTCGATCACCGGGGCGTCGCCGAAGTGCCGGGCGAAGCGCTCCGGGTCGATGGTCGCGGAGGTGATCACGACCTTGAGGTCGGGGCGGCGGGGGAGCAGCTGCTTGAGGTAGCCGAGCAGGAAGTCGATGTTGAGGCTGCGTTCGTGCGCCTCGTCGATGATCAGGGTGTCGTACTGGCGCAGGTCCCGGTCGGTCTGGATCTCCGCCAGCAGGATGCCGTCCGTCATCAGCTTGACCAGGGTGTCCCGGCCGACCTGGTCGGTGAACCGGACCTTCCAGCCGACCGCCTCGCCGAGCGGGGTGTCGAGCTCCTCCGCGACGCGCTCCGCCACCGTACGGGCGGCGATCCGGCGCGGCTGGGTGTGGCCGACCAGGCCGCGGACGCCGCGGCCCAGCTCCAGGCAGATCTTCGGGATCTGGGTGGTCTTGCCGGAACCGGTCTCACCGGCGACGATCACCACCTGGTGGTCCCGGATCGCTGCCAGGATGTCGTCCTTCTTCTGGCTGACCGGGAGCTCGGCGGGATAGGTGATCTTCGGCACGGCGGCCCGGCGCTGCTCGACCAGCAGCTCGGCGCGGTCGATCTCGGCGGCGATCTCGGCGGCGATCTGCTGACGGGCCTCCGGCTTGCGGACCCGGCGGGCCCCCTCCAGCCGGCGCCCGATCCGCACCTCGTCGCGCAGGGTCAGCTCGGGCAGGCGGGCGGCCAGCTCACCGATTCCGGGACCCTCGGCGGGGACGGAGGCGGACTGGACTGCGGGAGAACTCACTGCGGGCATCCCTCTAGGTTCGCAAGGAGGCACGGCGGAGCGCACCTCGGTTTTCGAGCCCCTCCAGTGTCACAGCCGCCGGTGCGGAATCGCGAACGCCGGGCGCCCCGGTCGCGCGGGCCGCGCGGAACGGGTGGGGTGAGCCGGGCGGCGGGCATCGCGAGGGCTGTGCGGAATGCGTGGGGTGAGCCGGGCAACGATCCAGGGCCGTTCCGGACTCTGGAGGGGGAGGAGGTGCTCATGGGAGCCCACGAGACCGCACGGGACGAGGAGTTCCGGGCGTTCACCGGCAGTGCGTGGTCACGGCTGCTGCGGACGGCCTACCTGCTGGCGGGGGACCGGCACGGCGCCGAGGACCTGGTCCAGCAGGCGCTGGAACGGGCCTACGTGCACTGGAACAAGGTCCGGGCGGCCGACGACCCGAACGCCTACGTGCGCCGCATCCTGATCAACGAGCACGCCCGGCGGTTCCGCCGCAGACCGGCCGAGTACCTGGTCGAGGCCTTCCCCGACCGGCCCGCCCCGGCCGGCCCCGACCCGGACGACCGGGCCGTGCTGCTCACCGCCCTCGCCGCCCTGCCGCCGCGCCAGCGGGAGGCCGTCGTGCTGCGGTACTGGGAGGACCTCAGCGAGTCCCAGGCCGCGGCCGCGATGAACTGCTCGGTCGGCACGGTGAAGAGCCAGGCCGCCCGGGGGCTGGCCAAACTGCGGGAGTCCTCCTCACTCAACGGACTGACCAGCATCGGAGGTAGCAGCAGATGAGCACGGAGTCCATGCCCGGGAACGAGGACGTGGAGGCGGCCGAGGCCGCGGTCTCGTGGGAGCTGGGCGAACTGGCCGAGAGCGTCGAGGCCGGTCCGGTGCCGTACGACCGGCTGCTGGCCGGCGGGCAGCGGCGGCTGCGGCGGCGCCGGCTGCTGACCGGGGCGGTGGTCGCCGGGCTGGTCGTGGCGGTCGGCGGGGCGGGGACGCTGCTCGGCGGTCCGGGCACGGTGTTCGGCGGGTACGGGCGGGGTGCCGGCGGCGCCTCGGTGGCGGCGGTACCGCCGGCGGCGGTCTCCCCGGGTGCTCCGGGGGCGGGTGTTCCGGGGGCTCCGGGGGCGGTCGGTCCGGGGGCTTCGGGGGTGTCGGGTGCGGGGCCGTCGGGGTCGGGGTCGCCGGGGTCGTCGACGGTCACCCCGACGGCTTCGGTCTCCCCGGTGGCCTCGGCCGGTCCGTCCCGGGCCGTCCGGGACCCGTTCACGCCGGTCCGGGTCAAGGTCGGCGAGGGCACGGCGAAGGGCCACGCCCTGGAGGCCTGGGTCGCCCTGTGGCCGGCCGCCCCCACCGCGGAGGACAGCCTCCGGCAGAGCCGGCTGATCGGGGAGGAGCGGCTCGCCGCCGACCCTCGCCTCCCGCCGCCCCCCCGGCAGGACGTCGGCCCGGCCTGGGACCCGGCCACGGACCGGGCCGACGTCTACCTGGTCGTGGACGGCAAGCGGCAGCCGGGCGACTACGTGGATCCGGTCCCCGCCCCGGGCGGGGTGGAGCCGACCGGCACCGACGCCGTCATCGGCGGCGTGATGCTCAACCGCGTGGTCGGGACGGCCGGCAGCCCGGACATGGTGGTCGTCCCGGTCCGGCCCGAGGTCGCCAGGGTCGTGGTCGGCTGGAAGACCGGCGGCTCGGTCGAGGCGGTGCCGGTCGCGGTCGGGGACTCCACGGTCCGCTGGTACGCCGTCGTCCGCAGACCGGGCTCCGCCGACAACACCGTCGTCTCCTACGCCGCGGACGGGTCGGTGCTGCGGACCCAGACCACCTGGTGGTGAACCGGCGCCCCGGCGCCCCGGCGCCTCTGCGCCCCGGCACCCCGGCACCGGACCGGAGCACTCACGGCTGGAGCGCGGCCTCGTCGGCGTCCGGGAGCCAGTCCCGGGCCGGGTCGTACTCCAGCCACCGGCTGCGGGCCGCCTCCGCGGTGAACGCCCGTAGCAGGAAGTCCAGTTGGCCGTCCCGGTCGGGGTCCCGGTCGGCCTCGCGGTCGGAGCGCCAGAGCAGAGACCAGGCGTACAGCGGGGTCGGGTCGGCCAGCGGAACGGTCCGCACGCCCGGGCGGTCGGGCAGCGGGCCGTCGGCCGGCACCAGCGAGAAGCAGGTCGGATCGGCGCCGACCTGGTCCAGGAAGTGCTCCAGGCCGAGGTTGGTCGAACCGACCCGGCCGTCGATGCCGAACCGGGTGGCGAAGCGGGTCAGGAAGTCCAGGCGGTCCACGGCGGCCGGGTAGCGCAGCACGCTGCCGCGCAGGTCCGTCGGGGCCAGGGTGTCGCGGCCCGCCAGCGGATGGTCGACGCTCAACAGCGCGTCCACCGGCTCGAGTCGGACCAGGCGGTGCGTCAACCCGGCGTCGGCGCCGTCCGGCAGGGCGTGCACCCGGCCGAACCCGGCATCCGACTCGCCGCGCAGCAACGCCGCCGCCACCGAGGGCAGGTCCCGGCCCGGCACCGGCTCCACCTCCAGCCCCGGCGCCGCGTCCACCGCCTGGGCGAGCGTGCGCATCGGCGCGTACAGGTGGCCCCACACGTCGATCCGCAGTGGCCGTCCGGCCCCGGCGCCGCGCACCGTCGCCACTGCGCGCTCGCCCTGCGACAGCAGCCGCCGGGCCGGTTCCAGGAACTGTGAACCGGCGGCGGTCAGGGCCACGCCACGGGCGTCCCGCTCCAGCAGGCGCACGCCGAGGGCGGCCTCCAGGCGGGCCACTCGCTTCGACAGGCCCTGCTGGGTGATGCCCAGGCGGGCGGCGGCGCGGCCGAAGTGGAGTTCTTCGGCGGTTGCGGTGAAGGCTCTTACCTGTGCCAGATCCAGATCCACCTCGGCACCCTAACGGGGGCCGCTGCGCGGGGCTTTGGTTCGGGGGTGGGCTCTCGGGAGGGTGGGTTGGTCCGGGGGCGGTTCCGGGGGTGGGCGCTCCGGGGGCTGGATGATTTTCGGACCGCCGACCCTCTTGGTGGGGGGTGCTCGCCGTTGGCGGTCTGAAAATCACCCGTCACGCCCCCTTCCGCACCCACCCCCTCCACCGCCCCCTCCCGCAGCGCGTCCCTCTCGCCTGGGTCGGGTGAGGGGGGAGGGGGTGGTGGGCGCGCGGGGCGTTGCCCGCGCGCCCATGGGGGCAGCGGGCGGTGCACGTGGGGTGACAACTGGTGGTTGTGGGTGGGGGTGGGGGGTTGTTGGACCGGGTGGGGGCGGGCGGGGTGGGGTGGGGGTCTGCCGAGTGGATGGGAGTGCGGGGATGAAGGCGCTGGTGGCGACGGGGGAGCCGGGGGAGCTGGTGCGGTTCGCGGAGGTGGCGCAGCCGCAGCCGGGGCCGGGGGAGGTGCTGGTGAAGGTGGAGGCGTTCTCGGTGAACCGGGGGGAGACGTTCCAGCTGGAGGCGCCGCAGCCGGGGTGGCGGCCGGGGAAGGATGTCGCGGGGCTGGTGGTGCAGGCTGCGGCCGACGGGTCGGGGCCGGCGGTGTGTCGGCGGGTGGTCGCGCATCCTCCGGCGGGCGGGTGGGCCGAGTACGTGTGTGTGCCGGTGGGGTCGGTGGCCGAGTTGCCGGACAGTCTGGACGCGGTGCGGGCGGCGGCGTTGCCGTTGGCGGGGCTGACCGCGTTGCGGTTGCTGCGGACGGTGGGGGCGGTGGCCGGGCGGCGGGTGCTGATGACCGGGGCTTCCGGTGGGGTCGGGCACTACTTCACCGAGTTGGCCGCCGCGGCCGGGGCCGAGCTGACGGTGGTCACCGCCTCGCCGGAGCGAGGTCGTCGGCTGGCCGAGCTGGGGGCGGCCGAGGTGGTGCACGACCTCGGGGAGGCGCGCGGCCCGTACGACCTGGTGCTGGAGTCGACCGGGGGTGCGAACCTGCCGGTGGCGCTGGCCCGGTTGGCCCGGCGGGGCACTCTGGTCTGGTTCGGGCAGGCCTCGCGGACGCCGGTGACCCTGGACTTCTTCGACTTCTTCAAGGGCCCCGAGTCGGCCACCCTGCGGCACTTCCACTACGCCGACTCCGACGTCCCGTACGGCCCGGACCTGGCCACCCTGGTGCGCCTGGCGGCGGCCGGCCGGCTGACCCCGGAGATCGGCCGGACGGCCCCCTGGGGCGACACCGCGACCACCCTCACCGACCTGCGCGACCGCCGGATCCGCGGCAAGGCCGTGCTCACTCTCGTCTGAACGGAGAATCCCGTCGTGTCCTTCTTCGACACCCCCGGTCTGCTGCCCGCGTACGTGGCGGACGCCCGCCCACGGGCGCACGGAGCCGGTCTCGACCTGTACGAGTACGACCGGGTGACCGCCGGGCTGGCCGCGCTGGAGGAGTGGCCGGACGCGTTCGGCGCCACCGGCCGCCGGTACGTCGCCGAGGCCGAGCGGGCCGCGGCCGAGGGGCGGACGGTGACCGCCGGCACCGCCTACCGCTGCGCCGCCCGCTGGTTCCACGCGGCCGGGTTGATGCCGCACCCCGACCGGGCCGGCGCCGCGCGGCTCGCCGCCGAGGCCGACGAGGCGATGCGGCGGTCGTTGGCGCTGCTGGAGCCGGGCGCGCGGCGGGTCGAGGGCGAGGGCTTCGCGGGCTGGCTGCGCCGGCCGGCGGCGGTCCGGGGCGGGGCCCCGGTGGTGCTGGTGGTGCCGGGCATGGACTCCTCGAAGGAGGAGTTCCACACCCTGATCGAGGCCCTGCTGGCCCGGGGGGTCGCCGTGTTGGCGATGGACGGGCCCGGCCAGGGGGTGCTGGCGGCCACCAGCGCGCCAGAGCCGGACTACCACCGGGTGGTCGGCCGGGCCCTGGACGCGCTCGCCGACCAGGAGGGCCTGGACCTCGACCGCGCCGCCGTGGTCGGCCTCAGCCTGGGCGGCTACTACGCGGCGCGGGCCGCCGCCCACGAGCCCCGGCTGCGCGCCGCCGCGACGGTCAGCGGACCGTACCGGCTGGACTGGGTGGAGCTGCCCCCGTTCGTCACCGAGACGCTGGTCCAACGCTGCGGGAGCCCGGAGGCGGCCCGCGCCTTCGCCGACCGGCTGGACCTGACCGCGCTCGCCCCGACGATCACCCTCCCGCTGCTGGTGGTCGAGGGCGGCGAGGACCGCATCCCGGGCGTCACCAACGCCACCGTCCTCGCCGAGCACGCCCCGAACGCCGAACTGCTGCTCGTCCCGCACGGCAACCACCTGCTCGGCACCGCCCTGCCCGACTGGCTCCCGGCCACCGCCGACTGGCTCGCCACCCAGCTGGCCTGATGGTCAACCGCCTTCCGGCGCGGGCGAGTTCGGGAAACGCGAGCGGCCCCGGAGAGTGAACTCCCCGGGGCCACCGCCGGCTTCGGTGTTCGGCCCTGCTACTCGCCGGTGACACCGTCGATCAGCTCGCGGATGATATCGGCATGCCCGTTGTGCCGGGCCGTTTCCTCGACCATGTGCATCAGCACCCATCGCACGTCGGTCTTGCCATGGCGGAGCGCATGACCGCGAGTCTGTCAGGCGCGGCGTACCCGGCGGTCGTCGCACGGCTTGCCCTCGGGCGGGAGGGCGGTGACCGTCTGCCGTCCCGTTCAAGCAGCACGAAAATGCCCCCGAAGCGAGCTTCAAACCTCTGGTCCCGTCCCCGTTGGCGGCTCACTACGCTGGGTGTGGTGAAAGCCGAACGAAGCCTCGCGATGTGGCTGGCCGACCGCACTCCTTCGCAGCTGACCGAACTGCTGGAGCAGCGCGAACTTCCCTACGCGGCAAGGGTGGCGAGCCTGACCGATCTGGCCGGCCACCTGCTGACGGACGCCTCCACGGCCCTGGGGCTGAGCGAGATCAGCCTCGGGGACCTTCAACTGCTGGTCGCTGTGGCGACCTTGGCCGAACGGTTACACGGTCCGCTACCGGCCGTTCCGCCTGCTCATCACCTGTTCATGGGCTACGGCGGCCGTTCTCCACGGCTCGACGCGCCTGCGGTCGACCCCGCTGACCGGTCCGTGACCCGGGACCAGCTCTTCCGATTCCTGCAACTCGACGGCGCGGGTCGGTCCGCGGCCGAGGCCGCGCTGTCCCGGCTGACCGAGCGGGCCCTGGTACTGCCCTCGTCCGGAAGCAGGGTCGTCGTTCCGATCCTGGTCCACCGCCAGGCGGGTGAAGGAGGCGGTTACGGTCGGCCCGCCGAACAACTGCTCAGCGAGGCCTTCAACGCTCCGGAGATTCACCGCATCGCGCAGGGGCTGGGGCTCGTGAAGGCGCGGACTCGGGACGAGGCGCAGCGGCAGATCGTGGACGTGCTCAGGGACGCGAAGCGCGTGCGCGCCATGGCCGCCGAGGCGCCGCCCGCGGCCTTGGAGCTGCTGGACAAACTGGTCCCGGGCCCGCCACTGCTGCGCACGCACTGCTTCGTCTCCCGGTACGGCGGCTTCTACCCGGGTTCCGGAGGCAAGTTCACCTTCCGGGAAGGCGGCTCGGGAGATCCCGGCACGGACTGGCTGGCCGCCCGCGGCCTGGTCCTTCCGGTGGATGAGGACCTGGCGGAACTGCCGCGCGAGGTGGCCGACGCGTTGCGCGACCACGACCGCGCGCCGAGCTATCAGTCTGCCCCGCCCCCGGTCGAGGGCACGGTGGAGATCCCGGATGGTGCAGTCGAGAGCCAGGCGCAGGCGGCGTTGGCCGAGGCGGCCTCCCGGGTCGAGTCGATGCTCCGTCAGGTGGCCGTGCAGCCGCTCGCTGTGCGCAAGGCGGGCGGAATCGCGGTCCGGGACACCCGTCGGCTGGCGAAGGCGGTCGGCATGCCGGAGGAACAAGCCCGGCTGTGGCTCGACCTGGCGAACAACGCGGACCTGATCACCCCTTGCGCCGAGGAAGCGGAGGCCCCGACGAGAGGACGGGGCCGCGCGCGTCGGCCGGAGTCGCAGCCACCTGCTCGGATGCTGCCCACCGAGCGGTACGACGAGTGGCTGGCGGCTCCACCCGCTCAGCGGCTGCTGCCGCTCGTCGCCACCTGGGCGGTGGTGCCCGAGGTGTTCAGCTTTTGGCCGGACGAGAATGACACCCCGGTCGCGCTGGTCACGCCGGAGGACGGCGAGGCTGTCGATCTGCGCCGTGCCGTGCTGGAGGCTCTGGCCACCCTCCCGGCCGGGCGCGGAGTCCCCACCGGCAAGTCCGCTCGCGCTCGGGCGACCGCTCTCGCCGGTCTCATCGCCACGGCGGCCTGGTTCCGCCCGGCCGCCCTCGCCCAAGGTGCGTGGGAGGCTGAGCGGGTCGAGGCGACCCTGGCGGAGGCGGAGCTGTTCGGGGTCGTCGCCCACGGAGCGCTGACTCCGCTCGGGCACGCCGTGCTCGGGCTCCTGAGGGCGGGTGCACACCGCCACTTCCCCGCCGTTCCGGGCGCCGGGCCGGCGCTGCGGGACCATCCTGCTCTGGACGACGCGGTTCGGCAGCTGTCCACAGCCCTGGACGCGCTGCTGCCCGCGCCACAGACCACCGCCCGGTTCCAGGCGGACCTCACGGCCGTGGTCGCCGGAGCTGCCGCATCGGAGCTGACCGACCTGCTGGCCGCCTGTGCGGACCGGGAGTCGGAGGGGCATGCCGTGGTGTGGCGGATCACCCCTGCGGCGGTCCGCCGGGCGCTGGACTCCGGATCGGACGCCGCCGACCTGCTGGCTCGGCTGGCCGACGTCTCCGAGGGCGGGCGGCCGCTTCCGCAGCCCCTGGAGTACCTGATCAAGGACACCGCAAGGACCCACGGCAGGATGCGAGTGGTGCGTTCCGCCTGCTGCATCCGCTCCGACGACGAGGCACTGGTGTCGGAGCTCGCCGCGGCCCGTGCGCTGTCCAGGCTCGGGTTGCGACGGATCGCGCCGACCGTACTGATCAGCACGGCCGAGCCCGAAGCCACCCTTGCCGCGCTTCGGGCCGCCGGCTACGCCCCCGTGCTGGAGGCGGAGACCGGGACGACGGTCATCGAGAAGGCCCGCCAGGAACGCGGTCCCATGCGCATGCCGTCACTGTCCGGAGCACGACCTCGCCACGGCAAGGGGCCGAGCACCGCCACTGCGCTGGCGAGCGCGCTGCTGGCCGGCCGTTGACCTCGCATCTGACTCACCGACGGATCAGCGTTCCGAAGGCGGGGCCTCGCCTGCGGGCCCCGATCCAGGGCCGTTGCAGCTGGCGACGGACCGGTCAGGGGGTGGGGACGGGCGATGCGGACGGGGGCATCAGGCACGGGGTGGTGACGCTCAGGACCATGCGGTCGTTGCCCGCGGTGCTGGCGACGTCGACGACGTACCGGCTGCTGGGGTGGCGTGCGCTGACGGTGGAGTCCGGTTCCGCGCCTTGGGTCTCCTGGTATTCGGTGATCTTGAGGCCCTCGCTCGTGAGCCGGTCGCGGACCTTGCGGACGACGTCGTTGTGCTGGGCGTTGGGGACGGTGCTGTGGACCCCGTAGATCAGGATGTAGCGGTCGTCGGGCGCGGTCTCGCCGTTCTTGCCGATGCACGAGGTGAAGACGGGGTCGGCAGGTTCGTCGTTGATCCGGATCCCGGCCGTCTGGGCCAGGTGCTCGGTGAGCTGCTTCGCCCAGTCGAGTGTTTCCTGCCGGGATTTGACGGGCAGGGGATCGTTCTTCCCTGCTCCGGGGCTGGACATACAGGCTCCGAGGGTCGTGGCCATCAGCGCCGTCGCCAGGAGCTGCTTCAGCCGGGTACCAGTGACTGGCGGATGGGTGATCAGGTTGCGCATGGGGGCTCTTTCCGGCCGGCGGTTCAGTGGGGTATCGAACCCCAGATCGGGTCCTCCTTCCATGTGGTGTGGGGCGGCTTCCCGGCGATGATCTTGCCCTGGTTCTTCAGGCTGTCCGAGCCCTCGTCCCAGTAGCCGCCGTGCCCGGACGTGTCGATGTGGATGTTGTTCCCGCCGAATCCCGCGATGTGCGGGCTGGGGCCGAGCGAGAAGCCACCGACCGCGCGGGTGGGGTCGTCGGTGGCCTCGCCGATCCAGAGGTGATCGGGGTTGACGTTCAACTGCTCGGCGGTGAGCACGCCCATGCCCGGGCTGCCGAGAGTGACGATGTCGTCGGCGTCCAGGCCATGGCTTCCTCCGCTGTCGGCGACGCCCACGGCGAAACTGCCGTAGCTGTGCGCGATGTAGCTGAGGTGGGTCCTAGGCTCGCCGTGCGCCACCCTGAGGCCGTTGGAGAAACGGCGCATGTCCTCGGCGCCGTCGAGTCCGCGCATTGGGCTGGACGCCCCTGCGAGGCTCTCCGGGGCGTCGTAGCCGAGGTAGGAGATGACTGAGACGGTTTCGCCGGCCTTGGCGTACTGCTTGCCGTAGCCCTGCAGCTGCCGGATGCGGTCGATCTGGCCCGGCACCCCGTTGATGTCGGTGTTCGTCCCGGGCACGAACACCGAGGTGTGGCTTGCCTTGTCGGGGTTGCCGGTCGCAACGATCGCGCGTCCGTCTCCCCCGTACGCCTCGGGGTCGATCGCGAGGAGGAACAGCTGGTGCTCCTCGTCCTTCGCGTCGGCGTTCTCCTCCAGCTTCTTCTTGATCTCCGTCAGCGCGGCCTTGCGCTTGTCGTACGTGGTCTGGTCGAGGCCGAAGGAGGCGGGCGTCCCGGCTTGGAGGGCGTCGAGCTTCTGGTCGAGGACGAGGCGGTTGGCCTCGTCGCGGGCGCCCGCCGGAATGCCGTCCAGGTTTCCGATCCGGGCCGCGTTCAGGGCGAGGTAGGTCTCCTGCTGGTCGGGTGTGAGGCCCTTCCACCAGTCGGCGTTCTTCTGCGGGTCCTTGCCGTCGGGGATGTACGGATCGGCCAGCCCGAGGTCCTTCATGACGTCGGCGACGTCGGTGCGGGTCTCGGCCATGGCGCCGTTCGCCCGCTGATCGCCGAGGATGTCGGCACCCAGGTGGCCGAGGGCCTTGTTGCCCTGGTCGCTGGCCGTCTGGGCGTCCTTGATCGCCGTGTCGATCCGCTGCTGGAAGCCGGTCTTGAGATCGGTGAGGCTGCGGCGCGCGGCCTGCGCGTCGGGGTCGTTGTGCTCGCCTGGACCCTCGGGCGGGAGGCCGACAATCCCCTCGGCGGACACAGTCAACTTGGCATCCTGGGCGCGGTGCACGGCGTTGGTCAGGTTGGTCTGCGCCTGGTACATCCGGTCCGCGACCGTGTTCAGGGCCAGCGCGGCGGCCTCCGCCTCGACCCGGACGATGCCGAGCCGCTGCTCGGTCTGGTCCATGAACGGGAAGGCGGCCTCGGCGTCCGCGCCCTTCCACCCCCGGCGCAGCGGGCCGTTCACCTGGTTGCGGTGCCGCGTGGCCGTGGTCTCCATGCTGTGGGCGAGCGCCTTCCACGCCTTCGCGGCGTCGCGCAGTCCGTGCGGGTCGAACGCGACCAACAGTTCGTAGGCACTGCTCACTGCGCGGCCTTTCGCTGGCTCCAAGCGCTTGCGGTTGCCTGCTCGTTGTGCGCGTGGGTGTCGGCGTTGGTCTGCAGGTTGGTGCTGGTGTCGGTGAGTCGCTTCCGGAGCGCGTCAAGCGGCGCGGCCCAGTCGCTGCCGAGCTTTCCGAGCCCTGCGGCGATCGACCAGCCGGTGAGCTGACCGGAGGCGGTAGTGGCCGAAGTCAGCGCGTCGTGAACAGGTTTGGTGACCTCCTCGGCGAGGTTCTTCGCCACCCCTGAGGAGGCGGTGAGCGCCTGCGGATCAACGGTGACCGTGCCGGCCATGGTGATTCCCCCGAATCAGATGATGAGTGTGTACACGGACAAGCCCGACGGTACTTCGTTCGTGTGGAGTTAAGCATCCATGCGGACATTCAGATGATATGAGCACTATGGGGGTGATGTGGTCCGGCGTCAGCCTTCTGCCGCTCATCGCGAGGCCTGCCGCCCTTACCCGGAGGAGGGGAACGGGCGAAGGTGCCTGCCTGGCCTCAGCCCGAGGTACGGCCCGGGTTGACCGCAAGGAGGAAGGCGGAGAGCCAGACGACCAGGGCGATGGCGGCGAACAGGGTTGACCCCGATAACCGCCGCCCGCGCCGCTGACCTTGCCCCCGCACTTCTTCACCCACGGCCTCGAACTCGACCGCGCCGCCGTCGACGCCAGCCCTGAGCCGCCTCGGGAGGTTTCATAGCCTCGCGCTCCGGCTCATCAGTTCGTCCGGTGCCCGGTAAGACCCAGGTCTTGCCGGGCACCGCTGTCTTACGCGGTTGGTAGCTTGCGGCCTGCCCCCGGACCGAGGGGTTCGCCGTGTTGGAGAGGAACTGACCGTGGGAGCCAAGACTGGGTTGCTCGTCTATATGGCCCCTGCTTCGTCCGGCCCGCTGCGGCTGCCGGCGGAAGCGGATCCGGAGCGGACGGCGGAGCTGGTCGGCCGCCTCTACCCCGGGTGGGAGGTCACGGAGTCGGCCAGGTGCGAGCTCGGCGACGCGACGTACCCGCCGGACGGGACCGCCTACCTCGGCAGCTTCCCCGGAGTCGACATCGTCTGCGATCAGCACTGGGTGGGTGACCATCCCTCACGGCTGCCGCAGCACCTGATCGATGCGAGCGCGGGACGCCGACTGGTCGTGCACTGGATGCACAGCGTGGTGGACTTCCTGGCCTTCGCGGTCTGGGAGGACGGGCAGCTGGTCCGTTCGCTCAGCCTCTCGCCTGGCAGCGGGGTGATGGAGAACATCGGTGAGCCGCTGCCGTTCGAGGCGCCCTTCTGGGCCGGGGAGCGCCCGGTGGATCCGGTGCCGGGATGGCCGGCCAAGGGGCCGTACCCGCTGCCGTTCCATCCTCTCGACCTGGGGGAGGAGGCGCTTCGGTTCTTCTTCGGCTTCGTGCTGGAGGGCATGCCGGAGGCAGAGGACATGGACCCCTACGAGGTGGCTCTCCAAGGCTTCGGTCTCACTGATCCGGACGGGCCGACTCCGGAGGAGAAGAAAGCCGCGATGCGGGCCATCATCAGCCGGATGGGGACACCCCGGATCTTCACGCATGGCCCTGACGGCACCATGGTCGAAGTTGAAGGCTTGTGATCGGCGTCACTCTGCCTCGAACCCGGGCGGCCCCACCAGGCTGCCCGGGGTTCGCCGCGATTCGGAGCCGTTGGCGTCGGACGGCACGAAAATGCCCCCGAAGCTGTCTGCTTCGAGGGCATCGTGCCTGGTCAGGCGATGTGGCCAGGGCCGGGGTCGAACCGGCGACCTTCCGCTTTTCAGGCCAAGCCGGGGCTTCGGAATGCCCAGGTTTGGGTGATTCTGCCGTCCGTGGAAGGCTTCCGTCAGATGCCATTGTTCGGGATGGTTGGCGTCAGCGTTGGCGTCAACCGGGGGCCAGCCCGAGGTCTGGTGGCCGGTAGAACGGTGGCTCGGGGTGCCGTACCGGGCACCTCACCCGTCGCCTGGCCGTGCGACTGGTGAGGTGCCTCTACGAGTCCTTCTGCGAAAACAGCCAGGTCTCGAAGCCGGACAGGAACTCACCCATCGCCCCGAGCGATGACGGGTCTGCCTCGTACTGGATCGACAGGTTGACCTCGTACAGCTTGTACCCGGGCCGTGCGTCACGCGCTGCTGCAGCGGCGGCTGCCAGCGTACGGACCGCGTCGTCGCGCCGGCCGGTCTCGACCGACTCGATGAGCTCGGGCCAGAGGTTGTCTCCGATGTGGTTGAAGAGCTCCATCAGGTGCAAGCCGGCCTTGTGGGCACGGTTACGGATGGCCTCCTGCTCGGCGCTCCAGTGGTCCTCAGCCCATCGGTCGTCCTGCTCGTCCGGCTCCGACCAGTCGGCCATCTCGTTCTGGAACTGACGGTCGAGGTCCTCCTGGGTCAGCCGCGGGTGATCGAAGGCAGGCGTTTCCCCAGTCTTGAACAGCTCGACCGGCACCGTGAGGTCGGGGGTGGGCGTGCCCTCCAGGAGCGCGGTCAGAAGCAAGACCGCGTCGATCTTGGGAAGGAGCTCTGCGACGTCCACGAGGGCCTCAAGGGTTCCGACCGTCTGCTCAACAGCCGAGTAGTCGTGCTCGGCGATCTGGTTGTCAAGGTCGAAATGGAGGTCGAGGATCGCACTGCCGATGCTGCGAAGTTCGTCCAGATGGTCGGCGATCTCGGTCTCGACACGCTCGACGGTCCGCCGAAGCTCGCGCGCCTCGGCGGCCTGCTCCTCAAGCGCCGCTACCGCTTTGGCGATCTCGCTCACGCTGTTCCCCTTGTTCCGGTCGGGCCCGACGCAACTGTCCGGAGTGGTAACTCTATTACCACCCACGGACCTTGAGGACGTACTTGGTGTCGGTGTGCAGCAGGGTTCCCAGCGCACGGAGTCCAGGCCAAGCCGGTGGCATCGCGATGCCCCAGTTGGGCGAACGCCGTCCGTGTATGGCCGCCGTGGGACGCCATTGTTCGGGACGGTTGGCGTTGGCGTCATCTTGCTAGTCCGCAGTGGGCCAGGAGGCGCTGCGCTGGCTCGCCTTCCGCGATCTTCGTGCCCCACCCTGGATCGCCAGCACCCGGGGTGCACATTCTGCAATCTCCAACACAATCTCCGTGCGCCGATCCCAGCCCACGCACGAGAATCGTGACGTGACCGACGACGTGCTGAACTCCCAGGATCAGGTTCTACTCCAGACCGTGTACGAGTTGATGGGACAGCGAGGATCCTGGCCGACCTTCACGGCCGTCGACCTCAAGGCCGACCGCGACCTCGGCATCGAGGACGCCCAGGCGGCCTTGGTCGCGATCAGCTCCCGCTACGTTGCCGATCCATGGGAGGCTCACGGCTATTCGGACCAGGACGAGGTGCGGCTCACTCTCCGTGGAGTGGCAGCCTGTCAAGGCGGCCCGGGCGATCTGGCCCGACTGAGTGAGTTCGTCAAGTGGACCGTGGAGTTGGAGCAGAACAGCTCTGCTGATCCCGAGAAGGACCTCGTTGCCTCCAGCCTGGACTTCGCTGCACACCTGAAGCTGCCACTGAGCTCGGCCGGCGGAGACTCTGTTCCTCCGACCAGTGAAGTCACGCACGCCCGTGAGCTGATGGGCCGCCTGTTCGTTCTTGCAGACCTGCTTCCACAGCTGTGGAGGGGGAGCAACAGGCAAACGGTCAGCCCTTGGCAGTGGCAGTTCAGCGTGAACCGGCGAGGTACTCGGCCGTACCGCAGCGTCCAGGGAGTCGAGGGGCTGCTCGCGTTCCTGGACGGGGAGAGCACCCGCCGGCTGCCCGAGCCGCAAGTGCCCCGCGCCGCCCCCAAGGCTGGAACTGATCATCCGGCACTGCCGGGAGCGGGGGACGGGGAGTTGGCCGTCCATCTGACGCTCCTCCGCCCGGAGGTGGTCGAGGTGTGCGCGCAGTTGCTGAGGGCGGACCGGTTTGACGACGCCATTTTCGCTGCCTTCCGGCGGCTCGAGCACGAGGTGCAGCAGAGGATCGGGAGTCCTGCCATCGGCAACGAGCTCGTCAGCTCCGCGTTCAAGGAGAGGAAGGACGGTATCCGCATCTCAGATCGAGAGCGAGACGCCGACCGCCTCTTCGAACTGTTTGCCGGGGCGATCGGGCTGTTCAAGGGGGACCGATCCCACAAGGACCGGCCCTTGCTGCCCTGCCGATCGCGCCGTGAGTGCCTGCGGATCCTCGCTCACGCGAGCTCGCTGCTCGACCTGCTGGACCGCGATGTCGATCGGGCACCCGCGGTTCGTGGGTACCGCCATGACCAGGGGACCACGCTCACGCTGTGGGTGGAGAGAGCTGGTAGCCAAGTGGAGGTGTGGCTGGACGAGAAGCGCAAGCTCGAAAAGACCAGTTTCCAGACGGGCACGTTGACCGTGGACGTCGCTGGCGTGCCAGCTGGTGAACACCGGATCCACCTGGTCGACGGGACTCGCCAAGGGCCCGCACACGTGGTGTGGATCACTCTCGCGCCCGGTCAGACGAACTGGTACCGGGTGGTGGAGGTGAACATTCCGCTGTTTGCCGATGAGTCCGGGCACCGCCAACTGGACCTGGGTGGCGTGCGGCTCGCGACTCTCGAAGCGGGCGTCCCGGGTGAGCGGATCTTGGCGACGCGCGAGACGTACCAAGTGGGCCACTACGTCTCCTGGCACTGGGCCGGCTCTGATCACGGGATCGGCAGCGCTTGGGTGCGCAACCGGCCAGGTGACCCCCTCCGCAGGTTGTGGGAGGACAACGGAGTCTTCGACGGTCAGCCGGTCGCCCCTGCTCACCCCGAGCGTCTGATGAAGATCAGCATCGAGCCGTCTCACCTCCTGCTGCGTGGCAAGGGCAAGACTCCACTGCGGGTGCTGGGTCACTTCACTGACGGCACCGCGACCTGGACCTCCCCCATCGATGACCCCCAGGTCGAGTCCAGCAACGAGAAGGTCGCTGTCTTCAAGGGTGGAGCCGTCTTCGCCAAGGGACCGGGAAGGAGCGTGCTCCGGTGCCTCCACGACGGCTGCACAGCAGAAGCGAGCTTGGAGATCGCCGCCCATCCGACCGGGACGGTCACGACCTTCCTCTCCGGACTTCCTCCTGTGGCTGGTGTCGCCTGGACCCCGAACGGACTGATGGTGAGCACGCGGGGGCAAGAACTGTGGCGGGTGGGTTCGGACGGTGTCTACCGCCTGGTTGCCGCAGTTCCCTCCCGTCTCCTGCGGAACCTGGGATCGGATTCCATGGCTGCCCGAGCCGACGGAGAGCTCGCCGTCCGGCTTGTTGACCGTCCCGGAATTCTGGTGCTCCACCACAGCAGCGACTATGCGAGTAGCAAGCTGATCAGGCTCCCCGAAGGGCCGGCTGGCACGCCGATGGCATTCATCTGGGACGGCGACGATCTGATCGTGGCGATGTTCACAGGTGCTCTGAAACGGGTGAAGATGGACGGCACTTTCACGCTGCTCGGGTCCGTGCCCGGCCAGCCCGTCGCCATGTCCCACGCGGGCGACGTGCTCCACGTGCTCTGCTCTCCCGGCCAGCACGGTCGGAACGTGCTCTGGGAGGTCCAGCTCGAGACGCCGGACAGTGATCCGCTGGACCTGCTGGAAGGCCAGACGCTGGCGGGCTTGAACGGAGTGGCCTGGAGCAGTGAGGGGATCCTGCTGAGCGACTTCGCGAACGGTAAGTTGCTCCGCCTCACGGACGGGCGGGTGAGGACTCTGGCCACTGGCCTCAGGAAGCCGAGCCAGCTCACGGTCGCAGACTCGGGTGACATCTACGTCGCGGAGTTCGGCGCAGGTGCGGTACGACGCGTCATGGCGTGATCGATTCCACCGCGAGGTCGTACTGGACGACTCTGCGGCAGGACCGGCGGGCAGAGCGCAGCTCCGAGCCCGCCGGTCCTCGGATCGCGCACGGGCGGCGCGCTTTTTGCGTAGTCTGGGTCGCTGCACCTGGATTAGCGGATGGGCACGCCCGCGTGCGGTGGACGGACGGAGTATATGGACGAGCGGCTTCGGGATCTTGCCCGACGGTCCCCGAACTTCGGTGTGCTCTTCCAGTACCAGCCCCTGCTCGCGCTATACGGCGCATTGGCGGAGGCCACGGTCTTCACCAACCCCAACGCAGCTCTGGTCCAGGCTGGCCAGTTCGGTGAGATCCTGACCGAAGAGCTGGTCACGAGGGTGGGCCTCCGGGTCGACGGTGACCGGCAGGTCGATCGGCTGGCTGCTCTGACGCGCATCGGTGCCCTTACCCCGCAGGTGCGCACCGCTTTCGATGAGCTGCGTAGGAGCAGGAATCGCGCGGCCCACGAGCACCTGTTCGACACGGTCCGTGCGCTCAAGGCCGTCGAGACCGCTTACGAACTGGGCAACTGGTTCCACCTCGCCGTCTCCGGCAAGCGGACCGTCACCGCCTTCGTTCCTCCGACTGCTCCTACCGCTGATCAGGGCGTCACCGACCCTGCCGAGATCGCGAAGCTTCACGCCGAGCTGGAGAGCTACCGCCGTGACCTCGCCCTGTCCCGGACGAAGCTGGCAGAGTCCCGGCAGGCACAGGCCGAGGCCGAACAGCGCGCGCAGGACGAGGCCGCGACCCTCGTCGAGAGCGCGGCAGCCAGTCGTGCCGAACTCGCCTCTCGGATCGATCAGCTCGAGCGGGAGATCGTCGCACTTCGCCAGGTTCAGCAGCAGGACTACGAGCAGGCTCGCAAGCAGCCGGCGCCGGTGGCGCGCGCGGCACGTGAGGCGATCGTGGAGCGGGCTCAGCGGGCCAAGCCGCTGAGCGAGGTCCAGGCCCGTGAGGTCATCGACCGGATGCTCGTCGAAGCGGGCTGGGTGATCCAGGATCGCGAAGACCTCAACCCGCTTGCGGGCCGCGGCGTGGCTGTTCGCGAGTTCACGGTGGCCACCGGGCGCGCGGACTATGTCCTGTACGTCGACGGCTCTATCGTCGGTGTGGTCGAGGCCAAGCGTGAGGGCGAGGCACTGAGCCACGCCTTGGCCCAGAACGACCGCTACGCGCGTGGGGTTCTCAAGGAGTTCCGGCTCGCGGTTTGGCGTGAGAGTGAGCCATTCGCCTTCCGCTACGCGACAACCGGCGCGGAGACCTACTTCATCAACCGGATCGATCCGGAGGCACGGTCCCGCGAGGTCTTCTCCTTCCACCGGCCCGAGACGATCGCGGCATGGATGCGTCGCGCGGACGAGCATCCGCAGGCGCCGACCTTGCGGGCTGGCTTCCGGACCATGCCGGCGCTGGAAACCGGTGGCCTTCGGCCTGCCCAGATCGAGGCGATCACTGGTCTCGAGACCTCGCTCGCTGCGGATCGGCCGCGAGCACTGATCCAGATGGCCACCGGCGCCGGTAAGACGTTCACCGCGGTGACGGAGGTTTACCGGCTCCTCAAGTACTCGCAGGCGAAGCGTGTGCTCTTCCTGGTGGACCGGAACAACCTCGCGAGGCAAGCGCTCGCCGAGTTCCGCAACTACACCACGCCGGACGACGGCCGGAAGTTCTCCGAGCTGTACGGGGTGGACCGGCTAGGTGCGGCAGGGCTGCAAGAGACATCCTCGGTGGTCATCGGCACCATCCAGAAGATGCATTCGCTGCTGCGCGGCCAGCCGTTGGTCGACGACGATGCGGCGGATGACCGCGCGGATGCGGCCGATGAAGCGTTCGAGAACGGCCGTCCTGTCGAGGTTGTTTACAACCCGGATGTGCCGATCGAGTCGTTCGACCTGATCGTGGTCGACGAATGCCACCGGTCCATCTACGGGTTGTGGCGTGGCGTACTCGAGTACTTCGACGCCCACCTGGTCGGGCTCACCGCTACTCCCACAGCACAGACCAAGGGCTTCTTCGACCAGAACCTGGTGTCCAGCTACTCCTTCGCCAAGGCAGTCGCCGACGGCGTGAACGTCGACTTCGACGTGGTGGAACTGCTGACGGACGTCCACAAGGAGGGCTCCACCATCGAGGCGGGGACGACGGTCCCCATACTCGACCGAGCGTCACGGCGCCGGCGGCTGGAGGAACTCGAGGACGACTTCGCCTACTCGGGCCAGCAGCTCGGACGCTCGGTCATCGCCGAGGATGACATTCGCACGGTCTTGCAGACCTACCGGGACAACTGGCAGGGCTGGTTCCCCGGCCGACAGGAGGTCCCGAAGACCCTGATCTTCGCGGTCAGCGAAGCGCACGCGGAGGAGGTACTCAAGCAGACGCGGGAGGTCTTCGGGCGTGGTGACGATTTCGCCGCGAAGATCACCTACAAGAGCCGGGAAAGTGGTCAGAACCCGGATGAGCTGATCAACGACCTGCGCAACTCGCCGCGCCTCCGTATCGCTGTGACCGTCGACATGATCGCCACGGGTACCGATGTGCGCGCGCTCGAGTGCGTCATCTTCATGCGGTCGGTCAAGAGCGCCGTGCTGTTCGAGCAGATGAAGGGGCGAGGAGCTCGGTCGATCGACCCGACCGAGCTGAGCGAGGTCACGCCCGGCGCCGACGAGTCCTTCCCGCCCGTGGTGAAGGACCGCTTCCTGCTCATCGACGCCGCAGGAGTCACCGACACTCCGTTGGTGGAGGCCAGGCCGCTTCCCACTGCGCCTGGGATGTCGCTGCAGAAGCTGCTCGACAAGGCTGCCTCCAAGGCGATCAGTGCCGAGGAGACCGAGGTGCTGGCGCGCCGACTCGGCCGGTTGGGCAGGCAGCTGACGAACGAACAACACGAGACGATCGCGCACGTCGCAGGCGGCGTCAGCCTGGTGACCATCACCGGGTGGCTGACCGATGCCTGCGATCCGGAGCGCCAAGAGCGGGTCTTGCTGAGAGATGGGCCGGCAGCGGCGCGACAGCTGATCCTTGACGCGACCATTCCGTTGGCGAACGCCGAACTCCGCAAGGTCATCATGGGGATACGGCGCCAGGAAGACCTGACGATCGACGAGGTGACCGTCGCCACCATCACGACCCTCCGTGAGGTTCCCCGTGAGGAGCGGGCACAGAAGTACGTATCCGACTGGCACAGCCTGCTGGACAGGCAGCGGGACGAGCTAACCGCGATCGAGATCGCCCTTGGTCAGAAGCGGGTGGCACCGGACGCCGCGTACGCTGCCCTGCGGGAGCTCGCTACTTACATCAAGCGCCCGCAGTACGACTGGACGCCCCAGATACTCTGGCAGGCATACGAGGACCTGGGCCGTGCCGTAGCGCGGCCTGGTCAGACGGCGGGCATTCCTGACCTGATCTCGCTCATCCGCTTCGAGCTTGGGGCAGACAGTGAGCTACGGCCTTACCGCACGTCGGTCGGGGAACGCTTCGCGGGCTGGCTGCTACGGCAGCACCAGGCCGGTGCTACGTACAGCGACGAGCAGATGTGGTGGCTGGAACGGATCTGCAACCGCGTGGCCAGTGACGTCGGTGTAGAGGTGGAGGCACTACGTCATGAGCCGTTCACCGAGCGCGGTGGCAGTCGGGGCTTCATCGCGGCCTTCGGAGGAGACCCCGGGGCAGCCCGGAAACTTTTGATGGAACTGAATCAGGAATTGGCTTGAGCAAGATTAGCGATGCGAACCCCCTGCCGCAAGGCTGGGTGTGGGCCACTCTGGGCGAGTTGGCAATCTCCGTCAAGAATGGAATCTACGTCTCGCGTCCGGGGATGGAGCCGGACGGCGTGCCAATTTTGCGGATCAGTGCCGTCCGTCCGATGGCTCTCAGCACGAAAGATCTTCGCTATACGGGCATGTCGCTTGCCGAGGTTGAAGCGAAAGATGGCCTTGCGCGCCCCGGCGATCTCCTCTTCACCCGCTACAGCGGAAACCCGAGCTTCGTGGGGGCCTGTGCGCGCGTGCCGGACCAGAGCTTCCCGCTCGCCTATCCCGATAAGTTGATCAGGGTCACGCTCCCTGACTCTGTGGTTGATAGTCGTTTCCTCAGTTACGCGTGGGCGTGGAGTGGAACTCGGAGTCAAATCCGGAACCATGTGAAGACGACGGCTGGGCAGGCGGGAATCTCCGGTTCCTCTCTGAAGAGCATTCGCCTCCCCGTCCCGCCGCTCGAGGAGCAGCGCCGTATCGTTGACGTCCTTGAGGACCATCTGTCTCGACTTGACGCGGCAGAGGCTTTGATGGAGCGGTGCTCGATCCGCCTTCGCAAGGTTCGCGACACGTTGCTTAATCCGGTCTTCGGATACACGGTGGATGCGAACGCAGAGGCAGCCGTTTATCCCCCGCCAGCGGGCACTATCGACAGCGATCTTCCGCGAGTCCCCCCTGGATGGCGCTGGCAACGGCTAGAGGATGTGGCTGAAGTCGTCGGCGGCGTCACCAAGGACAGCAAGAAGCAGAGCGACCCCGATCTGCCCGAAGTTCCTTATCTCCGAGTCGCCAACGTCCAGCGTGGGCGGCTGGATCTGGATCACGTGTCCATGATCAGGGTTTCGGTAAAGAAGGCTGAGGCGCTGGCGCTTCAGCCCAATGATGTACTGCTGAACGAAGGCGGGGATCGCGACAAGCTCGGACGCGGTTGGGTCTGGGATGGGCAAATCCCGGGGGCCATCCACCAGAATCATGTTTTCAGGGCTCGCGTGCTCGGTGGAGAGATCGATCCTAAGATCCTCTCCTGGTATGCGAATAGCTCGGGCCGCTGGTTTGATCAGAACGGGAAGCAGAGCGTGAACCTCGCTTCCATCAGCCTTTCGAAGATCAAGAAGTTCCCGTTGCCTGTCCCGCCGCAGGGTGAGCAGCATCGAATTGTCGAGCGCATCGATGACGACCTGTCGGTGATGGACAATGTATCGGAGCTGGTTGCGCGATCCCGAGCGCGGTCAAAGTCCCTTCGCGGTGCAATTCTCGCCCGTGCCCTCTCCGGTCAACTTGCGAATCAAGATCCCAATGAGGAGCCGGCGGATACATTGCTCGCCCGTTTCGCGGCCGAGCGTGAATCTGCTGGCGTCAAGCCAGTACGCCGACGTGCCTCCTCCCAGCGCACTCGCACTTCCCCCGCCCAGCAGGAGTTCGACGTATGACCACCGCTGCTTCCGCCCAGACCGGCGCCCTGGTAGCCAAACTCTGGAACTACTGCAACGTCCTGCGTGACAACGGTCTATCCACCATCGAGTACGTCGAGCAGCTCTCGTACCTGCTCTTCCTCAAGATGGCCGACGAGATCGCCACCGACCCGTTCGCCGACGACCCCTCCGCAGCGCGTATCGTCCCCGCTGAGTACGACTGGCAGGCGCTCGTCTCCAAGACTGGCACCGCCTTGGAGGAGCAGTACCGCAATACCCTCGCCGAGCTTGCGAAGCATCCCGGAACGACTCTCGGCACGATCTTCGCCAAGGCACAGAACCGCATCACTGAGCCGGCGCTGCTGCAGAAGCTGGCCGTCGATCTAATCGGCGCCCAGGACTGGACCGGTA
Source organism: Kitasatospora sp. NPDC098652 (assembly GCF_044760155.1). NCBI lineage: Bacteria > Bacillati > Actinomycetota > Actinomycetes > Kitasatosporales > Streptomycetaceae > Kitasatospora > Kitasatospora sp. NPDC098652. The sequence goes on from NZ_JBIWAQ010000015.1 coordinate 80,055, forward strand.
CCGGGACAGACCTCAAGGGCGACGCGTACGAGGGTCTTCTGGCCAAGGGCGCCGAAGACACCAAGACTGGTGCTGGCCAGTACTTCACCCCTCGCGTGCTGATCGATGCGATGGTTGAGGTGACCCAGCCGACGCTCGAGGACACGATCACCGATCCGGCGTGCGGCACGGGCGGATTCCTCATCGCCGCTCGGCAGTACATCCGCGAGCACTACGGCAGCAGCATGTCCCGCGAACAGCGGCTCGACCTGGAGACCAACATCTTCGGCAATGAGCTGGTGCCAGGCACGGCCCGCCTCGCCGCGATGAACATGCTGCTTCATGGCATCGGCCACAGCGATGGCCCATCACTGATCAACGTCGGGGACGCCTTGGCCAAGAAGCCGTCGCGTCACGCATCGCTCGTCCTGGCGAATCCGCCGTTCGGTAAGAAGTCCGCCATCACGGTGATCGGTACCGACGGGAAGTCCGAGCGGGAGGACATCTCCTACGACCGCGATGACTTCCGTGCCAGCACCACCAACAAGCAGCTCAACTTCCTGCAGCACATCATGTCGTTGATGGCCATCGACGGCCGAGCCGCCGTCGTCCTGCCCGACAACGTCCTCTTTGAAGGCGGGGCGGGTGAGAAGATCCGGCGCCGGCTGCTGCAGGACTTCGACCTGCACACGATCCTTCGGCTGCCGACTGGCATCTTCTACGCCGGCGGTGTCAAGGCGAACGTACTGTTCTTCGACAAGAAGGCCCCGCGGACCGACGGCAAGCCGCACACCAGCATCACCTGGGTTTACGACCTCCGCACTGCCAAGCACTTCACCTTGAAGACCCGGCCCCTTCGCCGGGCCGACCTCCAGGAGTTCGTGGACGCGTACCGGCCGGGCAAGGATCGCTCCGAGCGCACTGAGCTCGAGTCAGGGCGGTTCAAGCCCTTCGCCTACGACGAGCTGGTTGCGCGTGACAAGGTCAACCTCGACATCACCTGGATGAAGGACCCGGCGCTGGACGATGCGGACAGCCAGCTGCCGCCCGGCGTGATCGCCCAGGAGATTGTCGAGGACCTGAAGACCGCGTTGGCCGAATTCGAGGCCATCGCGGAAGCCCTCGGGGTGGACCCGGACGAGCTGGTCAGCGAGGACGAAGCTGTCGAAGCCGCTGGCTAACGGACGTCTCTCCACGCGGGTCTTTTGAGCAGTGGGTTAGACCTCGACTCGACAGCGTGTGGGGTGGTGGGGCCAGGCCCCACCACCCCACACGCTGGTCAGACATCGATATGGGTGATCTTCCGGCCTGCCTTGAGGTAGAAGGTCGCCTCGCCGACGAGCGCGGACAGCGCCTGCTGGGTGCTGCCCTCGTCGAGCTGGGTGGTGTGCTGCTCGCCGTCGACGCCCTCGGCGAGCGGGCCGCAGACCGGCACATGCGGCGGCCATCATGGAATGGAGGCTGCTGCCGCCGCCCCTCTCGATCCCCGGAGCCGCTCTATGGTTCGCCAACCCCGGTTGAGCACCACACGATTCTGGGAGGCTTTGCCCCAGCGGAGATTGAACAGGGCTGTGAGCACGGCGAATCCGGGCTCGGCTGCTTCCTCGGCGGAAGTGAGTGCGCGTCCGTAGCCGTCGAGGAAGGCCGCACGGAGGTCGCGGTGACCGTCCCACATGCCGCCGCCGTACTCGAAGCGGACGAGGTCCCGGATAGCGGGTCGCCAGGCGCTACGTTCGAAGTCGAGCAGGCCGAGCGAGTCTCCCGCTGGAGAGATGACGAACTGGTGCTGCCACAGGTCACCATGGGTGGGCACCTGGCCCAGTTCGGGCAGTACAGCGTCGAGGTCTGCCGCCAGGCCCAGAACCAGCTCCTCATCTGCACGGCTGAGCATCCCCGCGATGCCTGCGAGCCTTTGCGTGGCCAAGGCGGTGCCGGTGATGGCGGGTGGCTCGTGTCTGGGGGGTTCGGCTTCGTGGAAGCTCCGCAGCAACGTCCCCGCGCGGAGGTTGACGGTCCGGGCAAGAGCGGACTCCAGGCGGTCAGGACCCAATGGACGGCCCGGCAGTTCGCTCAGCAGGACACAGCGCGTCTGCTCGTCAGCGGCCAAGAGGACCGGGGCGTGGCCGGTGCCCAGTGCCGGTGTCCAATGCCGGTAGGCGTGGACCTCGCGCTGGTGAAGCAGTGAGGAGTGATGCTGCTTGGCGTAGAACGCCCTGCCGTCGCCACTGATCACGCAGTACACCGCGGAGCCGGGTCGCGGCCAGGAGCAGTTGCGTACCCGCGCGATGTCCCGGCAGTGCGTGTGTGCCAGAGCAGCCAGATCACTGGGGAGAACATTCCTCGGCTCTGAGCTGCGGTCCTGCTTCAGCGGTGGTGTTGTGCTCCAGCTGGACTGGTGTCGTTCGAGCCTCTCTGGTGCCATGGCTGATCGTGTCTCCTAATCCTGTGTGTAGATGGATCCCCGATGACGCTCTGCGTACTCTGGCCGACCTGCGGGAGAGCGGTCATCCGCGAACGAGGCTGATTCACATGCGCTCGACGGGCGCCACCCACTCGGCAGGTGTGGTCAACTATGCCCACTGCCGCCTTCCCAGGATGTGATTGCTGATGAGCACTCAGGCCGATGGGCTCGAGCCGTGGAAGATCTACGGCGACCGCGTGGTCTATGACAACCCATGGGTGCAACTGGCGCTCGTGGACGTTGAGCCGCCTGGTGTGGCGCGCTTCGAGCATCACGTCGTGCGGTTGAAGCGCGTGGCCATAGCCGCGGTGCTGGATGCCGATGACCGCGTGTTGATGCTCTGGCGGTACCGATTCGTGCCGCAGTCCTGGGGCTGGGAGCTTCCCGGTGGCATCGTCGATCCCGGAGAGGACGGCCTGGGGGCCGCTCTGCGCGAGGTCGAGGAGGAGACCGGCTGGCGACCGGACCACCTCGACCACGTGGTTACCTTCCAGCCGATGGTCGGCATGGTGGACTCGCCGCACGAGGTGTTCGTCGGCCACGGGGCGACCCTCGTGGGCGCGCCCGAGGACGGTGAGGAGGCCGGCCACGTCGCGTGGGTGCCGATGTCCGAGATCCCGGTGCTCATGGCAGAGGGGAAGCTCATGGGTTCGGGAACCTTGGTGGCGCTTCTGCATGTTCTGGCTTCCCGTAGGCAGTGACAGCTCGGGAGCTCGCCACCCTCATCGCGGTTCTTCGAACTTTCCGACCAGTTGGTCGATTCGGGCGCGTTGGCGGGCTGACCCCGTGCGGTTGGCCAGGAGCCGCGCCTGCCGTAGGTGGTTCATGGCCTCGTTCTGTTCCTCTCGGGCGAGGTGGGCCTGGGCGAGATCGCAGTGCAGGCCGGCGGTCGCCCGCGTGAAGGTTGCGTCCATCTTGCCGAGCGCGTCGTACAGGTCGCTCATCGCGGCGGCGTCGCCCAGGCGGGCGAGGACATTGCCCCGCCACCGGGCCAGGTGACCGTCGTTGAGGAAGATGCTCAACATGTCCGGGTCTCGGTCTGAACCTCCGGCGGGGAGAGTGGCCGCCGCCAGGTCCAGGGACCGTCGGCAGGCTTCTGTCTGGCCGGCCTGAGCCAGGAGTTCGGCTTCGGCAGCGTGCAGCCATGCAGCCAGCCGAGGGGAGGCGCTGGTGCCAACGGAACGGTGCGCTTCCTGGACGAGCTGTACGGCGAGTTCACTCTTTCCGGCAGCGGACAACACGTACGCCTGCTCGGCCATGGCGTGCGCCAGGTACATCGGTTCCTTCGCCTCGGCGGCGGCTCTCTTACCCAGTTCGTAGTGGCGCCAGGCTCGTTCCGTGGCACCGACGTCGAGTGCCTGCCACGCCGCCAGTGTGGCTGCCCCGGCGAGTGCCCGAGCGATGGGCTCCCTGGTGGCCGGCAGCACGGCGAAGGTCAGCGAATCTTCCAGGGCTGTCAGGTGTGCCTGCATCTGGTCCACCAGCGCGGCAGCGCCCATCTGGCGGTCCACCGTACGCAGGAGCTCGGTCTGGGCCATGAAGGTGTCCACCATGCCGAGGCTGAGGCTGTGCGCCGCTTCGATGCGGCCGACGAGTTCGTCGTAGCCGTCAACGGTCAGTGGTTGGCCACCTGTTGCGCCGCTGCCGAGAAGTTCTCGGTCGGTGAGCCCGAGCAGCGCGCGAAGCACTGAGGCGTACATGGGTCCGATCGGTCGACGACCGTTCTCCCACTCCGAGACGTAGACGCGCAGGCTCGCTGTCGAGGCGATGTCGAGGAGATGCTGGCGGGCGTGCCTCTCCATCTCGTGGACAAGCCGCTCCTGAGACCAGCCCCGCTCCTTCCGAGCCTGCCGCAACTGAGCTGACACTCCTCGGCCCACCCCTTGATCATGCCGACTGATGCGTCCTGGCCGTGTCGCCGCAGGTCAGAGAGGGTTAACTCGCAGACGTTAGGGACGGTTGGCTACCAGCCTGGCGCACAGTCAACTTCCATTGTTCCCACGCTAATCAATGAGCTGCCCGCCGGTCCAAGGTTCGTCCGGATCCCCTCGGGCGGCGGCACGTTGGAGATCACTCACCAACGCCACCAATGCGTGTTCGGCAACATCCCGTCTGCTTCGGAACGGCTCCGGGCAATGACAACACGAATGGGAGCAATCCGGATGAGAACCGACTCTCGAACGTCTCAGCTGACAGTTCCCCTGGGCCCCAGGCACCCGGTCCTCTGCTCTGTCGAGGAGCCAATGGGGCGATCTGCCGTTCGCGATGTCCGCCGCGCTACACGTCGGCACAACCTCGTGGTGGTCGGCTTCGACGAGATCGTCGCGAACAAGTACCTGCCTTGCATCAGCGACGCGATCGAGGCCGGCTATGTCGACTCGTACTCCATCATCGACCTGGAATCGGAACGGTCGACGATCGAGGAGCGCATCCATGGAGTCGACCTGAAGCCCCGCGAGGTCGTCTACCTTCCCGAGGTGGGTAGCGGCGCCACCGCGCTGCGGAGGCAGCCGGAACTGATCGGGGCCGCGATCGGGCAGCTTCGTCTGCCTGAGCTGCCGATGAAGGTGTACATCGCGACCGAGGTGCGGGCGCACGAAGCCTATCTGCGCTACTGCGTCGAGAACGGCATCGATTCGCTGGTGGAGAAGCCGGTCTTGGCTCCGTTGGTGAACGGTCGGTTCGCGCCGGCCCGGATCACCGAGGTCATGCAGGAGCTCATCGCTCAGGCCGGTCGTACCGGCGCCAACCACTCCGTGATGACGCTGAGCAGGTACCACCGCATCTACAACGGGGAGTTGCTGCGCTCGCTCGAAGAGCGGGTTCAGGAATGGCAGGCCCCCGTCACGTCATTCCACCTGCGTGCCGCCGGCGGTGTGTGGAACCTCCAGCACGAGTACGAGTCGCGGGACGATCACCCCTACCGGTACGGCTACGGGATGGTGATGCACGGCGCGTACCACTACATCGATCTCGCCGTGCAGTGCCTGTCCCTCAACAAGCTCGTGTTTCCGGACCGCCGCTTCAGGCTCGAAGTCAGCTCGTTCGGCGCCTTCCCGACCGACCAGCACCTCCGGATCCCGAATCCGACCGCCAGCCGGTTCGAGGACGGGAGCCCGCGCTGGCCGTCCGCCGAGACCGCGGCGCACTCCTTCGGCGAGACGGACATCACCGCCGCGTTCCGGCTGGTCGATGTCGCGTCGGATCGGACACTGACCGTCGGGACGCTGTCCTTCGAGCAGACGACGCCGTCCATCCGCAGCTGGCAGGACCTCCCGGAGGACCTCTACAACAAGAACGGGCGCACTTCGAGCGTCGACCTCGAAGCCCAGCTGTCGACCCTCTACTCCGCACATGTCCACTGCTACGACGTGCCCCGTGGGCAGAACGCGGACAAGATCGACGCCTTCGCCCGGCTGACCACGCGAGCGAACGCTTCTCTGCTGCCGAATGAGCAGTACACGTCGGTCAACACGTTCGACGGGTTGTTCCACAGCGACAGCAACAGGCAGCTCATGGAGAACTGGCTGCAGGGGACCGAGAACAGGAGCTCGCTCTCTGCACACCTGCTGCCGATGAAGGTCGCCGAGGCGTTGGCCTCCTCTCTGCTCACGCCCGGCCGGGCCGTCGAGATCGACGAGTTCTAGGCGCCTGTCCTCGATCATCCCTCCAACCTCAGGTGGTGCCCCTTGTCTGTACAGCACTCGAAGGCGTCGCTTCACGCCTTCTACGCAGAGGCGTTACGGAACGGCCGGAGCACCGGCGAGAAGCTGTCCGCCCCCGTTCCGGCACGGTTCCTCGCCCTTCTGGCTTCTCTCCCCGCGGACACTCCGCGCCGCGCTCTGGACCTCGGGTACGGCGCCGGGGCGTACACCATCGCCCTGGCGGAGGCCGGGTTCACCGTCGTCGCGGTGGACCAGGCGCCGGCCGAGCCGCTGCTCCACCGGCTCTTGGCGCGCAAGGACCTGGCGGAACGGGTCACCGTGGTGGAGTCCCTCATCGAGAAGTACGCGGTCCAGGAGGACTTCGGCCTGCTCGTCGCGAAGGACGTCCTGCACTACCTGTCACAGCACGACGTCGAACGTCTGCTCACCGGGGCCGTCCGCAGCTCCCGAACGGTCAACCTGCACTACCTGGAGATCTTCACCGCGATCTCCCGGACGGACACCCATGGCGGGCAGATCCACATCGAGGGCGAGGCCCGGTACACGCCGGACACCCTCGGCCGCGCGCTGGAGCGGATCTACGACGGCTGGGACGTCTCCGTGCGCTGGGACGACCACACCGAGCAGGACACGCGCTCGGGGCGCAGCTACTTCGAAGCGACTCGCGCGACCGTCGTGGCGTCGCGCCGGTTCCCGGCCCCAGTCGGCACAGCGGCCATGAGTGGAACGGAGACAGCATGACCGTCGCGGAGTCCGGAGGTATCAGCTTCGTTGTCCCCTGCCACAACGCGGGGGACTATCTCATCGAAGCTGTGGAGTCTGTTCTCGGGCAGCCGCTTCAGCGCCCGTACGAGGTGGTGATCGTGGACGATGGGTCGGACGACGAGTCGACCCTCAAGGCCATCGGCACCTGCACCGAACTGTCTGGTGTACGCCTCATCCGGCTCGAACAGCGCCAAGGGCACCACGTCGCCAGGAACACCGGCGTGGCAGCCGCGCGGATGGAGTACGTGATGCAGGTGGACGCCGACGACCGGCTGGCCACCGAACCGTATCTCCTCAGGGAGGGGTCCTATCCGGACCGGGCGGTGGAGATCCTCGAGGCTGATGCCGATACGGCCTTCGTCCACACCATGTCGTGGATGATCGGTGACTTCGAGGGGTACACCATCTCCTCGTACCCGTGCCGCGAGGACTTGGTGGTGCGTAAGCACCACGTCCCGACGTCGATAGTCTGCCGGCGGGCCGACGCTCTCAAATGCGGGCTGTACGACCCGAAGGTGCTCAAGTGGGGAGACTGGGCCTTCGCGGTCAACCTGCTGGCAAGCCGGCACCGGCGAGGGGCAGGCAACACCATCCGATGCGTCGCCGGGCCCTTCCACGAGTACCGAGTGCACTCACGGGTCGAGCGAGTGTCCGATGCGACGGTCTCGGAGCTCGACATGACTCTCCTCGTCGTGGAGAAGAACCTGGACTTCTTCCGGGACCGGCTGGACCGGAACGACGGGGCTGCCGAGATCGCCCGCGACCTGCTGGGTCAGAAGCCGACGCGCCTCGACGACCTCCTGCACATGGCGAACTTCGATCTCCACCAGGCTCAGATCGTCGCGGAGCAGCGCGAGTTCTCCCTGTCGAGCCCGTACGAGGCGCTGGGAATCCCGTAGGAGTCGCCACTCGAAGCGCGCGTAGAGTCGCCCAAGGCCGGACAGCCCGGAGGGGGCCCAGACCGCATGGTCTGGGCCCCCTCCGGGCGTGTTCCGGTGCCTACTGCGGAGGCAGCTTGGCCAGTTGGGCCTGAAGCCGGGCGATGTCCGCCTCGGCCTTGGCGAGGCGGCCCTTGATCTTGTCCACGACGTCGTCGGGGGCCTTGGCGATGAACGCCTCGTTGCCGAGCTTGGCCTCGGCCTGCTGCTTCTCCTTCTCGGCGGCGGCCAGGTCCTTACCCAGTCGCTTGCGCTCGGCCGCCACGTCGATGGTGCCCGACAGGTCGAGCGAGACAGTGGCGCCGGCCACCGGCAGGGATGCGGTGGCGGCGAAGCCCTCGCCTTCCGGCTGGAGGCGGAGCACCTGACGGATGGCCGCCTCGTGCGGGGCCAGCGCCGTGCCGTCGAGCTCCAGACGAGCCGGGACCTTCTGGGCGGGCTGGAGGCCCTGGTCGGAGCGGAAGCGGCGGACCTCGGTGACGACCTGCTGGACCAGCTCGATCTCCTGCTCCGCGGCCTCGTCGCGGAACCCGGAGTCCTTCGGCCACTCGGCGATGACGACCGACTCACGGACCGTCAGCGTGGTCCACAGGGCGTCCGTGACGAACGGGACGATCGGGTGCAGCAAGCGCAGGGTGACGTCGAGGACCTCGCCGAGCACGCGGGCCGAGACCTTGGCCGGTTCGCCGCCCTCGAAGAACGTCGTCTTCGACAGCTCGACGTACCAGTCGAAGACCTCGTCCCACGCGAAGTGGTACAGGGCGTCCGCGAGCTTGGCGAACTGGTAGTCCTCGTAGTACGCATCCGCCTCGGTGACGACCTTGTTCAGCCGCGAGAGGATCCAGCGGTCGGTGGCCGAGAGCTTCTCGGCAGGCGGGAGTTCACCCTCGACCGTGGCGCCGTTCATGAGCGCGAAGCGCGTCGCGTTCCAGATCTTGTTGGCGAAGTTGCGGGACGCCTGGACCCAGTCCTCGCCGATCGGGACGTCGACCCCCGGGTTGGCGCCCTTGGCCAGGGTGAAGCGCAGGGCGTCGGAGCCGTACTTGTCCATCCAGTCCAGCGGGTTGACCGTGTTGCCGAACGACTTCGACATCTTCTTGCCGAACTCGTCCCGGACCATGCCGTGGAACGCGATCGTGCGGAACGGCGGCTGGCCGTCCATCGCGTAGAGAGCGAACATCATCATCCGGGCGACCCAGAAGAACATCAGGTCGTAGCCGGTGACCAGGACGGAGTTCGGGTAGAACTTCTCCAGATCCGGCGTCTGCTCGGGCCAGCCGAGCGTGGAGAACGGCCACAGGCCCGACGAGAACCACGTGTCGAGGACGTCGGTGTCCTGCGTCCAGCCCTCGCCCGTGGGCGGCTCGTCGTCGGGGCCGACGCAGACCAGTTCGCCGTTCGGGCCGTGCCAGACCGGGATGCGGTGGCCCCACCACAGCTGACGCGAGATGCACCAGTCGTTGAGGTTGTCGACCCAATCGAAGTACCGCTGCGACATGTCGGCCGGATGGATGTTGACCCGACCGTCGCGGACCGCGTCGCCGGCCGCCTTGGCGAGCGTTTCGACCTTGACCCACCACTGCATCGACAGGCGGGGTTCCAGCGTCGTCTTGCAGCGTGAGCAGTGGCCGACGGAGTGGACGTAGGGGCGCTTCTCGGCGACGATCCGGCCCTCGGCGCGCAGGGCGGCGACGATCGCGGAGCGCGCCTCGAAGCGGTCCAGGCCCTGGAAGGGGCCGTGGACGGTGATGATGCCGCGCTCGTCGAGGACCTCGATGGATTCGAGGTTGTGGCGCTGGCCGATGGCGAAGTCGTTCGGGTCGTGCGCCGGGGTCACCTTGACGGCGCCGGTGCCGAACTCCGGGTCGACGTGCGTGTCGGCGACGACCGGAATGCTCCGGTCGGTCAACGGGAGCTTGATCAGCTTCCCGATCAGGTGGGCATAGCGCTCGTCGTCGGGGTGGACGGCGACGGCGGTGTCGCCGAGCATCGTCTCCGCGCGAGTGGTGGCGACGACGATGGTGTCCTCGCCCGCGCCGTACTTCATGGAGACGAGCTCGCCGTCGTCGTCCTGGTAGTCGACCTCGATGTCGGAGATGGCCGTCAGACAGCGGGGGCACCAGTTGATGATGCGCTCGGCGCGGTAGATCAGCCCGTCGTCGAACATCTTCTTGAAGACGGTCTGGACAGCCCGAGACAGGCCCTCGTCCATCGTGAAGCGGTCCCGGCTCCACGCCAGTCCCTCGCCGAGGCGCCGCATCTGGCCGGCGATCTGCCCACCGGACTCGGCCTTCCACTCCCACACACGCTCGACGAAGGCTTCACGGCCCAGGTCGTGACGGGACTTGCCCTCCTTCGCGAGCTCACGCTCGACGACGTTCTGGGTGGCGATACCGGCGTGGTCCATGCCGGGCTGCCACAACGTCTCGTAGCCCTGCATGCGCTTGCGGCGGGTGAGGGCGTCGATCAGCGTGTGCTCGAAGGCGTGGCCCAGGTGAAGCGAGCCGGTGACGTTCGGGGGCGGGATGACGATCGTGTACGCCGGCTTCTCGCTCTTCGCGTCGGCCTCGAAGTACCCGCGTTCTACCCAACGCTCGTACAGCGCTACCTCTACCTCGGCCGGCGCGTACTGGGTCGGCAGCTCATGGGTAGGCGTTGGCCCGCTTTCGGGGCGCTGTGGAGTGTTGTCGGTCACGACGGTCATTCTAGGCCCGCGGCACCTCTGCCCTCGCCGACTTTCCTGGTGCGAGCGGGGTGTCACTGGGACGCAGGAGTGACCGCACGGAGGGGGTAGGGAGGTGAGCTCGCCCGGGTCGCCCGCTGCCTCCGTAGCCTCTCCGACATCCGGGACCTGCGGGAACGGATCGCCGCTACGGTGGCGGTGTGAGCAGCCTCGAAATCTCCCGTGCCTTGCTACTCAAGGCGTGCGCGGAAATCGGCCTGTCCGCTACCGGAGCCGAGCCGATCCGGATCGGCGAGAACGCACTGTGGCGGCTGCCACAGGGGATCGTGGCCCGTATCAGCCGCCCCGGCCAATCCGCCGCCGCCAGCCGCGAGCTGGCAGTTGCCCGCTGGCTGTACGACTGCGGGGTGCCCGCAGTGCACCCTCTCGCACACCTGCCGGAACCGCTCGAGGTGGACGGCAACCCTGTCACCTTCTGGCACGAGCTTCCCCCGCACCGGCCAGGAGAGGCCGCTGACATCGCACCACTCCTCCGGCGCCTCCACGAACTACCTGTCCCTTCCTTCCCGTTGGGCTGCCTGGACCCGTTCGTCCGCCTGACCGCCAGGATCGACGCCGCGGCGACCCTCGACGACGACCAGCGACTGTGGCTGCGCGGCCACCTGGCCGAACTCGAAACCGCTTGGCTGGGCCTCCAGCCGACCCTACCGACGAGCGTCATCCACGGCGACGCCTGGCGCGGCAACGTAGCGGTCACCCCCACCACCACGTACCTGCTCGACTTCGAACGGACCTCCCTGGGGCCTCCCGACTGGGACCTCACCGCTACCGCCGTCGGCTACGGCAGCTTCGGCTCGATTTCGGACAGCGAGTACGCCGACTTCTGCGCGGCGTACGGAGCCGACGTGATGACCTGGGCCGGCTACCCGGTGCTGCGGAGCATCCGCGAGCTCCGGGTCACCTGCTTCGCTCTCCAGCACGCGGCAGCTGATCCGGCTCGACACCGGGCGGAAGCCCACTACCGTCTCTCCTGTTTGCAAGGGCAGAACGGTCCACGCCCGTGGGGCTGGACAGCTGTCAGCTGAGATGTCGATCAGAGAGGCGAGCCCGACCGTGATGACTGCACCCGTGATCTTGAGCGGTACCCCAGGTTCGTTCGCCCGGGATGTCTTCCACGAGCGGCACCCGAAGCTCGTCCAGCAGGTGCTCGATGCACTGCCGTACGGGCCGAGCGAGCGAGCCGCGGTCGAGGAGCTTCTCGCCGAGAGCACTGACGGGGTACTACAGCCGCTCAGCACCAGTGCCCACGATCACCAGCAGTGGCTGGAGTGGGGTGAGGGTCTGTTCGGACGGTCGTGGGGCGAGGCGCCGTTCCTGTGGGCCGAGAGCTACTTCTACCGCAGGCTGCTCGAAGCCACCGGCCACTTCCGGCCCGGCACTTGGCAGGGCATCGACCCGTTCGCGCCGTTCAAGGACGCCGAACTCGCCGGCCCGGCCGTTGACGCCGAGCTGGCGGCCCTCGGCGACCTGCCTTCGGACTTCACCGACAAGCGAGCCGCCGCGCTTCTCTCCTCGGCGCTCTGGGGCAACCGCGCCGACCTGAGCTTCCAGATCACGGCGGAGGCCGGAGGGGCGATCGCGTCCGACCTGGTGGCTGACGACAGTGAGGTGCTCTGGGCTGAGCTGGAGCGTGCCGAAGGCGGGCGTGTCTGCATCATCGCGGACAACGCCGGACGGGAGCTCCTGCCGGACCTGGTGCTCGTCGACCATCTCCTGGCTTCCGGCCTCGCGGCGCAGGTCGTCGTCTACGTGAAGCCGCAGCCGTACTACGTGTCGGACGCGACGATGGCCGATGTCCTTGTCACCGTCGAGCGCCTGCGCACCTCCGCCACTGTGGCTGCCGGGACGATCGGCGAACGGCTGTGGCGGGCGATGAACAGCGGTGCGCTCGTGGTCCGCACGCACCCGTTCTTCTGCGCGCCGCTGCCGTTCCACGACATGCCGGCCGACCTCCGGTCCGAGTTCGTCGGTGCAGCGATGACGATCCTCAAGGGTGACCTCAACTATCGTCGGCTGGTGGGCGATCAGCTGTGGCCGCCCACCACTGCGTTCACCGAGGTGGCCAGCCACTTCCCTTCAGCCGTCACGGCGTTGCGGACGCTGAAGTCGGACGTGATCGTCGGCGTCGACGCTGCCGTCGTCGCTCAGCTCGACAATGCCGGGACGCCGTGGCGTACCAACGGCCGCCACGCCGTGATCCAGGTCGACCTCCGCCGGTAGTCGAAGCGCCGTCCGTGTGCCCCGCTGTCCTCGCTCGTCTGGGCGTGACGCGGCAGGCGTCGGAGGTGAACAGCGGCGGGTGCGGCGTGGACCTCAGTCCAGGTTCCAAGTCGTTCCGGCGAGGAGTCCGTCGAAGGCGAGGGCTCTCATGGCGGTGTCGAAGTCGTCCCACTCGTACTCGGGTTCGACGTAGTGCCGGTCGAAGTCGGCCCGGGTGAGGTCGGGCTCGCGCCATTCGTGGGCGCAGCGGCAGCGGACGAAGATCTGGTCGTGGACGGCGAGGAGGAGCCAGTCTCGGCGGGCGCCGCAGCCGGTGCAGGTGATGGTGATGCCGCGGGGGTTGAGCTCGGCGGGGTGCGGGACGGCGCGGATGACGGCACGCGCGGGTTCGGGGGCGGGGTTGTAGAAGTCGTGGTCGTAGTCGGTCATGCGGTCCTTTCGGGTCGGCAGCGGGGCAGCAAGGGACCATACGACGTGCGCTGCCGGAATGGATCCCTCCCAGCGAGAAGGACATCGAATCGACACCGTCACCTTGTTGCAGGGTAGTTGTGGCGCTCCGGCCGCCGGGTTTCCTCGGGAAGTCCCGGCGGTCTGCTTCGTTGGCTGGGTCCTGCTTTCGGCGGCGGCTGACGGGTGACGTCCGTGCGGGGCGGGATTGGTGGGTGGGGGCTGGTGGGCGGGTGCGGGGGCTCCGTTCCCGCCCACCTGGGTTGGTCAGCGCGTCCGGCGCACCTGGTCGGGTGCGACCGGCGCCGGCGGGGTGATGACCGGGGTAGCCGGTGTGCCGGTGGTGCGGCTGGTCGTGCGGGCGCGGGCTGCCCTGGTGCGCAGTTCGTCGGGGGTTGCGGCCGGTGCGGGGGTGGGGAGGTTGGCGTCGCGGCGGATGCGCCAGGTGAGGACGGCGGCGGGTGAGTCGGCGGTGGCGAGTTCGCGGCGCCCGGCGGCGTTGGTGAGCAGGGTGGTCGGGTTGTGGCCGGCGGCCTCGGCTTGGGCGAGGGTGGCGGCGAGGGCTGCCCAGTTGTCCTCGGCGAGGAGGCGGGTGGCCTGGTCGGCGGGCAGGGTGCGGCGGACGGCGTCGGCCTGCCGGTCGTGGTCGGGCTTCGGGAGGAGTCGGCCTTCGAGGGTGAGGTGGGCGATCGGTTTGGCCGCGTGCCGGGTGTAGGCGGCGCGAAGGTGGTCGGCCGCCGTGCGGGCGGCGTCGGCCTGGTGGCGGTGGCCTTGGGAGGCGTGCCACTTGGCGATCATGATGGCGAGCAGGACGAGGCTGGTCAGGGCCGTGGCGGCGGCCGTGCCGTCCTCGCCCCGGCCGGTGGCGGGTCCGGCGTGGAGGAGTTCGCGGGCGGCGGAGCGCATCGCGCGCAGGTCGGCGCCGGCTGCGCGGGTGTGGGCGGTGCGGGTGTACTCCAGGGCCCGTGCGGCCTGGTGGAGTTCCTTCCTGCTGAGGGTCGGGCTGGTGGCGGCGAGCGTGTCGAGGACTTCGAGGCCGCCTCGGATCACCGCCTCCGCTCGGGCGGCGTCCTGGTCGTCGTCGAAGGCCGGGTAGGCGCGTTCGATGGTGGTGCTGGCCCGGTTGCGGCCGTCAGCGGGCCAGGTGCGGGGGTCGGGCGTGGGGAAGGCGGGTTCGTCGACGCCGAGGGCGAAGCGTGCCTGGATCTTCGGCTGGGTGAGGTCGGAGGCGAGCTTGCTGCCGGAGAACCAGATCGGCTCGCTCTCGTTGCCGGTGGGGAGGGCGAACTTGTAGCCGGTCACGTCGCCGGAGGGTGCGCGGCGCACGGCGAGGAGCACGCCCTTCGCGGTGAGTCGGGCGGTGAACTCCTGCTCGTCCGCGGCCCCGGCCAGGGCCTGGCGTACGGCGGTTCGCAGGCGGTCGCGGTCGGTGCCCTCCTGGCCGAGGCGCTGGGCCTTGTGCAACTCCGCGCCCTTGGCGCGCATGGGGATCGCGTCCCGGTACTCGCGGGTGCGGGTGTCGGAGAGGTCCTTGAGCTTGTACTCGCGTTCGATCTTCGTGAGTTCGGTCTCGACGCGGTACTGGTCGCCGCGCAGGCGGGCCTGCGTGAGGTCCGCCCGGACGACGGTCGCGAGGATGTGGATGTGGTCGTCGGCGTGGCGCACGGCGATCCAGCGGCAGCCGTTCGGGTCGCCTTCGGGCGCGATCCCCGAAGCGGCCACGATCCGGCGGGCGATGGTGCCCCACTCCTCGTCGCTGAGGATGCGGTCGGTCGGGTCCGCCCGCACGGGCCGGTGGTAGACGTGCTTGGTGACCGGCTTGCCGTAGCGGACGACGTGCAGGTCGAGCGCGTCGCGGAGCTGGACCAGGGTGGTATCGGGGTCGCCCGGGTCGCGGCCGGGGTCTGGGGCGAAGCCGCTCCAGGACGCGACGATGTGCGCATCGGTGTGCTCGTTGGCCTTGCCTGGACCGAAGAGGTACTTGAGCGCGCCGTGCGTCTTGGACCCGCGTATGGGCTTGCTGATCATCGGCGCTTCGCCTTCGCCAGGCGCATGGCGGAAGCGTCGACCTCCGCGATGGCCGCCCGGACCTCGGCGACCAGGACCAGGGCCCTGTCGAGGACGGCTGCCGCAGGTCCCGGTTCGACGCCGATGCCGGCGTTGAGCCGGTAGGCGATCTGGTTGGCGTTGTTGCCGACCGGCGCCAGCTGGCCGCGTGCCGCGTCGAGCGCCACGATGGCCCGCTCCAACTGCTCGTCGCGGGTGGTGATGCCGGCGAAGTCGTCGGCCAGCGCCTTGCGCTCCAGGTAGGCGGCAACGTTCAGTTCGGCTGCGGCGGCTAGCTGCTCGATACGCGCCTTCTGGGCTTCAGTGCAGCGGAAGCCGACCTTCTTCGGCAAGGGGCTCTCGGGGTCACGGCGGCGACGCTTCGGGGCGCGCTGTACGCGGCGGGCGGCGCTCGCGGAAGAGCTGGCAACGGGGAGCGTCAGCACGTCGGCGGTGGGCTCGGACGGCGTGTCGGAGGGCTTCTCCTGCTTCGCCGCGCCCTCGCGGTGAAGCTCCGATGCTGCCGCCCTCGGCAGCACCGGCTCGTCCACGCCCTCCTGGGCGGGGACGTCCGCGTGCGTGGCCCCGTAGGGGCCCCGTACGCACTCGCTTGCTCCGCCAGGGGCAGGGAGGATGTCAACTCCGTTGCGGTCCTGGGAGCTTACAGGCTTCCCGAGCAGGCTGTGCAGGGTTCGTCGGACGGCGTTCACGCGTGTCGTTCCTCGGTGGCGGCTGGCGATTCGCGGGCTGGTGAGTGTGCGGGTGGGCAGTGTCCGGGTGGGTGCCGGTTTGGCCGTGCCGGAAGTCGCAGGTATGGGCGACGTGTCAGGCGCGGTCTTCCCGGGACCGACCGCCGGTGGGACTGGTGTCTGCGGTGCGAGTCGAGTCCGGCCGGGTGCAGTGACCGGGCGGCGGTGGCCTTCTGCCGAGTGCGGCGGTGGGTCGGCAGAAGTCGGTGTCCGGCTGACCGACCGGGCCGGTCAGCCGGACACCGGGGCCGGTCAGTCGGTCTCGGGGTGCGGAGGGTTCTGTTCGTCGGCTTGCTCTTCGCGGAGCTTGCGCATCAGCTCGGTGAGGCGGGTACTGCCGAGCGGAAGGCCAGCGTCGCGCACGGCCTGTTCGACGATCGCGCGGGTGAGACGGCCCTCGGCGGCGACCGCCGCGCGGCCCACCTCCAGCAGTCGCTCCATCGGCGCGCCCGGCGGACGCCCGATCGGCTTGTTCTCCGCCCCGGCGGTACCTCCGGCGGCTTCGGCCTGGGGGTCCGGGTCATCGGCCGGTCGGTCGTCGGCTTCTGCCGGTTCGGGGTCGGGCAGCGCGTCGCGCCACTCTGCGGGCAGAAGTCCGGCGGCGGACAGGAGCGTCAGGAGCGCGTTCTCGTCGCTGCGGTCCTCCACCCGTTCCGGCCGGAGCTCCGATTCAGGGTCGGCAGTCACCCAGTCGGCAGAAGTCTCGGCGCGCGGAAGGGCGTTCTGCTCGGCGGGAGCGAGAGCGGAAGCGGTTGCGGTGTCGTGGCCGTGGCGGGCGATGAGGATGTAGAGGTGGACGGCGCCGCCGAGGGCGAGCGGGGCAAGGGTGGACAGGACGCCGACGACGGTGTCGGTGAGCCTCAGCCCACTGCCGGTGGTAGGCAGTTCGTTGAGGCGGATGGCGTGCAGGGCGTTGGCCCAGACGCTGGTGGCGGTCGCTCCGGCGAAGAGCGTCCAGGCGTAGGCGCGGGCGGGCCATCGGGCCTCGCGCAGGACGAGAAGGGCGCGGACGCCGTAGGCGATGAAGCCGTCGATGATGATCGGGAACAGGTAGGTGAGCGGGCCGCGCACATGGGTCGCGCCGGCCATCTGCCGCAGGGCATCGTAGGACAGGACGAAGCCGAGGACACCGAGCAAACCGACAGCGAGGCGGTCCCAGACGGTGACCCGGGCGGACGGGGTGCGGGCAGGGGGTATCGCGATGGTGGTCAAGGGTGGTGCTCCAGGGGTGGCCTCGCCGCAGGCGGGCATGGCGAAGCGGCGAGGCGAGGGGCGGGGAGAAGTTCGGGGAAGGCCGGCGCACCGGCCGGGGTGCGCTGGGCACCGGCGCCGGTCAGGCGGCAGTTCGCCTGCGGCGGTCGGTGCCGGTGAGGATGGCGCGTTCGCACATCTCGGCGAGGCGGGAGGCGGTGCGGTCGCCGAGGGCGTTCTTGACCTCGCCGGGCGCCAGATTGGTGGTGAAGATCGTCGGGAGCAGGTGCTCGTAGCGGTGGTCGACCAGCCGCAGGGTCAGCTCCTCGGTCCACTCGGACGCCTTGGCGGCGCCGAGGTCGTCGAGGACCAGCAGCGAGCAGGTCATCAGATCGCGCATCTCCCGCTCGGTGTCCGCGCCCTGGCGGGGCCGCTGGGAGGCGTACAGCTCGGTGGCGGTGAGCTTGGTCCAGCGCAGACGAACCCCGGCCTTCAGCAGGCTGCGGATCGCCCCGTACGCCTGGTGGGTCTTGCCCGAGCCGGTGGGACCGGCGATCAGGAGCGAGGGCCCCTGGGCGATGCCCGGGGTGCCGCCGGGGCCGGGTCGGCAGGCCAGGGTGACCTGCTGGACCCAGGTGGTGACCTCCGGGTGGTCGGCTTCGGCGAGGCGGTAGCGCGGCGGGATGCGCTGGTCGGCGAGCTCCAGCGCGGTGGAGGGCTGGTCGGTGTCGGGCAGCGGCCGGTCGGGGTCGATGCCCTTGGCGGCCAGCATCCGCTCCAGGCGCAGGACGGCGCCGGAGGCCGGCTGCGGCTCGCGACGCTCGTCCGCGCGGCGGGGGTTGGGCAGGCTGGTCACAGGTCCCCCTCGTAGTAGTCGCGGGCGTCGGCCGGGTTGGCGAAGGGCCGGTACGGGGACCGGGCAGCGCTCTGCCCGGCTCGGGAGGACCCGGCGGGCTGGGCGTTGATCGCCTCGTGGACCATGCTCGGCAGCACGCTCGGGCTCATCGGCTTCGCCGCGTACAACTGCAGCCCGGCGCGGATGTCGTCGTCGCTGGTGCCGCCGTCGAGCAGGTCCTTGATGACCTTGCCGAGGTGGCCCCGCACGTTGGCCGGTACCGGCTTCGGGCAGGTGGCGATGTACTCGGCCACCAGGTCGCCCGCGTTCACCGGCGGCTTGCCGGTGGGCGTGCCGACCAGGACCTTGCCGTCCCGGTCGGGTGCTGCCGACGAGGGTGCCGGGGTGGGCGCGGCGTCGCCGCCCCCTTTAGGGGTAGATCCATGGTCCAAGGTCCATGGTCCAGGCACGACGTTCTCCGGAGTCCTCCGGAGGGACTCCGGAGAAGCCGTCTGACCTGCACTTTCGCTCGGAGCTGCCGCATTGGGCACCGGGAGGGCGACTGCAGGGGTGGACTCGGCGTCGGCTGAGCAGGGCCGCTGGGCGGGGACGGTCTCCGCGAGGGTCGCGAGCGGTTCCGGAAGGCTCCGGAAGTTCTCCGGAGCCGGGCGCGCGCAGCCCTGGCCCTTGGCCTTGCACTTGCCGCACCAGCCCGCGGGCTCGTGGACGGGGCAGGAGGGCAGGCGCGACGCGGTGGGGTGGGAGATCTTCTGGTGCTCGTGCCACTTGGTGACGTGCAGGTACTGGCGGCCGTCGCAGCCGGTGTACCGGCAGATCAGGCCGGTCTCGGCGAGCTGGCGCAGCTCGTCCTCGGTGTCGAGCGCGGTGTGCTCGGGCCGCAGCGACCACAACGCGCCGTTGAGGACGGCCGCGTTGTCGCGCTGGCGCCCCTCGTCGTCGGCTTGGGTGAGCAGGCAGACGAACGTGCGCTCGGCGGTCAGCGACACGGAGGCGAGGTCTTCCGAGACGGGGTACTCGGGCTTGATGGTGCGGATGCGCGCCATGGCCTACCACCCCGCCTTCGGGGAGAAGGCGTGCGAGACAAGGCGTGCGCTGGCGGCACGCGGCGTCGTACGCTTGGGCACGGAGATTCCTTCCCCGGTGACATTTCGGACGGCAATCCGGTCACCGCGGTCGATCGTCGTGGATGGGCGGTTAGGGGATCCGTGGAGGCCCTCGGTGTTGGTAGCACCGAGGGCCTCGGTGTAGGTGGGCGGCCTCTTTGGCGAGGCTGCAGCAGTTTTGGTCAACTGCCAGATATGCAGGGAGCGTTGAAGCGACCGTCCGCTTGGCGGTGCGAGCTCGACACTATGTCGGTCCCCCTCGAAGATCCAACGCGAAGTGGCCCCATCCGCTCACGGCAGACAGGACGGGGCCGCCGGGATCACGAGGCTGCTCGCCATGGTCGTTCGGCAGCGCTTGGGCGCGCGCCCGCTCGCGCTACGCGCCGGCGCGACGGAAGCGGTCACCACGCGAAGGTCTGGGGTCCTCCATGGTTGCGGCTTGCGACACAGCAAGCCGGTGCTCCTGTGCGCTCATGAGGTCACCTCGTCCGGCGGGTCGGGAAATCGGTGCCCCAATCCCTACCACGGACTTGCGGCGACACACAATCGTAGCTACTTTTGCATCCATGACACAGACCGACTGGCCGTCCAAGGTGACAGCTCGCGTCGCCGACGCTCTTCGGGCACGGCGCAAGGAGCTCGGCCTGAGCGCCCAGGACGTCACCGACGCTTGCGCCGCGCTCGGGTACCCGATCCCGCGCACCGTGATCGCCAACCTCGAGAGCGGCCGGCGGGCGAGTGTCGATGTTGCCGAGCTCCTCGTCCTTGCGGAGGTCCTCGGCGTGCCCCCGATCACCATGCTCTTCCCTCTCGGCGCCGCCCCCACCATCGAGGTCCTGCCGGGGCGGGAAGTGTCGATGTGGGACGCGGTGGCCTGGGTGACTGGCGAGCTATGGGAGGCCCCCGAGGCGCCCGCGCAGGCGCTGCTCAACATGTTCCGCGAACACGGCATCCTCGTCATGGTCGCATCGCGCAGCCGCGAGAGGGGCGAAGAGAAGCGTCGTGAGGCGGCGTTGGCCAGAGACCCCGAGCACCGGGCGAAGTTCCTTCGCATGGTCGCCGAGTTCGACAGAATCCACGCGCAAGACATCCAGGCGCTCCGCGACTGGCGTGCTCGCATGCGCGAACAGGAGGTCGTGCCTCCCGCGCTGCCCGACGAATTCGCCTACCTGGAGTCCTCGGAGAGCGCCCAGTAACGAGCCCGTTCCGGGCCGACCGCCCGAGCGCCCCTCGGCCGTTGCCCTGCCATTTGGTGCGGCCGGAATCCAGAGCTACTGTCACACCCCACTGCGGCTACCAACCGCGTGAAACGCCCATCCACGACGATCAACCACGGTGCCGGGTTGCCGCCCACCAACCACCGGGGAAGGAACCGCGTGCTGTCCACGCGTCGCCATGCCGCCGACCAGACTGCCACTGGCCCCGCGCAGGCCGAGGTCATCCTCGGCCGTCTCGCCGTACCTGCCATGCTTGCCGCCATCGCGGCCCACAGACCGATCTGACGGTCTGTTCACGCTGTCGCCGGTGACCACGTCCCGGTGCCGCCTTCGGGCCGACAGCTTCTTCCCAGTCACCCGCCGCCCCGCACCGGGGCCGGTCGGGACTTCTCTCCTATTCCCGGCAGAGGCGTCCAGTCGCCAAACCTTCGCCCCTGCCGGGCCAGATCCCTCCGCACCTGGGCGCTCGCACGCCCGCCAACTGAAGGGTCCTGTCCCTAGCATGGCACTCTCGATCGTTGCTTCGCCGAAGGTCCCGGCGTCGCCGTCGCTCACCTCCGCCGAAGCCGCCCGCTCGCTCGGCGGTCCGGTCCTCGTCTCGGCACCCGCCGCCGCTCCGGCCGGCGCGGCCGACCCCACGGCCCCGCACGAGCAGCTCCTGCTCACCATCCCGGACGTCATGGCCCAGCTCCAGCTCGGCCGCTCCACCGTCTACGACCTCATCCGCACCCGCCGCCTGCCCTCGGTCACCATCGGCCGCTCCCGCCGCGTCCCGGCCGCCGCCGTCCGTACGTTCGTCGCCGAGCTCGCAGAGGTGGCTGCCTAATGGCCAAGCGCAACCCCAACGGCGCGGGCAGCATCACCCTGCGCAAGGACGGCCGCTACCACGGCCGCGCCTACGTGATCACCACCTCCGGCCTCCGCAAGCGGGTCTCCATCTACGGCAAGACCTGGGACGAGGTCCACAACGCCCTCGTCGAGCTGCAGGCCGACGCCATCAACGGCATCCCGCTGCCCGACACCGACTCCAACGTCGGCCAGTACCTCAACTACTGGCTCGCCGAGGAAGTCCTGCCCAACCGCCGGCCCAAGACCTACCAGGGCTACGAGAGCGTGGTCCGCGTCCACCTCATACCCGGCCTCGGCACCAAACGGCTGCGCGACCTTCGCGCCCAGGAGGTCCGGGTCTGGCTGAACCGGGTGCGTGCCGAGTGCCAGTGCTGCAAGGGCGGCTGGGACGCACAGCGACCCAAGCCGATCTGCTGTGCCGCAGGCGAGTGCTGCAAGCGGCTGCTGTCCGCGCGGATGATCCAGTCCGTGCACGCCGTGCTCCGCAACGCGCTGGAGCACGCCGTCCGGGAGGAGCTGATCCACAAGAACGTGGCCAAGCTCGTGAAGGTCCCCGCGCCCGACTACCGGATCGGCAAGGGCCTGACCACCGCTCAGGCCAAGCTCGTGCTCAAGGAGCTGAGTGGCCACCGCCTGCACACCCTGTATGTGCTCGCGCTGATGCTCGGCATGCGCCGGGGCGAACTGCTCGGCCTTCGCTGGAGCTCGGTCGACCTGGAGCGCGGCACCCTCACGGTGAGCACCAACCTCCAGCGGGTCGAGGGCGAGCTGCGGCTCGTCCTGCCCAAGACGCTGTCCTCCGAGCGCACCCTGCCGCTGCCCGCGCCGGTCCTCGCCGCCCTGGTGGACCACCGGGAACGTCAGGCCGTCGAGCGCGCCGCCGCCGGCATGGACTGGCAGGAGAACGACCTCGTCTTCCCGTCCCGGATCGGCACCCCGTACGAGCCGGACAACCTGCGCCGCAGCTGGCACGCGGTCCGCGGGCGCCTCGGCCTGGACGACCTCCGCTTCCACGACCTCCGCCACACCTGCATCACCCTGCTGCTCGACCTCGGCGTGCCCCCGCACATCGTCCGGGAGATCGCCGGCCACAGCGACGTCGGCGTGACCATGAAGGTCTACGCTCACGCCTCCCTCGCCGAGCGCCTCAAGGCCCTGAGTCGCCTCGGGGAGGCGCTCTCGTAGCCTCGCGCTCTGGCGCCTCAGTTCGTCCGGTGCCCGGCAAGACCCAGGTCTTGCCGGGCACCGGTGTCTTACGCGGTTGGTAGCTTGCGGCCTGCCCCCGGACCGGGGGGTCATCGTTCTGGAGAGGGGCCGACACGTGGGAGCCAAGACCGGACTGCTCGTCTACATGGATGCTGCTTCGTCCGGCCCGCTGCGGCTGCCGGCGGAAGCGGATCCGGAGCGGACTGCGGAGCTGGTCGGCCGTCTCTACCCCGGGTGGGAGGTCACCGAGGCGGCTGGGTGCGAGCTCGGCGACGCGACCTACCCGCCGGACGGGACCGCTTACCTGGGCAGCTTCCCCGGAGTGGACGTTGTCTGCGACCGGCACTGGATGAGCGACTACCCCTCACAGTTGCCGCAGCACCTGATCGACGCGAGCGCGGGGCGTCGGCTCGTCGTCCACTGGATGCACAGCGTGGTGGACTTCCTGGCCTTCGCGGTCTGGGAGGACGGGCAACTGGTCCGCTCGCTCAGCCTCTCGCCCGACAGCGGGGTGGTGGAGGACATCGGCGAGCGCCTCGCGTTCGAGGCGCCGTTCTGGGCCGGGGAGCACTCGGTGGAGCTGGACGAGGCGTGGGGCGAGCAGGACCCGTACCCCTTGGCGTTCCATCCCCTCGAACTCGGTGAGGAGGCACTGCGCGCCTTCTTCGGCTTCGTGCTGGAGGGAATGCCCGAGCCCGACAACATCGACCCTTACGAGGTGGCGCTGCGAGGCTTCCACCTCGCGGTGCCGGGTGGGCCCACGCCAGGGGAGAAGGAGGCCGTGCTGCGGGCAGCCGTCAGCAGGATGCGGCCGCCGCGGATGTTGACCTACGGTCCCGATGGCACCCTGATCGTGGTCGACCGGCGGTGACCGACGTGGGTCCCACAGCGCGACGAGTGGATGGAGCCGGTCCTGCATGAGCAGGCGGTCACGTCGAGGCGGTCTCCTCCTCGGCGGGGACGTATCCGCAGTGCTCAGGGCCGCAGTGCGTCTTGTGGTCCCGGCCCCAGAGGCCGGTGTCCCGCTCGGTGGCGCGGGCGATGTGGGCGAGATGACGCTGCCTGAAGCGCGGCACTGTTGAGGGCAGGGCAATGAAGGTCTTGGGAAGTACGGCCAGCATGCTGCTGACCTGCTCGCCGTCGAACATCGTCAGGAGCACGCGGCACTGCCACCAGCGTCGCCCCGCCTCCGGGTCCGGCCAGTAGTAGTCGGCCGGATCAGGGAGCAGGTAGTGGGGACCGCCGGGCGCCAGGTGAGCTTGGAACCACGGACTGCTCCCGCCCAGGCCGAGCCGCAGGCGCCCGGCTTCCTCGTGGAGGGCGAAGACCGCGTCGTTGTCCAGAGCCTTCAGGACCCGCGCCTCGCGGGGCAGGGGCCGACGGCCAGAAGGGGTTTTCACCGGCCAGCCTGCCAGCAGGCCCAGGCGTTGCCGCGCGCTGAGCGGGGAGACTCCCGTGCGCGGGGTCGGGAGCGGAGGCGGGGGAGTCCAACGGAGTCCGGCCTTCTCGAGTTGCGAAACGATCCAGGCTCGCTTCTCCGGGCCGGCAGTGTTCCAGAGCCAGCTCATCGGCCGCTCCCTCATCGCCCGTTCCCGCCTGCCGTCGTGCGTCCCACGGGCGGGACGTCGAGCGCGCGGCCGGGTTCCTACAGGCAGGTTGTGGCCCAGGTCGGCCAGGAGCCTGATGCGGTCGAGGGCGTCGTCGGACGGGAGCTCCTCCGGAAGCCGCCGAGCGCGACTGGCCAGGTACCGGATCTCGATGAACGCCTGGATCGCCAGGCGCTCGGCCAAGTCCCGGTCGTCGACCTCCCCCGAACGGGTGCTCCCGGTCGCGGGTGTCGACTTCGGCGCTGCCGGCGGCAGCTGGCCGTCGTGGGTACCCGTCATATCTGCGACTTCGTGGAATTCCCGGCCACCGTTGAACTCCCGGGATCGCGGTGGTCGCCTAACGACTGCTTGGCGCGGAGTTCGGACCGGACGAGCTCAAGGAGACGGCCCATCCAGTTCCGCCCGCGGCTGTCAGGAGCGTCCCGCCAGAAGGGTGAGTCCGAGAAGCCGGTGTAGCTGATCGTCGCGTCCCCGGTGGCAAGCAGGATCTCGGCGAGCTCGGGGTGCTGGGTGAACTTCGCGCGCAGCAGGCCGCCCATGACCGCGAGCCGGACGGCAGGCCAGTCCGCTCGTTGGACCGCCCGGCCGCCCAGGTCTTGTGCCTCCCGCCCGGACGGCATCTCCTGGATCAGCCGGTGATCGGCCGTGTCGGCAGCCGACATGGCCCAGTAGCCGTGGAGCACGGACGGGTAGGTCTCGCCGGCGAACGTGATCTGCGCCGGGTAGTCGTTGCGGAGTACGAACAGGCCCAGCGCCTCGGGCCAGCCCTGCGGGTAGACGGTCTGGTGGGAGATGACGGCCGCCTGGCCTGGCCCGCTCGGATCGTCGGCGTACTGGACAGCGCGCCTCTCCTGCTCGCGGGCCACGCCTTCGTCCCCGCGGCGGAAGTAGTCCAGCGACTCCTGATGCATGTCCGCCGTCACGACCGGGCCATCCCCGTCCACGGCCTCACCCAGGTCGGTGAGCAGGATGCGCAAGGGGCGGTCCTGAAGGTCCATGTCGCCGAGCACATAGATCCTGCGGTGAGCTGGGACTGCCAGGTAGGCGTCTCGAAGGAGCTCGCGATTCCGCTCCTCGGGCTCCTGCTGGTAGCGGCGGATCGCCTCCCAGCAGCGCTGCCCGGTGGTCGGTCGGCCGTTGAGTTCCTCGATCTTGTCGGCGACCTCGCTCAGGAAGCCCTCCGGGGTCAACGGTTCACCGCGGCGGGAGCGCCACTTCGAGGGTTCGTCAGGAAGAGCGGGAGCGCCGGGCCGTGTCACGGAGATTCGGCCCGAGGCCAGGAGCTTCTCCAGGCCGGCCAGGTCAGTCCGGTCCTGGCACCTGACGGCGCCGTCCGCGAAGACGATCAGGTCGTCGAGGTAGTACTCGGCATCCCATCGATTCCGCTGCCAGACGTGGCACCAGGCCCCGTCGATTCTCTCCCCGTCCACCGTTCGATACGTCGGTCCCCGCCACGTCATGGGTGCACGCTACTCGGTGGGGCTGTCTTGGAACTCACCGACCGCGAGCTTGGCTGGTTGCCTTGGCCAGCCAGTCCAGGTACCACTCGCTGAAGCTGACGCGGTGACCGGCCGCGGAGAGCGGTTGGATGGGGCCGTCGCAGGCCCGCAGGTCCTTCCAGAGGGTGCCACACTCTGGCCCGGTCACGACGAGCCATGTGTAGTAGCCGCATCCCTCGTGGCTGAGACATACCGCCCCGGCGGTCATCTCGTGGTTGAGCTTCTCCCACTTGTCGTCCCAGGCGCGGTACGCCGCGAGATAGGACTGCTCGTCAGAGAAGCTGCCCTTGACGGGCTCACGAGCGTCGAGCTCCTCCGACCAGCGAGCCCGCTCCTCCACGGAAGGGAACGGCTTGCCCAGGAGCGCGTTGTCGCTTCGGACCTTGCCGTGCTCCAACCAGTGCCAGCCCTGCTCGTCCCGCCGCAGCGGGAAGAGCCCGTAGAAGGGGCCGGCCCCGCCCGCGCCCACCTCGAGGAGGAAGGTGCGGTAGTCGGACGGGAGGAAGACACCAAGCTCTTCCTCGGCTTCTGTCAGCTCGGCCTCACCGAGCGGCGGCTCCAGCAGGAAGCCGTGCCCGGAGCCCTGCCAGCGAGCCCCGAAGACCTTCTCCGCGAACGGAGCGTCCCGTAGGGCCAGGACCCGCTCACGAACTCCCGACCAGTCCACTCCTGAGTCGGCGATCTCTGACCCCTGTGCTTTGCCCGTCATGATCGAGCCTCCCCGTGATCCTCGGTTGTTTCAGGTCTGATCTTTCGAACGCCCGTACAGGCCACCAGCGAACCGTCAGCGGTGAGGAAGACCACGAAGTGCCATGAGCCGTCCGGACTGTCGATGGAACCCAGTCGGACCGGTTGGGCGCCGTGCTCCCTCAGGGCCACCACGGTCTCGGGCAGCCCGATGGTCTCGATGTTCGCGGCCCGCGTGTGTTCGAGCCGGACAGCGTAAGTGCCGGTCAGCACCTCCGCGGGCACCACTCCGCCCCCGATCCTGAAGGCACCGCCTGTAAGCACCGCCTCCCGTGCCGCCCTGCAGACCTGAGTCTGATCCGCAAGGATGCGGAGCATGGCCTCGGACGATGGGCCGGTGTCCGGTGGATCAAGAACCAGGTCGTCTTCCCAGTTCCCCGGCAGCCTGGCTGCCGTGACGACCAGGTCATCAGCCAGAGCGAGGATCCGGACACTTCCAGCCTGGAAGGCCAGCTCGAAGCCGACGCGGCTGTCGATGGACCGCTGTCGGATGTGTTGGATGGAGACGAGCCTGCTGCCTGTGAACGGTGCGAGAGGGAACTCATCCGGTGCGTCGCTGACCGTGACATTCCCGAGCATGTCCATGTCGTAGGAGTCGTGGGGCTCATCGATCCGGAGATCGAGTATGTGGTCCAGCGTGTGGAACCGGACCGGGCCGAGGTCCTCCACGTGCAGCCACATGTGCAACAGCTCGGGCTCGCCACCGCCGTCGCTGGCTTGGAACCACGAGCACGTCACGCGTTGCACTTGCCGACCGACGAGGTCCTCCGGAGTCACCACCGGGCGATCGTGTCAGCCTCGGTTGGAGGGGATCAACGGGATTCCGCCGACGCCGGTAATCCCTGCGGAGCAGCATCCTGTGACTGGCGTCACGTGTACCCATTGCCGGGGCCGGCCATCTTGGCTGCTCGGATCCAGAGCGATTCGGGCCCGTTGGCGTCAGCGTTGGCGTCAACCGGCACGAAAATGCCCCCGAAGCGAGCTGCTTCGAGGGCATCGTGCCTGGTCAAGTCTGGTGGCCAGGGCCGGGGTCGAACCGGCGACCTTCCGCTTTTCAGGCGGACGCTCGTACCAACTGAGCTACCTGGCCGTACTGCACCGTCTCTTGCGAGACGAGCGATCCCGACGGGACTTGAACCCGCGACCTCCACCTTGACAGGGTGGCGAGCTAACCAACTGCTCCACGGGACCTTGTGGTGGCGGACCACCAAGGTCTTGAGGCACTGCACTTTACTACGGTACTGCGTGCCCCCAACGGGATTCGAACCCGTGCTACCGCCTTGAAAGGGCGGCGTCCTGGGCCACTAGACGATGAGGGCTTGTGGTCCGTTCGGCTGTTTCCAGCGTTCCCGGGGACGTCGAGAAGCATATGGGATGCGGGGCGGATCGCCAAAACGGGTTTGGGCCGGGTGGGGGTGGGGCGTCCGGAGGGGGCTGCGGCGGCGGGGTCAGGACCAGCCGAGCTCGTCCAGCTCGTGGTCGTCGAAGCCGAAGTGGTGGGCGACCTCGTGGATGACGGTGGTGCGGACCTCCTCGACCACCTGCTCGTGGGTCTCGCAGTGGCGCAGGGTGGGGCCGCGGTAGATCAGGATGCGGTCGGGCAGGACGCCGGCGTACCACTCGCCGCGCTCGGTGAGCGGGGTGCCCTCGTAGAGGCCGAGGAGTTCCGGGTCGGCCGGGTCGGGTTCCTCCTCGACGAAGACCGCGACGTTGTCCATCATCGCCGCGAGCTTCGGGGGGATCTGGTCGAGGGCGTCGGCGACCAGCGACTCGAACTCTTCCCGGGTCATCTCCACCGGATCATTGTCGGGTCTGGGGTGACGGTGTGCCAGGCGGCGGACAGCGGTGTTTGATGGGCCCGTGACGACCTCGGAGGACGCGGTGGACGATCCCGCGGCGGCGACACCGGCGCTCCCGCGTCCGCCGGTGCTGCGCGGGCAGGGGCCGGCCGTGGCGGTGGTCGCGGCGGGCGGGGCGATCGGGGCGCTGGCGCGGTACGCCGCCGGGCTGGGCCGGGGGACCGGGCCGTCGGCCTTCCCGTGGACGACCCTGCTGGTCAACGTGGTGGGCTGCGCGGTGATCGGGGTGTTCCTGGTGGTGGTCACCGAGGGGCGTCCGGCGCACCCGCTGCTGCGGCCGTTCTTCGGCACCGGGGTGCTGGGCGGGTTCACCACCTTCTCGACGTACGCGGTGGACGTCCGCCGGCTGCTGGAGGCCGGGCGGCTCGGGCCGGGGCTGGCGTACCTGGGGCTGACCCTGGCGGGCGCGCTCGGTGCGGTGTGGGCGGCCGCGGTGCTGACCCGGCGTGTGATCCACCGCGGCGGTGCCCGGTGAGCCGGCTGGGCGGGCCGGCGCTGCGGCTGACCGCCCTGGTCGGGGAGAGCGACACCTGGCACCACCGGCCGCTGTACAGCGAGATCGTGCACCGGGCGCGGGCGGCCGGGCTGGCCGGGGCGAGCGTGTTCCGGGGGATCGAGGGCTTCGGGGCCTCCTCGCTGGTGCACACGGCGCGGCTGCTGTCGCTGAGCGAGGACCTGCCGGTGGCGGTGGTGATCGTGGACGAGGAGGAGCGGGTGCGGGCGTTCCTGCCGCAGCTGGAGGAACTGGTCGCGGAGGGGCTGGTGTTGCTGGACCGCTGCGAGGTGGTCCGGTACGCGGGGCGGGCCGCGGGCCCGGGTGCGGAGGCGGAGCCGGGTGGGGGCGTGGGCCCGGGCGTGGGGGAGTCGGGGGAGTGAACTGGCTGCTGGTGGTGGCGGGCGCGGCGGTCGGCGCCCCGCTCCGGTACCTGACCGACCGGGCGGTGCAGTCCCGGCACGACTCGGTGTTCCCGTGGGGCACCTTCACGGTGAACGTGTTCGGCTGCCTGGTGCTCGGCCTGCTGACCGGGGCGGTGGCGGCCGGCGCGGCCTCCTCGCACGTCCAACTGCTGGTCGGCACGGGCTTCTGCGGGGCGCTGACCACCTACTCGACCTTCTCGTACGAGACGCTGCGGCTGGCCGAGTCCGGCGCCGGGCGGTACGCGGTGGCGAACGTGGCCGGGAGCCTGGCGGCGGGGCTGGGCGCGGTGTACGCGGGGGCGGAGCTGGCCTCGGCGCTCTGGGGCTGAGCGGGCTCGGGGCGGGCTCCCGAGGGGGCGACCGTCGAGAACCGCGCCACCCACCCGTGTCCCGCCGCGCCCGGCGCGCGTTGGGCACCGAAAGTGGCCGCGCGCCAGTGGGCGGCCCGGGTGGGGCGATGGAGAGGAAGCTCGGTGGCTTCGGTGCGGACGGCGGGTTCGGGCGCGGTGGTACGGGCGGCGGCGGTGCTGGCGGTGGCCGGGCTGGGCCTGACCGGGTGCATGTCGGTCGGTCCGGGCGCGGAGGAGAAGCACGGCGTGGCGCCGGTCGGGCAGGCCGGTCCGGCGGGCCGGCCGGGGGCGACGGGCGGCCCCTCGGCGCCGGCCGCCAGCGGGCACCCGGGGGGCGCGTCAGGGCGCCCGGAGCACCAGGGGGGCTTGCAGGCCGAGAACGCGCCGGCCGGGGCGACGAGCGCCACGCCGGGCGAGCTCGCGCCCGGCGCGAACGGCGTGGTGGCCGGGGTGGTCCCGGTGCCGGGGGCGGCCGCTCCCGAGGGCGCGCCGGGCGGCAGCGGTACGTCGGGCGGCGCGAACACCAGCCCCGCGCCCCACCCGGGTGGTGCCTCGACCGGCGGCTCGACGGGCACCGGCGGGACCACCGGCACCGGGGAGGGCCGGTCCGGCGGCGGTTCGGCCGCAACCCCGTCGGGCACCCCGAGCGGCCACCCGTCCGGTACCCCGGACCCGGAGCGCACCACGCCGGCCGCGACCGTCCCGCCGGGCCCGCAGCCCTCGACCGGCAGCTCCGGATCTTCGGCCCCGAGCCCCGCTGCGGGTGCGCATTAGCGGCCTGGCCAGGGCATTTGCCTCCGATCCCGAGGTTCCTCTATGGTGGTAGATCGTTCGTTTGATTCATTTGATTGGCGCCCTATTCCCATCTGGCGCCCTTGGCGCGTTCCGGCGATCCGTGGCTGACCGCATAGAGGCGGTTGTGAAACAGAACCCCGGACTTTGGCGCGTGCCACTTCCGGAAGGTTTTGCATGTCTCTCGTTGACGACGCCCGCTTCGCCATGCCCGCGAACGAGGCTGCCGCCGATGTCACCGATGTCACCGACACCACCGAGCTGACCGCCGAGGCCGCGGAGCTCGCCGCCGAGGCCGCGGAGCTCACCGCCGAGGTCACCGAGACCGCCGACGCCGCCGAGACCGTCGAGGAGGCGGCCGAGGACACCGAGCCCGCCGAGCCGACCATCACCTTCGGCGACCTGGGCCTGCACGACGACGTCGTGCGCGCCCTCGCCAAGCGCGGCGTCACCACCCCGTTCCCGATCCAGGCCGCGACCATCCCGGACGCCCTGGCCGGCAAGGACGTGCTGGGCCGCGGTCGCACCGGCTCCGGCAAGACCCTCAGCTTCGGTCTGCCGCTGCTCACCCGTCTGGCCGACGGCGAGCGCACCCGCGCCAAGCACCCGCGCGGCCTGATCCTGGTCCCGACCCGCGAGCTGGCCATGCAGGTCGCCGACGCCCTGGAGCCCTTCGGCTCGGTGCTCGGCCTGCGCCTCAAGGTCGTCTGCGGCGGTACCTCGATGTCGAACCAGATCTACGCGCTGGAGCGCGGCGTCGACGTCCTGGTCGCCACCCCGGGCCGCCTGCGCGACCTGCTGAACCGCGGCTCGGCCAAGCTGGACGACGTCCGGACCGTCGTGCTCGACGAGGCCGACCAGATGGCCGACATGGGCTTCCTGCCCGAGGTCACCGAGATCCTCGACCAGGTGCCGGCCGGCGGCCAGCGCCTGCTGTTCTCCGCCACCCTGGAGAACGAGATCGACACCCTGGTGAAGCGCTACCTCAAGAACCCGGTCACCCACGAGGTCGACCCGTCGGCCGGTGCCGTCACCACCATGACCCACCACATCCTCGTGGTGAAGCCCAAGGACAAGGCGCCGATCACCAACGCGATCGCCGCCCGCAAGGGCCGCACCATCATCTTCGTCCGCACCCAGATGGGCGCCGACCGCGTCGCCGAGCAGCTGATCGAGGCCGGCGTCAAGGCCGACGCGCTGCACGGCGGCATGACCCAGGGCGCCCGTACCCGCGTCCTCGGCGACTTCAAGGACGGCTACGTCAACGTCGTCGTCGCCACCGACGTCGCCGCCCGTGGCATCCACGTCGACGGCATCGACCTGGTCCTCAACGTGGACCCGGCCGGCGACCACAAGGACTACCTGCACCGCTCGGGCCGCACCGCGCGGGCCGGCCGCTCCGGCGCCGTCGTCACCCTGGTGCTGCCGCACCAGCGCCGCGGCGTCTTCCGCCTGATGGAGGACGCGGGCGTCGACGCCAGCCGCCACATCCTGGACCACGCCTTCGACGCCGAGGTCGCCAAGATCACCGGCGCCCGTTCGCTGACCGAGGTCCAGGCCGAGAGCGCCGCCAACATCGCCGGTGCCGCCGAGCGCGAGCTCGCCGACATGACCCGCCAGCTGGAGCGCGCGCAGCGCCGCGCCACCGAGCTGCGCGAGGAGGCCGACCGCCTGGCCGCCCGTGCGGCGCGCGAGCGGGCCGAGCTGGGCATCGAGGACGAGGCCCCGGCCGCGTCCGCCGAGGCCGGCGAGGAGGCCGCCCCGGCCGCTGCCGAGGCTCCGGCCGCCGCGCCGCAGGTCGAGGAGCGCACCCCGGCGTACCGCGAGGCGCGCAGCGAGCGTCCGGCCTTCGGCCGTGACCGTGACCGCGATGACCGTGGTGGCCGTTCCGGTGGCTTCGGTGACCGCGAGCGTTCCGGTGGCTTCGGTGACCGCGAGCGTTCCGGTGGCTTCAACCGTGACCGTGACGACCGTGGTGGCCGTTCGGGTGGCTTCAACCGTGACCGT